>NZ_VYKJ01000013.1 GCF_008710095.1 Affinibrenneria salicis
CCGCTTTCGAGCAGTAACGCTACAGCCCTGCGCTTGAACTCTGGGGTATATTGTTGTCTCGTCATAGTGACCTCGCTTTCGTTGACTGATTTGAAAACAAGGTGGGCGCTAAATCAAGGACAGATCATTCCCGTCCTTGATGATAGCCGTCAATACGTTCCAGTAGTTCCGGCAGACGCTCCAGCGGCAGGGCCGGATAATGGCGTCTAACCGGCGGAGCCGTTACGCCGACCAGATTCAACGCCGGGTTGTTTTCAATCCATCCTTGCTGAACCGCGTAACGCATAATATTGCACAGATGCTGCCGTGCGCGGGAGGCCACCTCTAGCAAACCTTTTTCCTCAATACCTTTCAGGAGGGCAGTGAAGTGTCGGGTTTTCAGTTCCGTTATCGGCTGATTACTGATCACCGGAAAAACATGATTGTTCAGGCTGGCAAGCAGGCGAGCGGCATGGTTCTCCGACCAGGTTCTGTTGCTTTTATGCCAGCTCAGCGCAACGGTCTTGAAACTCTTTGCTGGTGAACGCGCTGCCTTTTCAGCGGCTCGTTGCTGCGCCGGGTTGATATTCTGCACCAGTAGTTTGCGGAGTACATCACGTTTCTGTCGTGCTTCCGACAAACTGATTAACGGATAGGCGCCCAGCGCTATGCGGGTTTCTTTGCCACCGAAATAGTACCTGAAGTACCAGAGACGTGAACCTGTAGGTTTAACGTGGAGATATAGACCGTGTGAATCGGATAGTTTTATGGGGGTAACGGGAAGTTTTAAGTTGCGGATTTTCGTGTCGTTTAGGGACATATGCGGGTCACTCCGTTATCGAACTGGAAAGACCCCAAATCTGACCACCATTTTTCCCGATGCGGAGGGAAAACTAGAAACGCATCGGGAAGACTTTCCACGCTAACCTATTGAATCTGAATCACATAGGGATTCGCAAAGTGGCATGAAAACAAGAATTTGGCTCCTCTGACTGGGATCGCCTTTGCCAGTAACTGGCTAATGAAAAAGCTAAATCAGAATTCTCTCGCTGTCAAGACCCCCAGAATGACCACCAATTAATCATAAGTGCTATCTGGTAGACCTGTAATCCCCACCAACCTGACCTCACACTCTTACAAAGTGTTAGCTGATAAAAAATCTCGTGTATTCGTCAGGGATATGGCTTGCAGAATAGATACATGAGTGATACATATATATCAACATTGTTATTCCTTACTGGTGGTGTGCCCTTATGAACCAGACAGACCTGCGCTTGATGAACATCCTCGGAGCCTTCTGTTTCTCGGTATCCGATCGTGTTTCAGCAGCGACCAATGAGGCGCTTGGTATGAATGCATCATATCCATCTGCGTTGGTTCAAATTGGGTTGTTCTCTAACCAGCTTAGTAGCCTGGAGTCCGCCCTCTCTATGGGGCAGTCGGCAGCGACGAGGCTTGTACAGCGCCTGGAAGAGATGGGGTACGTCTACAAGAAGCGCTCTCCTACTGATAGCAGAGCCTCAACATTGCATCTGACTGATAAAGGCATGGAAGAAATGCAAAGCATCGTACAGGAGCGATATAAGGTTCTTGGTCAGATCATTTCTCCATTAAGTAGTCAGGAGCAGACAGTTTTTTTGGGGCTTGTTTCAAAAATACTGGAAGGTACTGTCAAAGATCGCCAAACATCAGATTCAGTTTGTAGGCTTTGTGATCTGACTTCTTGTCCTCAAGAGTGTTGTCCAGCCGAACCTTTTAAATAGATATTATTAATTTTAAAAATATTGGATGAATAATGATGTCAAATGTTCATATAAGGGGCGTTGTGTCTGCTATTCTTGCGGCTCTGTGCTGGGGAATGGCTTTAGTAATGTCAAAGGGAGTGCTGGTATCCTTCCCTCCACTGCTTCTTTTATTAATACAGCTTGCCTCAAGTGTTATATTTATATGGAGCATTATATTCTTCAATAAAATCACTATTCCGGATATCAGGGCATTAAAAAAAGTAAGTGCTCTTGGGTTGTTTGAGCCATTTTTGACCTATATGCTGGTTCTTATAGGACTAACTTATACAAGAGCTTCTGATGCAGCCTTATTGCAATCTTTAGAATCTATTTTTATAGTAATGCTTGCAGCTCTATTGTTTAAAGAGAAAGTCAGTGGGTTATTTGTTTTTCTATCGTTATTTATATTGTCCGGTCTCTATTTTTCTGTTGGTGGCAATTTAAAAGGATTGATGAGTAACGGCATGATCGGGAATTTACTGATCGTTACCGGAATGTTCAGTGCGGCGGTGTATGTGGTGTTAACATCACGCTCTATAGCCGCAGCTGATGCTATTGTTATTGTGGCTTATCAGCAAATTGTTGCACTTGTGGCAACTACGATAGTTTTTTCTGGAGAATATCTGTTTACCGACTATTCTGTTTCATCTCCATCAATTGGTATTGTTATTTTTGCTATCATATCAGGAATTTTTCAATATGCATTAGCATTTACATTTTACTTAACCGCATTGAAACACATAAGTGCGGGACTGGCCGGGATGTTTCTGAACCTTGTGCCTGTTTTTGGTATCGTGGGTGCATATCTGTTTCTTAGTGAAAAGATGGAAGGCACTCAGATAGCCGGAAGTGTTATTACAATCTTTGCTTTGCTCATGATGAGCATATTATCAGGTAAGACGGGTGAAAGTTAAAATGTGATGTTGTAAAATGTCTGCGAGGTAAATAATATGGAACTCAGAGAATTACTCGGTAACATGCCGAGGAGCGATCTTGACTCTTTTGGCAAAGATATTGATAAAACGAATGAGCTTCTTTTTAGTGAACCGGATAAAGAGAAGAAGAAAGAAATTCTTTTCGATTGGGTGAAGCGGTTTCAACCGTGTATGCTGGGGCGCTTAGGAGCGGGTAAGAAGCAGCATATCAATATTTCCGTTTATGTTATCGATGACAACGATGTGAAAAAAGGAGATGAATATCTTCATAATTATCTTCAGGATTGCCGTCATGACTGGAAACGACGCAGCGCTAAAGGAGAAAGCGATGCTGTGTTGTATTTCTTCAATATAAAAGAACTGGCTACTGCCGCTCCATCAGATCTTTTGGTTGAAGCATTTGAAAAATTATCCAATTTCATCTTCCATGAATACGCGCCGATACATACGGATGTTATCTATACCGAAGCAGCTCCATTGGAAATGGATGGAAAGATGTTTCTTTATAAAGCTGGAATAAATTTCTTCCATACTGCGGCCCACCTTACGGCTAACCACGATCGCCGTGTGCCGGGAGGCGCAATTATCTCAATTAACTCTGTTGGACATTATGCAAACAATCTTATCCGAATGGGATTGTTCCCTGATTTAGAAACGGCTGTCAGTCATATACAAAAACTGGCATGGCAGTCCATAGGTAAAGGTGGTTTCAGTGCTGGAGGGAAAGATAGCTCTACCAGTTGGCATAACATTGATCCTGAAAACACCTGCCCTTTTCATCAGCGACCAGGTAACGTTCCTGATAATTTCTCCATTAAAAACTATACGGCGAAATACCATACAGATATATTGATCCCAGATCGTCTTACCCGGAGTTTAAGTGAAATTGATGACGAGAAATTTGAAAAGTGGAAATGGTTAACGATAGAATACTTTACAGCACAACAGTATGAGTTAGGTTGTATTGATTTTGGGATGTTTCATGGGTATCGGGTTGACTTTGAAGCTATAGACTTTAATCCATTTCCACCAATCAAGGCGGTTAACTCTCCTGACCTGATTTATTAATTTTTAAGTTAAATACGTAAGACTCTTAGTTCGGGAGGAATTCTCCCTACCAGTAAGATAGGGAGATCTTAATTTATTTCTTTGTCTGCAACTTCATTTATCATCTTTAACTGATGGTATTATTTGCAAACTATATAATCAGAACTGCAGATGCGATAAATTTAACTAAATAACTCTGGTATCACGGATCTAATAGCAACAGCTTAAGAGGTGTAACTGAGACGTAGCGAAGTGAGCACCAAACAGACACGGCTCAGGAGTGGAAACGAGTCAAAAACAGCCATACGACCCAAACCCCAAACCCCAAACCCCAAACCCCAAACCCCAAACCCCAAACCCCAAACCCCAAACCCCAAACCCCAAACCCCAAACCCCAAACCCCAAACCCCAAACCCCAAACCTGTTTCACCACTGCGGAGTAAGGGGTGCTACGCCCGGTTATGCAGGGGCTGATTTTTCTCCCGTGTGCTTTTCGTTCCCGTATTTGCTTCCGGTTAATCGTTTCCCGTTGCAACCCGTCCCGCAAGGGTGAAGTACACGCATGCTGCGCCCCTGCGGGCCAGAACGACGCCGGGAAAACGAACCGTCAGGCGATACGAAGACGAAAATCACACCACTGACGGAGAAAAACCATGACTATATCCCTGCATAACCAGACTACCGCCCCTAACCCCGTAGCGGCGACCAGCGTATCGTCGCTGGAGCACTCAGGCTCCTCAAAAACGAAAGGGTTGAAAAGCCGGACTGATATTTATCAGACCGTGACAGACAGCATCATTGAAGCGCTGGAAGCGGGTGTAAAACCGTGGTCCTGCCCGTGGCAGCGCATACCGGGTATGTCTGGTCTGCCATCCAATTACGCTACCGGCGTGGCCTACAGCGGGATGAATATCATGCTGCTGTGGTGCAGTGCCTCAAAACAGGGGTTCAGTGATCCGCGCTGGATGACATACAAACAATGTCAGACCGCTGGCGGTCAGGTACGTAAGGGGGAGCGCGGAACAACCGCTATTTTCTACACCACGCTGGAGAAAGAAAACGACGAAGGTGAAACAGAACATATCCCGATGCTGAAAACCTTCATGGTATTTAACCTTGACCAGATTGACGGTCTGCCCGTGACGGAGGAAACAGGAGCAGAAGTCCCCGCCGCTACGTTTGACCCGTTACCGCAGGCAGAAGCGCTTTTCCGCCGCAGCGGTGCAAAAATCATTGAGAAGGGGCAGAATGCGTTCTTCATGCCCGCCACGGATGAAATCTGGCTGCCTGAGCGCCATCTGTTTAACGATGCGGCTAACTTTTATGCCACCGGCCTGCATGAACTGGTTCACTGGACCGGGGCAAAAGCCCGCCTTGACCGTGAAATGAAAGGGAAATTTGGCAGTGAGAGTTACGCTTTCGAGGAATTGTGCGCGGAACTCGGCAGTGCTTTTCTGATGGCTGATTTGGGGATTAAAGGCGAGGTTCAGCACGAGAGTTATATTGCGTCCTGGTTGCAGGCACTGAAAAACGATAAACGTTATATTTTCAGGGCGGCCAGTGCGGCATCTAAAGCGCACCGTTATCTGATGGATAAGAAATGAGTATAACATAAGGTGCTGCAAGGGAATGCGGCTTTAGCCTTATATCGGGTCGGACAGGATGAGAGATATTCCAGGAGATATTATTTTTTTCCTGAGAATATTCCGGGCATCTCATACCCGGAATATTCTCAGGCTGCGGGCGCGGGCGGCAAAGAGCCCGCGCATCCCGTAAGTCTCTTCCGTGGCAGTTCGCCCTATGCCATTGCCCCGCTCATTCGGACCACGATATGGGGCGAATGGACAGGGCGAACCTTATAAAATCCCGGTGTTGTTTTTTCCACGAAAACGGACGCGCCACGGATACCTGTTTTCATGCTGACACAGGCGTTGACTATGGGCGTCGCGGATGGACGTCAGACCCCACGCCCACTGGAGACGCCCACAGATGACGTCCATGAACCGGTTGCCCGCATCCTGCGGTCATGCCCGTTATCCACGCTTTCAGAAAACAGCCGACCGGTGGTCGTCCGTCCCCTGAAACGCCCGCATGACGGGCAACGGCGTGTGCCATGTCGTTCGGGCTGAACGCCCTTACTGCATGTCACATGGGGGTAATGTCGTGGCTGGACGCCGCGCCAAAACCCCCAGGGTCAAAGGCGGCACACCGTCGCACGCTACGCGCGACCAACCCCTTTAAGACGCTGCGTTTAGCCTGTTTTTTCTTTTCCTCGCGAGCTCGGAGCGAAAAAACGGGAACGCTGCTTTAAAGGGGTTGGTCGCGCCTGGTCGGCAATATTCCCCGTGGGCGGGAAATATTACCTGGCTTGACGGTGTGCGGGGCAGGCCCCCCACAAAAACCGGCACGTGGGCGTGCCTTTTTGCTCGCCGGGGCGGCAAAATTTTTGCGGCTCCCCCCGGCCTGCTCAATTCGCTTCGGGCGAATGTTCGCAGGTGGGCGCGGTGCCTGAAAATTAACAATTCCTCCGGAACTGAATTTTCTGTCCACGCTCCACTTGCTTATTTTTACGGCTTAACAATTTCTTTGAAATTGAAGCCAAAAATCAGCAAGCCTTAACACCATCGTCTGAAATCTCAGTGCATTATTTTTTTCGTCATAAATCGAAAAGCATGCTCATATTCGCTTTTTTGTGTTTCATTAACATCTCTATTATCGATTAAATACTGATGTAAATCAAAAATATCCCCCCCTTAACATGAGAGGTTTTGTTGTTCTTCACTTATGCCCTGTACTTATAGCAATAACTTCAGTTTTGCTTTCTGTGCAAAACAATTATGCCCGTTTTGTGTATTCCTCAATGAGTGACTGTTACATAGAGTAAATGTGCCTTCCCAATTGTTTTGAGGATTCTGATATGCACAGCAAGAAAAATGTATTATTAACAGGTGCGACGGGTTTCATTGGTTCATATCTGCTGGCTGATCTTCTGGAGAATAAAGATATCGGGAGGATTTATATTCTTTCCCGGAAAGTGGATAAAAATAATGAAAAGGAAAGATTGTTCACCGCATTTGAAAAATTTTCGGTGCCAGGCCATGAACGACTGGCAGCGGCAACCAATATATCAGTCATTGAAGGCGATATTACGCAGCCCCGCCTGGGTATATCCGATGCCGCTTTTGAAGAACTCTGTTCAGAGGTGGATGTTATTCACCATATTGCGGCACGTGTCAATCACATCCGACCATATGAAGTGCTAAAAGCGCCCAATGTGGACAGTGTCGCAGATATCATCAGCATCGCTCAGAAAGGTCGGGATAAAATCATTAATTTTGTTTCAACGTTAGGGTCTGCGGCTAAAAAGGACAAGGATGGTCGTTATGTTGAGGCCTTTCCGGGTAATGCCGTTCTTAACTCTGACATGGGGTATTTGCTTTCGAAATGGGAATCTGAGCGTCTTCTGGAGAAATTTCAGGATCAGGGTGGAAAAGTTAATCTTTTCCGGCTCGGTTATATTTCAGGTCACAGCCATACAGGTGCTTCGCTTTTTGCCGATAACCAGTTTATGCTGTTTATCAAAAGCTGTATTCAACTGGGTTACGCCCCGGTTCTCCCCAGAATGATTAATTTCACTCCTGTCGATTACACCACAGCCATCATGGCTCAATCCAGGTATATGTCAGAAGGGGGAGATGTTCTCAATCTGTTTAACTATTCCGGACTTATCAGTTGGGAAGACATTGTTTCATGGCTGAACTTACGTGGGTATAAAATTGAGACTACGGAATTTTATGACTGGCAGAAAAAACTTCTGGCGGATAATGAAAGTAATGCACTCTTCCGTTTTCTTCCACTTTATGGCGTTGATGGCTCTCATGATAAGATCCTCAGGTTTGGCCGTGAAATTGATAAGTTTGATTTCCATAATACGATGGCGGCGACTGAGCGCCTGGCCTATAAATTACCTGCTTTGAGATACGAATTACTGGATACCTATTTAAGGTATCTACAGTCAGTTGATTTTTTACCAGTACCTCACGCTGTAAATGCTGCTTAAACAGGTCTGATATTTATGGAAAGAACACAAAGTAGTTATTTTGCACTGGCTTGTCTGTGTGCTTTTGCTGTTGCCAATATTTATTATAATCAGCCCCTGCTTGAACTCTTTGCAAAAGATTTCGCGGTTGATGAAAAACATGCCGGTTCTGTTGCGATGTTTGTACAACTGTCTTATGCAGCAGGTCTTGTTTTCTTCGTGCCACTGGGCGACCGGTTTGAACGCAGGAAACTTCTTATTATTTTATTGGGCATTAATGCTGCTGCTTCGGCAGCGGCCTCTTTCACGCAAACGATTGGACAGCTACTTACTGTAAATATTGTCATTGGTATGACATCTGTTGGTGCACAGATTGTCATTCCGATGGTATCCCTGATAGCTCCTGCGGAACAAAGAGGACGTGCAGTTGGAACCGTGATGAGCGGATTAATGGCTGGTGTCCTGTTTGGCAGGATCCTGTCCGGATTTGTTGGCAATTATTTTGGATGGCGGTCGATGTATCTTGTGGCTACTGCTCTGGATCTTCTTTTGCTTATTATGGTTCCCAGACTTTTACCACACAGTAAAACGGCGGCATCACAGATCCCCTATCATTTACTGCTGAAATCACTTATCACTTTTTTTATAAAAGAAGGTGATCTCAGATTATCATGTTTTTGTGGGGCAATGATGTTTGGTGGGTTTAGCGCATTATGGGGTGGGCTTGCATTTTTACTTGCGCGACCACCTTACCATTATGGCAGTGATATTGTCGGCAGTTTCGGATTTGCAGGCATTGCCGGGATTCTTGCCACACCTTATATAGGGAAAATGGCTGACCGTTACAGCCCACGTATTGTTGTATTAGTGGGAAGTGTGATTGCATTACTGGGTTTTATCTCTGTCTTCTTTTCTCCTCATTATCTGTTTGCGTTAATTGTTGCTCTTGTTCTTCTCGATATCGGAGGACGGGCAGGGCTTGTGGGGAACCAGCTGAGAGCGCTGGCATTATCCGCAGAAGGAAGGAGTCGTTTAAATACAGTATTTATGTGCTCTTATTTTATCGGTGGTGCTGTCGGAACCCGTGCGGGGGCTGAAATCAGTGTCCGGTACGGATGGACCGGGATCACTGTAATGGGATTTATTCTTTCCTGTTTTGTCCTGTTGCTGAATATGAGACAAGCGAATACGAATAAAAATACTGATGCTCTGGCCTGAGTGAATTTAAGAGGAAATAATATGATGAATGCCTATATTTGTGATGCCGTTCGTACCCCTTTTGGGCGTTATGGTGGAGCCCTTTCCTCTGTACGGGCCGATGATCTTGCAGCGCTGACGATTTCTGCTCTTATGGAAAGAAATCCGGCCATCAATTTCAGCAATATTGATGATGTTATTTTAGGTTGCGCGAATCAGGCCGGTGAGGATAACCGGAATGTCGCCCGGATGGCTCTTCTGCTGGCTGGCCTGCCTGCCAGTGTTCCGGGTACAACAATAAACCGGTTATGCGGCTCCAGTCTTGATGCCATTGCGGTAGCGGCGCGGGCAATCAAATCCGGTGAAGTCAATCTTATTATTGCCGGGGGAGTGGAAAATATGAGTCGTGCGCCGTTTGTTTTAGGTAAGTCAGACAAAGCTTTCTCGCGAAGTTTGAACATCGAAGATACAACAATGGGATGGCGATTCATTAATCCTGAAATGAAAGCTCGTTATGGCGTGGATACCATGCCTGAAACTGCTGAGAATGTTGCCCGCCAGTTTGGCATTTCCCGTGAAGAACAGGATTTGTTTGCTCTGACCAGCCAGAGGCGGGTATCAGATGCTTATCGTAACGGGATTTTTAACGATGAGATTATTCCCGTCACCTTACCTCAGAAAAATAAAGAGAATATTATCTTCAATAAGGATGAACATCCACGGGAAACCACGCCAGAGGCATTATCCCGTCTCAGAGGGGTTGTGACAGCAGATGGTACGATCACTGCTGGTAACGCATCAGGGATCAACGACGGCGCGGGAGCGTTATTAATCAGCAGTGAAACCGGGTTGTCCGAATATTCTCTTTCGCCAAAAGCGAGAATTCTGGCATCGGCAGTTGCGGGCGTAGAGCCAAGGATCATGGGAGTTGGCCCGGTTTCAGCCGTCAGGAAAGTTCTTGAACTGGCAGGACTCACCCTCGACCAGATGGATGTGATAGAGATTAATGAAGCGTTTGCAGCTCAGGCGCTGGCAGTGATGAAACAACTGGATATTGAAGTTAATGATGAACGGATTAATCCCAACGGCGGAGCAATAGCGCTCGGACATCCGCTGGGGGCAAGCGGTGCAAGGCTTGTTATGACGGCCTGCTATCAACTGCAAAGAACAAAGGGGCGCTATGCACTTTGCACAATGTGTATTGGTGTCGGCCAGGGTATTGCCGTTATCATCGAACGAATTTAGTCACTAAATAACAGCCGTAAGATTATCACGCAAAAATTGTAAAAAAACAGCCAGTTTGGGTGTCATTCTGGGAAGCGCACGCAAAAAATGGATATCGTCAACTTTCTGCTGCGGGTCATCAAATATATTGACCAGCCTGCCAGCTTTAATATCCTGTCCCACAACCCAGTTGGGCAGAAAGACGATCCCTAATCCTGAAATGGCTGCTTTTAGCAGAGCTTCGAAATCATTGCAACGCATATATAAGCGATACTCTCCTCCCTGAGTGTCGATAATACGACTCCATGAAATGGAGTGTGGATCATGATATTTGTCCAGAATATGGTGGCCGGGGAGTTCAGTCGGTCCACCGGGAACCCCATATTGCTCAATATAACGAGGGCTTGCACAGGCAATCCAGGTCTGGTGCGCTATTTTTGTCGCATACAGTGAGCTGTTTTTTAGTTTACCAATGCGAACCGCTGCATCAAGGCGTTCTATTGATGGGATTTCAAGTTGCTCTGTAAGATCCAGAACAAGATCCAGAACAAGATCCACATCAGGATAATGAGATTTGAATTCTGGTAGCCAGGGGAAAATATGGAGTTTTGCAAAAGTCGGCAAACAACTGATGCGCAATGTCCCTGTCACTTCTTCATTTAAAGAAACGATTTCATCACGCATATCATTGAGCGCTTCAAGTACCCCCACTGCACGGGTAAACAATGCATCGCCGATTTCTGTTAAATGAATGCCACGGGTGCTTCGTGTGAAGAGGGGGGCTTTCATTACCGCTTCAAGCATATCAATTTTTCGCATGATGGATGACGGGTTTACGCCGTGGCGGCGTGCAACCGCTGAAAATGAACCACATCTTGCTATTTCAACAAACAAAGAAAGGTTTTCTGTATAACGGTAAATGTCCATTGTTTCTCTTGATATATTTCACCACTCCCCTGGCAGGGATACGATTTCGTCTGACCTGAGCCCGGACAGAAACCAGCAACAAATCCACCCCTGGATTATCGGAGGCTGATTTTGTCCGGGGTGAGCATCGTAACACCAGAGCAGATAATGATGCCAGAAGCGCGGCCCTGTTTCTCATCTGGCCTGTCTGATGTGTCAGGTTCAGCCTGGGAAGCCCCTCCAAAATTGCCCAGAGAGCTGACAGTGGCAAATTCTGTTAACGCGTTCTGCCAATAACAGAAACAGGGTTGTTCGCAGGTTCAGACAGCAGCGTGAGAATGCGCGACCCTGCTGTACTCACTGAACGGCATAGAACCGGAAAATGGCTGCGTTTCTACATTACAGATTAAATGAATAATGCCGTGCCAGCACAGGCTGATACGGCTTTTTTCATAATCTTATTATGCCCGATGCATTATGCCGCTTTGTGGCCGTCTTCCTGACCCTGGATATACGGCGGCACATATGCTTCCCGGCAGGTATCCAGATAATCCGACCACCACTGCATCATCGCCTTACGGGCTTCCAGATGTTCCGCTTTGTGGATATAAGCCAGACGCACGGTGTTGCGTTCCTGATGGCTCATCTGGCGCTCCACTGCATCCTGCGACCATAAACCGGATTCCATCAGGGCACTGCATGCCATTGCCCGGAAGCCATGACCGCAGATATCCTCTTTCGTGTCCCAGCCCATAAGGCGCAGTGACTTATTCACGGTGTTTTCGCACATCGGCTTGTACGGGTTATGGTCGCCGGGGAACACCAGTTCACCATCACCGGAAATCTCCTTAATCTGTTTCAGAATGGCGATGGCCTGTTCTGAGAGGGGCACGATATGCGGGGTGCGCATTTTTGCACCTCGCCCGGAATAACGTACGCCTGCAATGGCTTCGCGTGCCCCGGGTATCGTCCAGACCCGGTTCCTGAAATCAATCTCCGACCAGCGGGCAAAACGCAGTTCACTGGAGCGAATGAACACATGTAACGTCAGCAGGACGGCAAGCCGGGTGAGTTCCCGTCCCTGGTGATAACCGTCAATCCGTTCAAGCAGTTCAGGCAGCCGCTCCAGCGGCAGGGCGGGATAGTGGTGTCTCATGGGGGGAGCCGTCACGCCATCAAGATTTGCCGCCGGGTTGTTATCGATTAATCCCTGATGAACTGCATAACGCATTATGTTGCTGAGGTGCTGCCGCGTGCGGGACGCGACTTCCAGCAGGCCCTTTTCCTCAATGCCTTTCAGCAGGTCAATGAAATGACGGGGTTTAAGCTCTGAGACTGACAGGTGACCGATAACCGGAAATACATGATTGTTCAGGCTGGCAAGCAGGCGGTCAGCGGTGTTCTGCGACCATTTCTTATTGCTTTTATGCCACGCCAGCGCCACGGTTGTAAACACCTTCTCCGGTGTGCAGGCTCCGCGTTCAGCGGCACGTCGCTGCGCCGGGTTGATGTTCAGCGCCAGCATCTTACGGATGCCTTCGCGCTGCTGGCGGGCGTCAGACAGGGAGACGGCAGGATAGGCACCCAGTGCAATACGGGATTCTTTGCCGTTAATACGGTATTTAAGATACCAGAGACGGGAACCGCCCGGTTTGACCAGAAGATACAGACCGTGGGAATCGGAGACTTTAAAGGATTTATCAGAAGGTTTGAGACTACGGATTTTCGCATCGGTAAGGGACATATGGGGGTCACTCCATTATCGAACTAACCTGACCCCAGATTTGACCACCAATTTTTCCCGATGCGGAGGGGCAAATCAAAATGCACCGGGAAGAGTTTTCACGCTAACCTCTTGAATCAAAATAACATAAGGATTCACAAGGATGCATGAAAACAGGAAATTGGCTCCTCTGACTGGGCTCGAACCAGTGACATACGGATTAACAGTCCGCCGTTCTACCAACTGAACTACAGAGGAATTGTTTGATGCGGGGCATCATAGCGGCAGCGCGCCGCCTTTGTCAAAGGCTGCGCGCACTTTGGCGTGCTGACTGTCGAACTAATAATCAACGTATTGAATTTACTGACTGGTTTACCGCTTTGGCGATGATTTTTTCTGCTTATCGGACGGTGATGCACTGCGGCAGAGCAGCCATTGCTTTCGTATAGAGCAGGCGATGTAAACCGCCGCGGTCTGTTTGGCGGTTAAAAATTCTCTCTTCGTGCAGGTATTCCATTGTTTTTCCTTATCTGACCATGGGGTTATGCTTATTTGATCGAAGATACGCGATGGGGGTAATGATCTGGCGTGCTTTTTGCTTATTGCTATCAGTGACATATCAGGAGGTAGCAATGAACTTTAGACGGCTTAAATATTTTGTGAAAATTGTCGATATTGGTAGTCTCACCCAGGCAGCTGAGCTGTTACATATCGCACAGCCGGCACTAAGTCAGCAGGTTGCGACGCTGGAAAATGAGCTGGAGCAGCAGCTTCTGGTCCGCAATCGTCGCGGCGTGACGCCCACGGAAGCGGGCAGGGTATTATATGGTCACGCTCAGGCAATCTTACGACAGTGTGAGCAGGCAAGGATCGCGGTTAACGACGCCAGGCAATCCTGAAAAACGTCTCTATATTCATGTGACAGACCGCCAGCAAGCGGTTTGTTACATGAAATCTGCATCTTCTTTATAGAATGTTATTCTCCGCACGGTTGTTTTCCCGCCTGGTGTCGTTTTTATCTTCGCAACTGGTTATAATCCCGGTAAAGATGGCATGTTACATTCTGTATTAATCGATACATATCCTGAATAAATCGAGTTGTGGGAAGGTTATCGGCAGCAACTTCCATGGTGCGGGCTTCGGCGCGTGACCGGGGAAACGACATTGCCGGCGCGGACCGTTCTGAATGCCGGCGGCGTGCAAGGACTCAGGTATGGCTGGCAGGCTAAGCTGACATTCCAGCGGCTTGAGGCATGACGGGTATAGCGGTGATCTCGTTCAGCAGTATGATGACTGGCATAGGGTGCATCTAAAGCCTCAGTATTCCCTTGATTAAGGAGTTCAAATGAATAATCTTCTCTCCCAACTGCTGCTCAATCTTGCTGAAAAAGAGGCCGCGGAGAAAGAACTGCATGCTAAGGTGGAATCGCTGGAAGTGTTGGTCGCCGCGATAATTTCTACCTTAAGCAGAGAAAAATCCGCTGAGGTAATAGAAAAAATCGAAAGCGCGCTGGCTGATATTGCCCGTAATAATGGGGGCGCGATGAAGTCTGATTTGGAATTGCTTAGTCATAATATTGCACGTATTACTTCTGTTGCAACACGTTGAATATAATGTTTTCTATCTGAGACGACTCTGGTTAAGATCGTGCTCCATATGGTTATCGCGGTTTAAATGATATGCTTAAATTTTGTTAAATTATTAAAGCGAATTAGCGTCCGTCAGGATATAGACTCAATACCCTCGTACATTAATGCTTCTCTTCTGACCATGCTACAACATATAACAGATGGTAAGATAAAGAGAATAAACACTAAAACAGTGAATTAAACTTTACTCATAATATTGTTGTCACTGTAACCGGTAGCGGCAGGTATGGCGCCATTATACGAGGCTGTTTAGCTAAATAACGAGAAGAGGACGAATAATTGTCCGATCGCGGCCACGGTGAATCATTAAACAAAAAGCGCTGATATTATCAGCGCTTTTTTTCGATCAGACTACTCGTTTTTTCTTACGGATAAAGAAGTAAGCCACGGCCAGGGTAATAAACCACAGCGGCGTGACGGTGAGCGCCTGCAGCGTATCGGGCTGCAGGGTAAGCAGCGCGATGACGAAGACGAAAAATGCCAGACACACCCAGCACATCAGTTTGCCGGCCGGCATTTTGTAGCCCGAGCTCTTGTGCAGGTCCGGGCTGCGTCGGCGATAAACCAGATAGGAGCACAGGATAATGCTCCATACGAACATAAATAGAATCGCTGAAACCGTGGTGACGAGGGTAAATACGGTCATGACATTTGGGATCAGATAAATAAGCACTACGCCGGACAGCAGGCAGATGCAGGAAAACAGCAGGCCGCTGGAGGGCACGGCGCGTTTAGACAACCGGCCGAAGCTCGCGGGAGCATCGCCTTGTTTAGCCAGCCCGAATAGCATACGGCTGGTGGAAAATACGCCGCTGTTGGCCGAAGAGGCGGCGGACGTCAGCACGACAAAGTTAATAATACTTGCGGCGGCGGGCAGGCCGGCCAACAGGAACATTTCAACGAACGGACTGCGATCGGCCACGATTGAGCGCCAGGGGGTCACCGACATGATCATGATTAGCGAGAATACATAGAACATGATGATGCGAATGGGGATGGCATTGATGGCGCGCGGCAGAACGGTGTGTGGGTCTTTGGTTTCGGCCGCGGTGGTGCCGACCAGTTCAATGCCGACAAAGGCAAACACGGCAATCTGAAAGCCGGCGAAGAACCCGCCTATGCCTTTCGGAAACATGCCGCCGTCATTCCACAGATTGTTGAACGTGGCGATATGGCCGGTTGGCGAACGAAAGTGCATCATCACCAGCGCAACACCAGTGATAATCAGCGCGACAATCGCAACGATTTTAATCATGGAGAACCAGAACTCCATTTCGCCGAACATCTTGACCGTAGCCAGATTCAACGTCAGCAAGAGCAGTACGCACAATAATGAAGCAATCCACTGCGACAGGTCCGGAAACCAAAACTGGGCGTAAGCGCTGATGGCAACAACATCCGCGGTGCCCGTCACCACCCAGCAGAACCAGTAGGTCCAGCCGGTAAAAAAACCGGCCCACGGGCCGAGCAGGTCGGTGGAGAAATCGCTGAATGATTTATAATCCAGATTGGAAAGCAGAATTTCGCCCATGGCGCGCATCACGAAAAACAGCATGAAGCCGATAATCATATAGACAAAGATGATTGACGGCCCCGCCAGGCTGATCGTTTTCCCCGAGCCCATGAACAAGCCGGTACCGATGGCGCCGCCGATGGCGATGAGTTGTATATGGCGATTGGTCAGATTTCGCCGCAGACTCTGGCCGCCGGCGCGGGTCGGCGCGGCCTTTGTCTGTGTCGTCACTTTCGATTGATCTACCATTTGGTTCGTATTTCCTGTTTTTGTCTGTGATGTTGTGTTGAGCTCTTCTGGCTCTCTGTGCGCTATGCGATCCCCGTAAGCCGGGATGATATTAATAGCACAGCAAAGCAGGCCTGCGCTGCGCAAGATCGCAAATTATATGAGGCGTCACGGATATATTAACGTGCGTTTTTTGTACCAGGGAGCGTGACAATCTGAAATAAAAGGAGTGCAGAGCTGACGGGCGCTAAGACTAGCAAAAACGGCCCGTGCGGACAATGTTATTTTCCGGTTGGGAGAGCAGTAGAAAAAAATGCGTGAAATATTTGACAGCGGGCGTCAGTAGTATAATAATCCCCGCCGTTGGGTCGTTAGCTCAGTTGGTAGAGCAGTTGACTCTTAATCAATTGGTCCGGGGTTCGAGCCCCCGACGACCCACCAACACTCCTTTTTATCTCGCTAATTTTCTTATCGGCTCTGTTTCAATTCTGTCCATTCTCCTCCTTAATACATCAGACTATTCGTCGCCGCTGCTGTTGCAAAACGAAATACAGTTCAATCAAACAATAAAACATGCGCTGATTTATTGTCCGGACCGTCGGTCCTTTTTTATCGTAGCCAGACTTCAGGTACAACCAGCGCTGGCTCGATCAATTATTCGCTCGTTTCTTATACGCCGACTGTACGCGTCGCTATCTGTGTTCTGACGATGCCATCGTTTGCGGTTTTTCAGCCGATCAACCTCTATTCGTTATATATTGGTTATACTTCAGGCGGCAGGCGCGTTGGGTGATCTCAATTATTCGACTCATTCTTGTCGGGCTATCGACAGCGACGCTCCAGATCGTTCCCGATAATTCGTTCCCGGTTTGCCGATTTACTGCCGCCCCTGATTATTCAGCGTATATATCATTAATCAGATGTTAAAAATAGTGGTTGTTTAATTTAACCGTGATGAAAAAGTAAATAAAATTAAGCGTTCGATGTGTTGATATACTGTTTTTCCTGTACAGCATCAAACTAATTCGTCGGAATACCGGCGCGGTTTCGCCCGCCCGCGCCGGTTGAACGGTGTTCAATCCAGATCGGCCGACATCTCGACGCACCGTAATGCTCTGTTCGCCGTGCCGGAAAAATACTCGCTTATTTTCAGTATGTTAAATCCATTTTTTTGGTAAAAAGGCACGGCGTTGGGCGTGGAGGACAGATAAAGTTTTTGTATTTCTCGCCGTTTTGACTCTGCTTTTATCGCGTTCAGAATTTGGGTGGCGAACCCACGACGCTGGTATTGCGGCAGGGTAAAGATAGCCTCGACGCTACATGCCTCAATATCCAGAAAGCCGGTTGCGACGGGCTGCCGGGTGAACGGATCGTCAATAACAAAAAACGGTGTGGCGGCAATCGCGCGCCGATAACCTTCCGGCATGAGATCCGGAGTAAACGCGGCTATCGTTTCATCATCATATATCTCTTTACAACTGCTCCTGATGGATTCATTTCTGACCCTCCAGAGGGATTCCGCCTCATCAGGATGCGCATGCCTGACCGCCATTTCTTTTTCTCCGTACGGGATAATCGCTGAGGAATCTTTAATGTAGCATAGCAAGGAAGACGGGGGGAGACGTACCGGGTAAAAGGGCGAGGAGGCCGGGGCGGATCTGACTGACGGAACGATGCTAATCAATCCGCCGATATTTTCTCCCCGGCGAAATAAAAAATAATAGCGCTGATCAGAATCTGATATGGCCAGCGCTATTATATTTACTGGCGATATGCGTGTTTGATTTGTTTTACGGTTTTGGTGAAAACTTCAGCCTGTGCCGGATCTTCAATTTGCGGAATATATTTTTCCATATTAATGATGACTTTCCCGGCATCAGCCTGGCCGATGTATTTGAGGATGAATGAAAGGGTTGCCTTCAGGCAGGCAACTTCGTGCGCCAGCGTAGCTTCAGACGGGCTGGTGGAAAAATCGACTTGGCTCATTTTTTCTCCTGGAATAAAGAACAGCAGGCATCAGGCTCTGCGTTGCTAATATAGCAGAATTTGCGCCTGTTGGCAGTATTGGCGCTGCGCTTCGGCCGGATGTGCGCTAAGTTTTTATGATGATCCCGTGATTATCCTGATCGGATATAATTTCCTTTATCCGCCAGTGCGGCTGGTGGTATTTTCTGGCGGATGACCGTCCGGCTATTCAGCGAGTATGGACGGTAACCGGCGTGCATTAATGACGACGTTGTCGGCCGCTTGTTAA
Source organism: Affinibrenneria salicis (assembly GCF_008710095.1). Next base: position 18,480 of record NZ_VYKJ01000013.1, read on the forward strand.
TTAATTTTGTGTTGACAGCCGATAAACTTTATGTGCGGCAAATATGTAACATAAATAGAGGAATCGCGTTTCGCCAACGCTGCCGGTAAGATTTGTAGGAGTGGTGTTTTAAATATGTGATCGATATGTGTCTTTTCTCCCCGGGGAGATTGCTATTATTAACGTTTTCTGCAGGGATTATCTTTCCCGCGGAGCCGTAAAAATATAGACTTTCCCTGATAATGAATTCACTATTTTTGACGTTGTCGCGTATCATACGCAGAAGTTAATTCTGCATATGATACCTTCCTTTTTTTGGAGAATGTTCTTTGATAAGCGTTTTTCTTGTTGATGACCATGAACTGGTGCGGGCAGGGATACGGCGCATTCTTGATGATATCAAAGGTCTCAGGGTAGTCGGTGAGGCGCAGTGCGGCGAAGAAGCCGTGAAATGGTGTCGCAACCATCATGTCGATGTGATCCTTATGGACATGAATATGCCTGGGATTGGTGGTCTTGAAGCTACGCGTAAGATTGTACGTTTTTCTCCTGATATAAAGATTATCATGCTGACTATTCATACCGAAAACCCGCTGCCGGCGAAGGTTATGCAGGCTGGGGCTTTTGGCTATTTGAGTAAGGGCGCGGCGCCGAAAGAGGTTATATGCGCGATTCGGGCCGTCCATGCGGGAAAACGATACATCGCGTCCGACATCGCTCAGCAGATGGCGCTGAGCCAACTGGTGCCACAGGCGGAAACCCCGTTGGATTGCTTGTCTGAACGTGAACTGCAAATTATGCTAATGATCACCAAAGGGCAGAAGGTTACCGAAATCTCAGAGCAACTGAATTTGAGCCCGAAAACGGTGAACAGTTACCGATACCGGATGTTCAATAAACTGAACATTCATGGCGATGTCGAATTGACTCACCTGGCTATCCGGTACGGGCTTTTTAATGCGGAGACGTTGTTAAGCAGTGAGTGAGCGTTTTGATTCTGCGGCGTTTCTTAAAACGGTGACCAGCCAGCCTGGGGTCTACCGTATGTACGATGCCGACAATACCGTGATCTACGTTGGCAAGGCTAAAGACCTCAAAAAACGTCTGAGCAGTTATTTCCGCAGCCATGTCGGCAGCCGTAAAACCGAGGCGCTGGTTAAAAATATTGCGCAAATCGATGTAACCGTTACCCATACCGAAACCGAAGCGTTACTGCTGGAGCACAACTACATCAAGCTTTACCAGCCGCGTTATAACGTGTTGCTGCGTGATGACAAGTCCTATCCGATGATTTTCCTCAGCGGCGATCGGCATCCGCGCCTTGCGGTGCATCGGGGCGCAAAACATGCCAAAGGCGAGTATTTTGGTCCTTTCCCTAACGGCAACGCGGTGCGCGAAACGTTAATTTTGCTGCAAAAACTGTTTCCTGTGCGTCAGTGCGAAAATAGCGTTTATCGCAATCGTTCGCGCCCGTGCCTGCAATACCAGATTGGGCGTTGTCTCGGCCCCTGCGTCAGCGGACTGGTGAGCGAAGATGACTATCGCCAGCAGGTGGATTATGTTCGCCTGTTTCTGTCAGGTAAGGATCAGCAGGTGCTCAATCAGTTGATTGCCCGGATGGAAGCAGCCAGTCGCCAGCTTAAATTTGAAGAGGCCGCGCATATCCGCGATCAGATCCAGGCGGTGCGTCGCGTAACCGAGAAGCAGTTTGTCTCCGGCGACAGCGAGGATTTGGATGTTATCGGGGTGGCTTTTGAAGCCGGCATGGCCTGTATTCACGTTTTGTTCATTCGTCAGGGGAAGGTGCTGGGCAGCCGTAGCTATTTTCCCAAAGTGCCGGGTGATACCGAAAGCGGAGAAGTGGTGCAGACCTTTGTCGGGCAGTTTTATCTGCAGGGGAGTCAGGCCCGGACGCTGCCGGCGGAGATTCTGCTGGACTACACTTTACCTGATAAGACGCTGTTGTCTGATACATTGTCCGGGGTGGCGGGGCGCAAGGTGCAAATTCAGACCCGGCCGCGCGGCGATCGCGCCCGCTATCTGAAACTGGCCAGAACGAATGCCCACACGGCGTTGAACACCCGGCTTTCACAACAGACGACCATCCGGCAGCGGCTGACGGCGCTGGCCGATGTGCTGCATCTGACGGCGGTCAGGCGCATGGAGTGTTTTGATATCAGCCATACCATGGGGGAACAGACGGTCGCTTCCTGCGTGGTCTTTGATGAAAACGGCCCGCTGCGCGCGGAATATCGCCGTTATAATATTACCGGCATTACGCCCGGGGACGATTATGCCGCTATGACCCAGGTGCTCAGAAGGCGTTACGGCAAAGCGCTGGATGAGAATAAAATTCCCGACGTGATTGTTATTGACGGCGGCAAAGGGCAACTGGGGCAGGCGAAGGCGGTTTTTGATGCGCTGGACGTTCCCTGGGATAAAAGCCGGCCGCTGCTGTTAGGCGTGGCGAAAGGCAGCGATCGTAAAGCCGGGCTGGAGACGTTGTTTTTTGAAGCGACGGGCGAGGGGGTGGCGCTGCCGCCGGATTCGCCCGCGCTGCACGTGATTCAGCATATACGCGACGACTCCCATAATCACGCGATTAGCGGGCATCGCCACAAAAGAGCTAAAGTTAAGAGCACCAGTACGCTAGAATTCATTGAAGGCGTAGGTCCGAAGCGGCGGCAAACGCTGCTCAAATATATGGGCGGACTGCAACCGTTACAGAACGCCAGCGTTGAGGAAATTGCAAAAGTGCCGGGCATTTCACACGCATTAGCAGAAAAAATCTTCTATGCGTTGAAACACTAAGCGCGATGTAGCAACATACTCATTATTTTCCACTCCAGCCAGACAGTTACCTTAGCGCTATGCAATTTAATATACCGACGTGGATTACCTTGTTTCGTGTGGTTTTAATACCGTTTTTCGTCCTGGCGTTTTATCTGCCGTTCGTCTGGGCGCCTGCGGTATGCGCCATTATTTTTGTTTTTGCTGCGGTAACGGACTGGTTCGATGGTTTCCTGGCCCGCCGTCTGAAGCAGACGACCCGCTTCGGCGCTTTTCTTGACCCGGTAGCGGATAAGGTTATGGTGGCGATCGCGCTGGTGCTGGTGGCCGAACATTACCATGCCTGGTGGATCACGCTGCCCGCCGCCACTATGATTGCGCGCGAAATTATTATTTCCGCCTTGCGAGAATGGATGGCGGAAATCGGTAAACGCAGCAGCGTGGCCGTTTCCTGGATCGGTAAAGTGAAGACCACTGCGCAAATGCTGGCGCTGGTCGCCTTGCTGTGGCGTCCGGAGCCGCTGGTTGAGGGCGCGGGGGTGATTGCGCTGTATATCGCGGCGGTATTGACCTTCTGGTCAATGTTTCAGTATCTGAACGCGGCGCGCAACGATCTGTTTGAACCTTGATCGAGACGCCGTAAAAATCGGCAAACGAACGCAACGAGTCGATAATTTTATTGACTCAATGCGTCAGGTCAGTAGAATGCACCGCATCAACGGCAGCATGCTGACCATGAAAAATAACGGTTAGTTAGTTTAGCCGGATGCGGGAATAGCTCAGTTGGTAGAGCACGACCTTGCCAAGGTCGGGGTCGCGAGTTCGAGTCTCGTTTCCCGCTCCAATTCTTGTTCTATAGACAGCCACAAAAGTCTGTAGCTCTCTGATTCAACAGGGTAATCGCTCTGTTGAGTATCCAGCGAAATCCACCGTCAGCCACGCCGAAGTAGTACACAAATTAGTACCAGAAAATCGGGTGCGTTATCGATGCGGATTGTTTGCTGAGTCGCTTCCCTGTGCGCGATACACCTCTCTTCAACCTTGAAAGAGGCAACCCCTATGGCGTTAACCGATGCCGTCGCCCGGCAGGCCCGCACCACCGACCCTGTATATAATTATGCGCAAATACCTTTCTCTGAAGTGACCGTCCAGGCGATCATCCGGCTCGATAATAAAGCGGCTCATCGCCATTTGTCAGTCCCTTAGCGGCATCGTCTATTTTGTGGTGCTTTGTGGTGCCGCCTGTATTGCCAGCCACGCTGCTTGTCTCAGTGAGTCAGCCGTTGGCGACTCTTTGCGATTTTTGACGGCATGCGCGCTGTTTAGTGATTCGATGGCATTGGTTGTGTAATCACCTTGCGGATGTCCGTCGGGCAGGCGAATGCTTTCGGTGCCTGTAGCCCTGTCTCTTACGTGGGGGGCCGATGATTGTGTTCTGACCACGGAGGAAAACGATGCCCACCTTCTGCGGTGAACACCGAATAATGCCTGAGCCGCAAGCGCAAACAGCCTATTGAAATTGTTACATTCTATAGGCTGAAAAAGGGGATGGAAGAGATAGCCCGCATGCACGAGAATGCTCGCCCCATTTAGCCCTCGACCATACGTCAGTCCGGGGCGGACTCACGCGAAGGCGCCTGCAGCGCCTCTTCCGCCACCTCGCGTACCAGCTGCAGCTTTTTGGCCTGATCTGCAGTGGTTAACGGATTGCCTTCCCAGGTCGAGGCAAAGCCGCATTGAGGTGAGAGACCGATCTGTTCGCGCGGTATAAAACGGGTCGCCTCATCAATTCGCGCTTTCAGCAGATCTTTTGCTTCAATATCCGGCCGCTTGGTAGAAATTAATCCAAGGATAACCCCTTTGCCCCTGGGAACCAGCGCCAGCGGTTCAAAGCTCCCGGAGCGAGGGTCGTCGTATTCCAGAGAATAAAGGTCGAAACTCCGCGCCCCTTTGAACAGCGCCTCGGCGATGCTCTCATAGCCGCCCTCGGCATAGAACTGTCCTGCATTGTTGCCGCGACATATATGCAAGCAGGTTGTTATCCCTTCCAGACCGTTTACCACCTCGTCGATGCAGGCAATACCCTCTTTGAGTAAGCGCTCAGTATCAATGCCCGTCTGAGCCTTCACTCCTTCCCTTAACAATGGGTCGATTAGAATAGCCAGTTCCGGCGCGTCGATCTGCACATATTCGCAACCCAGAGCACGCAACTCTTCGATTTCTTCCCGAAGCAGTCTGGCCACGTCATGAAAAAGGTCGAATATATCGGGATAGGCCGCCGCTGAATGAGACGCGGACCAGAACGACCATGCGAGGAGCGGCGAGGGCAGCGTGATCTTCTTGGGCCGGTCGGTGATAGCACGAAGAAAGGTGAACTCTTCGACCGATACGGCCTTCTTGCGCGCGAGCTTGCGGGTAACTACCGGCACAACGGGCGTTTTCGCGTTCGTGGTCTGCGCTGTACCTTTCAGGCCACGCCATTCCAGTCCAGGAAAATTGGACGACGCCGTAAGGTCAAAACCCGACAGCGCATCAAAAAACCAGGAGAAGAACATCGATCGACGCTGCTCGCCGTCGGTCACTACCTCCATGCCGGCAGCTTCCTGAACTGCGACTGCCTCGCGCACGGCGCGATCCTCGACACGTTTGAACTCCGTCGCTGAGATTTCGCCCGCCTCGAAACGCTTGCGCGCCTCTTTCAACCATTCCGGCCGGAGCAAAGAGCCAATCTGTTCTACTTTGTACATCATTCCAACCTCGTTTCTTTTCCGTTTAGTCTGCAGTAATGCGGGGAAGAAAAGCATCTAATATCTTGTCCTGACCGCCGCGATCTATATTAGATGGCTGTTTTGACAACGTAACCCGCTCCCCGTGGATAAGTATACCCCGATGTTAGCAGTGTTCGCTGCTGGTACAAAACGGCTTATTGCCGGGGCACGTCGGTTATGAAGCGATGAACGGACTGGGCATGGCTTCAGCAAATGTCCGCAACGCAGGCTTGAGTAACTCAGTCGTGAGCTTTCAGGTAATAAAGGCTCACGCCGGCTCATTCGGCTGAATCCGTTTTGACATGATGCAAGTGATGTGTTCAGGGCTTGTCGAATTTCGATACGTCATGCCTGATGACGCGGTCAATACTTTTAACTTGATGCATTGGAATATAACGCCGCGAAAATACTCGCTTAACGTTGAAATAATCGGGCTTCAGCCCATTTATTCAGATCGGGACTGAAAGTGCGCTTTGGGGCCATGGGGTTTTCGGATATTCAACGAGGAAAAAAGCGCCGTCGTTGTCTGACGGCCCTTAAGCTGTGTCCCGCCATTCATTTCCGCTAACTGACGATGAGAAAAATGTATTGATTTTATTTGTTTTTTGATTTTTTTGTGCAGTTTTTACTGCTGAGCCCTGTCAGGGGTGTGCGATTTTACATCGGTCAAATAATTGAGGGTCACAGCCTAAATAGCTTCGCGCATTGATGCTTCATTTTTGACCATGCCACAGCGCGTAACTGATGATAAGCGTATTAGGGTGTGTGCCGTAACTGTTTTTTGTACAGATCAGCATTGTTATAACTGTGCAAAAAACGCTTTTAAGCGATAAAACATTCCTAAAAATGCTCAATACTCAAGCCAAAATCATATTTCGGAAATGATTACTTCATCACTTTTTGGTATGCAGGGCGGTTAAGGAATACGCCCTTAAATAGCTATTAAAAACAGTCTATTATGATTTTATTATAATCCCGTTGTCACTTAACCTGCCGGGCACGTGTCGCGCTATTATGCGAAGCTATTTTGCTTTAGCCTCCGCTCTTCGTGCTGTTGAATGTCCGGGGCCACTGTCCCGGGAATGATGCGCCGGCGGGAAGATGGGCTGAGAGACATAGACGCAATTTTGCTGGTTAATCCCACCTGTTGTATGTGGACATTGCCGCTCCGCTGCCCGAATCTTGAGCCGATGCAGTGCGAAAAGGCGTCGGGAAAACGGTCGATGAGGAGGCGTGTGGTTTGTGGCGCGTCCTCCTGCCCGGGCAAGGCCTACACCTCGCCGCCGGCAAGCTCATCGAAGCTCGTCGGCAGACCGGCCGGCGAACAGCGCCGCCATCGCGATCGGCAGAACAGGGTGGCGCGACCTTGCCGCTTTGGCGCGATGATCTTGCGCGCCAGATCATCATTGCAGGTATACGGCCTCTCCCTGCGAGGACGGCCCCGGTCTGCCAGACCGCGCTCCCGGATATCTCTCCCGACATCCCGCCTCGCATGATCCCCCCCGAGCCCCGGAAATCAGTTATATAAATAGCTTCGCATAATAGCGCTACGCTTGCAGGACATGACATCCCACCAGTACTGGCTTCGCACGATAAGAAGTGGAGCATCAATGTGCGAAATTATTTATACTATTGCATTATTTCCAATAAACGTTGGCGATCGACCTCGTGTTGAGGATAGTAAATATTTAATCTGCTGCTGGAATCGTCACCGAAGTTCCACCATAGCTGTTTATCTAATAATATGTTACCCAGTCCAGCATGCTTATATACATATGACAGTTCCTCTGGCTGAAGCACGGTATTCTCTGCCCAGGCTTTATCAAAAACAGTCGATAATTTTCTAAAACTACCCACTTTTTTTTTCAGTATCTCGTCGTCAGGTTGTTTGGCCAAAGTATCCCTGAGGAAACCCGCCATTCTGGTTATTTGCCGCGCTAATTTTTCGTCATTATCGATACATAAGAATTTTCGCCAGGCCGGGTTGTTAATCGTCAGGTAAAGGTAATTTTTTTCGGTAAAGGGAAGGTCGTCGATACTAAAACCAATCATCAGGCTAAATGCCTTATTACAGGTGATAATATCTAAATAATCATTCTGTAATAGTGAGGGTAATGGATTTAGCTGTAATAGTAATTGAGATGTGTGACCGGAAATTGTACAGCAAGGATCTTTGTGACTTCTTGACTGTGGTGAAATTAAATTGCATAAATATTCGTATTCCGCTTTAGTCAGTCGCAATGTTTTCGAAATGGATATAAGGACTTGCGCTGAGATACCCGTCGCCTGGCCGCGCTCTATTTTACTATACCAAACGGTACTAATGCCTGAAAAATAAGCTACGTCATCCCTTCTCAAACCCGTGGTTCTGGTTCGGGTTGGCTTTGTCAGTCCCATTGTTTCAGGAGCAATACTTTCTCTTTTTGCCCGTAAGAAATCACCCACCAACTTTAGGTTATCTTGATTCATTTTTACCCTATACAATTTATACGTATCTAACCTGTTACTTGTACGGTATAAAACAACGGTCATAATGTCCACGGCTTCTATAAGGCATGCGCGCCGTTGCCAGGTTGCAAAGGATATCTCACTAACAATCTCCGGCTTGTCTCGTCCCCTCCCTCGGCGCCCGATCTTGCCAAATGGAATGCCATCGAATCTTTTTGCCTAATCAGGCGTTTATAAAACCATAAATGGACATTATGAACGAGTCTACGCATGAAATGAAACCTGCACTGACAGCGGGCAGAATGGTTCTGTTCGCCGCTGCGATAGGGGCCATGGTCGCCAATCTTTATTACGCGCAACCACTACTGGCCGAGATTGGACACAGTTTCGGTCGCCAGGCGACCCAGGCCGGGCTGCTCGTGACCCTGACTCAATTGGGCTATGGCATTGGCGTCTTGCTTATCGTCCCTCTTGGGGATGGCATGGACCGACGCAGGCTGACGTCGATCATGTTGGCCGTGTGTGTCGCCGCGCTTCTGGCGGCCGCCGCCAGTCCGGGCTTCATGATGCTGGCCGCCGCGAGTCTGGCGTTCGGCATGACCTCTAGCGCGACGATGGTGGTTATCCCGTATGTCGCGTCCCATGCCAGCGATGCCGAACGTGGTCGGCGCACCGGCCAGGTTATGACAGGTTTGCTGCTTGGCATTCTGTTGGCCCGCACCGTCTCCGGCTTTGTGTCGGTCTGGGCCGGCTGGCGCGCCATCTATGTGCTGGCCGCCGTGGTCGTAGCCATGCTGGGCATCGCCTTGCGCGGGGCGATGCAGCCTGATCCGCCGCGGCCGACAGTCCGGTATGGACGACTGCTGCGCTCTCTGGCCGGCCTGCTGCATGCCGAGCCGGAACTGCGTCGCCGCTCGCTCTATGCGCTGTTGGGGCTGGGCGGTTTCAGTGCGATGTGGACAGGGCTGACCTTCCTGTTGACCGATCCGCCTTACCGTTATTCCACGGAAACCGTGGGGCTGTTCGGGTTGCTTGGCGCGGCTGGCGCGCTATCGGCCAATTTTGCCGGACGACTCGGTGATCGGGGATTGGCACAGATGATGACCGGCGCTTTCTCCGTGCTGCTACTGGTATCCTGGAGCCTGCTGGCTATCGCGACCGATGCCATGGTCTGGCTGATCATCGGTATTTTCATGGCGGATGTGGCCGCCCAGGGTCTGCAGGTCACACATCAGTCGGTGCTGTATCGCCTTGCGCCCGAAATACGTTCGCGCATTACTGCGGTTTTTGTCACGTCGGGGTTCGTCGGCATGTCGCTGGGAACGGCGCTCGCCAGCCTGGGTTATGCCCACCATGGTTGGCCGGGAGTCTGCCTTATCGGTGCCGCATTCCCCGCGGCGCTGGTTGTTCACTGGCTGTGGAGCGCGGCCGGAACAACGCGGTGAGGAAGGGAAATGCCACCACTTATTGCCCAATTTACCTGACCGTAACAACGCGGTTTATCATTTATACGCATCTAACCTGTTCCCGCGCATAGGATCAAGCTGAAGGAAACAGGCGAAGAGAAAAGCATTTAAACCACTGGCGGATGCTATCGAAGGCGTGAAATTCAGAGAGGCGTTGTGTAAAGGAGGATGATCAGCGGAACACTGTTCTGGAGTTTGTATACCCGTTATTACCAAAGCTCATTAAATATATCCAACGTGGATCTAAATAAATGTTAAGCAAAAATAAAAGCAAAGAACTCTCGGCGTTTGGGGTACTGCTCCTTGTCGCGGGGCAGGTATTGCCTCAATTAGATTTTTCAATAGTTAATGTCGCACTTGACGTAATAGGCAAAGCATTAAAAACAGATGAAACAGGACTGGTTTTGATTGTTGCGCTATATGGTTTAATTTTTGCCGCGTTAATTGCTACCGGGAGTCGACTGGGCGATAAGTACGGAAGAAAACGGTTGTTTATGATCGGCATTATAGGATTTTGTATCGCTTCGGCAATTTGTGGATTCGCCACGGATATTATCTCTATGCTTGCCGGGCGAGTATTCCAGGGTTTTTTTGCCGCACTTCTGATGCCGCAAATACTGGCGACGATTCACACGACATTGGACGGTGATCGCCATCGTAATGCGGTAGGCATTTATACCTCCATTGCCGGCCTTTCTGTCGTTATCGGCCAGATGGTCGGAGGCTGGTTGGTTTCAGCAAACTTGTGGAATTTAGGCTGGCGAATTGCTTTTTTTATGAACGTTCCTGTTTGCCTCGTTATATTTATATTGGGTTATTTTGTTATCCCTGAAACTAAATCAGACGAAACTCAACAGCATATGGATGTCAGGGGGATCGTATTATTTATTTTGTGTCTGTTATTGGTCATGATACCCGTCTCTTTAGCAAAGCGCTGGCCTGAACTATGGTGGCTGTTACCGGGCGCGGTGCCTTGCGGCCTGTTGTTGTGGCGGGTGGAAAAGTCACATGAACTTGCCGGGCGTAAGCCAATCTTACCGCCATCCTTGTTTAAAACACCCATGGTTATTAATGGGTTTATAAGTGAAATGACCGTAACATTTACCTATCCTGGCTACCTGTTTGTTACCGCTCTATGCTTACAAAGCGCAATAGGGTTCGCGCCGTTTGAATCAGGGAACTCATTTATTGCACTCGGCGTCATGTTTTTTATAGGTTCATTGATAAGTAAACCATTAAGTCAACGGATTGGCGACCCTAAATCTTTTGCTCTGGGGTCGATTCTTTCAGTCGTCGGATTTTTAGCAACCGTCTTTTTATTTTATAATTTCAATTATGATTTGAAATTTTATGATTTATGGATAGCCACCGGCGCTGTAGGTTTAGGCGACTCGATTAGATTAACGTCGGCTTACAGGATTGCATTATCGCGAGTGGGGAAACACCATGCCAGTGAAGCGAGTAGCGCATTAGTAACCGTGCAGCAGGGGTGCGCTGCGTTAGGAACGGCATTTACTGGCGCCATCTATTCATTTGCATTAGTCCAGGGGTACTTAACTGCAATTACAATATCAATCAGTGTCGTGTCTTTGGTCGTGCTGTTGGTAGGCGGCTCTGTTTATATCAAAATCACTCGCGAGTTAAAAGAAAGCGTGAACCGGGCGTAAGCAAATAAAATAATAAGCGCGGCGTATTAAATAACTTCGCATATTTATGCTCCACCGCTCATCGGGCGGGGCCGGTACTGGTGGAATGTCATGTCCTGCAAGCGTGGCGCTATTATGCGAAGCTATTTAGTCTGTCTCACTCTGGCTGAACCGGATCATCGACGAATTAAATGACGTATTCGAGCGATGCAGGGGGCAACTTGTCTGACGAATGCAGGCGGGGCAGGCCGGCAACGAAATAGTCAGTATATTGAGGAAAAGGCCATCCCGGTTACTTCAACCGGTCGTCGCCCTGTGGACGTGTTGATGAGCTAATTTGTATGAAATATCACCAGCTTGGGTTCGGCCTGATTTCCCGGCGTAATGCGCCGAAATCGATCGGTGGCGGGGTCTCCTTTATCTGCGGATATTTCGCGCCGGTGAGTGCGATCGTCTGTTAATACCGTATGTGCCGAAAGTCAGAAACCGAATAATGACCTGCCCAAAATGGCGGCTTGATCTTTTGGCGCTGAACCCCTCTTTGGATTCTTGCGTTTCTGACGCATGGCATTCATAGTTATCGCTTTGTTGCAGGTTGAACTTTGTTTGGGTTCCGGCGCCTGTTTTATTTTAAGAACCGTAAGGATCACGGATAATCCATGATTTCATCTATTAAAGCGTCGTTTTTCGATACCGCTGAAAAGCTTGACAGAACGGGTTACTGGTGGAGAACGATTACGATCGTCGCGTTGTTTATCGTGACCATGAACGTTCTTCCGTATCTGGCAAACTTCCTGTTTTTCGCTTTGAATATTTCTCCCCCGTTGTGGAAGCCCGCATTTTCCGTGCAAATTGGCAAAACAAACATTACCCAGCTCTGGGAGTTCATTGTTTTCACTCTGCCTCTGACGATATTACTGGTCCTGTCCGTGCTCTCGATTTCGGTGCGCAGGCTGCGTGATCGGGAACGCCCCGTATGGCTGGTGATTCCCATGATTGTGGTGCCCGTTTTGTTGCATCTCGGTCATTGGGTGTTCAACCTGTATCATCCTTTCTCGGTGTCTTCCAGCATCGGCATCAGCATTCCGCCAGGCAACTGGCTTTATTCGCCGGAGTACGTGTTTCCTCGTGCCCTGACGCCATTGTGGAGTTTGGCTGAACTGGATGGAGTGCGCTTCTATAACGTGTATAAGCAGGCAATGCTTGAGATCAATACATGGCCTTCTTATTTCTCCCCGGAGGGGATGAAAAGGCTGGGTCTGCAAAGCGTATGGCATGTCTATCTCTTTTTTCTGATTCCCGCCGCAGGTTTGTCGGCGTGGGCCACCGTTGAGCTGGGTCTGTTGAAGGGCAAGTTATCCTAAGGTGATGCCCCCTTGCCGGCCGCGCCGACCCGGTCCGCAATAATGGCCGCGATAACCCGCGCGGCGTTTTGCCCCGCTTGCGGAATCAACCGGTCGAGCGGGAAATACCTATGCCGTTTCCCGCCGCAGATTTGGTTGAATGCGGCCGCACGGTGTTGCGTATTTGTCTCAATGGGATTTAGCGAATCTTCCCGCCGCTGCGTGGCGTGTTTATGGAATAGTCATGTGTTTATTTCGATGACGGGCAAATGCTTTATCATCGCCGTAAGCTGATTCCGACCTTTTTTAACCATATGGCCAGATCGGCCGGCCGGCCGTTTACGGGGCCGGCGAGGGCGAACGGCAGGATGTCGCAGACCGCGCGCAGGGACTATGCGCGCTCTGCGTTGGTCAGGAGCGGGGGGGCGGCGAATCTGACTCCTGATGCTCGGGCAGTATTTCGCCGTTATCCAGCGCTTCGTCTTCCAGCGCCGTTTCGGGATAGCGCTCCGGGTAGAGATGTCGCTCGGCCCGGCTGGCGTCGAAAGTGTCCGACCATTTGGCGACCACCAGGGTAGCCACGCCGTTGCCGACGGTGTTGCAGGCGGCGATCGCCATGGACATAAAGCGATATACGCCAAAAATCAGCGCCAGCCCTTCGACGGGCAGGATGCCGGTCGAGGTCACGGTAGCGGCGAACACCACGAACGAGCCGCCGGAGACCGTCGCGGCGCCTTTGGAGGTTAGCAGCATCAGCAGCAGGATGCCGATCTGCGTTTCCAGCGACAGCGGCACGCCGTAGGCATGCGACAAAAACATCACGCCCATCGACATGAAGATGGAGGTGCCGTCAAGGTTAAAGGCGTAGCCGGTCGGCAGCACCAGGCCTACGGTCTGTTTGGCGCAGCCCAGTCGTTCGAGCTTGATCAGCAGGCGCGGCAACACGCTTTCGGAGGAGGCGGTGCCGAGCACGATGATCAGCTCATCCTTTATATAGCGCAGGAAGCGCCATATGCTGAACCCGGACAGCTTTGCGACCAGCCCCATACCGAGGATGACGAAAAGCGCTATCACCGCGTAGAACACCAGCACCAGCTCCGCCAGAGCAAGCAGTACGTTAGAGCCGTTGCTGCCGACCGAGTAGGCGACCGCGCCGAAGGTGCCCAGCGGCGCGAGCTTCATCACCAGGTTGATAAAGGCGAACAGTATTTCAGATATCATATCCAGACTATCATTGACTCGCTGACGCCGTCCGGCCGGGATAGCGAGGATGCCTATCCCCACCATGATCGCCAGCACCACCACCTGCAGCAGCTCTCCCTTGGCAAAGGCGCCGATAAAGTTATCCGGCACGATGTGCAGCAGAAATTCGGAGAAACCCGGCGTCGAGGCCGGCTGCTGGATCTCCAGCGCGGGCGTGCCGTTTGCCTGCGGCGACATGCCGCTGCCGATCTTGATGACGTTGCCCGCCATCAGCCCCAGGACCAGCGCGAAGGTCGAAACCACTTCGAAGTAGACGAAGGCGCGCCAGCCTACGCGTCCGGCGCTGCGGGCGTCGCCTGCGGAGGCAATGCCGTGCACGATGGTCAGAAAAACCAGCGGCGCGACGCCCGCCTTGATCAGATTCAGGAACATATCGCCCAGTAGCCGGAACTGGGTGGCGAATGACGGAAAAATAAAGCCTGTCACAATCCCCAGTATGAGCGCAATGAAGACCTGGGTTCCCAGACGCCGATACCACGGCGTTCGTTTGGTCAGGCCTGAAATTTTTTGATTATTCATTAGGTTATCCTCCATCATGACCGACCGGAAACGACGGTAGCGCAGGCGATGATACTGACGGTTTGCCGGCTAAGCGCGTCGGTCCTGGCGTCGGCCCGCGCGATATCGCTGTCAATAATCTGGTCCACGACGCGTGCGGAGCGGGAAACGAGGGGCAGCAGTGCGGTAATGCTCAAGGCATTGCCAGCATTCGATGAGTCAGCAACGGGGCTGATTGGCATAATGAACCTCGGTCTGATAAAAAATGGCTAGTCCGTGAGGGGCCATCAGATGCAGAACCGCCACGGCCCTCACCCTAAACGTCCGGACTTATTTGCTCTTATATGTGCGAACATTGTTAAAAGTAATGTGTTCATCTTTTACACAACAGTAACCATCAGCGCGTTCTGTGACGGATCGCGAATTCGTCGGGTTTTATAAGTATTTAAAATATATGATCGGCCATCAAAATAAGCGGATTCAGTCAAATGCAGTAAATGCGGCGGAGCAGCGCCAGACTGTCGCCCCTCCGCCCGTGGTGAGAGTGGGCGGCAAAGCGCTGAAGGTCGCTCTATGGCGTGGTTTATTGAAGTGTTAATTAAACGTGCCGATACTCATTCGAGGCACGACGCAAAGCGTCGTCGCTTTGGACCGCGTTCGCGCGGGGAGGCCCGGGTATGGGGCGTATTAATGAGCGAGGTTGAAGCATGGCGGCGATATAATGAGCGCGCATATATTTCAAATAATAGATATAATTATCGCGCTTTAAGTTGCAGGCGCACGGGATGCGTTGGGCTGGAGGCGTTGGAATTATGCGTTTATCCGAATCATTTACTTATGTAAGCGTATCGGGATACCATCGTTTGCCGCTGGCTGCCCCGAATTCTTAAGATGATAGAGGCTGGAGATGTTTAAGTTTTTTTATAAAGATATTATAAATTTATTGCGTGGCATTCTGTTTATATCGGTTATGCTGATAGCCATAAAATGGCTGTGTGCGCTGACGAATAAATATTTTCATAATGATATATCTGGGGTATACACACTGTTTTTTTATTGTTTTCTGTCTATTCTGGCTATTGCATTATGCAAGACTGGCGCAAAAGCGATTTTTGTCATTACGACAAAAAAAGAGAATAATAAAATCACCGAAGGGATTAACAAAAATGTGAAGTACCCGTGCCGGGATGAGAAAGATGCTTTGCTGATAAAGATCAGCGGGCTGTATTCCATCACCGCCGCCGGCAACGGTAAAAACACAAATCACCCTAATTTTATTAATAGCATAGAAGAGTGCGATCTGACCAATCCCGATAGTGTTGATCTTATTAGAAATTCTTTGTTGGGTAGCTATGATATTAAAACCAGCGATCAGTTGAAGCATTTCATTTATTCCCTGCTGGATGAAGAAAGCTACGAGAAAACGCACCATACTGATTACCAGCAACAGCTTTCGCATTTATATCGTCTGGCGGCCAGCGCGGGCGCTGAAATCACGCCGGTGAGCGATATGACCAATATTAACGCCGCTTTTAACCTGCAGCGAGCGGCTTTATTAATGAGAACGGGCATGACCCTCGGCTTGCTTACGCAGGAAGAGTGGGACGCCTTAAAAAACACGCTGGCGCAGCTGATAGAGGAAAACTTTCCTTCGCTCGATGCGTTTATTCATGATTACATGCTGGCGGTCTATCTTTTCTATCAGGAAGGGATGATGGGGGCCTCTATGATCCGTGAAAGGCTGTACGGTCTGGCCACGCTGCAGCAAAATAATTATTTTGCCTGGCGCGTGGAAGAATTAAATCGACCACCGACGGCGCTGGTATAATTCGCGCGGTTTGCGCAGGCGGCCGGCTGTTTTTCCATCCGCACGGGGGGGGCACGCCGGCCGCTTTATTTATTATCAACTGCCGGCCGGCGAGCGCTTTAGCGCATTATCCGGCCCTCAATGGCTAATACCGCTTGCCCGTACAGCGCCACCCGGCCGTTGTCCAGCACTGTGCAGCGCAGCGTGCCTTTACGCTTTCCTCCCTGCCGGGCGCGCAGCGTTTTTTTGCCCAGCCGTTCAGCCCACAGCGGCGCAAGAAAGGTGTGGGCGGAGCCCGTCACCGGATCTTCATTAACGCCGACCTGCGATCCGAACCAGCGGGAGATAAAATCGTATTGATCGTCACGGGCCGTCACCGCGACGCCGCGGGTATCTATCAAGGCTAATCGGTTAAAATCCGGCGTCAGCCGGTCAATGATTGTTTTATCGTTAACGACGACGACGATATCGTCCGATTTCCAGATCCCCTCCACGCCGTGCTGAATACCCAGAGCGGCAAGCAGTCCCGCCGGCTCGGCTATCGGCTCGATCCGTCTGGCCGGGAAATCCATACATAGCTCGTCGTTGTGCCGGCTGACGGTCAGCGTGCCGCTGCGCGTGGCAAAGCGAATTTCCGCCCCCGGATAGGCCAATTTATTAAATAACACCCAGGCCGCCGCCAGCGTGGCATGACCGCAAAGATCGACCTCTACCGCCGGAGTAAACCAGCGCAGCGCATAGTCTGTATCCGTTTTTACCAGGAAAGCGGTCTCGGAGAGATTATTTTCCTTAGCGATGTTCTGCAACAGTTCGTCGGACGGCCACTCATTCAGCGGACACACGCCGGCCGGATTGCCTTCGAACAGCGTGTCGGTAAAGGCGTCCACCTGATAAAAAGGGATCGGTTTATTTTGCTCAGGCATCATTGATGGTATCCAGATAGTTATAGATTGTATAACGCGTAACCCCGAGCGCTTTCGCCGCGAAATTAACCCCGCCTTTCATTTTAAATATGCCCCGCGCGTTCATTTCCGCCACCAGCCGCATGCGCCGCTGTTTTTTATTTGTGCCATGGTCAGGATTAACGCTTGAGATAATCTGTTGAATAGTTTGTTCCACGACATGGCTAAAGTCGCGCGTCGCCGGCTCTGGCTTACTTCCGCGGCCGGCCAGTTGGTCCAGATCGCGCTTCAGTTGGCAAAACGGCTGCATATCGACGTTAATGCAAAAGGCGACAATGGCGTTGCCATGCTCATCGTAATAGAGAGTTGACGAACTGTTGAGCCTTTTGCCGGCGTGGGTTTTGGTATAATAATCGCTGAATACTCGGCTTCCCGTCGCGCCGCCCGATTTATCCGTCAAACCCGCAAAGCCGTTATCGTTATCCGGCCCTGACAACAGGGCGTCGCCGACCTGCCGGTCGCTCACGTGGCCGTTGATAATGTCGATTACCGAAGCTTCAGGCCGGGTTAAATCATGCAGCACGATTTCGGTATTGGAAGTAACCGTCTGGCGCAGCGCCGCCATCGACGCGCGCAACACCCCGATAATGGCATCCCTGCAAAGCCGCGCCGTTGTTTTATCCGAACCGGTCATTTTTCTCAGGTTAAACCTCCGATAGTCAATGGGCGGACATGCGCCAGGGCGCGGAATAATCCCTGCGCGCCATCGCTCCGCTCGGGCAGGCGATATTTAATTGAGTCGTCACGATACGGGCGGCGTGCGGTCTTCGCCGCAGCGGATCATGTCGCGCATAGGGGGCAAGGATAGCAATGTCGGCGCTAAGATCAACATAAAGTTGAAAATTAAACATTATGTCAATTTTAGACTTTGTTGAACCGCCAGGATGCAGGGGGATTCGCCGGACAGGCCTAATCCGGCGCGAACGGCGCGCGTTGTCGCAGGGGCGGCGAGGCGCGATTGGCGGTCGCCGGATCAGAACGAGGCAGGGCGGCGCCGGCGTCAACAGTGTGCCGGTGCGTCATAGCGCTCAGGGCGCGGGGCAAGGGGACCCGGGAGACAGCGCGTTATTCGCCGCGCCGGCCTGCGACGTCGTGACAGCTGGTTCGCCGCGCTGGCCGCCGCTCTGCGCCCGTCGCCCGCGTTCGCCGCGGACGACAAGACGGCATTTCTTCGTGGCGCTGTGCGCTACAGTTGGTTGAAAATCCAGTACAGAATGGCGGAAAGCAAAATCGACGCCGGCAGCGTGAGCACCCATGCCATCATCAGGTTGCGTAAGGTATTCATCTGCAGACCGGATTTGTTGGCCGCCATTGTGCCGGCCACCCCGGAAGAGAGTACGTGGGTAGTCGAAACGGGCAGTCCGAACGCGTCCGCGGCGCCGATGGTGGCCATGGCTACCAGTTCGGCGCTGGCGCCCTGGGCGTAGGTGAGATGCGTTTTACCGATTTTTTCCCCGACGGTAACAACGATACGTCGCCAGCCCACCATCGTTCCCAGACCGAGGGCGATGGCAACCACCACTTTCACCCAGAACGGGATAAAGCGGGTGGCGCTGTCGAGTTGAGTCTTCAGGGCATCCAGGTTCTTTTGCGATTCCAGCGTCAGATGCAGCTGTTTTTCCGTTTTCAGCTGTTTAATGGTTTCTGATGCCAGATACATGTCGTTTCGGGTGTTCGATACGGACTGCGCAGGGATATTATTGACCGAACCGTATTGCTTAATTTCATCGCCGATCGCGCCGGCCAGGCTGGCGAGCGCGGGGACGACTGCCGGCGTCAGCGTTCGGGTGCGCACATACTCGGTCAGCGTCGTACGCGCTGCGGGTTGAGGATCCGGCGCAGGGAACTGGCGCAATAAATCCTGTTTCGTGACCGACGACAGCGACGCCACCAGCGGGATTTGTTTCGGCGGCATTGATCGGTTCAGCGCATAGGCGATCGGCATGGTTCCGACGAGGATCAGCATAATCAGCCCCATCCCTTTCTGGCCGTCGTTTGACCCGTGCGCGAACGACACGCCGGTACAGGTTAAAATCAGCAGGCCGCGGATCCATAACGGCGGCGGCGCATCGCCTTCGGGCGCGGCGTACAGCTTGCGATTTTTAACCAGCGCTTTAAGGACGAGCAGCAACAGCGCGGCGCAGACAAAGCCGATAACCGGCGATAACAATAATGAGTAGCCGACTTTTAACGCCTGCGTCCAGTCAACGCCGCTTGTTCCGGTGCGGCCATGGATCAGCGCGTTAGCCACGCCGACGCCGATGATCGAGCCAATCAGCGTATGGGACGAGGATGCGGGCAGGCCGAGCCACCAGGTGCCAAGGTTCCAGATGATGGCGGAAAACAGCAGGGCATAGACCATGGCGAAACCGTTGCCGGTGCCGGCCTGCAGGATCAGTTCCACCGGGAGAAGGGAAATAATGCCAAAGGCCACCACGCCGCTGGAGAGCAATACGCCGAAAAAGTTAAAGCATCCCGACCAGATAACGGCGGCCATCGGCGGCAGGGAGCGGGTGTAAATAACCGTGGCCACGGCGTTGGCGGTATCATGGAAACCGTTAACGAACTCAAAGCCCAACGCAATCAATAGCGCCATCCCTAACAATAAAAACGGCAGATAGCTGGTATAGGTCGCGCCCGAATCGGCAACGTCATTGAACAAATTGACGCCGGCAAAGGCAATGCCCAGTACCAGCAGGAGGATAAAAAATATAATTGTCAATCGGCTATTTTTTTGCCGAACCTGAGGATTGCCATTTTCAATGGCGCGGAGTTTTGGGGTAATACTATTGTCGCTCATGATAACCTTTTGCTACGTATATGTATAACCTTCATACTTCAGGTTGCAGGCGCGTTGGCTTTGTTACTCGTCCCATCCATGGGGCTCGCCCTTGCCGGGCGCCGCCTTCCTGCAACCGAATTATTTTGGCTATATATGGCAGGTATTTAAACGTTGTCGGTAATACGGTCGATATGCACGTCATACTTCAGGCGGCAGGTGCGTTGGTTTGTTACCCGACTCGGTATGGGACGGGTTCATATGGGGCAACGCATTGTGTTGTACAAAATGATAACGTTTTGTTCTGCAGCTCGAATTATTTAGAGCATATTATTAGAAATAAATATGTATTTACGATGACAGAGACAGAGCGCATGCGTTTTTATTTTTTCACGCCAACGCGTTGATAGGTAATATCTATGCTATGCCGGCGCGGGGCGGTATTTTTAGCGATGACTTAACATGATGCAATAGGCTTTATTATTTCCAGGAATTTTCATCAATATTCGTGCGGCATCGTTTTGTCTTTTGTGTTTTTTCTTATTCCGCCGGTAATGCGTGCGAACGAAGGAAATATAATTTATTGCGGTGATTATATGGATTGAAAGAGAAGGGGCCGCCCGGCGGCGACAGGCGTAAATTCTAAATAGCTTCGCGCATTGATGCTGCACTGTTGACCATGCCACCGCGCGTAACTGATGATAAGTGTATTAAAATAATCATTAAAAACAGGTGATTATGATTTTATCATAATATCGTTGTTACTTAACCTGCAGGGCAAGTGTCGCGCTATTATGTAAAGCTATTTAGCTGCGCCGCCGATTCCTGAGCGGCAGGGGCCGATGCCCGCGCTGCCGAATACGGTCGGCGCGGGGCGTCCGGTCAGTCGCGCGCGCCGCCGCCGTTGAACGGCGGCGACGTATCCAGCAGATGCCATCCGCGCGCCCGGTTCACCGCCTGAATGCGCCCGCTGACCTGCAGTTTTTCATACAGCTGTTTGAGATGCCACTTCACCGTCTCGGCGGATATGCCCAGCGAACGGGCGATCCCTTTGTTGGAGTAGCCGTCGGCGATGAGCCGCAGCGTCTGCTGTTCCCGTTCGGTCAGAGAGCGGCTCGCATCGCCGGCGCGTACCTCGTCCTGCGGCGGCGGGCCGAAGATCGCCAGCGCCTGCTGGTAAAACCGGGCCGCGGTCGTCGCCAGTTCGCCGTGCGGAGAGAGCCTCTTTTGCAGATGGCTCAGCAAGAGCAGCAGATCCGGTCCCGCCGCCAGCAGGCTGCTCTGTAGTTGCTGGCGCGCCGCGTGCTGTAACGCGGCGCGCAATACCTCCGCCGCGCGATCCGCTTCCTGCGCCCGCCATAGCGCCACCGCCTGCAGCACGTTAATGCGCACGGCGCTGAGCCGCTCGCCGCGCTGTTCCAGTTCGGCGGCCAACTGACCGAAGGACTCGGCGGCCGCCGCCGCCTCGCCGCGCGCCAGTCGCCGGTGATTACGACTCAGGCGCAAGGCGAGCGAGATGCTGTTTAACGCCCCCTCGTACGTCTGCGGCTGGTTATCCCGGGCCAGTTGCGTCAGTTCGTCCAGCAGCGCATCGGCGCCCCCGGTGTCGTCATGCGCCAGGCGTAGTCTTATTCCTTCGGCCAGCAGCGGGGCTCTGGCCCGCGACCAGCCTCTGCTCTGCGCCAGCTGCCCGGCGTGGGCGAGCAGGCGAGCGGCTTCGGCCGGCTGGCGACGCAGGTCGGCCTGACGCGCCAGCACGATATAACAGCGGCACAGTCCCTCCGGCGGGCAAAAGCTATCGATCATCTCCAGCCGCAGAGAGAGCAGGGCGTCGACCCGCTCGTCGTCGCCTCGCTCCCAGGCAATCTCGGCGAGGATAGGAGCCAGCGTTGCGCCGCTGCTGGAGTTAACGCCGGTGTGTCGTTCGGCATAGCGCAGCGCTCTGGCGGCCCGACGTTCCGCTTCCGCCAGATTGCCCTGACGCAGATAGCCCTGCGCAATGACAAACGCGCGGTAGACCTCCACGAACAGGTTACGCTGCGCCACCTTTCTTTCCGGCAGTCGGCGCTGTAGCGAAAGCGCCTGTTCCGGCCGCGAATCCACCAGACGACAGTAGCTGAGTATGTTGCAGACCAACCCGTCGACCCAGATATCGCCGCACGGAATCTCGTCGAACAAAGGTTCGACGATGGCCACGCTGAGGGCGATATTCTCGGCGAAGGCCTCGCAAATCGCCCGTACGACACGCAGCTTTACCCAAAGGGCGCGAGAGAGCGCTTCAGGGTGCGCGCCGGTCATCCGCTCAATGGCGTCGAGCAACTGGCGGGCGTCGTTAAAACGAAAACGGTGCGCCAGCGCCCAGGCCAGATTAAGCTGCAGATCGATGCGCGACGGATCGGGCGTGGCGGGCAGGACGCGCATCCAGCGCACCAGCGTATCGATATCGCCTTCTTCGGCCAGCGACTGCGCGCTGGCTTCGGCGTGACGCGCGCCGGTTTTTCCCGCCGCCAGCGCATGGCGCACCGCCTCGGCCCACAGCCGCTGGCCGGCGAACCAACTGCCGGCCCGCTCGTGCAGCGCATTGATCGCCTGCTGCTCGCGTTGTTGCAGCCGCCGGAGCAGGGCCTCGCGCATCAGGGGATGGTAGCGAAACCAGACGCCGTCCTCGTCCAGCTCGGTGATGAACAGGTTGTGCTGCTGAATCCAGTCCAGCATGTGCGCGCCGTCTTCCCGGCGGGTGACGGCGTTGCAGAGCGAGGGGGTAAGGCGATGCAGGATGGCGGTGTGCAGCAGAAAATCGAATACGTCGTGCGGCAGCGGGGCGAAAATCACCTCTTCCAGATAGCGGCCCATGGCCTGCGCCCCTGCGCGCATCTGGCTCAAAAACCGCTCGGGATCGCGCTGCCAGTCGGGCGACAGGGCGGCGATCTTCAGGCCTGCGACCCAGCCTTCCGTTAGCGCCATCAGTCGCTGAATTTCCTGCGCGCCGGTTTGCTTTCCGCTAAAAGAACGCAGGTAATCGCCGGCCTCCTCCAGAGTAAAAAACAGATCGGCGTCGTTTATCTCCATTACCTGATCCTGTACCTGAAGGCGGCTCAGCGCCAGAGGCGGGCGAAAACGACTGCCGATGACCAGATGCAACGCGGCGGGAGCATGCTTCAGCAGCCAGTTCATCCCTTCGTGAATCGCCGGGTGGCTGATGTTCTGGTAGTCATCCAGAATCAGGTAGAGCGGCTGCGTGCTGTGGTGCAGGTGGTTAATCAGTTCCACCAGCAGCAGCGAAAAATCGGGCGGCAACGCTTCCTCGATCCAGGGGCGAAAGGTTTCACGCCAGTCGGCGCACAGCGGCGCCAGCGCCGCGAGAAAATAGCGAATGAACTGGGCCGGATCGTTGTCATACTCCTCCAGGCTAAGCCACGCGATCGCATCGCCGCGCTGATGACGATGGCGATACCACTGCGCCAGCAGCGTGGTTTTACCGCAGCCCGCCGCGGCGCTAAGCAACGTCAGGCTGCCGGATGCCGCCTCATCCAGGCGGCGCAGGAGTCTGTCGCGCGCCAGCAGTTTGCCGGGCGAGCGGGGCGGCGTGAATTTGGTCAGGATCAGCGGCAGCCTACGGGTAACGTGAAAGGGATTTTCCTTATACGAATACGATGCCGCAAACCGATAATCCGTCGGAAGAAGTCGATCCATACGCGCTGCTACCTCACTGAGTATCCTTAGACTCAGTGTAAGCAACGGCGAGACCAACACCAGGCGGCACCTTGTCAGAAGTTGACCTCCCTCTCATTTATTCGTTTCCACCCGGCCTTCCCCCCCGAACGGGGGGTTATTGCGCCGCCGGACTAGCTTATAGAGTCACCTTACTTATTACAGCGCGTCAGTCGCCCCGTTAGCCGCACCGCCGCCGGCAGGCGGCCGGTGAATAACCATGAGGACGGAGATATGGAACTGAATAAACGGCAGTTGCTGCAGGCATACCGCAAAATGCGTGAAATACGCGAATTCGAAGAGCGCCTGCATACGGAGAATACCCGCGGCGATATTCCCGGTTTTATCCACCTCTACACCGGAGAAGAAGCTATCGCCGTCGGCGTTTGCGAAAACCTCAGGCCGACGGACTATATCGGCTCGACGCACCGCGGTCACGGGCACTGTATCGCCAAGGGCTGCGATATCCACGGCATGATGGCGGAGATTTTCGGCAAGGATAGCGGGCTGTGCCGCGGCAAGGGCGGCTCGATGCATATCGCCGATCTGGCAAAGGGGATGCTCGGCGCCAACGCGATTGTCGGCGGCGCGCCGCCGCTGGTGATCGGCGCGGCGCTGACGGCTAAAACCCGCAAAACGGACGGCGTGGCGGTATCGTTCACCGGCGACGGCGGTTCCAACCAGGGGCTGGTGTTCGAGGCCATCAACATGGCGGTGGTGCTCGGCCTGCCCGCCGTGTTTGTCTTCGAAAATAACGGCTATGGCGAAGGCACCGGCCATGATTACGCCGTCGGCGGTCGGGATATCGCCGGACGCGCCGCCGGATTTGGTCTGCCCGCCGTTCGGGTGGACGGTACCGATTTCTTCGCCGTTTACCAGGCGGCGGCCGGGGCCGTCGAACGCGCCCGTCAGGGCGGCGGGCCGAGCGTGATTGAAGCGCGCGCCTTCCGCTGGCACGGCCACTTCGAGGGCGATCCCGGGCTATACCGCGCGTCAGGCGAAGTCGACCGGCTGCGGGAAGATCACGATCCGCTGAAGATCTTCGCCGACAAAGTCAAAGATCAGATCCCCGTCGCCGAACTGAAGGCCATTGACGCGGAAGTTCATGCGCTGGTCGACGACGCGGTGGCTAAGGCCCGCGCCGCTGAAAATCCGGCGCCGGAAAGTTTGCTCACCGATGTTTATGTCTCTTATTAAGGATGGCGGCCATGACACTAAAAACTTACCGGGAAGCTATCAGGGAAGCGATGGCGCAGGAAATGGCGCGTGATGAAAGCGTGATACTGATTGGCGAGGACCTGCGCGGCGGCCACGGCGGCAATGCGCCGGAAGAGGCGAAAGTCGAAGCGTTCGGCGGCGTGCTCGGCGTCACCAAAGGGCTGTGGAGCCAGTTCGGTTCGGCGCGCGTGATCGACACGCCGATTACCGAATCGGCCATTATCGGTATGGCCGCCGGGGCGGCGGTCACCGGCCTGCGTCCGGTGGCTGAGCTGATGTTTATGGATTTTTTCGGCGTCAGCCACGATGCGCTCTACAACCAGGCGGCGAAATTCCGCTATATGTTCGGCGGCAAGGCCAAAGCCCCGCTGGTGGTGCGCGGAATGATCGGCGCCGGCTTTTCGGCGGCGGCCCAGCACTCCCAGTCGCCCTACAATATTTTCGCCACCACGCCGGGCCTTAAGGTGGTGGTGCCCTCCAGTCCGTACGACGCCAAAGGGCTGCTCATTCAGTCGATCCGCGATGATGACCCGGTGGTGTTTTGCGAACACAAGATGCTGTACGACGTAAAAGGCGAAGTGCCGGATGAGATCTACGCGCTGCCGCTCGGTCAGGCTAACTATACCCGCGAAGGGGAGGACGTGACCATTATCGCGCTCTCCGCAATGGTCAGCAAAGCCAATCAGGTGGCGGATAAACTGGCCAAAGAGGGCATCTCTGTGGAGGTGGTGGATCCGCGCACCGTCTCGCCGCTTGACGAAGAGGGGATACTCGAGTCCGTGGCGTCCACCGGACGGGTGGTGATTGTGGACGAGTCCGCCGCCCGTTTCGGCTTCGCCCATGACGTCGCCGCGCTGATTGCGTCTCAGGCGTTCCACTGTCTTAAAGCGCCCGTGGCGCTGATCACGCCGCCGCATACCCCCGTGCCGTTTTCTCCGGCGCTGGAGACGCTGTGGATCCCCAGCGTGGAACGTATTGAAACGGCGGTGCGTGAACTGATGGAGGCCTGATAATGAGCAAAATTCAAACGCTTGAAGTCCCCAAATGGGGGCTTTCGATGGAAGAGGGCATGCTTTCTCAGTGGCTGATTGCGCAGGGCGCGCGTTTTAACAAGGGACAGGAGATTTGCGAGATTGAAACCAGCAAAATCACCAACGTGCTGGAAGCGCCGTTTGACGGGGTGCTGCGGCGACTGCTGGCGCAGCCCGGCGATACTCTGCCGGTCGGGGCGGCGCTGGCGCTGTGCGCGGAGCCGGAGGTAACCGACGCGGAGCTGGATAGCTATGCGGCCGGACTGGGCAAAAGCGAGCCTGCCGGCGCGGCGTCTGAATCAACCGCCGCCGTACCCTCCGCCTCGCCGCCCGCACCCGCCGTCACGCCGGCTTTAGCCGCCGCGCCCGCCGCTCCGGCGGCGTCCGGCCAACGGCAACCCACGCGAGTGCCCGACAGTCTGCGCGGCGACGCCGACTACGACCGCATCGACGCCACCTCCCACGCGCGTCGGCTGGCGCGCAGGCTGGGGATAGATCCCGGCAAGGTAAGCGGCAGCGGGCGCGGCGGGCGGATTTCCGTCGCGGATATTGAACGGGCGATCGTGGCGGCGGGCGGCCATGTCGAACCGCCCGCTCGTGCGTGCGCCGCTGGCAGGCCGTTGCGTTCCCTGGGCGATGACGGCGCGGTGCCGGCCACGCCGCTGGCGCGCCGGCTGGCCGCCAGACTGGGCATAAACCTGCTCGACTGTCGCCGCGTCGGTCGGGTGAGCCGGGCCGATGTGGAAGCCGCCGCCGCGCGATTTAGCGCGCCGACGGCGCAGCCAGTGCCGACGGAGACGCCGCCTGCGCCCGAGTTTGTCAGCGAGCCGCTGTCGATGATGCGGCGCACCATCGCCTCGCGCCTGCAGACGTCGAAGCGCAATGCGCCTCACTTCCGGCTGGTGGTCGATCTCGATCTGGAACCGCTGTTGACGCTGCGGCAGGAAATCAATCACGGCATTGCCGGCGTGAAGGTGACGGTCAATGATCTGCTGGTGAAGGCCGCGGCCCAGTCGTTGATTGCCGTACCGGCGATGAATGTCCAGTATGATGAGGAGAGCCACACCCTGCGCCGATTCAGCGAGGCCGATGTGGCGGTCGCGGTGGCGCTGCCTTCCGGCTTGTTCACGCCCATTCTGCACGCCGCGAATCGCAAAACGATCGGCGAAATCTCGCAGCAACTGCATCAGCTTTTTACCCGAACCAAAGCGGGCACGCTGCGGCCGGAAGAGTTTCAGGGCGGCACCTTCTGTCTCTCCAATCTCGGCATGTTCGGCGTGCGCCAGTTCGACGCCATCATTAACCCGCCGCAGTGCGCCATTCTGGCGGTAGGGGCGGGCGAGTTGCGGCCGGTGGCGCGCGATGGCGCGATCGTGGCGCGTCAAACGCTTACCGTGTCGTTGTCCTGCGATCACCGGGTTATCGACGGCGCGGTGGGCGCGACCTTCCTGCAGGAACTGAAACGGCGGGTCGAAACCCCATCCCTGATGCTGGCTTAGGAGGCGCAAGATGAACGATAGCTATGATGTACTGGTGATCGGCGGCGGCCCGGGCGGTTATGTCGCCGCCATCCGCGCCGGCCAGCTCGGCCTGCGCGCCGCGCTGGTGGAGAAGCAGCATCTGGGCGGCATTTGCCTAAACTGGGGCTGTATTCCCACCAAAGCGCTGCTGCACGGCGCGGAAGTGGCGCATAGTCTGGCGCACGCTGATAAGCTGGGCTTCGCCTTCGACGGTCTTCGTTTCGACATTAACGCGCTGGTGCAATTCAGCCGCGCGGTCTCCGGCAAACTGACCCAGGGCGTGGAGGCGCTATTGAAAAAAAACGGCGTTACCGTGATTCGCGGACGAGCGCGTTTGCTGGATAAAGGCCGGGTTGCCGTAGACGGCGAGGCGGCGTGCGAGCTGCGCGCCGCTCACATTATCCTCGCCACCGGGGCCAGACCGCGGGAGCTGCCGGGGATTGAACCCGATGGCGAAACGATCTGGACCTACTTCGATGCGCTGCGGCCGGCGGCGCTGCCGCGTTCGCTGCTGGTGATCGGCTCCGGCGCGATCGGCGCCGAATTCGCCAGCCTCTATAACGACCTTGGCTGTCAGGTCACGCTGGTGGAACTGGCCGATCAGATAATGCCGCAGGAAGACGGCGAGTGCGCGGCGCTGGTGCGCCAGCAGTTCGAGCGGCGAGACATACGCATCTATACCGGCAGCCGGGTGAGTGCGGCGGAGAAACGGGAGGACGGCGTGCATTGTCGGCTTGTCACGCCGCAGGGGGAGCAGACGCTGGTGGTGGAACGGGTGCTGTGCGCCGCCGGCGTACAGCCCAACAGCGAAGATCTGGGGCTGGAGGCGCTGGGCGTCGAACGGGATCGCGGTTTTATCCGCATCGACGAGTTTTGCCGCACCAATGTCTTTGGCCTGTACGCTATCGGCGATGTCGCGGGCGCGCCCTGTCTGGCTCATAAGGCCAGCCGGGAAGGCGTGCTGTGCGTGGAAGCGCTGGCCGGCGTCAGCGGCGTGCGCGGCATCGAACGCGATTTCGTGCCGCGCTGTACCTATACCCGACCGCAGGTGGCCAGTATGGGATTGACCGAAGCCGCGGCGCGGGCGGGCGGCAGAACCATCAACGTGGGGACGTTTCCCTATCGCGCCAACGGCAAAGCGCTGGCGCTGGACGCGCCGGAGGGATTTGTCAAAACGCTGTTCGACGCCGACAGCGGCGAGCTGATCGGCGCGCATATGGTAGGCGCCGATGTGACTGAACAGATTCAGGGGTTCGGCATCGCCCATGCGCTGGAAGCCACCGATGAAAGCCTGCACGCGGTGATTTTCGCCCATCCGACGCTGTCGGAGGCGATGCATGAGGCGATTCTGGCCGCGGAAGGACGGGCGCTGCATCAGTAACGGCCGGGCGCGCCAGGCGCATCCGACTGGCGCGCTCGCCAGGCTGGTGGCGCTGGATCCCGCTGCGCCGCTGCCGGTTTATCTGGTGATGCACGCCGATGTGCGCCGCGCGCCGCGGCTGCGTCTCACCGCCGATTGTTTGATCGATATCTTTAGCCGCCATATCGGCGAGGCGTCGTAAGACGCCGGCGATAGCGCGGACCGGTAATTATATTTAGTTACAATTAACCCGGTATATAATTCTCTGCATAACGTTGTGCTCACGTTTTTTTGGTCGTACCCTTTTTTGTAACGTTTTTTCCATTCCTATTGTTAATGAAATGAAAATTTCCGCGGGCGCGACTTCCGTGCCGCATACCGGCGGCCGTCGTTTTTTTACGCCCCGGCGCTGCTTTTTCCTTAGCCTGTCGCTCTTGCTGCTCGGCATGCTGTATTCGCTGACGATAGGCCGCTATCCGATCGCTTTCCCGACCCTGCTGAATTTTTTCCATTCGCTGCCCTCCGCGCCGCAAAATACGCTGCTGCATAACCTCATTATCGATACCCGCCTGCCGCGGATTATCGCCGCCGTGCTGGTCGGCGCGGGGCTGTCCGTCTCCGGCGCCGCCTACCAGGCGGTATTTCGTAATCCGCTGGTTTCGCCGGGCCTGCTGGGGGTGTTGAGCGGCTGCGCGTTCGGCGCCGCGCTGGGCATCACCTTCGGGCTCAATGGCCTGTGGGTGCCGCTGCTGGCCACGCTGGCCGGATTACTGGCGGTCGCGCTGGGCGTGGGTATCGCCGGCCTGTTCGCCTCGTCGTCGATGCTGATGCTGATCCTCGGCGGCATTATCAGCAACGCGCTGTTTACCGGTTTGTTGTCGATCGTCAAATACCTTGCCGACCCGCAGGATCAGTTGCCTGCCATCGTTTACTGGACGCTGGGCAGCCTGAGCGCGGTGGACAATCGCGCGCTATGGCTGATCGCGCCGCCGCTGGCGCTGGCGACTCTGCTGCTGGCGAGCTGCGGGCGCGCGCTGGACGTGATGACGCTCAGCGAAGACGAGGCCTACAGCCTTGGTGTACCGGTTCGGGTTTACCGTTACGGCGTTATCGTACTGGCGACGCTGATCTCCGCGCTGACGGTAAGCATCGCCGGCATGGTGGGTTGGGTCGGGCTGTTGATCCCGCACCTGGCCCGTCTGCTGGTCGGCGCCAGCAATGTCTGGCTGCTGCCGGTTTCAGTCTGTCTCGGCGCCTGTTTTTTGCTGCTGTGCGATGGGCTGGCCCGTTCGCTGACGGCGGGAGAGATTCCGCTCGGCATTATCACCCAATTACTGGGGGCGCTGGCCTTTGTCGCGCTGCTGAAGTCGGCGCGGCGGGGCTGGCTATGATCCTGTCCGCCCGCCATCTCTGTTATGCGTTGCCGCAGCGTACGCTGCTGCAGGATATCTGTTTTGATTTGCACGCCGGCGAGTGTGTGGCGCTGTTGGGCGCGAACGGCGCCGGGAAAAGCACGCTGCTGCGCCTGTTGCTGCGTCTGATTAGCCCGCAAAGCGGCGCCGTTCTGCTGGACGGACAGCCGCTGGCCGGTATGAAACGGCGGGATATCGCGCGCCGTATCGCCTGGGTGCCGCAGCAGCATCAGCCGCATTTCCCGTTTACCGCCTGGCAGGTGGTGATGCAGGGCCGGCTGCCGGCGACCGGACTCGGGCGCGGCCCGTCGGCGCAGGACGAACAGCGCGTGGCGCAAGCCTTCGCGGACGGCGGCATCGCCCATCTGGCGGCGCGTAATTATACCCGGCTTTCCGGCGGCGAGCGGCAGCAGGTACTCATTACCCGCGCGCTGGTGCAGGACACGCCGCTGATATTGCTTGATGAGCCGGTCAACGGCCTGGACTACGGCCATCAACTGCAGTTACTGGCGCAGCTTAAAACGCTGGCCGCCGGCGGCCGCACCCTGCTGACGATCACTCATCAGCCAGAACATGCACTGATAGCCGCCAGCCGGGTATTAGTGCTGCATGAAGGTCGGCTGATTGCCGATGGCGCGCCTCACGATGTGGTGAACAGCGCGTTGATTTCCCGCATTTATCAGGCTCAGGTACGACAAGTCGATCTGAATGGCGGGCACCGTTTTTTTATTCCTTAATGGATAGATAACAAATGAAAAATACAATAAAAATGCCGATTGTCGCCGGCGCATGGGGCCTTCTTTTGGCCGCAGGCGCCGCAAACGCGGCGGATTCCGGGGATACCATTACCGTAAACGCCGGCGCTAACGCCGCCGGCAGCGCCGCGGACGACCCTTCCGCCTCCGGCACGCAGAAGGCGACGCTCGGCGTGTTGGGCAAGCGCGATCTGCTGAACACGCCTTATGCCGTGCAGGCGGTGCCGCAAGCGGTGATCGTCCGTCAGCAGGCGAAAAGCCTCAAAGATATCTATAAATATCTGCCGTCGGTGCAGGGCGACGGCGCGCGGCCGCAAACCCGCGGGGTACAGGGCAGCGTGGTGCAAAACTCGATGATCGACGGGCTGAATGTCGTGTCGACCACCGATTATCCGGCGGAACAGTTCCAGCAAATCGAGGTGCTGAACGGCCTGGGCGGTTCGCTCTATGGTCCTGCCAACCCGGCCGGCATGTTTAACTTCGTTTCCAAACGGCCCGGCTACAGCCGGAAAAACAGCGTCACGCTGGGGATGGGCACCGGGCTATCCGGATTGGGCGCGCTCGATCTCGGCGGCCCGCTCGACGACGGCGAGCGCGTGCGCTATCGACTGAATCTGCTTAATGAACAGGGCGGCAGCTACGCGTCGGGCAGTAAGAAACGGCGCCAGCTGGCCAGCCTGGCGCTGGATTTTCAACTCAGCGATCAGACGGTGCTGGAAAGCAATTTCAGCTATTACCACTATCTGGAAAAGGGGCTGCCGGGCAGCTTCGCGCTGGCCAGCGGGGTGGCCTATCCCCGCGCGCTGAACCCGACGCAGCGTAATCTCGGCCAGACCTATGCAGGCAACGACAACCACACCACTACCGCCAGTTTCCACCTGAAACACGATTTCGACGGCAACTGGCAGTCGGACATCGGCGTGCTGCACCAGGTGGCCGATCGCGAATCCACGGCGGTGACCAACACGCTGATCAACAACCAGGGCGATTATAAAACCACCGTATCCAGCGCCACCGCCAGCCGTTTTATCATCAACAGCTACATGGCGACGCTAAACGGCAGCGTCAATACCGGCTGGCTGCAGCATGATCTGGCGCTGGGGATGCGCGGATTCGTGTGGAAGAACTACAATCCGCAGCACGGCGGCACCAGCACGCTGGGTTCGGGCAATCTCAGCAATTTGCAGTCATTTGCCGAGCCGGACTATCCGGACTTCACCAACCGCTACCATTCGGCGACCAGCACTCAGCAGGCGTTCTCGCTGGCCGATACGTTGACGTTCTCACCGCAGTGGAGCCTGCTGTTGGCGGGGAGCGAAAGTTTCCTTACTTCGGCCAACTACGCTCAAACCCATCAGCGCACCAGCGCCTCGAACGACAGCGGTTTTAGCGGTTCGGCCAGCCTGATGTATAAACCGGTGGAAAACCTGACGTTGTACACGACTTACGCCGACAGTCTGCAGCAGGGCGACACCGCGCCGGCGACCTCAAGCAATGCCGGGCAAATTACCGCGCCGTACCGCAGCAAACAGATCGAAGTCGGCAGTAAACTACGCCTCGGGCAGACCAATCTTTCCGCCGCGCTGTTCCAGATTGAGCGGCCGTTCGCCTATACCCGTCAGGATGGCCTGTTCGCGATGGATGGCAGCCAGCGCAACCGCGGGCTGGAGCTGATGGCCGACGGCGACGTCAGCCGCGATGTTCATCTCTACGGCGGCGTGACCTTGCTCGAACCGAAACTGCGCGATACCGCCACGGCCGCCAGCCGCGATAAGCAAATCGTCGGGCTGTCGCGCGTGACCGCCAATCTGCTGGCGGTGTGGAACATCCCGGTCATCGAGGGGTTGGATCTTGACGCCAACGTGCACTACGTCGGCCGACGGCCGACCGACAACGCCAATGACAACTGGGTCGGCAGCTACGCGCTGTTTGATGTCGGCAGCCGCTACCGCACGCGTCTGTTCCACACCAATACCACCTTCCGGCTGGATCTGACCAACCTGACCAACCGCCACTACTGGACCAACATTGTACCCGGCGGTTTGAACGGCTACAGCGGCGCCGGCAACGCTTCGGCGCAACTGGGCGCGCCGAGAATGGCGCAGGTTTCCATGCAAATCGAGTTTTAAGGAGTCGCTCATGAGATTACCCGCAGGTTTGATTCTGGCGGGCTCGCTGTGTCTGTTCGGCCTGAACGGCTATTGCGCGACGCGTACGGTAACCGACGATGTGGGTAATCAGGTCGTGCTGCCGGCTAAAACGGAGCGCATCGCCGATGCCTGGTATGCCCACCATTCGCTGTTGATGACGCTGGGCGCGGGCGGCGAGATCGTGGCGACCGTCAATCATCCGCAGACGCAGCCCTGGATGTTCGCCGTGCAGCCGTCGCTCCACCAGGCGCTGTCGACGACGGGCACCGCTTTTAATGTCGAAAGTTTACTGGCGCGCGGCGTGGACGTGGTGTTCGTCACCGCCGGCGATCGCAATGCCGTGTCGCTGCGCCAGGCCGGTTTGCCGGTGGTCGAAATGCGCTTTGTCGATTTTGACTCGATGAAGCGTTCATTACGCACCACCGCGCAGGTGCTGGGGACGGCGTCGGCCAGCCGGCGCGCGGAGGAGTACATCGGCTATCTGGATGCGCAACTGCAGGGTATTGATGCTAAAACGGCCGGCCTTACGCCGCAGCAGCGTCCGCGCGTGCTGCACATTCAGTCGCTGAATCCGTTGAAGGTCGACGGCGGCGACACGCTGATCGACCAGTGGATCCGCCGCGCAGGCGGGCGTAATGCGGCGCAGGGGCTGAAAGGCAATATGCAGCCGGTGTCCATTGAGCAGGTACTGGCCTGGAAACCGGATGCGATCATCGTGGCGGCCAACGCCGGCGAGCTCAGCCGCTCGGCGTGGGCCGGTCAGCTGGCGCAGCTGGATGCGGTGAAAGCCGGGCGGGTCTGGCGCAATCCGGCCGGGGTTTTTCCGTGGGACCGCTACGGCACCGAAACCGCGCTGCAGATCCAGTGGGCCGCGCAGAAACTGCATCCGCAACTGTTCCCGCAGCTCAACCTGCGCCTGGCGACGCAGGATTTCTATCGTCGTTTCTTCGACTATACGCTGAGCGACGAGCAGGCCGATCGCATCCTGGCCGGAAGGTTTTGAAGCGTAATCCGCTGGTTCGCTGACCGGCCCGCTTATCGTCAATCTTTACTGGCTAAACTCTCCGGGCGCCGCCGCTGAATTTGCGCCGGCGGCGTATCCGGTCGCGTTAAGCGCTACGCCGTCAGCAGCGGCACGATCGCTTTAACGGCCGCCACGCCCTCGCTATCAATACGCCGTAACGGCAGCGGCAGACTGTCCTGCTGCGTCAATGCTAATTGCGCCGCCATCTCGGCCACCACCCGCAGACTGCCGTAGCGCTGAAACAGCGCCCAGACCGGTTGCAGGCGCGCGTCCATCTCTGGCGTAAGGCGCGATTCGCCCTGAGCGGCCAGACTAACCAGACGCCGGCAGACGGCGGGAAATACTCCGGCCAGCACCGAGTACCACAGGTCGCAGCCGGCGTTGAGGCCGCGTAAGGCGAACGCATCGCCGCTGACGCCAATCGATACCGTCGGCGGGATCAGCGCGCGCAAGCGCGCCACGCGCGCGGCGGCGGCTGCCGCGTCGTCCGGCACGCCCGGGATTTTAATCGACGCAATGTGGCTGAGCTGCGCGAGGCGACCATGCAGTTCATCGCTGAATGAAAAGTGCGTGGTGACCGGGTTATCGTAAACGCACAGCGGCACCGCAAGATGCCGATTCACCGTATCGTATAAATGCCAGACTTCATCATCGGTCAGTTTCTGGTAGGACACCGGCGCCAGCAGCAGCTCGCTCGCGCCGGCCTTTTGCGCATCTTCCGTCAGTTCGAGCACGTCGCGGGTGCGTAACGCCCCGACGCCGACCATCACCGGGATCCCGTCGGCATGTTCAAGCGCCAGTTTCGTTATGCGTTTGCGCGCCTGCAGCGTGAGATAGCCATAGCTGCCGGTGGATCCGAGTACGCCGATGCTGTCCACGCGCGCGTCGACCAGACGTTGCAGCATGCGTATAAACGCCTTTTCGTCCACGCCGGATTCGTTCATCGGGGTCAGCATAAATGCGCTTAATTCTTTAACCCTCGGTTGGTGATTCGTCATCGCTGGTCTTCCTGTGGTGATCCCCGGTGCGCGTCGGGCAGAATAATCGCGCCGGCTGAAGGATGAAACTGTCGTAGATCAACGCCATATCGTCAACATTCTTCGCATGGAGGCGCGCCGGGCCAGACGCCGGCCTCGGGAAATTCATAAGGAGCGGCCGGCAGCGCTTGTCCGCGGCCGCCGTCGGCCGCTTTGCTTAACGTCGGTTCTTTGCTCAGGCGTTCCGCCAGAAAATTAATCAGCACGCTGAGTTTGGGCGGCACATGGCGGGTGGGGGGATACAGCAGCCAGAGCCCGCCGCTGTAGTGGCTGCGAAACTGCCAGTCCGGCAGCACCTGAACCACCAACCCTTGCTGCAGCGCGTGGCGGGCGGTGAAATAGGGCAGGCTGCCGATACCGATGTGCTGCAAAACCGCATCCAGTCTTACGCCGGTATGGTTGGCCGCATAGCGGCCGTGGACGTTGACGCTGACCACTTTATTGCCCCGGCGGAATTTCCAGCGCGCATCGCCCGGCTCCTCGCCGAGGCAGATGCAGCTATGTTCCTTCAGGTCATGCGGGTGCTGCGGCGTTCCCTGTTGCGCCAGATAGTGCGGCGTCGCGCACAGCAAGTGTTCGATATCCAACAGCCGTCGGCCCATCAGGCCCGGCGGCGGTTGATCGGTGATGCGAATCGCCAAATCGACGCGATCGTCAATCAGATCGACATAGCGATCATCCAGCAGCAGGCTCACATCGACCTTCGGGTAGCGGGCGAGGAACGCCGGCATGTGCGGATGGATCACGAAACGGCCCACCGCCTTAGGCACGCTGAGCCGTACGCTGCCCTGCGGTTCGTCGCTAAGCTGGCCGGATACCGCCATCGCCGCCTGGGCGGCGTTCACCATCGCCAGACAGTGGGTGTAGACCTGCTGGCCGCTGTCGCTCAGGCGCAGCTTACGCGTGGTTCTCTGCAGCAGTCGCGCGCCCAGCGCCTTTTCCAGCCGGGCCACGGCGCGGCTGGTGGCCGACGGCGTAGCCGCCAGCTGGCGGGCCGCCGCTGAAAAACTGCCGGTTTCCACCACCTTGACGAAAACCGCCATTTCCCCCATCAGGGACAGTGTTTTATTTGTGCTCATCAGGAAAAAGTTATTTGGTCCGGCGATGGATTATCGCGGTCAACGGTATTCCCTACAATGTAAAGAAAAGAACAACGAAGGGAAATGAAAAATGACTGAGCGCCTGTATCTTTTCGATTCTCGCCAGAGCGGCGAATCGGAAGCCATCGATAGTCAACCGCCGGCCGCCGGCCGCGACGCCGCGCTGTTTTACCCGCCGACCGGGGGGCGCTATGTTGCATAATTACTGGGGCGAATTCGCCGGGCTGGCGCTGATTCACTTTCTGGCGGTGATTGCGCCGGGGCCGGATTTTGCGGTGACGATCCGGCAGAGCGTAAGATTTGGCCGACTGGCCGGTATCTGTACGGCGCTGGGGATCGGGGCGGGGATGTCGGTGCACATAATTTACACGCTGCTGGGCATCAGCGCGTTGATGCATACCACCCCCTGGCTGATGTCCGCCGCCAGATTCGCCGGCGGGGCGTATATCATCTACCTTGGCGTCAATTTCCTCCGCAGCAAGCCGACGCCGCTGCCCTCACTGGCGCACGACGGGGCGGCGCCGCCGGCGCAGAGCAGGAATAAGGCCTTCCTGATGGGGTTTATGACCAATGCCACCAACCCGAAAGCCACACTGTTTTTCCTCGCCATCTTCACCAGCGTAGTAAGCAGCGCAACGCCGACGTCGGTACAAATGCTGTACGGTCTGTGGATGTGTTCGGTCAACGCGGCATGGTTTGTGTTGGTCAGCCTGCTTTTCTCCAGTCCGGCGGTGCGCCAACGGTTTGAGCGTAAAGGATACTGGTTCGAACGGGTGATGGGCGTGGTGTTGCTCGGTTTCGCCGCTCGCCTGTTGATGGTGAGTTTTTGAACCGTCCGCCGGTTGATCGCGAGGGTATCCGTCCGCCGGCGCGGTCAACCCCGGCCGCGTCGGGCGGCCGTTAAGGCGGCGCGCCGCGGAGAGCGCCGGCCGCCTCTCTTTGCTTTATGCGGCTGTGATTCATTTTGGTGCATTTGCCTCCCTTTTTTGGTGCGGTGGCGCGTTCGGTTAATCGCCGGCCGGCATCGCGTTCGTGCCTGTTTTACCGTCCATCGCATTATCCCCCTCTTTTTTTGCCTTTTTTATGCCATTTATCCGATTGATATTCTGTTGTTTCTCACATGGTAGGAATCAATTTCCCGTATTTTGGCATGCCATCTGCTTTAGTTATCGCAGTAACGTTTCAATTCGCTCACGGGATGGGGTCATGCTGAAAGACGAACGGGCTACAACAATCCACAAGGACGAGACGGTCACGTCGCAGGAGCGAGTGTTGATGATCCTGAAAGTGATCGCCCAGTTTGGCCGGCCGGCCAGCGCCGGCGATCTGATGAAGGCGACCGGGCTGGCGAAGAGTACGCTGTACCGCCAACTGGCGATTCTGCGCCGCTGGGGTTTTGTGCTGGAGACCGGCAACCTGTACGCCCCCGGGCCGGTGAGCCTGCAGCTGGCGCTGGGGTTTGACGGCACGACGCTGCTGGCTCAGTGCGCGCAAGAGGATATGCAGTGGCTGTCCGAGCAGTCGCAGGAGACGGTCGCCATCAGCGTGGCGATGCAGCGTCAGGCCATTTGCATCAGCATGATTGAAGCCACGCAGTCGCTGCGCTGTTCGTTTGAGAAGGGACGCAGCGTGCCGCTGCGGGCCGGCGCCACCGCAAGGTGTCTGCTGGCTCATATGCCGGAACAGGAGCGCAATCACGCGCTGGCGCAGGCCTTCCCTCAGCCGGAGGCGCGGGATGCGGTGCTGCGACAACTGACGGCGATCCGCCAGCAGGGTTACGCCTGCAGCGACAGCGAGGTGGACGCCGGCATCTGGGGCGTCAGTTTCCCCCTGCTGACGCGCGACCGGCGTCTGCTGGGCGTGCTCAGCCTGATGGCGCCTTCGCAGCGCGTCGCGGAGCGCCAGACGGCATTGATCGCGCTGACGGCGCAAAGCGCCGAACGTATTCATCATCGTTTAAAAGATTTTTGACGCCCGGCGCCGCTGGCGTTCGGTTTTTTGTCTCTACCTGGAGGAAGTAATGTATGTCTTTAACCCGTCGTGTTTTATGCAATACGCTGTTCGCCGTGGGGCTGTCCTGCCTCTCCACGCTATCTTTCGCTAAGGCCGGCGAACCGATTAAAGCCGTTACGGACGCCACCTTTCCGCCGATGGAGTTTATGGAAAACAACAAATTCAGCGGCTTCGATATTGAACTGGTGGAGGCTATCGGCAAGCAACTGCAGCGCCCGGTACAGTGGACCAACGTGGATTTCAAAGGACTGATCCCCAGCCTGACGTCCCAGCGGGCGGATATCGCGGTTTCCGGTATCTACATCACGCCAGAACGCGCCAAAGTGGTCGATTTCACCAGACCTTACCTGACCGGCGGTCTGGTGGTGCTGGTGAAAGAGGGCAACACCACGATTAATTCCCACGAGGATCTGAACGGCAAAAACGTCAGCGTGCAGGTCGGCACTAAATCGGTGGCGTGGCTGCACAGCAATATGCCGCAGGTGCGGCTGGTGGAAGTGGAAAAAAACCAGCAGATGTTCAATCTGGTCAGTATCGGCCGGGTGGACGCCGCGGTAACCGGTAAACCGGCCGCCTTTCAGTATGCCCGCACCAAAGGCGGCGTGCGCATTCTGCCGGACCCGCTGACCTCGGAAGAGTATGGCATCGCCGTGCGTAAAAATCTGCCACAGCTGCGCGACGATATCGACGGCGCCATCGAACAACTGAAGGCGAACGGCGAGTATCAGGCGCTGGTGGATAAATGGTTTCCCTCCTCGGGCAAATAAATCGGGCGGGCATCGGCCGATGCCCGCAGGATGCTGACGTATTACAGGAACCGTTATGAATTTAGACCTGGATTTTGCGCCGGTTTTCGCCAGCAGCCACACGCTGCTGGCCGGGACGCTGGTCACGATCGAAATTACGCTGTGCGCGCTGCTGGTGGGCTGTTCGCTCGGGCTGCTGATCGGCATCGCCCGGCTCAATCCTCAGCGCCGCGTCCTGTATGCGCTGTCCAGCAGCTACGTGGCCCTGATTCGCGGCACGCCGCTGCTGGTCCAGCTGTTTATCTGGTATTACGGCCTGCCGCGTTTCGGCGTGATGCTGCCGTCCTTTTTCTGCGGGGTGATCGGCCTCGGACTCTATTCGAGCGCCTATATCTCGGAAATCGTGCGCGGCGCGATTTATTCGATTGAGCGCGGTCAGAACGAGGCCGCCCGATCGCTGGGCATGTCGGCCCGTCAGGCGATGTATAAAATCATTCTGCCGCAGGCGGTGGTGCGCATGATCCCGCCGCTGGGCAACGAGTTCATCGCACTGATCAAGAACTCCGCGCTGGTGTCGCTGATTACCATTCAGGACGTAATGCAGGCCGGCACCACGGTGATCAGCAACTCCTACCGGGATTTGGAAACCTATCTGGTCGTGGCGGGCGTGTATTTTGTCCTGACCGGCATTTCCGTGCTGGCGCTGCGCTATTTTGAAAAACGTCATCATATGAAAGGGGTGCAGTAATGGCCGATCGCACAGTCACAGCGTCGCCGATGATTGCCATTCGCCAGCTCGGCAAACGTTTCGGCGACCACCGGGTTCTGCAAGGAATTGATTTCGATGTGTTCCCCGGCCAGGTGGTGGTGGTTATCGGGCCGAGCGGCTCCGGCAAAAGCACCTTTCTGCGCTGCTGTAACGGGCTGGAACACCCGGAAGAGGGCGATGTCACTTTGTGCGGCCGCCAGTTGATCAGCCAGGGGCGCATGCTGGCCGAGCCGCAACTGAATGAACTGCGCAAAGAGGTGGGCATGGTTTTTCAGTCCTTTAATCTGTTCCCGCATCTGTCGGTGCTGGAAAATATTTGCGTGGCGCCGCTGATGCTGCGTAAGACGAGCAAGGCGGCGATGCGCCAGCAGGCGATGCGGCTGCTGGAAAAAGTCGGGCTGTCGGCAAAAGCCAACGCCATGCCGGGCAGCCTGTCCGGCGGGCAGAAACAGCGCGTGGCGATCGCCCGCGCGCTGGCGATGACGCCCTCGGTGATGCTGTTTGACGAGCCGACGTCGGCGCTCGATCCGGAGCTGGTGGGCGAGGTGCTGCAGGTGATGAAGCTGCTGGCGCAGGAGGGCATGACCATGATTGTCGTCACCCATGAAATGGGGTTCGCCCGCGAAGTGGCCGATGTGGTGGTAGTGATGGACGGCGGCGGGATTGTGGAAGCCGGCCCGCCGCAACAGATTTTCGGCGCGCCGCAAAACGAGCGCACCCGGCGTTTTCTGCAGGCGGTGTTGTCCCAGAACTGAAGCGGGCGATCGCCATTCAGGCGGCGGGAGCGCCGCGACTTTTTTCACCAGAGAGTGAATCCATCATGACTGCGAATCAACTTTTTGCTCAATATGCGCTGCTGAACGACGGCTGGCGGCGCGATGTCCTGCTGGAGTGGAATCCGGAAGGTTTGCTCAGCAATGTGAGTACGGCGGCCAGCCCGCCGCCGGGCGTGGCGCGCGCCGGCTGGCTGCTGCCGGGTATGCCGAATTTGCACTCGCACGCTTTCCAGCGTGCGTTCAGCGGGCTGACCGAATATCGACAGCAGCGCGAGGACAGCTTCTGGAGCTGGCGCAACCTGATGTACGCGTTTGCCGCGCGTATTTCGCCGGAGCAGATGGAAATCGTCGCCACCTGGCTGTACAGCGAGATGCTGGAGGCGGGTTATACCTCGGTGTGCGAATTTCACTATGTGCATCATCAGTCCGACGGCGCGCCGTATGCGGAACCGACCACGCTGTGCCGCAGCCTGCTCAACGCGGCGAAAAACACCGGCATCGGCCTGACGCTGCTGCCGGTGTGCTACCAGAACAGCGGTTTCGGCGGTCTGCCGCCGGAGAGTAAACAGCGCCGCTTTATCAACGACAGCGAGCAATTTCTCTCGCTGTGGCAGCAACTGCAGGCGCCATGCCGCCAGCAGCAGGTGAGACTGGGCGTGGCGCCGCACTCCCTGCGTGCGGTAACGCCGGCGTCGCTGACGCGGCTGATCGACGGCGTCCGGCGGATGGATGCGCATGCGCCGGTGCATATTCACGTCGCGGAACAGCAGAAGGAGGTGGAGGACTGTCTGGCGTGGAGCGGCCAGCGCCCGGTGGAGTGGCTGATGAATAATCAGCCGGTTGATGAGCGCTGGTGCCTGATTCACGCTACGCACATGACCGAACCGGAGTATCGGCGCGCCGCCGCCAGCGGGGCGGTGGCCGGGCTGTGCCCCAGCACGGAGGCCAATCTGGGCGACGGCATATTCGACTTTCCGCTGTGGCGGCGGCACGGCGGGCGCTGGGGAATCGGCTCCGACAGCCACGTCGCGGTCAGCGCCGCCGAGGAGTTGCTGCTGCTGGAGTACTCGCAGCGTTTGCAGCGCCGCCAGCGCAACATCTGCGCCGATGACGCGCAGCCGGACGTCGCCGCCAGTCTGTATCTGGGGGCGCTGCGGGGCGGCGCGCAGGCCTGCGGTCGGCCGGTGGCGGGGCTTGCCGTCGGCCAGCGGGCGGATATGGTCGAGCTGGACGGCGAACATGTCGCGCTGGCTCAACTGCCGCTGGACAATATTCTGGCCGGCCATCTGTTCGGCAGTTCGCGCGCCTCCGCGCTGCGCCGCGTGTGGACCGGCGGCCGGCTGCGCGTTGATCGTCAGCATACCTTACATTCTGCGGCGCAGGCGGCGTTTGCCGATGTGCGTCGGCAACTGTTACAACACCTTTGATCGGGAGTGTTTTAGTATGAGCACGACAGCACCGTTTATTTTTCACCAGGGCAGCGCGCCGCTGTTTGTCACCATGCCGCACACCGGCACCTGGCTGCCGCCGGAGATCGCCGATACCCTGACCGACGAGGCCAGGCGGGTGCCGGACACCGACTGGCATATCGAACGGCTGTATGCCTTCGCTAAAGATCTGGGCGCCTCGGTGCTGCAGGCCACCTGTTCGCGCTATGTGGTGGATCTCAACCGGCCGCCGGACGGCGCGAGCCTTTATCCCGGCCAGGCGACTACCGGGCTGTGCCCGGACATTCGTTTCGACGGCGGACCGGTGTATCTGCCCGGCGCTCAGCCCTCGTCGCAGGCGGTGGCGCAGCGGCGCGAACGCTACTGGCGACCCTGGCACGATCAGCTGGCGGCCGAACTGGCGCGGCTTACCGCGCAATTTCCCCGCGTGGTGCTGTGGGATGCCCACTCGATCTGCTCCGTTCTGCCGCAGTTTTTCGACGGACGGCTGCCCGATTTCAATATCGGCACCAACAAGGGCGTGACCTGCGATCCCGCGCTGCAGCGCCGCGTCGCCGACCTTGCCCGCCTGGCCGCGCCGTTCAGCCATGTGGAAAACGGCCGCTATACCGGCGGTTATATCACCCGCCACTACGGTCAGCCGGAGCAGGGCGTTCATGCTTTGCAGATGGAGCTGGCGCAAAGCGCCTATATGGACGAGACGCCGCCCTGGCGCTGGGATGAAGAGAAAGCGCGTCCGCTGCAGACGCATCTGCGGGCGATGCTGAGCGCGGCGCTGGCGTTCGCGCGCGAAGGCGAATAAGCGTCGCCGCGCGGTTTCCCCGGCCGGGCCGTTATCCCGCGTGGGCTGGCAACGCGGGATAACGGTCCGACATCAGGCGCCGATCGGCCGCCTGACGCCCTTTACCCATTGATTTTACAGCATCCCGGCGCGATATCCGCAGTTTTATGGCCGGGTTGCCGCATCCGGCATCGTTCACGCGCGGCAACAATGTTATGATCGACGGGACTCAGTGCGCTGAGTGATTTCGGCAGGTCTGACGCCTGGTCAGAAACGCGCAATGTTGACTGAGTTCTCTTCAGGTGTTCGACGACGGCACACCTGGTCAGGAACGCTTTTATCTACTCAGAAAGACAGGTCTATGAGCAACAAATATCGTGTATTTATCGACGGTCAGGCGGGCACTACCGGGTTGCAGATCCAGCAGCGTCTGATCAATCACCCTCATATTGAGCTTCTCACTATCGATGAGGCCAGGCGCAAAGAGGCGCAGGCGCGTCAGGAAATGATGTCCGCCGCGGATATCACTATTCTGTGCCTGCCGGATGCCGCCGCGCGTGAAGCGGTGGCGCTGGCCGATGCCGTCGGCGCGCGGGTGCTGGACGCCAGTTCGGCGCATCGCACTGAGGCGGATTGGGTTTACGGCATGCCGGAACTGGGCGCCGATCGGCGCGCGGCCATCCGCCAGTCCAGCCATGTCTCCAACCCCGGCTGTTACGCGACGGGCGCTATCACGCTGCTGGCGCCGCTGGTTCAGCGCGGCCTGATCGGCGCGCAAACTCCGCTGGCGATTAACGCGATTTCCGGCTATAGCGGCGGCGGTAAGGCGATGATTGAACGCTACCAGCAGACGGCGCCGGGCTATGCCGCCTACGGTCTGGGGTTCGATCACAAACATCTGAAAGAGATACAGAAATGGAGCGGCCTCGCGGTGCGGCCGATATTCCAGCCGGCGGTAGGCGACTATGCTCAGGGCATGCTGGTGTTTATTCCGCTGAATAATGTGCTGGACGGCGACAGCGCCTGGCGCGCGCTGGATGAGTTTTACGCCGGCGAGGCGTTTATCCGCGTGATGCCTCTTAACGCGCTGCCGGAAGAGAGCGCGCCGTTTTTGCTGCCGGAAGCGCTGAACAACAGCAATATGCTGGAGCTGTTCGTGTTCTCGCATGCCGAACACCGGCAGACGCTGTTGGCGGCAAGACTGGATAATTTAGGCAAGGGCGCCTCCGGCGCCGCGGTGCAGAACCTGAACATTATGTTGGGGCTGCCTGAGGATATCTGCGTCAATCTGCCGACGGACTAAGCGCGCCGAACGAGCGGCAATCGCGTCGCGCCATTGCCGTTTTTTACTCAGCCCGGGCGGCAGTTGGTCTTTTCCAGCCGGCGGTAGAGCGTACTGCGCGAGATACCGAGTTTTTTCGCCGCCAGACTCATATTGCCGTTGGCGGCGCGGATCGCCTCGCGCTCGTCCAGCTTCCCGCGCCGCGTCTGCGGCGCGCTTTGTCGCGTGTCCTGTTGATCCGGCAAATCGGCGAGGCTGATGATATCGCCGTCGTCGGCCAGCGCCAGCACAACCTTAAGCACGCTCAGCAGCTGCCGCACGTTGCCTGGCCACGGATGGCGGGTCAGATGCCGCACCACCTCATCCGGCAACGTCACA
This sequence comes from Affinibrenneria salicis, assembly GCF_008710095.1. Next base: position 62,740 of record NZ_VYKJ01000013.1, read on the forward strand.
TCGCGCCGCTCTGCGCCCAGTTCCCGCCACAGGCGATGAATCAGGCGCGCGACCTGCGTCCATTCGCGCAGCGGCGGAATATGCAGACGATATTCCTCAATCCGGTACAGCAAATCTTCGCGAAACTCGCCGGCTCTAACCTGCGCCGGCAGATCGCGATGCGTGGCGCAGATCAGCGCGAAATTGACCGGGAAAGCGGCGCTGCCGCCCAGCGGCGTCACGGTTTTTTCCTGCAGCACCCGCAGCAGGCGGGTTTGCATGGCGATCGGCATATCGCCGATCTCATCCAGGAACAGCACGCCGCCGTCGGCCTCGCGCAGTTTGCCGATGTAGCCTTTCGGATTCGCGCCGGTGAACGCGCCGGGCAGGTAGCCAAACAGCTCGGACTCGATCAGATTTTCCGGCAGCGCCGCACAGTTGATCGCGACAAACTGGCCGTCGCGCCATTTGCTCGTTTCGTACAGACGGCGACTAAAGTGTTCTTTGCCGCAGCCGGTTTCTCCGGTAATGCACAGCGCGATCCCGGCGTTGAGTATCCGCAGCGCCTTCTCTTTATTAATGCCGTTTTCTTCGAACGGCGCGGCCGCCGGGCGCAGCGCGAAATAACGCTGGCCCGGCGCCGTACGGGTGGCGTAGTAGCGTCGCTCGTTGCCGGCTTGCAGCGTCTGCAACTCCGCTTCGCTCGGGGCGTGCGCGAACAGCGCCTCGAGTCGCCTGACGCCGAAATGGTGCGGCGCCAGGCGGAATTCATTCATCGCCAGTTTATTGGCCGCCATTAGCACGTTATCGGCAAAGACCAGCACCAGTTCCTGCGCGCTGCCGAGCATCCGGTCGTCGCTATGCAGGCACAGCATCCAGCGCTGTGGCGAAACCGTGCTTTTTACCCAGTGATGCTCGATATAGCGCGCCGTCTGACCTATCAGCCGGTCGGCTCCCCGGTGCGGATGCTGCGCCGGGCTGGACAGATCCAGCACGCCGGCTATCTGTCCGTCGGGCCGGAATACCGGGGCGGCGGAGCAGAACAGACCGGCGTTTTGATTAAGAAAATGTTCCGCGCCCGTGACTTCGCACGATGTATGCAGGGCCAGCGCCGTGCCGATGGCGTTGGTGCCTCTGGCGTGCTCTCCCCACAGGTTGCCGGGGGACAGCGCGACGCGCTCCGCCTGCGGCAAAAAATCATTCTTGCCGCAGGTTTCCAGCACCAGACCGGTGGCATCGGACATGACCAGGATCGCATTCTGCTTAACCCTGTCGGCCGCCAGACGGGTGAACAGCGGGCGCGCGATGTGGAAGATCCAGCTGTTTTGTTCCCGCGCGTCTTTAAGCATGGCGGAGGGAACGTCCGGGATCGCCTCATCGTCCCGGCTCAGGCCATAACGCCGGCTGCGTTGCCAGGAGTCCGTCAACGGTCCGGGGAGGCGGTCGCCGTCGCCCGGCCCGCCATACTGCGCCTGATCTCCTTTGGCTTGCGGCATGGCATCCTCCGTTATGGTTAAATGTTATTTATATGTATCAGTTTGATGTCCCTTGTGTTGCGACTTGCGACACAAAAAAGGGGACAGTTCGCGATGATTTCGGCGCTCAGGCGCATACCCCGCCGATCAATTTGTTATTAATTGTCTGTTTTTAATCTTCTTTCTTTTTTTTCACAAAAAGATCACAAGTGGTATAAGGGCTGCTTATGCATCTGGCGACAATATTGTGCGCCGCCGCCGCGGCACCGTTGCGTCCTGTTTTTATTTCGAGGAGCCGCGCATGGCGTACATCCATCCTGGACAGGCCGGCGCGCGCCGCGTTCGGCCAGCAGGTGAAAAAACGCGGGTCCATGATGACCCGGCGCCGCGCGGCCTGTTCTGAAACATTCCTTGCCATTGTTGTAAAAAACGAGGTTCCGCATGAAAACGATGAAAGCCGCTGTAGTCACCGCATTCGGTCAACCGCTGATCATTGAGGAGGCCCCCGTACCGGCCATTTCCGCGGGCAAGGTGCTGGTGAAGATTGAAGCCACCGGCGTATGCCATACCGATCTGCACGCCGTCGACGGCGACTGGCCGATTAAGCCTAATCCGCCGTTTATCCCGGGCCATGAGGGCGTCGGGTATGTGACGGCGGTGGGCGAGGGGGTTAAGCACCTGAAAGAGGGCGATCGGGTCGGGGTGCCCTGGCTCTATTCCACCTGTGGTCACTGCGAACACTGTCTGGGCGGCTGGGAGACGCTGTGCCATTCGCAGCAGAACGCCGGTTATTCGGTGAACGGCAGCTTTGCGCAGTATTGCCTGGCGGACGCCAACTATGTCGGCATCCTGCCGGATAACGTCGACTTCGTCCATATCGCGCCGATCCTGTGCGCCGGCGTCACGGTGTATAAAGGGTTGAAAATGACCCAGGCCAAAGCCGGCGAATGGGTGGTGATATCGGGTATCGGCGGTTTGGGCCACCTGGCCATCCAGTATGCCCGCGCCATGGGACTGAACGTGGCGGCGGTGGATATTGATGACGATAAACTCAATTTCGCCAAAAAGCTGGGCGCCGGCGTGGTCGCCAACGCCAGGGAGGTCGACCCCGGCGTCTGGTTCCACCAGCAGTTTGGCGGCGCGCACGGCGTACTGGTCACGGCGGTCTCGCCGAAGGCCTGCGCCCAGGCCACGACCATGATGCGGCGCGGCGGCACCATGGTGCTGAACGGGTTGCCGCCCGGCCGTTTCGATCTTTCCATCTTTGATATGGTGCTGGACGGCATTACGGTGCGCGGTTCGATCGTCGGCACGCGTAAAGATCTGCAGGAAGCGCTGGATTTCGCCGGCCATAAAAAAGTGGCGGCGGAGATATCCGCCGAGCCGCTGGAGAATATCAACGACATTTTTACTCGTATGCGCCAGGGAAAAATCACCGGCCGAATCGTGGTGGATATGGCGTTGTAACTCTGGCGTATCGCAGGGGGAATGGCCCAGGGAGGGGCCGACGCTCACGCTGTCCCGCTAAATAACGTCGCGCATCGATGCGTCACTTTTTACCATGCCGCAACGCGTAACGGACGATAAGCCAATTAAAATAATTATTAAAAACAGTGGGGTAGAGTTTAATCATAATATCGTTGTCGCTACAACCTGTAGCGGCAAGCGTCGCGCTATTATGCGAAGCTATTGAGGTGTGGAAACACTAACGGAATAATAACTGTTATCAAAAAGCCGGCAAATAGTCTCTTTATAGTAACGCGGAATTATCAATATTTCGACATGATGGGTGTTTTGCATAAAAAGTATAAACAGGATATGGAATTGTAACTAACTTGTCAGGCTATTATTACTATGTGATTTTATTGTCGCTAATTTAATAATTATCTTGATGTCCTGCGCGGACGGTAATAATTTATGACAGAGAAATTAGCCATTGATGGCATTAATTACTATAATTAATGCCGGAATATATATTTACTCTGAATAATTCGAGTCGCAGGATAAAAACGTTATCGTTTTGTCCGGCCAATGCGCCTGCGGCTTGAGAGATGACGAGTATTTTACTTTTCAGGTTGTGCAGGCGCGTAGCCTGGTCGAATGCCCGCCTTATCTCCGGGGCCTTGCCTCTGGAGAACGCTGCAAGCCGCGTTCAAATTCGCCGCCGGCAGACTCGTCGCCCGGTCCTGATTCGCTCAGCCCGGGGCGTTTGTTTTGCTTGCCGCGTTGCGCGCGAAGCCCCGGTTGCGCCGAATAATTGTGCGCAGCCAACGCGTTCGCACCCTGAAGGATGACGAGTATACCCTTGATATTTCAAGCTGCAGGTACGTTGATTTTGTGACTCGTCCCCGCCATGGGACTCGCCCTTGCCGGGCCGCCGTCAGCGTTGTCGCGCATATTGCGGTAAGCCAACGGGAGTTTATGGGCGATATTCTGTCTTTCAGAGAAGGTCAGCCATTGGCTGGCCCCATTCGTCGCCGACGAATGGGGCGCTGCGTCGCCGCCCTCCTGCAACTCGAATTATGTGGGATATATAATATCTTTTGTATTTATTAGCAGGATATATAAAGCATGTTTAAAAAGTTATTCCAGCCTAAAAAAATCAATCAATGCGTTATTCCGAATCGGTTGGTCGTGCCCGCTATGGTGACCGATCTTTGCAATAGCGACGGCACGGCGACCGAACGCTATATCGCCTATCATGAAGAAAAGGCGAAAGGCGGGTGGGGACTGATTATTACGGAAAATTACGCGATAAATGAAAACGCGATGGGCTGTAAATATATTGGCGGACTTTGGCGCGATGAACAAATCGCCGGCCATAAAGCGCTAACGGACAGGATTCATCAATACGACAGCAAAATCTTCGCGCAAATTTACCATGCCGGCCGGCAGACATCGCATAACGTGAACGGCGGGGTGCAGCCGGTCGCGCCGTCGGCGATTCCCTGCCCGGCGCTGCATGAAATGCCGCGGGAACTCACCATCGACGAAATTCAGCAACTGGTCGGTGAATTCGGCGACTGCGCCCGCCGGGTGAAGCAGGCGGGCTTCGACGGCGTGGAGATTCACGCCGGGCACGGCTACCTCATCGCCGAGTTTTTATCGTCTTACGCCAATAAACGCACGGACCGGTATGGCGGCAGCCTGGACGGCCGAATTCGCTTCCTGCAGGAGATTTACCAGAGGGTGCGTAGCGAAGTGGGCGATGATTATCCCGTGACGATCCGTCTGTCCGCCGACGAAGGCTTTATCGGCGGCCGCGATATTTCTGAAACCCGCGTGCTGGCGCAACTGTTCGAAGAGTGGGGCGTCGATGCGCTGCATGTCACCATGGGCGTTTATGGCGATCGCAATAAGTCCTGCACCGTACCGCCGATGTACGTGGGACACGCCTGGGCGGTGTCCTATGCCGAAGAGCTGAAGAAAACGGTACAGATGCCGATCATCTCGGTGAACAGGATTAACGATCCGCGCATGGCCGATAACGTGCTGGCGACGGGCAAGGCGGACTTTATCGCCATGGGGCGCGGTTCGCTGGCCGATCCGCATTTGCCCAACAAGGCTAAAAGCGGCGATCTGGCCTCGATTCGTTACTGTATCGGCTGCATGCAGGGCTGTATCGCCAGCCTGCCGCGCGGCGTGCCGTTCACCTGCCTGGTCAACCCTTCGCTGGGGCGCGAAGCGAACCTGAACTACGAGCCGGTGCGCGAGCCTAAACGCGTCTTTATCGCCGGCGGCGGCCCGGCCGGTCTGGAGGCGGCGCGCGTCGCGGCCCTGCGCGGCCATCACGTCACGCTGTTTGAAAAAAATGGTCATCTGGGCGGCCAGTTCCGCTCCGCCGCGTTCCCGCCGGGTAAAGGCGAACTGGCGACCTATACCGCCTGGCTGACGCGCGAGCTGGAAAAACTGCACGTGGATATTCGCTATCACACCGCGCTGACCAAAGAGATCGTAGCGCAAAGCCAACCGGACTCGGTGATTATCGCCACCGGCGGCGCGCCGTCGATCCCGCCAATCAAGGGCATCAAACAGTCGCATGTGGTGCTGGCCGAAGATGTGCTGCTGGGCAATGTGACCACCGGACAGCGGGTGGTGATCGCCGGCGGCGGTGAAGTCGGCGGCGAAACCGCGGCCCATCTGGCCATGCAGCAGAAAGAGGTCACCATTATTGAAATGCGCGATCGGCTGCTGGTGGAATTGGACGGCGTCAGCAAGCTGCACCTGATGGGGCTGCTGAACGAGTATGACGTTAAACAATACGTTAATACGAAGCTGTGCGAGATCGAAGAACAGCGGGTGGTGCTGGAGAATGAACAAGGCCGGTTCGCGCTTGATGCCGATACCGTGGTGATCGCGCTGGGTTACCGGCCGGTTAACGATCTGGTCAACGAACTGGAAGGCATCACCGATAAGACGATCGTGATCGGCGGCGCGGTGAAGACCAGCAATGCGCTGATCGCCTCGCGCGAAGGGTTTGACGCCGGTATGTGCGTGATGTAATGCGAGCGCCGGGGCCGGAGACTTGCGGCCCCGGCAGCAATCCGCTGCGCAGCCGGAGCGGATTGCGCCATTTCCGCCGCCCCGCCACACCTTCCTTGCGCCGCCGGACGACATATCGCGCCAGCGAAATAAATCGACGCCCAGGCATAAATAGCCGACGGATAACCGCACCCGCGCTACGATTTCAGCGACGATATCGCTGAACCCGGCGTTGTTGATTCGGCCCTTATTCATCGCGTTTACCGCGTCCCGCGTCGGCATGAGTGTCGGCAACTCAATGTCCTTGCGCGCCAGCGTGAACCGCGGTATCGGCGAAACCTTAAAGAAAATACCCGATGGAAACATCAGCGGGGCGGTGACGATATTGCCGAAAGCGGCGGCGAAAAAACGGACCCGCAGGTCCGTATAGGGGAGGCGTCGCCTCGTTCGGCGACGGGACAGAGGACCGGGCCGTATTGTGCGGACGACCCGGCCTGCGTTTCAGCCGATCAGAGCGCGACCGTTACGGTCAGCGACGCGTCCGGCGCGAGTTTCCCGGTTGCGGTCTTGATCCAGACATCGCCCTGTTCATCGATACAGGCCGCCGGTCGCGGATGCCGGAACAGCTCATCCGTCGAAGCGACCCGCTCGTCGAGCGGGCTGCTACCGACGCTGATGCGGCGCACGGCGCTGTTTGGCGCGCGCAGACGGAAATAGATAAATGTGTGCAGCGGATAGTCATATTTTCGCGGCTCGACGCTGATCACCAGCGCCTCGCCGTCCGCGGCGCCGCGTTGCCGCGCCTGACGAATATCGATAACCGAGAACGCGCCCTGTTGTTCCGCCGCGCGCGTGACGCCGCCGTCATCCCAGTACAGCTGATGATAGCCGTCGCCCTGTTTCCCGGTGGGGTAGAGCGTCAGCACCAGCGGCTGACGGAATTTATCCAGCACCTGAATGTTCCTGAAATCGGCTTTGAGGTCCGATTGCGCATGGCGTTCGGGAATGATGGCGCCTTCGCGGATAAACAGCGGCAGGCTGGCGATGTCGGCGCGGATCGTCTGGCTCTTGCCCCCTTCGATCGGGTGCCCGGTATCCACGCTGTCCTCAACGACGTTGTATCTGTACCAGTTAATGGCCAGTCCTTGCGCGCCGCAGGGGAAGTAGACCTCTTTTTCGACCGCGTAGCCGGTGCCTTCGCCTTCGGGACTGCGCGTCAGGATCGGCGCCACCAGCACCGAATGTTCGATGAAGAACTGGGTGGCGAGGCGCTGGCGATTGGCCTCGCTGAATACCGCGCCGTCCTCTTCCCACAGACACATGGCCTTATTGATCGGCAGCCCGGTCTGGGTGGTCTGGTACATGGCATCGTAAAGCAGGTGATGCCAGCGCACCCGGAAGCGAATAAACGCGGCCATGATATCGCCGAAGGTGGCGTGCCCGCGAGCCGGCGATGTGTAGTGATATACCTCCTGGTACTGTTTCATCGCATCATAGTGGTTACGCATCCACGGCTGCAAACAGGCGGTCTGGATCCAGCGCGTCATCAGCTCCGGCTCGCAGAGCGCGCCTATATCGATATCGTCCGGCCCCAGCGCCAGTCTGTCGTATACCATCGGGTTGTGGCTGCGATAGTGCTTATCGCCGTAGAAGGTGTCGCCCGGCGCCATCGCGCATTCTCCGGGCGCGAAGCCGCCGACATCGGCGCCGACGATGGGCAGGCCGGACAAGCCGAGGTTGAGGATCTGCGGCACGGTGATCTGCAGGTGATGCCAGGTCGAGGCGTTGTCGCCGATCCAGTGGCCCGCATAGTGCTGTAGACCCGGATAACCGCTGCGGCAAATAATGTAGCTGCGTTTGTAGCCCTTCAGCAGATCGGCATTCGCCACCAGTCCGTGCTCATAGGTGGCGCGCGCCAGCATATAGGCATGAAAGTTGCGCAGCTCCACGAAGGGCGTTTTGCGCCCGTCGCCGAAGCGCGGATCGGTCAGCTGCAGTTGACCGTGGTAACCGCGCCAGTTAAAGGTATTGGTTCTTCTCCGGTCGTCGACCGGCGCTTCGCCGTTCAACGACCAGCCGAACTGATTGCGCGGCGCCGCCGTATCGGCGAAGTTTTTCCCGTCTTCGACGTGCGGCATCGGGTCCGGCACCGTCATGTCCTGCCAGATGAACCCCAGCCCGTTGTTGAATAGCCCGGCATATTGTTCGCCCCAGAAACGGGCGGCGTCCGGGTTACCGTAATCGGTGATCACCGAGCCGATGGTGTCGCGCTCGCCGGTCTGCACATTGATGCCGTAATCGAGCACCAGCACGTTTTGATCGGGATAATTGACTTCGCCGATGCGGGTATAGGTCAGACCGGGGTAGTCGCTTTCATGACGCGGCCCGCGGAATTTAGCGATGTTGGCCTCGCCTTCGTTCTGCACACAGTAGCCGTTGCTGATCAGCCCCTGGACGGTTTTATACTGTTTTTTCGTCTTATCGCCGGGATCGTAGGCGACTTTATCCGCCCGGACAAACGGCGTGATATTGGTCTGGCACTGCAGATTAAACTGCGCCGCCCAGTCGAATACCGACAGGCCCGAATCCACCTTGCCGCCGGACCAGAAACTGTCCTTGATGGTAAACACCTTCTTGTCTTCCTGCACATCGATATCGACGCCCAGACCTTCGATGGGAATGCCCGCCGCGCGATGGCCCTCCACGATATCCTCGATATAGACGCGCGCCGGATCGGTTTCCTCCTTCGGGCGCAGCAGGCCGAGACAGCCGTATTTCGCCTGAAAATAGCCGAAGATGTACTTCGGCGGCATAACGGCGCGGTCGTTAAGCGTGAACGATTCCGCCGCGCGCGCGCCGCGGCCCATCAGATAGGTCAGCGCATCCAGCACGCCGCTCGCCTGCTGCGCGAACATGTAGTGGCAATCGAACTCGCCCTGCTGTACGCCGGCTTCCACCGCCGTCGGGTCGCGGGCGGCGTCTTTGAACGAGAAAAAACTCTGGCCGGTATTGTCGAGGAATACGCCGAGAAACTGCTGACGCTCGGCGATGACCGCGCGTTCGATATACACCGGCGCGTTGAGGTAAAGCGGAATGCAGGCGGTGGTTTTGAACGCGTCTTTATAGTCGACCTGACGCGGGAATATTTCGGGCTGGTTGTACCACAGGTTATCGTAATTGTAACAAGTGACCTGGGTGCCGCGGTGGTCAAGTTGCGCGCTGCCGCTGTAGCCGTAACACGCTGCTTTATCCGCGCCGAGCGCCGGATTGCGCTTGCCGGTCAGGTTATAGTGAATAATCTCGCCCAGGCCGAAATAGTGGGTCGCGGAATCCGCCTTACGCTTCATGTTCGCTACCGTGCCGACGCCGGGACGGGCGTGGAGCAGGGGGCCGGAGGAGATATCGGTGATGGCGCCGTCGGCCAGTCGTTTAACCTGGATTGACAGCTGGCCGTCTTGCGCCCGGATGAACAGAACCTGTATGGCGTTCAGCTGAATGCTGGCGCCGTTGCGGTTCCAGCGCAACACGGGGTGATAGCCCGCCGCCTGTTCCTGCCGTCGTATCTGGTCGAGACGTTCGGCCACCACCGGGCCGTAGACCTTATCCGGATAGTCCTCCAGCGCGGCCGCCGACGGGGAAAAACGCACCCGGAAGGCGTCTTTTTCGCAGGAGGTGACCTGCAGCACAAGGCAGATATCGCGGCCGGCGTCCGCGCCGTCGCTGCGGGTTTTGGCTCTGGCGTTGAGATAGAGGGTCCAGTCAGAATCAAAGCCGTTGGCCGAATGCGGCGTGCCGTCCCAGTTGACCGAATAGAGTTCGATATCGTCGCCAACGCTCCAGTCATGAACCGGCACATAATCGTAGGTGTTATAGGCCCGCCACTCCGGGGGCAGTTCTCGGTTACTCATTGCTACGCTTCCTTATTATTCCGTTGATTAGCTATTTTCCGCGGCGCGATGAAATTCAAAGGCGACCCATACGCTGTCGCTGTCGGCGTAGTATTGGTGCGGTGGATAGTGGAAGCAGGGGTTGTCCATACTGGCGTTTTTCGCGATATCCGATTCGCCTTTCCATGCGTCGTAATCTTTGACCAGCGGCATCGGCAGATGGGTGTTGCCGGGCGCCAGCCTAAACTCCTCGTACATTTCCGGAAAGGCCTTGCCGGTATCGAAGGGCGAGAACATGCCGCCTTCGGGCTGGATAGCGCGTTTACCGGCGACGGCCGCGCGCGCTTTGGCCATGTCGGTGAATTTTTGCATACGGCCGAAGCCGATCAACTGGGTATGCACCTCAAGGAAGTTCGTGCCGTGCGCCGCGTGGATCCCGGCGTCCGAACCGGCCGGCAGCCACCACAGATTGACGTAAATCTCATAGGGCAACGTCTTACTGTTCGCCGGCGCCGGCAGACCGGTTAACCGCCAGGGATTTACCTGGATGGCATGGTCCAGATGCAACTGATTGGAGATCCACAGCGGCAGATCGGGCGTGTCGGCGGGGAAGGCGTATTTGGCCCATTTGGTGTCATTGGAAAATATATCCGCCTCGATATTGCGGGTATTGCGCACCTGAATCAGCGATATCAGTCCATTCGATGAGGCGTCGGCAGTGGCGATCACCGCTCCGACCCTGACGATCACGCTTTGCAGCGACGGCACCGTGCGGCGCAATGGGGAGTCATTCTGCAGATCATTGTTCACGCCGGCGGTAGCGGAGACGAACACCGGCTGCGCGCCCAGATTGGTGAGAATGACATCGACATTGTCCTGTTGCGCAAACAGGCTGGCCGTATCGAATTCGTGCAGGTTGCTGACCATGACGCCGTGCACTAGTCCGCCGTTGAACGGATATTCCGATACGATGTTTTCTCCCGGCGCCGGGCGTACGGTAAAAATACCGGGCGCCGCCGGGTTCGCTTCCGGCGCGTGGGCGTTGTTCGCCGCGCCGCAGGGCGTTGCGATCACGCCTGGCGGGCATCGGGTCGGCGCGGCCTTATTGCCGCCGTCGCTGGCCATTGTTTTCTGTGCGCCCACCAGCGCTACGGTGCTCGCCACGCAGCCGCCATACAGAATAAATTTTCGCCGGGAAAGCGAATCCGGCGCGTCCGTTTTTTCCTCTAAAGGGAGAACACCCGCCTTTGTTTTTTTTACGTGCATTTTCATATTAGCCTCTAATTATTTATGAGTTTAACGATTTTTTAAAAATTTTGTCCGTGGAGACGGCCTCACCGAATTTTTCGCAGCACGTTATTGTTTTATTTCCCGCTCGGTTTATCGACCGGTCGAATTAATCCGTCGGTTGGTTTTTTATAAGGAATCCGGCGCCGCATAAATTAAATGATGCGACAAAACAGATCGCGGCGATTTAATGTCGCGGCAACCGTAAGGATGCAAGTTATTTGCTGGCTAACTATTTAATTCCAAAATTAACCGGGTCAGGGGGGATTGACCCGCCAGGCATAATAACCCTGTGGACTACTGCTGGCTGGCTTACGGTATTGGTTCGTTCGCTGGAAAATAGACGGATTATTAACCATGGTTTGTTTTATCGGCTTTTCCGCACCAAAACACCGCAGCGCTTTCAGGATCAGACCATCCTCACGCTGCTTTATACCCGTCATACTTCAGGTTGCGATTGCGTTGGCTGCGTTCAGTGATTCGGTCGGTCGCTGAGCCTTATCCTGCGCGGCAGCGCTTGCGCTGTGCCAGTCGGCTTCGGATCGATTTGTCGCGCTCTTGCCGTCTTTCTGCAACTCGAATTATTTAGGGTATTGCCATGTTATACCCGCCGGGTTGCAGTCGGGAAATTTACCGCGGTGCTGCAACCCGAAATCTGTTGGATATTGCGTTATAGGGGTGAAACTCTCTGTTCCTGATAAATCGTTGCGGTGTAATGGAAAAGCGGACATGCGCCTTCTCCACATAATATTTGTTTTAGTTATAGATGGTCTCACGGATAATATCCAGTGTACCAGGTTAATAAATGAATGATCGCTCCATTTTTTTTACCGCTGGACGGTATTTTGTCTGATTCTGATGACCTTTGTTATTCTTTGATTCGCGTTCGGTAATGTGTTTGAAAACATAATGCACGTTAGCTTTAAATTAATGGTGCAGACGTTAACATTTATTTAAAAATATATACTGTCAAATAATTCGACGAGTAGCCTGAAAATTCATGGCGTGCGATTATGGCATTTTTTGCGTACTTTTTGACTTGTCCCCGCTATTGCGCAGCCAGTCGGGAACGTCCTGCGGCGGCAGCGGCCGGGAGAACAAATAGCCCTGCACCACCGGGCAAGCCAGTTCATTCAGGAGCTGGCATTGTTCGCCGGTTTCCACGCCTTCGGCCACGACGGTGAGTGACAGGCTGCGGCCAATTCCGATGACCGCCAGCACCAGCGCGCGCAGGCGGTTATCCTGCAGGCAGTTACCAATGAAACTGCGGTCGATCTTGACCTCGGTTACCGGCAGGCTGGCCAGTCTGGAGAGGCTGGAGAAACCGGTGCCGAAGTCATCGATGGATAAGCCGATGCCCAGCGCGCGAATCCGCTGCAGCATATCCAGCGTGTCCTGCGTTAACTCCATCACCATGCTTTCGGTAATCTCAAGGGTCAGGCATTGGCCCGGCAGCGCATACTCAAGCAGCAATCCGGCGATGAACGACGTCAGATCGCGGCGGCGGAAATTAACCGGCGACAGGTTGACCGAGACGGTCGGCACCGAAATTCCCCCGGCGCGCCACGCCGCCATCTGACGGCAGGCTTCACGCAGCGCCCAGCGGCCGATCGCTTCGATCTCGCCGATTTCTTCGGCCAGGCCGATGAATTTCCCGGGCGGCACGTCGCCGAATATGTCGTCCTGCCAGCGCGCCAGCGCTTCCACACCGTACAGCGCGCCGGTGCGCGGGCATACCTGCGGCTGATAATAAAGATGCAAGTCGCCATGGGCGATGGCTTGCCGCAATGCTGCGCCGAGCAGCAAACGATCGCGCGCGATCAGGTTCATTTCAGGGCTGAAAAACTGATACGCGCCGCTGCCCGCCGATCTGACCTGGTACATCGCACTTCTGGCGTTGGCGAGTAATGCGTCCCGGTCGGCGTCGTCATACTGATAGTGGCTGATGCCCACGCTGGCCGATAGGCTGAAGCGATGCTTATCCACGCTGATGGGTTGTCGCACTACACGCTGAATTTCGTCGGCCATCAGATAAGCGTGCGCGACATTGCAGTTCTGCGCCACGATAATAAACTGTCTGCTTTCGACATGGCTAAGGAAGTGCTCCGGTTTTAGCCAGTCCTGCAGTCGGTTGGCCAGCGTGACGATGACCTGGTCGCCGGCCGTATGCCCCAGCGTGCTATTGATATCCCTGAATCGATCCAGATCGATGCAAAAGAAGCCAATTGGTTGCCCGTTGGCGCAATTCAGCAGTTCGTCGATATGATTATGCAGGGAATGCAGATTTGGCAGACCGGTTAGCGGATTGAATCTTATCATCCGGGCTATCTGCCGCTGGTTTTCCTCGCGTTCGACGGCCAGCGTACACAAATGCACGCTGGCATCGGCGATACGTTCGAGGTAAACATTTGGCGCGCCGCCCTGACGGAAGTAAAAGGCAAAGGTCGCCGCCACGCTGCCGTCCCGACGCTTAACCGGATAGGTCCAGCAGGCGCAAAAACCGTGAGGCAGCATCTGGTGCCGATAGGGCGCCCAGAGCGGATCGGTGGCAATGTCATACACCATCACCGGTTCGCCGCGATGGGCCGCCGTTCCGCATCCCGCCACGCCTTCGCCGATCTCGACGCCTTCCCAGTCGGGGCCGTATGATGCGTGGAAACTCGGCGCCGCCCAGGGGCGCAGCTTGCGATCCACGACCTCGCAGACCGAAACCAGTACGCCCGGCGCGATCGATTCGATGCGCCGGCACAGAAAGTTGCCCAGCTCGCCGAACGACAGACTGCTGGTCAGCGCCTGCAGCACGTCGCGCTCCAGATCCCGGATTTGCCGCTCCTCGGTGACATCGGATAACGCCACGACCAGATTTCGGACGTTATTCGTCTCTGTTTTGTCGAAAACAGGATTGACCGAGAAGCGCACCCACAGATCGCGGCCGTCTTTCGCCACCGCCCGTATTTCGTCGCTGAAGCCCTGCCCGGCGCGCGCTTTACCCCGCAGCCGGATGCGCGCGGCGGCGTCTGTTTTCGGGCTAAGCAGCAGATTGGCGGCAGATTTGCCGATCGCTTCGCCGGCCTGATAGCCGAACAGCGTGCTAAACGCCCGATTGATTTGTACGATGCGCCGCGCGGGGTCAAGGACGAACACCACGCGATCGGTATGGTTGATGGCGAGCAGCAGCAGCCGGGTCTCTTCGCGTCGGGCGACTTCGTCCGAGATATCGCGCGCCATGGCCATGTAATGGATGCGTCCGGCTACATTGATTTTGGACAGTGAAAAGATCGCCCAGATCGACTGGCCGTCCTTACGCTCCATCAGTATTTCACGACTCATGCCGGCTACGCGGGCCTGGCCGCCCAGACGGTTTTTGCTGGTGTAGTCGCCGTGAATCTTGCGTAATGCGCGCGGCAGCAGCGGGTTCATGTGTCGGCCCAGTATTTCGCCGCGCGAGTAACCCCATAGTCGTTCCGCAGCCTCGTTGAAAAACAGAACGCGATCGTTTTCGTCAATCAGCACGACGGCCACAATCGTCTGTTCCAGCGCGGGCAGCAGAAAGTGGTGGACATCAGAAACCAGGCTTCCTTTTTGCATTACATCTCCTCTGTTGCGCCGTCGGCGCACGTCTCGTTCCTGATTTCCCTGGCGTGACGGGCATCATCGCTACCACGCCGCTATGGCGCGAACGTGCGTCAGCTAAAATGATCGCCGTACCGTAATGCTCGCGGCGCGCCGGGATCTGTCGTCTGGCCGTTCCCCGTGAAATTAACATTAATGTGCGGCTTTGGGGACTGGTTTAGAGAAAAATTAAAGAATCTGACGGCGTGGCGCCCTGCGTTGACGATGGCGCGTCACATATTGCAGGCCGGAAAGGACGGTTCGTGTTATCTCTCTGATTGTTATTTGTCGATGAGTTTCTTAAAAGAGAGGTTAATTTAATCAAAAGGAGGTTTTTCCCTGCTTGTTTCTTTATTTTGTTTTAAATGGCATGAATTTATTTTTAATTAATTGTTTTATAATGAATTGTTTTTATGGTTGATTTCTTAAAGTTAAACGTGCGCACCTGGCCGTTAGACGTCGAGAAACGCGGTTCGGCCGGCTCGCTGACATACGCACCGGGCCGAACGAGGGTGAATATATTCCCTTCATACTGCAAGCCGCAGGCGCGTTGGGTTTGTTGCTCGCCCTTGCCGGGCCGCCGCCAGCGGCGTTTAACACCGCCGGCGGCGGATTTGCCGCTCACTCCGGCCACTTACTGCGGTAAGCCGTCGGAGATTAATGAGAGGCATACAGCCTCTCGCGAAGGTCAGCCGTTGGCTGAACCAATTCGTTGCCGACGAATTGGTCGCTGCGTCGCCGCCTGCCTGCAACGCGAATTAAGCGGGGCGGCTGTCGGGCCGTTTTACCGGGATGTGTTCAATTGCCAGCATTGCGCCTGTTGTTGTTGCTTCCACAAACGCGCATACAGGCCGTCTTGCGCCAGTAGCGTCTGATGGTCGCCCTGTTCCATCAGTTTCCCCTGGTTAAGGACCAGAATGGTGTCCGCATAGCGAATATTTTTAAGCCGATGGGCAATCACCACAACGGTGCGACCGCGCGCCAGCTCCGTTATCGCGCGCTGAATCTCGGCTTCTGCCGACGGATCGACGCTGGCGGTCGCTTCGTCCAGTAACAGTATCGGCGCATTTTTCAGCAGCGCCCTGGCAATGGAAATTCGCTGGCGTTCCCCGCCGGACAGCGAGGCGCCCCCTTCACTCAGCAGGGTGTCGTACCCCTGGGGAAGCGCCTCAATGAACGTATGGGCCTGGGCGCGCCGCGCGGCCTCTATCGCCTCTGCCCGACTGGCTTCCGGTCTGCCGATGCGCAGGTTATCCAGTACGGAGCCGGAGAACAGCAGCACATCCTGAAAGACCATCGCTACGTGCTGGTGAACCTGCCCGGTTCCGAGGTCGCGCAGGTCGACGCCGCCCAGACGGATATGGCCGCGTTGTACATCCCACAGGCGGGCGATCAGATGGACCAGCGTGCTTTTACCTGCGCCGCTCGGGCCGACTATCGCGGTGACGCGGCGAGCCGGCAGGGTACAGGATATGTCGCTGAGCGTCTGCGGCCCGCTGTCGCCGTTGTCATACGCGAAGCCGACGTGGTCGAATACGATATTTTCTCCCTGCGGCGTCAGCGGGCGTGCCGGTTCGGGCAATGCCTTTTCCGCCAGCAGAGACTCAATCCGACTCAACGAACGGCGCGCGAAGCGCAGCATCAGGGTTGACAGACCGACGTCGAAGAGCTGACGGTATACCGGCAGGGCCAGGATCAGGAACAGGATCAGAACGTCCGGCGACAGGGTGCCGTCCGTTAGCCACCAGACGCCGGCCAGCAGCAGACTGATGTATCCCATTTCCAGCATAAATCCATAACCGGCCAGCCAGGGCGCGGGTTTAGATTCAACGGCGAGCGTGGCGTCATGATGTTCGGTCAGAATCGACTCCAGGCGCTTCCAGGCCTGGCCAAAGCGTCCGAAGCTGCGGATGACCGCAATGCCCTGCACGTATTCCAGCAGAGCGGACTGCGCCGCGACGCCGGAAGCGATCATGCGGTCGCCCGGGCGGGCCGCCATGCGCTGGCTTAAGCTCAGCATCAGCAGCGCCAGCGGGATCCCGGCGCAGGTCAGCAGCGCCAGATGCCAGTCCAGCCACAGCAGGAACAGCATAAGAAATATCGGCATGGCCAGGCCGGACACGAACACCCCTAAGAAATGCGACCAGAGGTGTTCGATCAACTCCAGATCCGAGGTCAGCCGCGCGGCCAGATCGCCCCCGCGTTGACGATTAAACCACCCCATCGGCAACCGGCCCAGATGGTCGGCGATACGCAGCCGCGCTTCGCCCATCATAGCGTAGGCGCCGCCGAATATCAGCGGCATACCGCAGTAGCCGGCGCCGATACGCAGCGCCACGCTGACAAGCATCGCCAGACCATAGCCGACGGATTGCGCCGGCGTATCGACGCCCGTGAGAGCGCTGTGCAGCAGGCCGTAGAGCGCGATATAGAACAGCGCGGAAAAAAATCCCTCGGCCACGCACCACGCCAGTCCGCGCATCAATCGCGGGTCGCGGGTTCCCGATAATCTGAAGCCGGATTGTACCAATTCACGAATCATTATTTTTCCTCCCCGTCGGCGGACGTGCGGTCTGCCGTTTCACCGAGCGACCACCCCTCCGACTGGATATAATCTTTCCACAGCCGCTGGTATGCCGGACAGGCCGCCAGCAGCGCATCATGGGTCCCCTGGCCCGCCACCCGGCCCTGTTCCAACACCACGATATTGTCGGCGTGCATAATGGTGCTCAGACGGTGGGCTATCATTAATACCGTTCTGCCCGCGCACAATTGATTCAACGCCTGCTGGATCAGCCTTTCGTTTTCCGCGTCGATACTGGCCGTGACCTCATCAAGCAGCAGAATCGGCGCGTCTTTAAGCAGCGCGCGGGCGATGGACAGGCGCTGGCGCTCGCCGCCGGACAGGCTGGCGCCCCGTTCGCCCAGTATCGTGTCGTAACCCTGCGGCAACGCGCAGATAAAATCATGCGCCTGAGCGGCTCGCGCCGCAGCCTCGATTTCCGCGTCGCTGGCCCCCGGACGGGCCAATGCCAGGTTGTCGCGCACGCTGCCGTGCAGCAGGAATACCTCCTGAAAAACGATGCCCAGACGGGCCTGCAGGGCATCCAGCGGCCATTGGCGGATGTCCATGCCGCCGATCGTCAGCGCGCCGGATTCAAATTCATAAAGACGCGCCACCAATTTAACCAGCGTACTTTTGCCCGAACCGCTGACGCCGACCAGCGCGGTCAACTGACCGGCCCGGGCCTGAAAACTGACGTCGTTCAGCGCCAGTTGCGTATCGTAACGTTGATACAAATGGGTAAATTCGATATTGAGCGCGCCGTCGGGGACGGGCGTGTCAGCCTGCTCCGGCAAGGGGGGAATGGCGAGGATGCCGTTGATCCGTTCCAGCGCCGCCATACGCTGCATCTGTTCGCCCATGGCGAACGTCAGCCGCAACAGCGGGGATAATACCGCCGGCGCCACCAGCAGAAACATCACAAAAGTCGGGCGATCCAGCGCGCCGCGCGCCAACAGCCAGGCGCCGAGCGGCGCGACGATCATCAGGTTGACGGATAGCAGCGTGGTAAACAACGCCCAGCCGCCGGTGCTGTTTTTGGCGTAGGTCTGAACCCAGTCGACGGCGCCGTGGATGGCGTCGGCGAGATCGCCAAACGAGCGCGCGGTCAGACCGAAACTCTTGATAACGTGCACCCCGCGGATATATTCGCCGACCTGATCGGCGATCCGCTTTTGCAGATCGTTCCATGCGCCGATCTGCCGGCGTGACCGGCGCATCATCCACCACTGAGCCAGCATCGCCAGCGGAAGCGGGATCAGCGCGGCCAGCGTCAGCGGCCAGTTGGCGGAGAACAGCAGTATCAAGGCGACTATCGGTATCGCCGCCGCCGCCGCCGCGTCCGGCAGCATATGAGCAAAGAAGCCTTCGAGGCTATTAACGTCGTCATTCAGTACGCGCCGCAGGCTGCCCGTCCCGCGCCGGGCGAAGAAGGAGAGCGGAATTTCCCCCAGCCGCTTCGCCATGCCGATTTTCAATCGGTACTGGATATTAAAGGCGCCGATATGGGCCAGAATATGGCTGATAGCCATAAATGCCCAGCGTAACGCCAGCAGCGCCACCGCCCAGCCCATCAGCCGCCAGACCGTCGCCATATCCGGTTGGGGAGAGAAAAGCTGCACGGTAATGAGATAGATGAGCCAGAATGGCGCGACGCTCAGCGCAGCCGACGCAATGGCGGTAATAATGGCGCCGCCGAGCGAGCCGGGGGCTAAAGTGATTAATTGCCAGAATCCTTTGGGCGTTAAACTGGCTGGATGATCGGCGCTCTGATTTGCGCTATTTTTTGTTTGTCTGTGCATAACTGTCGTTAATTCTCCCTTTGGTTGAGCGATCGGCACGACGGATTATCCAAACGGTCGAGTCAGAGCGGGGGTGTTCAGGACCGACAAGGTAAACGACAATCCGGGCTGCGGTCGTACTGTCTGTTTGGCTTTTCCGCTTGCGCGCGCGGGAGGGCTCAGTGAACCGATATTTCGCGGCGGGGCGCGTTGACATTCCGCGCCGATTAAGCCGCGCGCCGCCGGAGCTTCGTCTGCGGGCGGGAAGTTGTCTATTTGCCGTCTTCCCGCGCGCTGAATTGATCAAATGACGGCGCGCGCCGTCATGACGTCTTGCCGGTTTGCAGCGTCAGACGACGCAGACACAGGGTAATGATGATAAGCACGCATGCGCCTGACAGCCAGATGAGCGCAAACGCATGAGCGTAGCCCAACATCTGCCCCAGTCCGCCGATAAGGCCGGCGGCAACGGCATTAGCCAGATTCTCGCTGCATTGCATGGCGGTAAAATCCGTCCCGGGATGGGCCGGGGATGACCAGTTCATGAATAACGCCCAGATAGCCACGAACATGGCGCCTTCAAATACGGCCTGCGCGCACAAGGCCAGATAACACCACCAGAGCGCGCTCGCGCCAGCGGTTTCCAGACTCCAGGCCATACCGAGCATCAACGTCGCCATCAGGTAGCTGATGATGACCGCCCGGCGGTTGCCCAGACGACGAACCAGCGGAACGCCGATGAGAATGGCGCCCGCCGAGGTCGCCAGCATCATAGCGATCTGCAGATGTCCGATGGCATCGATGCCCATGCCCCGATCTACCATCCAGGGCTGCAGCAAGGTATTCACGGCCGTACCGGGAAACTTAAATAACAGCGCGATGCCAATCGCCCAGCCTAGATCCCGGTGATGCAACAGATCGCGCAACCGCACTTTGACTCGCCCTGCGGTGGACTGAAGCGCGACGGCGGATTGCCACGGTTTATCCAGCAAGAGTACGCCGCCGATAACGGCCATCAGAGCCGCCAGCAATGCCATGGTAAAGTGCCATCCGACATGGCTATGGACAATCAACAGCCCGCCGCCGCCCAGCAACATGCCGAAAATAAAGCCGGCAATCTGAATCGCATTCGCCGCGCCGGCCGTTTTACCCTGCATACGCAAAACGGCCCAGGCGTTGGTGGCGATATCCTGTGTCGCGCAGATAACGTTGAGCAGAATAATGCCGCTCAGGGCACCTGCTAAATGGCTGGCGAGCGGCAGCGGAATAACGGCGATGCAGGTTAATACGGCCAGCGTTTGGGCAAAAAAAATCACTCTGGCGTGCCCCCAGCGTAAACAGGCGTTGTCGACCGGCCCGGCCCACAAGAACTTAAACGCCCACGGCAGGAAAGCGAGTCCGGTTAGTCCAACTTCAGTCACGCTATACCCGGCGTTGCGTATCAGCGAGCCGAGCGCATAAAAGGCGAATCCGGTCGGCAATCCCTGGGCGATGTACATCATGGCAAGGGCGCGGTATGCACTTTTTCGCAAAGTGGTGTTCATCAGTTCGTGTTCTCCGCTCAAAAGTCATAGGCCAGTTGAAGACCAAATGTACGCGGAGGCCCGGCGACGACCAGATCGCCGCTGCTGATAGAACGAGTCAGATATTTCGTATCGGTCAGGTTTTTACCGAAGACGCCGATGGTCCAGTCTTTGTGACGCCACGAGACGTTGGCATCCACCAGCGTATAGCCATCGTCTTTTAGGTAGCTGGTGGGCAGGTAGACAGAGCTAATATGGCTGACGGAAATGCCGCTCTCCCAGTTTTCCGTCGGCATCCATCTCGCGCCCAGACTATAAGTGACTTTGGGCGCCGCCATGAATTGCATGCCGGCGTAATTGGTGCCGCCGCTGGTGTATTCATCGTAGACGGTTTTGACATACCCTACGGAGCCGCGCAGTTCCAGTTGAGAGAACGGTCGAAATGACGTTTCCAGTTCAGCGCCCTGTGCGTGCGATCGTCCTGCATTGGCCGTCATGTGCGCGCCGCCCAGCCCTTCCAGCACGACCTGCTGGTTGCGGATACGGCTGTAGAAGGCGACGGCGCCAAAGCCCCACAAATTTTGCGCGTCTTTAACGCGATAGCCGAGCTCCGCATAATTTGCATATTCCGGTTTATAGGCGGCTTCGGCCGTCGAGGCCGAGGTCGCATAAACATTGAATCCCGAAGGCTTGTAACCGCGCGCCAGTTTGAGCCAGGTGAATTGTTGCTCATCCGGCCGATACTCCAGCGTGATTTGCGGCAGCCAGACATTATCAATCACTTTTTTGTTCAGGCTCTGAACATAGCCGTTCTGATCGCTGCTCCATTCCAGTTTGCGGCTGTCGCGGCTCATTCGCAGCCCGGCGGCCAGGCGCCAGTCCGGCGCGAAGTGCCAGCCGGCCTCACCGAATGCGGCGGTGGTGAGTCCATCAACCTGAGAGGTGGTCGCACTGCGGAAGTAGGGCGTGTAATCATAGAGATAAGGGCGATCCAGATCGGTGATGGCGACATGCAGTCCGGCCATCCAGTCGAACGGGCTGTCATCCGAAGCCGTTCTCTCAATACGGGTGTCGGCGTTGTAACCTTTGGTTTTCATATCGTAGCCATTGGTGGCGCCAAAGAGCGATACGGGCGTCCAGTAGTTCCATTCTATGGCGCTGGCCCCCAGTGAGGCTTTGATGGCGGTATTTTCATCCAGCGGACGCAGGTATTCGCCGCTGAACAAGGTGTATTTAATATTATTGATTCCCGAATCGCTTTCGGTTGTTTCATGCCGCCTGGCGAGCGCCTGAGAGGAGAACAGATCCGAGCCGCCTTTACGATCCATATGATGCAAAGCGAAGCGCCATTCGCCGCCCTCCGTATCATAATGCAGCAGTTTCAGGCGGGCGAAACTGCTGCGCCAGCCGGCGGTATCGTCACGACCGAGCCGGGTATTATCGATATAGCCGTTTGCCAGTTCCCGACCGGCCGTGATACGCAGCGCGGTCGAATCGTAAACGTCGTTCAGGGTGGACAGCGGCACGTTCAGGCTGGTCATCAGACGGCGGCGGTTCCCGCTGCCATACTCGGTCTGCACCGAACCGCCGAATCTAAATTCAGGGTCGCGGCTGCGCATTACCAGCATTCCGCCGGTACTGTTTTCCCCATAAAGCAAATTTTCCGGCCCGCGCTGCACTTCAATCTGTTCGAGGTCATAAAGTCCGCCGACCATCGACGTCAGCGGGAGAGGAACGCCGTCAATCTGTGCTTTGACGCTGGCGACGTCCGCCTCTTCATCGTGATGGCCCTGGCCTCTGATAATGATGGTGCCCGGCCCGTTGAGGAAATCGGATAAATAGACATTGGGCAGCCGCTGCGCAACATCGCTCAGGTGCTGGATGCCTTCACGCTCAAGCGTTTTACCCTTGACGGTACTGATGGCCGCCGGCGTGCTAAAGGTCGCCGTCTCCTGCGGCTCGTTGGCGGTGACAACGATATCGGTGGATGAGTTGGCGTTGTTTGCCGTGTTTTTATCGGTCCTGGTGTGAGACTTTGATTCATCGGCCATTACCGTACCGGCAAGGGCTGAAAGCAGTATGCCAACGCTGAGCGGCATTGGCCGCAGCGAAAAATGCAGTCCGTTTTGCATCATAAAAAGCACCCTTAATTTTATGTAACAAATTGAGATGACACTCCATGATGGTGATCGCCCCTATCTCCTGCTACTCGATTCGGTACGATTTCACCCCGAAAAGGATAAATTTATCGGGTGCGCATCTCCGGCGTTCGCGGCTGATGGCGGCAAAGGGCGGCCGGGAAGGGGCGCTGACTGGTCTCGGCAATCAGCCATGAATGCCGCAGGCGATTGGTTTTCGTTGAAAATGAGAATTGTTTGCAATAGCATGTTTGGATTAAGTCTTGTTACGCACTGTTAGCGCCTGGGTATGAGGGCCGGCTGCGGCAGCCTGATCTCGTTGACCCGCCTCATGCGACAGAAATGGATGTGAGTTCGGGGCCGGAAGTCAGCGCCCGGCATGGTGAAACATAGAGGGAACGGTATGCAAGAGTTAACGTCGACAGAGTTTTTTACTTATCCTGGTTTTCCCTGTCCGCCGGGAATGCGTGTAAAAACGCTGGAAATACGGCCTGGCATGGAGATATCCCTCGTTAGCTGTTACGCCGCGCAGGTGCTGTCGGCGGTGACCGAGGGAGAAGGGCGCAGCGCCCGGATCCATTTTAACTGTCAGCTTAGCGGCCAGACGCGGGTTTCCTGTCAAAACCAAAATCTGGAACTGGCGCGCGGCAGGACGCTGACGTCATTTATACCGGATGCGCGTTTCCACCTGCAATGCAGCGCCGACTGGCAAAACATTGAGCTGAGAGTCCATCCGCCGCTGCTGGCGGAACTGGCGGGCAGTGAGTATGGCGACCTGCGTGATTACCGGCGGGCGGAAGATGGCCTGCTTTGCCAGGCCTGCAGCCAGCGAATTATGGATTCCGCTGAGCGGCTCAGCCATTTGATGATGAAGGATCCCCCTTCCGTTTTACTGGTGCATTCGACCGCGCTGGAATTTCTGGCGTGGCATTTAGCGGCCGCGCAGTCTGCCCTGACGCGCGATGAGATTATCTGTCCGCGCGAGCGCCGCCGGCTCTGGGAAGCGCGGGAACTGCTGCTCAGCGATCTGAGCAAACCGCCGACGATTGAACAACTGGCGCGGGAAACCGGGTTAAATCAGTTGAAAATTAAGCGCGGCTTTAAGCAATTGTTCGGTATCAGCACCTATGCGCTGTTTCAGCGCAAACGCATGGAGCATGCGCACAGTCTGTTGCAGCATCACAGCGTGACGGAAACGGCCACCATGATGGGCTACAGTAACCTGTCCCATTTCAGCGCCGCCTTTCGCAAACAATTTGGTGTGCTGCCAAAGGACGCCCGACGGTTTTGTCGATGATGTGCGTGAAAGGTTGACTGATTCGCACCAGCCTTAATCGTCGCCAGGCGGACTCGGCGGCGACAGAGATAGCGGTGCCGCATGCCAGCTTGAAATGGCATGCATACCAGCGATATATTCCTGCCAGACACTGGTAGCCTGTAGGTCCCGCGTTTTGCGTATAGAGGGTGGTGAAATCGAGCGTCAAGCCTTTCCCGCAGCATTTACTTGCGGCTTCCTTTAATGTCCATATCCGCAAAAAAGACGTCATATCGTATGAACAGCACTCATCTGGATGGCGTAGCATGCCCCACGGCAACTCAATACCATTATGAGGCGTCGACTGCACATCCACGCCAATTTCACGGTTGGCGCAAAGCGCGACGGCAATCCATTTCCCGCTATGAGACAGGTTGAAAAACATTGCGTTGTCTCTGAGTTTCGGTTTGCGGCGGCTATCGGTACAGAACGCCAGTTCCTGTGGTGGAATGCTCATGATTTGTCCGATCGCCACCCGTTTTATGGCGTGACAGGTCAGAAAACGCTGGCGATCTTCCAGAAAACGGAACTGCTCACAACGTTGTCTTTCGTGACGGCTGAGCAAAGCCGTCGGCAACACCGCCGATAGGCTAATCGGGGCGAATATCACCATCACATCCTCAGCCGCTAATGGTTTGATAGCGGACAAAGGCTGAGCGCGAAACGGCGACGATTTGACCGTAAAATAGGGTTTCAGATCGGTTAAACGCAATATTTTCTTCCTCGTTGTTGTCAGCGTGTTCTCCCAGTTTATTGATACCGAAGCCGGATGAAATACTCCGCAGGCCTGTTCATGATCAAAGAATTCTGATTGGGGTAATGACGTCCGTTTTCGGGTGGCTCACGTTACCGATATCCATAACGATGCTTATTCTGAATCACGCAGTAAGTTTGTTATTGGGAGGCAGGGATGGGTATTCGAAGGCTCAATTATGGGCTGACAGGCGATGCCGCCAAAAAAGAGGGTGAAGATGACGGAAGCCTGGATTTGACGCTGGAGCAATTACCGCAGGTATGGGCTCAGAGGTATGGTGAGCGTATTGCTCTGGTGGAGGGAACGGTTAAATGTACCTATGCCGACCTGAGCCGCCGCGCTGATAGTCTTGCGTCGGGATTCATGTCACTTGGCATCCATCGTGGAGACAGAGTATTACTGCAACTGCCTAACGGTATTAGTTTCGCCTTGTCATTTTTTGCATTGCTGCGTCTGGGAGCAATACCGCTGCTGGCGATGCCCGCCCAACGGTTGGATGATCTTTCCGCATTATGCGGCCAGGCCGCACCCGTCGCCTGCATTATGCCGGATCGTTTTCAGGGGTTTGACTACCGGGTGATGGCTAAAGAGTTACAGGCGTTGCATCCGGCTATGCGTTATGTCGTGGTCGATGGTGACCCTGACTTGTTCGTCTCCTTAAACGGACTGGCGTCCGGGCCCGATCGTTTGACTTATTCTCCGTGCTCCCGGGATACGGCGTTATTACTTCAGTCGGGCGGAACGACGGGCGTACCTAAGCTGATTCCCCGTACTCACGGCGATTATATTTACAATGCCCGGGCTTGTGCCGCGCTCTGCCGGCTGGATGCAGCAAGCGTTTATCTCGCCTCATTGCCGATAGCGCATAATTTTACCCTGGCCTGTCCGGGACTATTGGGAACGTTGTCGGCCGGAGGGCGGGTTGTGATGGCGAAAACGGCGGCGTGTGACGAGGCGTTTGCATTGATCGAACGTGAGCGGGTAACGATCGCTTCGCTGGTACCGCCGCTGGTTAAACTGTGGCTTCAGGCGCGGGAGTGGGATAAAACAGATCTGTCGAGCCTGAGAGTGTTGCAGGTCGGCGGCGCGCGCCTGAGTGCTGCATTGGCACGGAAAATCCCTCCCGCATTGGGTTGTCAATTACAGCAGGTCTTTGGTATGGCCGAGGGACTTTTGTGCCTGACGCGCCTCGATGATCCTGATGAAGTAATATTTCATACTCAGGGGCGGCCTCTTTCTCCGCGGGACGAGCTGAGGATTGTCGATGCTGACGGTCAGGATGTGCTTCCCGGAGAGACAGGCGAATTACTGGTGCGCGGACCTTATACCATCCGGTCCTATTATTGCGCCGCGCAACATAATGCCGGGGTCTTTACGGATGACGGTTATTTCCGGTCGGGAGATTTAGTTCGCCGTACTGCGGAAGGCAATATCGTTGTCGAGGGGCGAATTAAAGAGCAAATTAACCGGGCCGGCGAAAAGATAGCGGTCGCTGAGATCGAACGGCACCTGCTGGCTCACCCGGCGGTGGTTGATGCCGTAGTCATTCCCGTAAGAGACGCTATGTTAGGGGAACGCAGTTGTGCGTTCATTATTGCCCAGGGTACAGAGCTGCGTCTGCCGGATGTACATCACTTCATGTTCCAGAGAGGGGTGCCTCGCCATAAATTACCGGATCAACTGGAGTGCGTATCCCACTGGCCTTTGACCACTGTCGGTAAGATTAACAAGCGAAGCCTGGCCCAGTGGGCTGAATCTGCAGATGCCCGTCGTGCATCCAGACAGTATGCGGAACGGATTCTGCCGTTGTCGCAACCGCCGTTGCAGATTGCGACTGCGTTGGTACGCGAATTGGGAGATACGTCTTTCATTGTGTATGAGCGTGATGACGAGTGGTCTATTGGTATAGATGCTCTGGCGGAAATAACGGTTAGCGCCCGCCTGATGGAACTGGACTTTGGCGGCGAAAAGCGTCAGTGGCCGTATACTGATTTTGCCCGCACCCTGGAGCAGATTCTTTCCTCTTTGCCCATTATGGGGTGGCGGTTGTACGGTACGGCCGATTTTGAACTGTCTCACCTGTTTTATTCACTGCCTGTCGACGAATCGGAGCGTCCGTTGCTGCGGTTGATTATTCCCCGCTGTGAGGTACGTCTGCGTCGCGGTCAGGCGGTATTGCGAACGTCAGACATCGAAAATCCTGCCGCATGGGAACAGCGTATTGCCGCTCTGGATTCCGAGCTGATTGCACTGGATGTCCACGCCGCGGATCACGTTCCCGTGGAGATTCGACAGGTCCAGTGCGCTGACTACAAACAACAGGTCTTCGCGGCAGTCTCACAAATACACGCACATGAATACGATAAGGTAATTCTTTCCCGGACCATTCCTGTTTCGGCATCGGTAGATATTATTTCCAGCTATTTATCCGGTCGGAAGACCAACCAGCCCGCACGTTCCTTTTTGCTGCAGTTGCGGAACTTTCGCAGTGCCGGCTTTTGTCCGGAAACGGTCGTTGAGGTCTCCGGCGAGGGAGACGTGAGTACTCAGCCGCTGGCGGGAACGAGAGCGAGCGGAACAGATCCGGCAATGGAAGAACGTCTCCGTGCTGAGTTGCTGTCGGACCCGAAAGAGATCGCCGAGCACGCTATTTCCGTCAGACTGGCATTTGACGAACTGGAACAGATCTGTCAGGCGCAAACGGTTCGGGTGGATGAGTTCATGCAGGTATGCCGCCGTGGAACGGTACAGCACCTGGGCTCTCGCGTGCGGGGCCAGCTGGATAGCGGAAAAAATTGCTGGGATGCTTTTAAAGCGTTATTTCCGGCGGTAACGGCTTCCGGCATACCGAAACGACCGGCCATAGAAGCTATTGCCAGGCATGAGCAGAATCGGCGGGGATTATATAGCGGCTGCGTGCTGATCGCTGATCATGATGGCATGCTGGACGCGGCTTTGGTCCTGCGCTCAATCTTTCAGGAGGGGAATGAGACATGGCTGCGCGCTGGCGCCGGAATTGTAGCGATGTCCTTACCGGAGCGAGAACTGGAAGAAACATGTGAAAAACTTTCCAGCGTATCGACTTGCCTCTTTTCGCCACGGAGGTCGGTATGAACTCGTTATCCGGCAAAAGTACAGGCCAATGGCAGGCGCAAATTCGCGATCAGGTTCGTTCGATGCTGACGGATCCGCATACGACACTGAATGATGATGACCATCTGATAGAACTGGGGCTGGATTCTTTCAAACTGATGCGTCTGGTGAATGAATGGCGCAAGTCCGGCGTTAAGGTTAGCTTCGGTCAGTTGATTGAACGGCCCTGCCTGCGCGACTGGTGGGCGTTGCTCCGGTGTAATTCAGCCGATCAAGATGATGAAGATACGTCCCCGCCGCACCATTTTGATAAACGTGCGCCCTTTGCTTTAACTGATGTACAACACGCTTACTGGATTGGTCGTGGCGATGAGCAAATACTCGGCGGAGTGGGCTGCCATGCTTACCTGGAACTGGATGGCAGGGGGCTGGATCCTGAACGCTTACGCACCGTCTGGCGGCAGTTACTGACTCACCACGGTATGTTAAGGGCTCATTTTGATGAGCAGGGATATCAAGTTATTCCGGCAATAACCGAGCCTGAAGCGGCGTCGTTTACGCTCCATGACCTGAGCGCGCTTAGCCAGCAAAGCGTTGACGCGGCCCTGCGAACGCTGCGTGAACAGTTGTCTCACCGGCGGCTGCGCGTGGAGTACGGAGAGGTGATTGGCCTCGCTTTGAGCCTGTTGCCGGAAGGCAGGACTCGCCTGCATCTTGATATCGATCTGTTGGTCGCCGATGTGCAAAGCCTGCAGATCATTATCCGGGATCTGGCTGCGCTCTATGCCGACGACGTTACTCCGCCGGCGCCGATCGACTGGCACTTCGGTGAGCATCTTGCCGTGCAGCAAGAAAACAGGGCCCGCGAGCTGCCGGCGGCTGAAGGTTATTGGCGCAAGCGAATGGACGATTTTCCCGGTACGCCATTGCTTCCTCTGAGTACGGTTCCTGAAGCGATCCAAAAACCTCGGTTCAGGCGGCGTAGCTATCATTTATCCAATGCGATCTGGGCGAACATCCTACGCTATGCGGCGACAGCCCGGGTGACGCCGGCAATGGTCCTGGCCGCAGCCTATGCTGAAGTCCTGGCTAAGTGGAGCGCCGTACCCCGATTTTTGCTGAATGTCCCGTTGTTTGACCGGCATGGCAGTGAACCCGGCCTGGGACAGGTCGTTGCGGACTTCACTAATTTGTTACTGCTGGAGATCGATTGCCGCCAGCCATTATCATTTGGTGATCGCGTTCGCGCGCTGCAGGCCCAGTTTCATGCTGATGTGGCACACAGTGCGTTGTCCGGTATTCGTATCCAGCGGGAGCTGGCCCAGCGTAACCAGGGGGAACGGACGTTTGCTCCGGTAGTGTTTGCCTGCAATCTGGAAACGCCCCTGCTGGAGGTTTCAACGCAGAAGGTTCTGGGACAACTCAATTATATGATCTCCCAGACGCCACAAGTCTGGCTGGACCATCAGGTATACAAGACGGAAGACGGTATATTGCTGGCCTGGGACGCCGTTGATTCGTTGTTTCAGCCCGGCGTGATCGACGCGATGTTTGATGCGTATATCGATCTATTGAACCGACTGGGCCGAAATGCCGTCAGTTGGAGGCAGTTGGCAAATGTTCAGTTGCCTGCCTCGCAGCAGGCCGTCCGCGATCGGGTTAACGCCACCGATATCCGCTTCGAACCGCGAACGCTGCACTCGCGTTTCTTCGGCTACGCCGTCCGGCAGCCGGCGCAGGTGGCGCTGGTGGACGGCGCCAGCGGGCGGCAGATCGGCTATGGCGAACTTGCCCGGCGGGCGCTGCAGGTCGCGGCACTGCTGCGCCGGCACGGTATCCCGCCGCAGGCGCCGGTGGCCGTTACCCTGCCGCGCGGCGTCAGTCAGGTTGTCGCCGTGCTGGGTATTCTGGCCGCCGGCGCCTGTTATGTTCCGGTGGGCACCGGACAACCGCTTATGCGGCGGCAGCGGATCCACCAGCGGGCCGCTATCCGCTATGTTCTGACGGATAGCGCGCATCTCGCCGGGCTGGCGTCGCTGACCGCCGTCAGGATCGATATCGACGACGCCGATGCGCTGACCCCGCTGGCGGAGCCGGTTGCGGTCTCCGCGGACAGCCCCGCCTATATCATCTTCACTTCCGGGTCGACCGGCGAGCCCAAAGGGGTGACGATCCGCCATTGCTCGGCGGCCAATACGCTTGACGATCTGAACCAGCGCTACGGCGTGACGTCGGCCGACCGGATGCTGGCGCTGGCGGCGCTGGATTTTGATCTGTCGGTCTATGACATCTTTGGCGTGCTGGGCGCCGGCGGGAGTCTGGTGCTGCCGGATGAGACGATGTACCGGGATGCCGGCGCCTGGCTGTCGCTGGCTGAAACGCACCGCGTCACGCTGTGGAACAGCGTGCCTGTGCTGCTGGATATGCTGCTGGTGGCCGCAGAGGGAGAAGACCGGCAGGTGCCGCTGCGGCTGGTGATGGTCTCAGGCGACTGGATTAATCCGCAGCTGGCGGTCCGGCTGGCGCAGCGGGCGCCGGCGGCGCAGATGCTGGCGATGGGCGGAGCGACCGAAGCGTCAATCTGGTCGAATCTGTATGAGGTGCATCTGCCGCTGCCGGCGCACTGGCGTGCGCTGCCTTACGGCCGGCCGCTGGCGAATCAGCGCTACCGGGTGGTTAATTCGCAGGGGCAGGACTGCCCGGACTGGGTGACGGGCGAGCTCTGGATTGGCGGGGCCGGCGTGGCGCAGGGATATTGCGGCGATGAGCAGCGCACGGCCGGCAGTTTTGTCAGCCGGGAGGGAATGCGCTGGTATCGAACCGGCGATCTGGGTCGTTACTGGCCGGACGGAACGCTGGAGTTTCTGGGCAGAGAGGATCACCAGATCAAGCTGCGCGGACACCGCATTGAACTGGGGGAGATAGAGTCGGCGCTGCGCGGTCTGCCCGGCGTGCGCCAGGCGGTGGCGCTGGTCACCGGCGAACCGGCGATGCTGGCCGCGGCGCTGGCGTGCGGGCAAGCGCTGGATAGCGCCGCCGCTGCGGCAGCGCTGCGCGAGCTACTGCCGGAGTATATGGTGCCGACGCGCTGGCTGATGCTGGACACGCTGCCGCTGAGCGCCAACGGCAAGGTGGATCGGCAGCGATTAATCGCGCGTTGCGCCGAATACCAGAACCAGATTGTGAGTAAAAAAGCTCTGCCTGAAAGCGATATTGAGCGGCAAGTCGCCGCCGTCTGGGGGCAATTATTGGGGCGACAGCCGGTCTATCTTGATGACCATTTTTTTCAGATGGGCGGCGACAGTTTGTTGGCAACACAGGTTGTCGCGCAGCTACAACGCGAGGGGCTTTGCGCTTCCCGGCCATTACGACAGTTATTTGCCCGGCCGGTCCTGCGGGATTTTTCCATTATTTGGCAAAAGGGGCCGCATTGTTTGCCAGAGGCGGCGCGTTTATCACCGGATCCGTCAGGACGTTACCAGCCCTTCGATCTAACCGAAATTCAGCATGCGTACTGGATGGGGCAATTGGGTGAGTTCTCCCTGCGCTGTGGGACACATTATCTCATTGAGCTGGATGGAGAAAATATATCTCTTGCACGGATAGACCGAGCCTGGCGCGCGTTGTGGCTGCGCCATGACATGCTGCGAGCCTGCGTTGACGATGAAGGCAGACAATCTGTTGCGCCTGTTATTCCGCCGAACGCCCTGCAGATTGCTTCTCCCGCCGCGGATGTACATGCTGCAAAAAAACGCATCTCGGCATACTGGCAGCAGCGCGATCGCTCACGGACCGTTGCGCCATTGCATTCCCTGTATGCCGTCCCTTACGGCGATAACCGATGCCGTCTGGGGATGTTCTTTGATTATCTCACACTGGATGGCTATAGCATTAAGCTGTTGTTAAGTGAATTGATTACGTTATTCCAGGATGAGTCGGCATTGCCGCCTTTGCAGCTAAGTTTCAGGGATTATGTCACTCAGGTCGCAGTGGATAATACGATAGTGGAAGACGCGCAGCGTTACTGGGGGCAGAGACTTGATGAGCTGCCTCCTGCGCCGGCATTGCCGTTTCGCCAGGAGCCGGCAACGATCGGTACGGCGGAGTTTTCCCGTCTGCAGACTCGCCTGTCTGCGTCCGACTGGGCGTGTTTACGCCACGCTATCCGCGAGCGGGGTCTGACGCCATCAGCTCTGCTGCTTACCGTTTACGCACACGTATTATCTCAGTGGAGCGGCGGCGGCGCCCATACGCTGAATCTGACGCTATTTGACCGTCGTGATCTACATCCTGACGTTCAATATATAGTCGGTGATTTCACCACGCTGGCGCCGGTAGCATTTCAACCGGATGCTGACGCAAGCCTGCGGCATCTCGTCAGCGACATGCAGGCGCAGGTGGCGGAGGTTCTGGAACATCGAGCCGTATCCTCTGTCTGGATACAGCGCGAGCGAGCTCGCAAACGAGGTCTGCAGGCTGCCGCCTTACCCGTGGTGTTCACCAGCACGCTGGGACTGGTGGATGATTTCTTAAGTAATATTCCGGATGGTTTTCCCGATCTGGCTGACGGAGGTCTGTCGGAAACACCACAGGTGTGGCTGGATTATCAGGTGTTTGAACATCATGGTGAACTCGTCTTGTGTTGGGATTTTGAAGAAAAACTCTTTCCTGACGGCATGCTAAACGCCATGTTTGACACCAACATCGCCTTGCTTGGCCAATTGGTTTGGGATGACGCCGCCTGGTCTGCTCCGCTCCCTTCACTTATACCTGCCTCGCAGCAAGTCGTCCGCGATCGGGTTAACGCCACCGATATCCGCTTCGAACCGCGAACGCTGCACTCGCGTTTCTTCGGCTACGCCGCCCGGCAGCCGGCGCAGGTGGCGCTGGTGGACGGCGCCAGCGGGCGGCAGATCGGCTATGGCGAACTTGCCCGACGGGCGCTGCAGGTCGCGGCACTGCTGCGCCGGCACGGTATCCCGCCGCAGGCGCCGGTGGCCGTTACCCTGCCGCGCGGCGTCAGTCAGGTTGTCGCCGTGCTGGGCATTCTGGCCGCCGGCGCCTGTTATGTTCCGGTGGGCACCGGACAACCGCTTATGCGGCGGCAGCGGATCCACCAGCGGGCCGCTATCCGCTATGTGCTGACGGATAGCGCGCATCTCGCCGGGCTGGCGTCGCTGACCGCCGTCAGGATCGATATCGGCGACGCCGATGCGCTGACCCCGCTGGCGGAGCCGGTTGCGGTCTCCGCGGACAGCCCCGCCTATATCATCTTCACTTCCGGGTCGACCGGCGAGCCCAAAGGGGTGACGATCCGCCATTGCTCGGCGGCCAATACGCTTGACGATCTGAACCAGCGCTACGGCGTGACGTCGGCCGACCGGATGCTGGCGCTGGCGGCGCTGGATTTTGATCTGTCGGTCTATGACATCTTTGGCGTGCTGGGCGCCGGCGGGAGTCTGGTGCTGCCGGATGAGACGATGTACCGGGATGCCGGCGCCTGGCTGTCGCTGGCTGAAACGCACCGCGTCACGCTGTGGAACAGCGTGCCTGTGCTGCTGGATATGCTGCTGGTGGCCGCAGAGGGAGAAGACCGGCAGGTGCCGCTGCGGCTGGTGATGGTCTCAGGCGACTGGATTAATCCGCAGCTGGCGGTCCGGCTGGCGCAGCGGGCGCCGGCGGCGCAGATGCTGGCGATGGGCGGAGCGACCGAAGCGTCAATCTGGTCGAATCTGTATGAGGTGCATCTGCCGCTGCCGGCGCACTGGCGTGCGCTGCCTTACGGCCGGCCGCTGGCGAATCAGCGCTACCGGGTGGTTAATTCGCAGGGGCAGGACTGCCCGGACTGGGTGACGGGCGAGCTCTGGATTGGCGGGGCCGGCGTGGCGCAGGGATATTGCGGCGATGAGCAGCGCACGGCCGGCAGTTTTGTCAGCCGGGAGGGAATGCGCTGGTATCGAACCGGCGATCTGGGTCGTTACTGGCCGGACGGAACGCTGGAGTTTCTGGGCAGAGAGGATCACCAGATCAAGCTGCGCGGACACCGCATTGAACTGGGGGAGATAGAGTCGGCGCTGCGCGGTCTGCCCGGCGTGCGCCAGGCGGTGGCGCTGGTCACCGGCGAACCGGCGATGCTGGCCGCGGCGCTGGCGTGCGGGCAAGCGCTGGATAGCGCCGCTGCTGCGGCAGCGCTGCGCGAGCTACTGCCGGAGTATATGGTGCCGACGCGCTGGCTGATGCTGGAGACGCTGCCGCTGAGCGCCAACGGTAAGGTGGATCGGCGAGCTTTGGCTGAACGGTGTGCTTCGATAGACGCGTTACGGACTTTCGACGCTCCGCTGGATGATATAGAAGAGAAAATCGCCGCCGTATGGGCGCAGGTGCTTGGTTATGAAAGGGTTTCGCGTCATGACGATTTCTTTCTGCTGGGAGGGGATAGCCTGCGCGCCACCCGACTGGTGGAAGCGCTGCGTCGCCAGCCATTCGTCTCCGGACCGCTCTCGCTGCACAGTATTTTTGCTGCGCCCACGGTTGCAGAGCAAGCTGCATTATTGTGCGCTGCGCACGCGTCTCAGCCAGACACGGCGAGCGTTATGGACAACAGTTTTGAAGAGGGAATGCTATGAGTATCACTGAGTTGATTGCCAGATTCGAGGCGCTGGATGTCCTGCTATGGGAGGACGAAGGGCAGCTTCATTTTCGGGCGCCTCCAGGCACGTTAACAGAGGAGCGCAAGGCGCTGCTTCGATCCCATAAAGACGAATTATTGGCGTATTTGGCTGCTGCGGCGTCGACTGTTGCGGTGGCGGCCGATCCGCAACATCGCCACGACCCCTTTCCATTGACCGATGTTCAGGCGTCCTACCTGGTTGGCCGCGGCAATGCGTACGCCTGCGGCGGGATTGGTTGCCACGGTTATGTTGAGCTGGCGCTGCCGGATCTCGATCCGCATAGTCTTGAACGGGCATGGCACCAGGTGATCCTGCGGCATGATATGTTGCGAGCGATCATAGATAAAGATGGCTCGCAACGCGTACTGAATACCGTGATTCTTCCTGATCTGGTGGTGATGGACCTGCGTACCACGCCCGCAGACCAGACCTGCCAGGTGCTTGAGCAAGTCAGACAGGAAATGGCCACGCGTTGTTATGAGCCTGATGTCTGGCCCTTGTATGAGTTGCGGCTCAGTCGTACCGCGCAAGGGAGCCGTCTGCATCTGTCCCTCGATATGCTGGTGGCAGATTTTGTCAGCGCTCAGATCATTTTGTCTGAACTAGATCGGTTATACCACGAACCGGAGTGCGAACTCCCGCAGCCTGCGGTCACTTTCCGCGATGTCGTATTGGCGACGCGAAGCGCCCGGCAAATGCCCCAGGAGCGAGCCGCTTATGAAAAGGATCGCGCCTACTGGCTTGAGCGCATTCAATATATGCCGGGGCCGCCTGATTTACCGGTTCTGGGCGACGTTCAGGATAATATTCCCGTGCGCTTTCGACGCGTTGAGCGGGTGATTGAATCCGACGTGTGGCAATCGTTTTGCCGGTTTGCCGGCGCGAAGCGAGTAACGTCTACCGGCGCGGTGCTTGCTGCCTTCAGTGAAACACTCGGACTCTGGTCCAGACGCGCTGCGTTTTGTCTTAACGTCACGGTGCTGAATCGCCCCCCGGTTCACCCGGATATTTATAAGGTTGTTGGCGATTTCACGGCCATCAACGTGTTGGAAGTGAATACCGGCGCACCGGGTTCGTTCACGGAAAGGGCGCAGTGTACCCAGCGACAGCTTTGGGACGATCTGGCGCATAGCCGGTTTTCCGGGATTGAAGTATTGCGCGAGACGGCGCGCCAGCAGCAGGCGAACGTGATGATACCGGTCGTGTTCACCAGTACACTGGGTATAAATGAAAACGGAACCATGGACGGCGAATTCATGCGTGGCGCGCGGCTTAGCTACGGCATCACCCAAACGCCTCAGGTATGGCTGGATTGTCAGGTGAGCGAACGCAGCGGCGCTCTGCATGTTAACTGGGACGTGAGGGAAGGCATTTTCCCTGAGGGGGTCGTGGAGGATGCTTTTACGGCGTTTGCCGATTTGCTCAATGCCTTGGCCGCAGATGAAAGCGTCTGGCACGATGTCGCCCCACTGTCTTTGCCATCGCATTCCGCCCGCCGCCGCACGGCGGTCAACAATACCGCAGGGCCAATACCGGATGGCTCGCTATTGACTGGATTCCTCTACCGGGTGTCTGAGCAACCGGAGGCGCCGGCGGTTATTGATCAACATGGCGTTTGTTCGTATCTGGCGTTGGCCCGTCAGGCTGCCGCCGTCGCCCAGGCGTTATCCGCATCAGGAATGCCCGCAGGGGGGCGTGTAGCGATAGCGATGGAGAAAAGCATCGCTCAGATCGCGGCCGTCATCGGGGTTTTATGGGCCGGCGGCGTCTACCTGCCGATTGATCTTAATCAGCCGCAGGCGCGCAGAGATACGATGCTTGTTGACGCCGATGTACGCCTCATTCTGGTGGACGAGCGGGAGATGGCCTCGGCCTGGCCTGCCGATTGCGTTTGTATCGCAGCCGATCGGCTTGAACCGCTGCATGATATCCGCCGGACGCCCGTCGCGCGGATCGATCCCCAACAACTGGCCTATGTGATTTATACCTCGGGCACCACCGGCGCCCCTAAAGGCGTGATGATGAGTCATTGCGCGGCGCTCAATACGATCGCCGATATCAACCAGCGTTTCCAAATTCGCATAGACGATCGCGTGCTTGGGTTGGCAAATCTGGCCTTCGACCTGTCCGTTTACGATATTTTTGGTTTACTGACCGCCGGTGGCGCGTTGGTTCTGCCCGACCCTGCGCAGCAGGGGAATCCGGCCCATTGGGCCGAACTTATCCGCATTCACCGAATTACCCTGTGGAACGCCGTACCGGCACAGATGCAGATGCTGCAGAGCTATCTCAAAACCGAACCCGGCGCGAGTCCCGACGCTTTGCGTCTGGTCTTGCTGTCAGGGGACTGGATTCCGACAGGCTTACCCGGCGAGATACGCGGACGCTGTCCCGGGGCGAGAATTATCAGCCTGGGAGGGGCGACGGAAGCTGGTATCTGGTCAATCTACTATGACATTGTCGACATCCCTGCTGACGCTCATAGTATTCCTTACGGCACTCCGCTGGCGAATCAGCGGTTTTATATCCTGAATAGCCAAATGCGTCAGTGTCCGGATAGGGTGACGGGCGAAATCTATATTGCTGGCGCGGGGCTGGCTTTAGGCTATCTGAATAACCGTGAACAAACGCAAGCCCATTTTGTGCATCACCCCGACAGTGGTGAACGACTTTATCGCACCGGTGATTTGGGGCGTTATCGTTGCGATGGGGTTATTGAACTGCTGGGCCGAGACGACAGCCAGGTTAAAATTCGTGGTCACCGGATCGAACTGGGAGAAATCGAAAGCGTATTGCAACGTTGTCCCGGCGTGGCAATGGCTGCGGCAGTTGTTCATGGTGATTCTCCAGTGGAGAAGAAAATTACGGCTTTTGTTGAACCCTCGGCTTGCGCTGAGCCACTTCAGGAGGCGGAGCGATCTCGCTGGGCGCAGGCTGTCTGCCGGGCGGGTAACGCCAGCGTGGCCGGTCTCGACGGCGCGTCATTCAGCCAGTGGGTTGCCTGCGCCGACCAGATCGCCAGGCTTGACATGCTGCGCGCGCTGCGACAGTTTGGCCTGTTTCCGCATGCTGGCAGTGTTCACTCCCTCGATGAGATTATTGCTCAAGGACGGGTCGCCGCAGGATACCACCGACTGTTGCAACGCTGGTTGCGTACCTTATGTGAGGCTGGCTGGCTGGAGAGGGAGCCCTCCGGCGTTGCCTGGCGACTGCTGCGAGAACCGCCTGAAGAAAAAGCGAGTCTGCTCTGGGCTCAACTGGAGAGACTTGAGCAGAAAATTCATTACAGTGAAAAACTGTTGGGTTTTTTACGCACGTCCAGCCAGCATCTGCCAGAGCTGCTGAGGGGGGAAGTCGACCCTCTGACCTTACTGTTTCCTCAGGGCAAGCTGGATATCGCGCTGGCGGCCTACAACGATAACCTGGTGAATAGCTGCATGAACGCAGCGGTATGCGCCGCCGTCCGTCAGTTTGCGTTAACCCGAACCACAGTCAATGATGCGCTCCGGCCGTTGCGGGTACTCGAAATCGGCGCCGGAGTCGGTGGCACCAGCCGTGCGCTTATTCCTGTTCTTGCCGATTTCTCCGTGGATTATTTCTATAGCGATATTTCTCCCTTTTTCCTTAACGAGGCGCGTCAGCAATATAGTGCGTACCCGTGGGTGCGTTACGGGCTGCTGGATATTAATCAGGACTATATTTCTCAGGGATTCACCGCCGGCAACTGGGATGTCATTGTTTGCGCCAATGTGCTGCATAATGCGAAAAATGCGCCTGCCGTTCTGTCGCAGTTGCGTGAGCTGTGCGCACCGGGCGGCACCATGATTGTTATTGAGGCCACGAAAGAAATCCCCGCGTTAATGACGTCAATGGAGTTTGAAATCGGTCTGTCCGGGTTTACCGATGAACGGGCTGATTCTAACCAAACCTTCTTCACTGATGAGCAATGGCGCCGTATGTTTACTGCGGCGGGAGGCGATTTGGTGTGTGTCTATCCGCCCGTTAGCGACGCGCTGTCCTGTATCGGGCAGATGACGTTTGTGATTCATTTCCCGCAGACGCGCGCTATTCTGCATGACGCCGTGCTAAGACATCATCTTGAGCAGCGTTTACCAGGGTATATGCTGCCTGGCGTAAT
Organism: Affinibrenneria salicis; assembly: GCF_008710095.1. The sequence goes on from NZ_VYKJ01000013.1 coordinate 101,438, forward strand.
TGAATGCCTGCAGCAGATGCCGCTGTCGCGCAACGGGAAAGTCGACCGGGATATATTACGGCGGCGTGCGCAGCTGGCCGGCCAGTCTGCGGCAACAAATGTTAGCGTAGAGCAACCGTCCGATGATCTTGAGGTTCGAATCGCCGCCATCTGGGCGTCTATGCTGGGGCGGGAGCATCTGGGGCGCCATGAGGACTTCTTCCTGGCCGGAGGCGACTCATTATTGATCGCTCAGGTGGTGGCAAAGATGCGCACTGAATTACCCGAGGCAAAGGCATGGGAGTGGGATCGGTTGATGCGGGAAATCTTGCTGTCGCCCAGCGTTGCGGCTACCGCGATGGCGTTGCGCTCTGATCCCGGCAGCAACGATACGCCGAAGGCGCAACGGCGTCAGGTATCGGCGTTATCCTCACTGGCCGCTGGTCGACATGATGCGGCGCCGGTACATGTTGTACTGCACGATGGTAGCGGCACGTTGTCGCCATACCGCGCGCTGTTACCTCTGTTGAGCGCGGATCCCCGCCGTCGCGGAGAAATCCTCGGTTTTAGCGTGCCGGATGCGGAAGGTTACCTGGCGCGCGATCCCGAACATTTGATTGAGCAACTGGCCTGCGAGTATGCCGCATTATTGCTGGAAAAGGGATTATCGCATGTGCACCTGATTGGATACTGCATGGGGGGGCTGCTGGCGACAGAAATAGGCCGACTGCTGCTGGAGGCCGGCATTACGCTTGACCCTGTAACCGTGATTAGCAGCGATCGTTTTCGTTACCGCATTGATGATGACCTCCTGCTTGAGAGGGCCTTTGGCGGGTTAATGGGCGCGGATATCGCCGCTGCCGGGCATACGGTAGACAATGACCAACTGGCCGGGGTCTTAAAATCCTTAAGTGCGCGCTACGGCAAGCATTTCCCTGCCGGCTGTCTGCTGGATCTGCCGGAGGAATGGCGTTCGGTGTCCGCCTGCTATCGTCAACTGGGCGCGCGACCGGCGTCTGAGCGTCTTGCGGCTCTGGCCGCCACGGTTTCGACTAAGGCCTGGGATATTGCCGATAGTCAGATCGAAGGGTTATTCCATATCTTTCGTCATAGTTTGCGTGCCGTGGCCAGTTACCAGCCTGAGCCGTTCGCGGGCGATCTGCACCTGCTGCATGATGACAACGTCTTACATTTCTTGCCGGGATTACAGCCTGACATGAAAACCTTCTGGACGGATCTGGCTATTGGTGATCTGCGCATGGAGCGGATTGAAGGGGACCATCTGTCCTGCCTTCACCCTCCCTATGTTCAACATGTCGCCACCCGTATTCTGCAACCATGGGAGGCGTGACATGCGGCAGATTGGTATTATCGGCGCCAGCGGCGCGGTAGGAGGAGCCGCATTAGCCTTGCTCCGGTCTGACGGATATGCGCCGAAGGCCGGTTACCGAACCCGGCGTCCGGGTACTGACCCGGAAACCTGCTGGCAGGCGGTCGATGTCTATGATCGGATATCGTTGGCCCGCTTTTGTTCCGGCTGTCGAGTGATTTTAAATGCGGCGGGGCCGTCAGGTCAGATCGGCGATCGCGTTCTGCGGGCCGCCGACGCGGCGGGGGCTGATTACGTTGATGCTTTTGGCGGTGCGCTGCTGGAGCAGCAACTTGATGCCCGGTTACCTGAGACCGAGCGCCGGGTGGTCCATTCAGCCGGCGTTTATCCAGGGCTTTCGGCTATGTTGCCGCAATACATCGTGGATAAATATTTCGATCACGCCCATCAACTCCGCGGCTGGACTGGCGGGAGAGAACATTGTACGCCGGCGGCGGGTATGGATGTTTTGCTAAGCGCCATCCAGGGATTTGGACTGGCTGGGGCGATATGGCGTAAAGGCGTTCGGGTGGATAGCACTAGCGGACTGATCCGCAATGTTTATATCCCCGGCTTTCCTTTGCGAATGTGTGTTCAGCCCTTTCTCTCGAGAGAAATTGAACGTGTCGCACGGCGTCTGTCGTTACAAGATTTGCAATGGCACAACGTTATGCCTGATGCCGGTCCGATGGAGGTCATGAGCCGTTGGGTGGGACGACTGGGGCTAAGCGATCCACCCGATATGCTACAGCTACAACAGGCAACCGCCGATCTGGTGCGAGCGTCGGATCTGGATTCTGCCGGACAGACGCCGTTCTACCGTCAGGTCGTTGAAATAGAGGGCGAACGTCACGGAAAAAGGCGTTGCGTGCGAGCGGTGCTCAGCGCGGTGGATAGCTACCGGGTGAGTGGCGCAGTGGCCGCGTGCGCTGTGCTGCATATTTTAAATATTCCTTGCCAGCCAGGTAGTTACACCGCAGCAGATTTTCTTTCCACCTCCAGCGTGCTGGATAAGCTGCGAGCCTGGAAAGTGATTAGCGCACTGAGCATAGACGTAGTGACCCCGCCTGAGTCGGAAAGTATAGCCAGCGAGGAGGGCACGCTATGAACGGACAAACGCGTCGTTTGCGCACGATTGTTTGTGGAACCACCTTTGGTCAAACGTATTTAAACGGCATTGATCGAGAACGAAATGATTTTGAGCTGGCCGGTATCGTTGCGCGCGGTAGCGCCTTCGCTCATCAGTGCGCAGGGCGGTTTGGTGTCCCGCTTTACACGTCTATCGCAGACTTGCCTCCGGGTATTGACCTTGCCTGTGTAGTGGTTCGTTCCGGGGTGGTCGGTGGCGCAGGTACCTGCCTTGCTAAGGCTTTGCTTGAGCGAGGCATTCATGTCCTGCAGGAGCAACCGTTACATCCTGATGAGCTGGCCGACTTGTTGCGCGTTGCGCGTCAACAGGGATGCCAGTATCGGCTGAATGGCTTTTATCCTGATGTGGAATCGGTCGCGCATTTTATTCGGGTAGCCCGTTATGTATTGAGTCAGCGCCGGGCCATCTTCCTGGATGCGGCATGCAGCATCCATGTCCTGTATCCGTTAATGGATATTATTAGTCAGATGCTGGGGACCCTCCGTCCGTGGTCCTTTACGCATCAGCCCGTATCGGGTGCTGTAGAGAGCGTTTTTACTTGTGTTGGCGGGGTAGTTGGCGGTGTGCCCCTGACCTTGCGGGTACAAAATCAGCTTGACCCGCGCGATCCGGATAATCACATTCACCTGTTTCATCAAATATCACTCGGTACGGAAGGCGGCACGTTAACTTTGATTGACAGCCACGGGCAGATCCTCTGGCATCCCCGAATGCACCTTTTGCGGCGCAAGGATGGCGTCATCGACTTATCTGCTAACAACGAGGCGCTAAATCTTTCCGTCAGCACGCTCATCGGCAACGGTGAAGCGCCATCTTATCATCGCGTTTTCAATGATTACTGGAGCCGGGCCACGGGGCGCGCTTTGCAGCGTTTTCGCGCAGAGATTCTGTCTGGAGAGAATAATCCTGCCCGGATTCAGTCTATGTTAGCGGTTTGCCGGGCATGGAGTAAATTGGGAATGCAGCTTGGTCCTCCGCGGGCCGTTACGCCGCCGGAGTCATTGCCTCTGGCTGCAGAGACGATTCTGGCTAATATAGAAAGCATAGCGGGGAGCTGAGTATGCATATCGATTTATATCCAATAATCACCTCTCCATGGCTGCGGCGTTATCAATCACGACCGATCGCGGCAGTGAGATTAATTTGTTTACCCCATGCCGGCGGCGCGGCGAGTTTCTTCCGCGACTGGGGGGAAGCGTTGCCTGATGATATTGATGTTATCTCCGTACAGTATCCGGGGCGAGAAGAGCGTATCGACGAGCCGTTGGTAGGTTGCATGTCTGAACTGATTTACGCTTTAACACAGGAGATACGCGGGTTGCTCGATCGTCCGTATGTCTTATTGGGGCACAGTATGGGCGGTATCGTAGCGTATGAACTCTGCCAGGCTATGTCTCGTATTGGACTACGCTTGCCGGAGCACTTAATCGTATCGGCTTGTGAGGCACCGGTTCATCATCAGGGGGGAAGTTTGCATATTGCTGATGATCCGACGCTGTGCGAAACGCTATCGCGTCTGGGCGGAACGTCCTCCGCGCTCTTCTCGTCGCCTGAATTACGCGCGTTACTGCTGCCGGTTATTCGGAATGATTATTGTCTAATCGAGCAATATCGGCCGGCGCCGGTTATCTCGCCGTTACCCGTGCCTGTCAGTGCTTTTATCGGCCGTGAAGACCACGAATTGACGCGGGAGCAGGCATGTGACTGGCGTATGTATGGCGCGTCAGGTTTTGACCTGAAAATATTTTCCGGCGGGCATTTCTATTTACGCCAGCAAATGTCTTCCGTTATTTCGGTCCTGACTGCGATATTTGATGATGTGAAAGCGCATTACGCCTTGATGTAACCGCCTGTCGTTTGTCGATGTGTCCGGCCATTCCCCTCCGGGCAAACGGCATTGAGCGCTTAGTCCGCCCGCGGATTGACCGCTCCCGGCTTGCCGCCTTCAGGTCGCCGGCTTTACCGTATCGTCAGGGTAACTGAGCGATTTCCTGCGCCGCGTTATCAATGATGCCGATAATTTTTTTCAATGTATCGTCATCAATTTTGTGGTGGTTCATTTTCAGATCGAGTACGGATTTGATGTTATCGATCGCGCGTTTCATCTCCGGATTTTTGCGCAGCTCCGCGCCGACGGCGCGCGCTTTGATGCGCTCAAGGATCTTGTGCAGCGGTTCGGCATTATCGGCGAGGAACTGCCGGCCGCTATCGCTGATCTCGAGTATCTTGCGGCCATTGAGTTCATCGCTTACGCGAATATGCTCCTGTTCCTGCAGGAAATCGAGTGTCGGATAGATGACGCCGGGACTCGGGCTGTAGTGGCCCAGGGTCAGGGATTCGATCGCTTTAATCAGCTCGTAGCCATGGCTGGCGCTGCGGCTCAGCAGATCCAGAATAATCAGGCGCAGATCGCCATGGGCGAGAAAGCGCTGACGTCGCTGCACGCCGTGGCGCTCTGCGCGTCGACCTCTGTCGCCGTCTCTTTTTTCTCCATGCGCGCGCCCCGTCTCATGTTGTTTATCCTGATCAAGGTGTTGTTCACGGCGTCCCTGGCGGTCGCCATGGTGGTGATGTTTATCCATGATGGTATTTCCTTTATGATTTTAGATATATCTAACTATATCTTTAATTGTGAGTCTGTCAATGGCGGCGGTAGGGCAGGCGAGAAGTGTAAAAAAATGTTTTTTATTAATTTGTTGATATCGTTTGATTTAATAATCATACCCCAAACGATGCGGTGTGCCGCAAGGCGGTCGAATAAGAATAAAGTCTAATTTTATTCGATAGTCTATTGGGCGAGCTAAAACACATTTTGTTACCGTGATTATCATTTGAACATGATTTTTAGATATATCGTATTCAAACCAAGGCCGTGGCGACACTTGCGCCGGATACACAGCGATACGAGGAAAATATCATACATTCCCCTGTGGATACCGGCAGATTCGAACCGTCACGTTAGCGGGAGACTGGCGCGTTATCGCCGCCGCCCATGCCGAAGCCGGCCATAACGGCTGGCATATCAGCGTGGTGGTGGTGGATGCCGGCGGGCAACTGGCGGCGTTCGACAGATTCGACGCAGATGACGGCCGCATCGGCGTATCGGGCAGGGAGGGGTTGCAGAAGGCGCGCTCCGCGGCGCTGTTGCGCGCGTCCTCCGGCGAGTTCAATAATTTTATCAATCACGGTCGGCCGGGCTTTGTGGCCACGCCGGGGACGCCGCTGGAAGGCGGAGTGCCGTTGGCGGCGGGCGAAGTTATTGGCGCGGTCGTCGTCAGCGGCGCGCACGGCGCTAATGATTCTCAGATGACGCAGGCCGCCGCAGCGGCGGTTCGGGAGTAACGCGATGAATAGATTAAAACATAAGACGCTGGCGATTATCGGCGGCAGTTCCGGCATCGGTCTGCGGGTGGCGGAGATGGCGGCGCAGAAAGGGGGCAGTCTGGTTATCGCCGGCCGCAACGAACAGCGGCTGGCGCAGGCGCGCGATCGGTTAACCGCTTTCGGCGTTGAGGTGAAAACCTACCCGGTGGATGCCCATGACGCGGCGTCGCTGGCGGATTTCTTTAACCAAATCGGGCCGATTGATCATCTGGTTTCGATGGTCGGCGATGTAATGGGCGGAGGATTTATGGCTGCCGATATCGCCACTATCGAACATGTGATTCATTCGAAATTCATCACCAATGTGCTGATTGGCCAGCTGGCCGGCAAAAAGCTTACGCCGGGCGGCAGCATGGTGTTTACTTCGGGTACCGGCGGTCGGGCGCAGCACGCCTGCGCCAGCTATGTCGGCAACCTGGGCATTAATGCGCTGGTCGAAGGTCTGGCGGCGGAGCTGGCGCCCGATATCCGGGTGAATGCCGTCGCGCCCACCTGGACGCCGACGCCGTTCTGGCGCGACGTGCCGTCGGAGCAGGTGCTGCAGACTCGCCGGCATTTCGAGTCCGTCATTCCGCTAAAACGGCTGGCGACGATCGATGAACTGGCATCGGCCTATATCTTCCTGCTGGAGAATGGCTTTATTACCGGTCAGCGTCTGGCGGTGGACGGCGGCATTATGCTCGATTAACCGGTCGTCCGGCGCCGAAAGGTAAGGCGTGTGATGCCATACTCGTCAGGCCGCACGTCGCGGGCGGCGAGTTGCGGCGGCTGACTCGGCGGTATCGTATGCAGCACGTCGGTGGCGCGAGGGCGGCGATCGTTCGTTTATCGCGTGACGGCGGCGCATAAATGCGCCTCGTCCTTAAAGCGCCTGCACGTTGCGTCGTTCAATAGGTCAACGTTTTGTCCCGCGCCGCGGATTATTTAGGCTATAAATTTCTATAACGTTACGCATTCGGAGAGAACATGACTACATCAACAACTCAGTATCCGGCTCGTGTGCGCAATGAACTGCGTTTTCGCGCCGTTACCGTCACGCGCAGCGAGCGCGTCAGCGGCGGATTTCAGCGTCTGGTCTTCAGCGGCGCGGACCTGCAGGGATTCGAAACGCGCGGATTTGACGACCATATCAAGCTGTTTTTCCCGGCGTCGCAAGACGCCGCCCTGCCTGCTCTTACCGACGAAGGGATCGTCTGGCCGGACGGCGCGCGGCCGCCGGCGCGCGACTACACGCCGCTGTTCGATGCGGCGCGCAACGAATTAGCCATCGATTTCTACCTGCATCAGCAGGGCGTGGCTAGCGACTGGGCACGAACCGCCCGGGCGGGCGATAAATTGATTATCGGCGGCCCGCGCGCGTCGCTGGTGGTGCCGGAAGCATACGGCTGGCAGCTCTATATCTGTGATGAAACCGGGCTGCCGGCCTTGAAAAGGCGGCTCGACGCGCTGCAGCGCCACGGCGGGGCGATGCAAGTCACGGCGCTCGTTATGCTGAATGACGCATCGGATAAGGATTATCTGGCCGGTCAGGGCGCCTTTCAGCCCGAATGGTTCGTGCAGGACGGAACGGATAGCGCAGAACGGCGTCTGTTCGGGCGGCTTGACCAGCTTAAGCTGCCGGCGCAGGATTATTTCCTGTGGGTGACCGGGGAAGGGGAGCGGGTGAAGCGCATTGGCGATTATCTGACGGCGCAGGGCGCCGGCGATGCGCAACTGCTGCGCGCCGTGGCCTACTGGCACCACAAGGCTCACCAGGAGGTATCCCTTAACCTCCTGCATACCAAAAAGTGATGTAGTAATCATTTCCGGAATGTGATTTTGGCTTGAATATTGAGCATTTTCAGGCCTGTTTTTATCGCTTAAACGCGTTTTTTGCACCGTTACAACAATGCTGATCTGTACAAAAAGCAGTTACGGGACGCCCCCTGGCGCATCGGTTCGGCGGTGAAGGCCAGCAGCTTTTCCCGCGCGTCGGCGCAGGAAAAGCTGACCTGCCATCCAGGCGCTGAATGCCCGGCGGGCGGTGCGGGTCGCCCTATCAGGTCCGTCAGCGTAATCCAGCGATAGTCCATCACTTCGTCATCGGCACTCACTTCAGGCGGCGCAATGGGATGCTGTACGGCGTCTTTCAACTGATGGCCCAGTCGCCGCGGCTCGCAACCGGGGAATTGGCCAATGCATTTACGTGAACCGTTCAGGCCGATGGCGACGCTGATATTGTTGAAGCCTTTAATCTTGTCGAACATCATTCGCGGGGCGTTTTTCCGGGGCGGCCGCTGGCAGGCGCCGCCCGCGCCGACATAGCGATAAATGCCGGAGCGTTCCGCCTGGGGATCCACTTCAACATCGGTTTCGACTAATTCGCCCGGCCGCGTTTTTAATAATTCGATGGCGGAGCGCAAATCATGTGCCTGATTTTTTTCGTGAGTTATTTTGGAGGGGGCATGGCATTGTCCTGTATTTTCAGAGTGATTGTTATTACCCCAAAACATATTCCTCTGCGCCGCCACGAACAAATGCCGTTTATGTTATAAGGTCCAGATTAAATAAGGATATATACTCATCATACTTTAAATAGCTTCGCATAATAGCGCTACGCATGCAGGACATGACACCCCACCAGTACTGGCCTCGCACGATGAGACGTGAAGCATCAATGTGCGAAGTTATTTAAGCTGACGGTGCGTTGTCTGCGCGAAGATATTCTGCCCGTATGTGGATATATTCCTGTGAATCCGTCGCTCGCGGCATTCAAGTCTGCTCCCGATGGATTTTTCGCCAGAATCATTTAATGGTGTAAGCGCATTGGGATTAATGAGCAACGTCCTGTTTTTCACCGAAGGCCAACTGCCGGCTGGATAAATCGTTCCCGACCCGTTTGTCCTCTGCTTGTTGCCTTTTTCCGCATTCCCTGGGCTACTGGTTAATAAATGGCGCTTAATTATGCTGCGATGTTAAAGGATAACGATGCATGTTAAATATCTGGCGGATTGAAGGGTATTTGGCGACTGAGGATATTGCCGCCTGGGGCTTTATGCCGGATGGCGGGCAACATAATTTTGGTCGAAAAATGTTCAACACAAGAGGTGATTATTATATTTTTCATCGGCAAAGTCTATTTTAACCATCCGGGAAAATGCCGTGCCGATTTTTTAGTTAATACGGAAAAAATTTATTCGCAACGGGGGAGGCGACGTCGCGCGGCGGGCGTTGTGTTTATCCTTTGGCGGTGCCAGTATCACGCTGTGTATCTGCACTATCGGCCGGAGCGTTATTATGGATTTTAAAAGATTAAAATATTTTTGTAAGGTGGTTGAGCAGGGATCCATTAGCCAGGCGGCGCGCGCGTTGAATATTGCCCAGCCACCGCTCAGTAAACGCATTCAGGAACTGGAAGAGGAATTAGATATTCCGCTGTTTATTCGTGCGGGGCGGAAAGTTGAACCGAACGAGGCCGGTTATTATTTGTATCGAAAAGCATGCGAGATTTTACGTCAGGTTGACGATACCGCGCGCGAAACAATACAAATTTCAAATCGTGAAAATCGCGTATTGCGTATCGGGTTGACGCATCTTTTCCAGTCTTACTTTAAACCACTGTTTCTCGAATTATATCGCCGGCACCCGGATTTGAAGTTAAATATCTCTGTTTCTGACTCCGGCAATCTGGAGTCGCTGCTGAATGAGGGATTGCTGGATGTCGCTCTGATGCAGAAACCCGCGAGGCCGGAAGCATTCGATTGCATCGTGTTTAATCCTGTCCCGCTGGTGGCGGTAGTGAATAAACATCTTTTGTCGGAAAAACCGCAGGGCGCATTATCCTGCTTTGACCTGGGACGTTTCCCGCTGCTGTTATTACATCGTTCCAAAGACCCTGGCACTTACGAAATACTGATGGAGCACTTCCGTAAAAGCGGGGTACACCCGAATGTCATTATGCGTATTGCGCAACCGACGGTCATCCTCGACTGGCTGGAATCGGGTCTTGAAGCGGCTGCATTGCTTCCCGGCTCGGAAGTGGACGGCGAAAATCTTAAAAACTGTTATGTCGCCCAAATTTTCCCTTCGCCGCTGGTCTTTTTTCCCGCGCTGGTGAAAATGTCCGTGACCTTTTCCATGCCGGAGCTGACCGACATTATCAAAGCCGGTTATCCGTTGCCGGCAGCGAAATAATCGCCTGGGGCGGGCGTAACGGCAGACCGGCGGCGGACTGGCCGTGATGCGCGCGCGCCGTATGTCGGCCCCGCGTGGCGCTCACGGCGAGGCGTCCGGCCAGAGCGATCCGTGTCGTGTCGCGCGCCTGCGGGACGATTATTATCGTCAGACGCGGGAAACTTTATTCATATTATTTTCGTATTGCCTCAAATATGTTATACCCTTCATTTCTCAGGTTGCAGGTGTGTTGGCGTTGTTACCCGCTTCCCCCTGGGGTGTCGCCAGCGGCGTTTAGATCTGTTCCACCTGTTTTTTCACTCGCTGCCGCCTGTCTGCAAGCCGAAATTTACTGGTACAGGGCAGTAAACATACAGAGCAAAGTGAAAATATGATCCAAAATCTGTTAAAAGATGTCGTATACAGACGAATTAGAGAGATGATCATTAACGGCAGCCTGCCAATGGGCAGTAAATTATCAGAAACCGTTCTTGCCAACCGTCTGGCCGCCACCAAAGCGCCCGTCAGAGACGCGCTCAGAAGATTACAAAGCGAAGGGCTTGTACAAATAAAACCCAAAAGCGGCACCTTTGTTTTTGTCTTTAATGACTCTGAATTCAATGAATTACTGGAGTTTCGCTATTATATCGAATCGAAGGCGATGGCGTTATCGCTGAATAAAAATCCGAAGCAGCTGGTGCAGGAAATTTCCTTTATTCTTGATAAAATGGCTATTTGCATCAGTAATAGCTCGTCGCTTGAATATATTAGTCTGGATAATTTGTTTCATGAAGCGCTTTTTTCCTATTGCCAGAATATCTATTTTCAGCGCTCTTACGAACTTATTTCATCAAGAATGGCTACCGCGAGGAATTATCTCGGCAGCAACCAGGCACATATGAATAGTTCATTTGAACAACATATGGAAATTGTATCGTCGCTGAAAGGCAATGATATTGCCCGTGCGCAAAACGCCCTGCGCCGCCATATTCTGCCCGACTTTGGTTCCTACTGGGATTGCTATAAGTTTTAATCGTGGTTGCCGGCGCCGGCACGCCTCCCGGCAATGGCTCGCCGCGCGCGCCTCTATTTGTGACGGGTGCCTGACTGTGCGAGCGTCGCCGCTGTTCGCCAATGGCGGATTTCCCGCCACTCTTCTTCCAGCGGGGCAGGGCACCGAACGGCGCTTCGCCGGCAACGGTTAACAACGGCGAGTTACACGTCTGTCGGCCCGGATCGCCCGCGCGCAACTGCGCCGCTTATCGCCCTTGTCGAGTTCCTCTTCCATCGTGCCGCTGCATTATTACGCTTCCTTATGAGATTCATAACAAAGCGTGAATTTACATCGCGACGGCGGCGTTTTACTCTCGTACAGCAGAATAATCATGTGCCACCTTGTCCGCTCAGTTTTCTCTTATCGGCCAGTCGCTTGCCGACCTGATCGGTGCGGGCATCCGCAGAGAGTAAAATGTATGTGTGATGAAAATGTTCAGAACTTTGAAGCGCTGCCCGCGGATTACCGGGCGTGGCGCTGGCGCAATAGCGCTGAGCCGCAGGATCTGGCGCTGGAGTCAATCCCTATGGCGCCGCCGGCGCCCGGCCAGGCGCTGGTGCGCAACCAGGTTATCGGATTGAATCCGGTCGACTGGAAAGTGCTCGGCGGCGCGCTGGTTGACTGGCGGGGCGGTAAAGTGCCGGGCGTGGACGGGGCCGGCATCGTGGTCGCCGTCGGCGACGGCGTGGCGAGCGAGTGGCTCGGCCAGCGCGTCGCTTATCATCAGAATCTGCAGCAGCCCGGCAGCTTTGCCGAATACACCCCGATAGTAGCCCGCGCCCTGCTGCGCGTTCCCGACGGTATGGATGTTAGCGTCGCGGCCAGTTTCCCTTGTCCGGGGCTGACCGCCTGGCTGGCGCTGGAGAAAGTACCGCCTCAGCCCGGTTCGCCGGTGTTGATCAGCGGCGCTGGGGGCGCGGTGGGACACTATCTGGTACAACTGGCGGCGGCGCGCGGTTTTAGCGTCACCACCCTGAGTCATGCGCGCCACTGGGCGCGGCTGCAGGCGCTCGGCGCCAGTGAGTGCCTCGCCGGGCCGCTGGCGGCGGATCAACGCTGGCCGCAGGATGACGCGCGTTTCTATGCGGTGATCGATAGCGTCAACGAGCGGCATGCCGCGCAGCTGGCGCCGGCTCTGCTGGCCAATGGACACCTGGTGTGTATTCAGGGGCGACTGGAACAGTGGCCGTGCGCGCCGTTTGGCCGGGCGCTGTCGCTGCATGAAGTGGCGCTGGGGGCGCTGCACCGGTTCGGCGACGATGCATCATGGTCGCGCCTGACCGCGGCGGGCGAACGGTTGCTGAGCGAGATCGCCGGTCAGCGTTTGCAGCCGGAGGCGCAGGTGGTGCGCGAGTTCAGCGAACTGGCGCGCCTGCTGGATGACTTGCGCCACCGCCAGTTTTCCGGCAAGCCGCTGGTGCGGCTGTAGCGAGTGGCCGCGCCGGAGCGCGGGCCGAATAAACAGGCGAATTCGCCCGCCTTCCCGCTTTGCCGGCAAGGCGGGCGACGCATGGTTGGCTAACCGACACGGCTTGAGGGAATCTATATGGGTGCCATTGTACTGGCTGGCTGGCTGGCTGGCTGGCTGGCTGGCTGGCTGGCTGGCTGGCGCCGCGAACGCGCAATTCACGTTCTATGCCGCCGTACGCGGTGATTCCGCCTGTTGCCGCCGTTACCCCAGGTCCGGCGGCGCGCGATAATAATAAAACCAACAACAAGGGGTTTTGCTGATGTCTGAAAGAAGGCAACTGCGGGAAGAGGGCCGGCTCGCCGCTTCTTCCGTTATTCATGCCCGGCTGATGCGCCTGGCGCGCTACGCCTGGCTGGCCGGCGCGGCGTTGACCTGCTGCGGTCTGGCGTCCGTCGCCGTTCGCGCGGCGCAAACCGGCGCGTCATCGGCCGAGCCGTACGCCGCGCTGAGCGTGGTAGCGCCGACGCAACGCTGCGCGTCGCTGACCGCTGTCGATCTTAGCGCGATTGGCGGGGCCGGCAGTAAGATCAACGCCGCGCTGGAGAGCGCCGGCCGCGGCGGAACCGTATGCCGCGTCGAGGGCGTCCTTGCTCCGGCGATTCATTTTCAGGTGCAGTTGCCCGTGCAGGGCTGGACTCAACGCTATCTGCAGATCGGCTGCGGCGGTCTGTGCGGCCGCATCAGCGACAGCGTCGGCGCCGCCGACGGCTGCGCGCCGCTAAATGCCGGCGGTTTTGTTATCGCCGCCACCGATATGGGGCATCAGGATCAGGACGGGGCGTTCGGTGAGGATGCGCAAAAGCGCGCCGACTTCGCGCACCGCGCGCAGCATCTGACGGCGGTGGCCGCGAAGACGTTGATTCGCGCTTTTTACGGTCGGAAAGAGGCCTTCGCCTATTTTACCGGCTGCTCCGACGGCGGCCGTGAAGCGCTGATTGCGGCGCAGCGCTATCCCGACGATTTCGACGGCATTATCGCCGGCGCCGCCGCGCTTAATTTCCAGACGCAGAATGCGATATTCCACGCCTGGCAGGCGCGCGCCAATAGCGGGGCCGACGGTCAGCCGATTCTGCTGGCCGCCCGGTTGCCGATCCTGCATCAGGCGGTGATCGAGGCCTGCGATAAACTTGACGGACAGGTCGACGGATTGATTGCCAATCCGCTCGCCTGTCGTTTCGATCCGGCTGTCGTGCAGTGCGCCGCCGATGCGTCGGATCGTTCTGGCTGTCTGACGGCGGCGGAAGTGGCGGTGGCGCGCAAATTTTATCAGGGGCCGAGCGATGCGGCGACCGGTATGCCGTTGACCGTCGGCGGCCCGCAGTTCGGTTCCGAACTGTCATGGGCCGGCGTCTATGTGCCGAACGCCGCCGATCAGAAAATCTTCAGCGAGATGGTCGCGCTGCAGGTGCTGCGCCATATGGCGTTCGAAACCAATCCGCCGGCCGGTTTCGCTCTGGCGGATATGCGCTTTGATCTGGCGACTTTCGATAAACTGCGCGCCCGTCATGCGCTGTTCGACGCCACCAATCCCGACCTGTCCGCCTTTGAGAAAGCGGGCGGTAAGCTAATCCTGTGGCACGGCTGGGCCGACCCGCATATTTCGCCGCTTAACACTCTGGCGTATTACAACGCGGTACAGAACCAGATGGGCGCAACGGCGCAACGCTTTACTCGCCTGTATCTGTTTCCCGGCATGTACCACTGCAGCGGTGGAGAAGGACCGTATCAGGTGGATCTACTGACGCCGATGATGAGTTGGGTTGAGAAGGGGATTGCCCCGGATGCGGTTATCGCCAGCCAGCCCGAGCAGTCGGCCGCCAGCGATTTCGGCGCGCCGGTCGGCAAAGGCGACGGGGCGGCGGGGACAGCGCTGAATGCGGCCCCCGCCGCAACGCCGAAGATCGTGCGATCGCGCCCGGTCTGGCCGTGGCCGTATAGCGCCGTCTGGGACGGTAAAGGCGACGTCAATCAGGCGTCGGGCTATGTCCGCGGGGCGACGATGAGCTTCACGCCGCCGGCGTGGGCCGGCGCCGATTTGTTTACGCCGTATCGGCCGCTGGAGAAGTAATCTCCGCGTGCGCTGCAGGCGGTGGTTTCGCCCGACTGAAGCAGACAGACTCGGGGGATCATCTCCTCCTGGCTGTTCCTGACGAGGCGGGAACCTATTGTAACCAGCGGAGTCGCGCGGGCGCCGGCCGCGACGGCGGTCGGCGTGGGTTGTCAGCGGTATGAAACGGTCGGCTTCGTCCACGCTCCTTTTCCTGTCGCCGCCGCCGGTGCGCGGCCATCTGCGGCGAATCAGACTATGCGCATTGCATTCGGCTGATTCGTCAGGCGATAATCCCCCGATTCTTCGGGCGGCGCGGCGCCGACATCGTCTTGCGCGCATTGTCCGTCGCGCCGTCGCTCCGCTAAATGAAAAGGAATTTAACAGGTGTTACCCCCTCTTCCCGCCGTTTGTGCATCGCGCCGTTTCTTCCGTCGCTATCGCCTCTGCCTGACGCTGCTGCTCGGTCTGCTGGCGCCCGGCATTGGCCATGCGAATATTCAATTTATCTATAACTATGCCGTCCGCATCGATATCCAGGACGATGGCCGTGTGCTGGTCACGGAATCGCTGCTTATCGACAATCAGGGATACGGCCACGGCCTTACCCGTACGCTGCCGCGTGACTGGCTGGATGCGGACGGCTCATTGCGCCAGATTGATTATCATCTGCTTGATATTACGCGCGACGGCCAGCCAGAGAAGTATTTCGAAATATCGTACGGGCATAGTCTGACGTGGAATATCGGCAATGCGGACCGTCTGTTGAGCGACGGCCCGCATCAGTATGTGATTCGCTATGAGGCGATCGGCGCCAGGCTGCGGCTCGCGAGGCGGGACGAACTGTTGTGGAATGTGGTCGGCAACGGCTGGCCTTTTGTCATCAGGCAGGCGAGCTTCCAGCTCCATTTGCCGCAGGAAAAGGAACATCGCGGCGCGAACGGCTGGGACAACCGCGTTACGTTGATTAGCGCCACCGTCGGGCCGACGCAGCAGCCCGCGCTGCTGGGGGCGGAGGGCGTTATCTCCGCGCCTGGACCGCTGGCGCCGCATCAAGGGTTTCGCGTACATCTGGCCTGGCCCGATAGCGCACTGGCGCCGTTGTCGATGCGGAATATAAAGGCGTGGCTGTTCGCCAGAATGCCGATGATTCAAGTAGCCTGGCATGGCCTGTGGCCGGAGCGGGATACGCTGTATCTGTGGCTGCCGTTCGGCCTGCTGCTGATTTACGCGCTGATCTATCTGCCGCGGCGTAATCCGACGCCCAGGGTGTTCCGGCCGCCGCTCAACAGAAATCCGCTGCCGCCGGAGGTGACGCCCGGTCTGGTCAGCTTAGTGACGAATCGTCACATTGAATATCGGGGCTTTGCCGGCGATTTGCTCTACCTGGTCGATCGTGGACTGTTGCGTTGGGAGCAGGGCAGCAATCCGTTTGATAAACAAAAATTAGTGCTGCTGCCGGCCGACGACGCCAGCATTGAGCGCCTGCCTCCCGCCGCCCGGTTGCTGTGGCAATCGCTGCAGCAGCAAACCGATGGCCAGATTGTACTGGGCTATCGCTATCAGCCGGTGCTGGTGGCCGCCCGCAAGACGCTGGAGGAATACTACTGGCGATTCTGCTGCGAGCGGCTGTTCTACAACAAGAAAAAAATCGGCCTGTGGGCGATGCTGGCGGCCGTCATCCCGCTGTTGTGCAACTTCTTTTACCTCAGCGTCGGCGACACGCTGGCGACCCTGGCGCAGTATGCTTTCGGCACGACGCTGCTGTCTCTGCTCTTCGGCCGACTGTTGAACCGGTGGAGGGCGCGGGCGCAGGAAGCCGGTCGTCGGCGTCCGCTGCGTGCCGCCTGCTGCCGCTTTTTGCCGCTTCACGGCGCGGTGGCGCTGCTGCTGGCGCTTGCCGTCAGCGGCAGCCTGATTAGCGAGATGCCGGCCGGCATACTGAGCGCTTTTCTGGCGCCGCTCTATTTGTTCGCTTATTATCACCGCGCTCAGCCTTTTTACACTCAGCAGGGAGAAAACCTGCTGGCGCAAATTCGCGGGCTGAGCGAGCAGATAGCGGACCGCCGCGCGGCGCAGCGTTTAGACCGCGCGGGCGCGCACTGGCCGCAAATGGTCGAGAGTGAGACGCCGCTGCCTTATATGCTGGCGCTGGATATGCAGCATCTGGCGACGGATGAACAGCTGCATCAGCTGAGCGGCGTCTGCCGGGCGGATCATGATTCGGCGGACTATGGCTGGCAGCACCTCACCGGGCTGAACTCGTTGGTGGCCCACGCATCCTCGACGACCAGCGACCGCGACTACGGTTCGTCCGATAGCGGCTCGTCAGACTGTGGGGGATCGTCGGACAGCGGCGGCGGCGGAGGCGGCGGAGGCGGCGATAGCTGGTGATCATACCGCCCTGAATTCCGCCATCGGGAAAACGCGCCGTCGGGAAAACGCGGCGGCGGGTCAGCGCGGCAGGGCGCTCGCGGATGACCACGGCAGCGAGCAGCCGACTTTGACCGCATCCATCACGACCCAGGTGGTAAAACGGGCGACGTTCTCGTTGCTCATGATAGCGTCCTGGGTGAATGTCTCGTAATCCGCCAGGCTGGGCGCGACCACGGTTAAAATAAAATCGTATTCGCCGGTGACGTAGTAACACTGCTGTACGCAAGGGTGGTTTCGCATGGCGCGTTTAAAATCCCGGATGTATTGATTGCCTTCCTTTTCCAGGTCGACGCCGACCACGCAGGTGACGGGGAAACCGGCCGCGCCGGTATCGACAATCGCGGTTTCCCGCACGATGATTTTTTGTTCCCGCATCGCCTTCAGGCGCCGCTGCACCGCCGCGGCGGACAGGCCAACCTCCGCGCCGATCTGCGCGGCGCTCTGCCGGGTATCCTGCTGATAGCAGGCCAGAATCCGGCGGTCCAACATATCCATCGCCGGTGAGCCCGGCGTCCGGCCAGGTTTGGCCGCATTTTGCCCGTTCATTTTGTCGTTTTCCCGCATGATGAGCGTGATTACGCGGTGGTAAACCAGCGTTTCCAGGTAAGCTAGTATAACTTTTACCGGGAGACCAAACATGGCAAAAATCCTCACCATTCTGACCGATCCGGCGCCGGCATTATTATCGACGGCGCTGCCCGTGGTGGAATTCGACGACGCGCTGCGCCAACTGCTGGACAATATGCACCTGACGCTGCAGGATTTTCGCCTCCGTCAGCAATTTGGACGCGCGATGGCGGCGCCGCAGGTCGGGATTGGGCTGCGCATTATTGTGCTGCAACTGGGCGGCCAGCCGTTTTCCATGATTAACCCGTCCATCGTCTGGCGCAGCGACGAACGGCAGACGGTGTGGGACGACTGCCTCAGCGTGCCTGATCTTGTGGTGCAGGTCGAACGTCATGCCAGTATCAGCGTGGCGTGGCAGGATGAGAATGGCCGGCCCCGGCGCTGGGAGAAGCTGCCGCCGGAGATGGCCGAACTGATTCAGCATGAGTATGATCATCTCGACGGTATTCTGATGACGGCGCGCGCGCTGGGCGACGACGCCATCAGACCGATCCGCGAGCGGGCGCAGCTCATCGGCGCGCAGCGCCGGCCGCAGCGTCTGAGTCTGGACAATATCTTACTGGCCGCGCAGACGATCGATCCGCTTTTTCTGCACAGTCCGCAATACGTTTGCCCGGCGCTGTCGGAGGAACTGGGCTGCCGTTTGATGCTGAAGCTGGAGACCGCCAATCCGCTGCGCTGCTTTAAAGGGCGCGGGGCGGATTTCGTGCTGGCTCGCGCCGCGCAGCGCGGCGAAACGCGTCCGATCGTCTGCGCCAGCGCCGGAAACTGGGGGCTGGCGCTGGCATGGGGCGGGGCGAAATATCAACGCCCGGTCACCGTTTTCGCACCGCGCAATGCCAGCCGCGTCAAGCTGACCGCCATTGAACGCTACGGCGCCGACATCCGGCTGGCGGGGCAGGATTTCGACAGCGCTAAACGGGAAGCCAAAAATTTCGCCGCGCGCACCGACAGCTGGTTTATTGAGGACGGCCGGCAGACGGAAGTCAGCGAAGGCGCGGGCAGTATCGCCGTCGAGTTGCTGCGCGCGGCGCACTACGATGCGATTTTTGTTCCGTTGGGCAATGGCGCGCTAATCAGCGGCATCGCGCGCTGGGTGAAAGCCTCGTCGCCGGATACCCGTCTTATCGGCGTTTGTCCGCGCGGGGCCGACGCGATGGAAAAGAGCTGGCGCATGGGGCGGGTCGTGATCAACGATAGCGTGCGGACCTGCGCCGATGGGCTGGCCGTACGCGTGCCGGTGCCGGAAGCGCTGAGCGATATGCGGGACGGCGTGGATGAGATAGTGCTGGTGGAGGACGAGGATATCCGCCGGGCGATGGACGACGCGGCCCGCTGCGCCGGCGTATTGCTGGAGCCGGCGGGCGCCGCCGCGCTGGCGGGTATCCGCGCGGGCGGGTACCTCATCGACGCGCGGATGTCCGTCGCCTGTATTTTGACCGGCGCGAATCTGTCGCGGTAGCACTGAGCGCGCAGCGCCGGCGGTTACTGTTCCGGCTCCGTCGCCCGCGGCGCGCCGACTGACGGGAAGCGCGCGCTGCGCGTCGGGCGGAAACGGGACCGGGCGTTCGTCTGCCCGGTCATATCGATATGACCGGTTACGCCTGACTAATGCCCAGCGGCACCAGCGATGAATCGTCGACCTTAAACGACGACATCGCCATGATCAACTGCCGGGTCTGTTCTTCCAGCGAGCGAGTCGCCGTGGCGGACTCTTCCACCAGCGCGGCATTCTGCTGCGCCACCTCTTCCATCTGATTTACCGCGACGTTGATCTGATCGATACCGTGGCTCTGCTCTTTGGAGGCGTGCGAAATTTCTTTAATCAATACGTTGACGTTAACGATTTGCTCGGCGATGGTCGACATGGTTTCTCCCGCCTGCGTGGTCAATTGAGTCCCCTCATTGACGCGCTGGTTGGAGTCCGCAATCAGCGTATGAATTTCTTTGGAGGCCTGCGCGCTGCGCTGCGCCAGCGTTCTGACCTCGTTGGCCACCACGGCGAAACCGCGGCCCTGTTCGCCGGCGCGCGCCGCCTCCACCGCCGCGTTCAGCGCCAGAATGTTGGTCTGAAACGCGATGCCGTCAATGACGCTGAGGATACTGCCGATACTGTTGGCGCTCTGCGAAATCTCCTTCATTTTATTCATCACGTCCTGCACCACTTTATTGCCGTGGTTGGCGATATCGGCGACGCCGGCCGCCAGTTGATGGCCCTGTTCGGCGTTGTCCGCGTTGTGTTTAACGGTAGCGGTCAGTTGCTCCATGCTGGCCGCGGTTTGCTCCAGCGAAGAGGCGGAGACTTCGGTTCGGCGCGACAGGTCGTCATTGCCGAGCGCCAGTTCGCGGCTGCCGACATCTATTTGCATACAGGCGTCGCGTACCCGGGTTACCGATGCGGCGAGCGACTGTTGCATACTTTGCAACGCGGCATTCAGGCGGCCCAGTTCGTTGTCGCCGGATTCAGGCAGCGTTTGGGTGAGATCGCCGCTGGAGACAAATTCCAGATGGCGGATCGCGGTATTGAGCGGCGTGAGCAACATTTTGCGCAGCACCACCCAGGCCAGCAATATCAGCACAATCGTCAGCAGACCGCAGACGCCGATGATCAACAGCATGCGCGTTCTGTCGCTGCTGGCTTTCTCCAACTGCTGCTGACCGGTTTGCTGGGCGTAGTCAAAAAAGGCCTTGTTGGCTTTATCGAAAGCGGTGCCCAGCGGACGCAGGCGGTTTTCCGTTAAATAATAGTATTCCGAAATATCCTGCTTGTTCAGGGCTTCCAGCATTGGTTGAATGCCCTGCGAAAAATAGGCCTGCCAGGCCTGGTCGATGTCGTTGGCCAGCACTTCGCCCTGGCCCGTGCCTTTTGCCGCGGCGAGGAAGCGCTGTAGTTCCTCGCGCGCGGTATCGGCATATTGGGCGGCGCGCCCGGCTCCGGCGGCGGCCTCCTGCGGTTTATTCACTTCCATGTTGCGTACGGAAAGCGAGGCGACCACGCGAATACGCTGCATATTGGTGTTGCTGCTGGCCAGATTGCCTAACTGAGTGCCCTGGGTCAGATTGACGGCGTTGAGTGCGCTATAGCTGTTATTAATCGCCATAATACCCACTGTACTGACGCTTAGCAGCAATAGCGCCATTAATGTTAATAGAATCAATAAGCCAGTACGAATAGACAATGCGCGGAACATAGTTACACCTGCCTTGATTAGGAAAGATGATAGGTTACGGTACGATCATCGACCTGACCGGTAAGAACTTTAGCGCCGGCGGTGTAAATGGTGAGCCGCGGCCGGTTTTCGCCATCCGTCCATTTAGGTTTTAAACAGAAAGCAATAACGGCCGCCAGTTGAGGGGCGCAGCGATAAAAACGCCGCTCTGAATAGCTGCGCCGCTGTATGGCGTTCGCGCCGATCAGCCGCGCGCAAAGCAAAATGGCCGCCGACCGGGCGAGGCGTCGCGGGTTACCATGCCAGTTGGCTGACCAGCGACCCGACGCTGGCTTCATCCTCGCCTGCCGCATTCATCAGGATACGGTTTGTCCCGCGATCGACGATCCAATAAACCAGCCGCAGGGTTTGTTGGCTCCCTTGTTCCTCGTGTTCGTCGGGAATGGCCCTGACCAGATCGTAGATCCATTTGCGGCCGCGCAGATCGCCGCTCTCGCCGCCGGCGTTAGCCGGTTGAAACGTTTCTTTGCGCATGTTCAGTACCCGGAATCCCTGGTCCTGTTCCAGCGGATTTCTGATTATCCGGTTCAATTTTTCATCGGACTGCCGTGTATTTTGCATAATACGTAGCTTTAAATGTGCGCCGGTTCGCAGATCTTCATAGCGAAAGGACTCATTAGCCACGGGCACCAGATGGAAATCGCCCTGCCGCAGCGGCAGCGATAAGCCCAACCGGGCGTTGGTTAGCCGGTCGCTCCCTTGCGCCAGTTCCCATTCAGGCGGCATATTTTCTGAACGCTGTATGAGCCTTTGACTCAGCGCCAGCGCTTCGCGCGTGCGCCCCAGTCGCCAGGCGACGTCCGCCGCGTGATCCAGCATTATCGGGTAGAGCGAGTCCTGCCGGTCGCTATATTCCGAGGCGTTAAACGCCGTTTCGAAATATCGCTGCGCGTCGGCCAGATCGTCGCGCTGATAGGCCTGCAGCGCGATGAGCGTATTGATGCGGACGATTTCGTCGGGAAAGACGGCGTCGGGCAGCGCCTGTTGCGCCAGACTGGCCGCCGCTGACCAGTTCGGCCCCTGCAGTCCGGTCGATTCGATTTCACGGTTGCGCTGCTCCATGCTGGTCTGCCGGTACAGCCGCGGCGCGTCCGGCCACTGCAGCGCGGCAAACAGCGTGTTTAACTGCGGCAATACGCGCTGCTCATCTTTGGCTTCGTAGTCTGAATGGATGTTCACATACCAGTCGTCGCGCATGGCTAGCCATTGGGCCCTGCGATAGCCCTGCGGGTCTTCAGGCTGTTTCACGCGGCTTACGGCGATCAGTCCGTCGAACGGCAGGGCAGAAAGCGGACTGGCAGTGTGCGGCGCTTTGGCGTCGTCGAAAGCCATGATGCGTTTTTCAAGCTGAGCGCGGCGGCTGGCATCATCCTGTTCGCGCTGACTTTCACTGTACGACAGCATGATGCTGGCGTTGGCCAGAATGACGCCGTGTTCCCCCATGGTATATTCCAGCCGGGTCATGCCATGGCGCTCCATCGCCGGTTCGAACTGGACCAGTTTCCATGCGCCGACCCGCAGCGGTAGCGAGAGATGTGCCGTATGGTAGTGCAGTACCTGGCGCTCTTCGTCCAGCGACCACATTGGCGGCCAGGCATGACCGTCTTCAACGATTTGTTTTTGCAGGCGAGCGAGTGCCGCCATATCGTTGCCGGCCATCGCTTCATCGGTGGCGCGTCTGAGCAGCATGGCAATCTGGTCCCGGTAGCCGGGCGTTTGCCGGATGCGCGCCGCCTGTTCCTCAAGCACCTGACGGGCTTCGCTATAGCGCTGTCGGCCATGAAGCTCAACCGTCAATAGTATCGTTGCGTCGGACTCTTCAAAGGTATTCCCGCCGAGGCGGGCGGCGTCCAGCGCGGCGCGCGCCTGTTGCGTGGCGGAGACCAGATCATTTTGCTTAATAAAACGGCGGGCCTCCATCCGGTGGTTGACGTAATCGCGGTGTGGATTGGACGCGGCGGCGGGCGACGACAAGGGGGCCGCGCCGTCCTGCCCGGCGGACTGGGGTGACGTCTGTCCATGGGTAATCAGCGGGAACGATAGTACTGGCAGCAGCGTGGCCAACAGACGGTAATGCGGGCGTTTCATTACTAACCTCGTTTTCAGAAGAGTAGGCGGCGTGTCAGACTGATCGTCTACAAATTCGATGCGCGCCGCCTCGCAACCGTGTCTGAAGCAACCCGGGGGAAATTAAACATCTCTGTTTTTTCAGCACGATTGCCGGAAGTGGCGTTATGGTACGTAGTTATTCTGGCGGGGCCAATCGGTAATTGTTCCGATAATATTTCATTGTTGCTAAGCGCGACCGGGCGTCGTCTTAGCCGCTGCCGGAGGCGCGACGTCGCCGACCGGCGCGTTATCGGGCTGAGAGCGGATAACGCGCCGGTCTGGGGTTTACAGATGCTCGGAAAAACTGACGGTCGGGGGTTTACGGCTAAAGCCGCGGGTGAGCCATAACAGATAGAGGAAGCCCGCCGCGCACCAGACCAGACCGATAATCAGCGTATGCGCCGACAGGCTGGTCCACAGCCACAGCGTCAGACCGGTGCCGATGGCCGGCAGCAGACCGTAGCACAGCAGATCCCGCGGACGACGACGTCCTTCCTGGTGCAGATAGCAGCGGATTACCGCCAGGTTGGTGGCGGAGAACGCCACCAGCGCGCCGAAGCTGATCATCGACGCCAGCGTGGTCAGACTGGTGACTGTCGCGAGCAGCGAAATCAGCGAGACGACCAGAATGGCGGCCACCGGCGTGTTGAACCTCGCCGACAGCCGGCCGAACAGACGCGTCGGCAGGATTTTATCGCGGCCCATGCAGTAGATAATGCGCGACACCGAAGTCTGCGAGGCCAGCGCCGAGCCGGCCGCGCCGGCGACATAGGCCGCGGTGAAAAAGCTATTCAGGAATGCGCCGCCGGCTTTCATCATCACATCGTTGGCCGCGACTTCGGCGTCATTGAATACGCTGCCGGGATAGACCAACTGGCTAATGACCGCCAGCAGGGTGAACAGCAGGCCGGCGATGACGGTGGTAATGACGATGGCGCGCGGGATATCCCGTTTGGGATGCGGCGTTTCTTCGGCAAGGGTGGAAACCGCATCAAAGCCGAGAAACGACAGACAGAGTATCGCCGCGCCGGCCATCAGGGGCGGGAAGCCAGGCTGAGTTCCGTCGCCCAGCCACGGCGCCATCAGATCGAGCGACGGCAGACCGGCAAGATGGCGACTGGACATGGCGATGAACACCAGCACGAAAATAATCTGCGCGCCGACAATCACGTTGCTCAGCCCGGCCACCGAACCGATTCCGATCGTATTGAACACGCTGACCAGCGCAATGGCCGCCACCACAAAGACCCAGGCAGGCACCTGCGGAAAGGCGATGTTCAGAAAGAGACCAATCAGCAGATAGTTGATCATCGGCAGAAACAGATAGTCCAGCAACAGCGCCCAGCCGGTGAGAAAGCCGATATTCGAGCCGAATGCCAGGCTGCTATAGGAGTAGGTCGAACCGGCGACGGGATACTTCCTTACCATCATGCCGTACGACAGCGCGGTGAACAGCATGGCGAACAGCGTGATCAAATAGGCGCTGGCCGTGCGGCCGCCGGTTATTTCGGTCACTACGCCGTAGGTGGTAAACATGGTCAGCGGCACCATGTAGACCAGACCGAAAAAAATCAGCGCCGGCAGACGCAGCACCCGACGTA
Organism: Affinibrenneria salicis; assembly: GCF_008710095.1. Next base: position 126,047 of record NZ_VYKJ01000013.1, read on the forward strand.
AGTGGGGGGCCTGAGCATGCCCGCTGAGCCGGTCCGCCGAGGGTATGGTGATGGCGGCTTCATTCCGATGGTGGTTACTCATTACTCTACTCCTCGGGATAATTGCGTAATTGTGTGCAGCAAGACCTGGCGCCGGCGGGCAATCGCCATCGTGCCGGCGCAACCGGGCGCTTCAGGGCGCCGCGCGGGCTTACGGCCCGACAGGTCACTTTAAATGCAGTGCAATATGGCTGGATATACACCGATAGGGGCATGTGTCCTGGCATGGGGTATTGCCTTCCCCATGCCCGGCGGCATCGTGGGTATTCGCGTAGCGAGGCGGCGCGGGAAGAACGGTCGGGGCCGCGCGCGCGCCACCGTCCCGCGTGAGTTGCCGCAGGGCGCTGGCGCGGATATTCGCGCGCTTGAACCGGCGCGGCGCGTGGGGTAGGCTTGATGCTTATCCTTCTGCAGGGGGCGCGAGAATGACCTTAACCACGTTACTTATTTTTATACCGGCGTGTTTTGCGCTCAATCTGGCGCCTGGCCCCAATAACCTGCTGAGTATCCATAATGCGGCCAGTTACGGCTTCGGCCGCGCCTGTTTAGCCGGTATTGGTCGACTCGTCGCGTTTGTCGGCATGATTTTTTTGTCCGCCGTGGGGCTGGCCGCGCTGCTGGCGGCATCGCAAACCTTCTTTTTTATTATCAAACTGGTGGGCGCAATCTACCTGATCTACATCGCCATTAAGCTGTGGGTCGCTAAACCCGATGTTTTTTTGTCTGGCGGCCCGCATGCCGGCGCGTCGCTGGTGAAATTAGCGCGCACCGAGTTTCTGGTGGCTGCGGGCAATCCGAAAGCTATTCTGATTTTTACCGCGTTTCTGCCTCAGTTCATCACGATATCGCAACCGGCCGGTGAGCAATTTCTGGTGCTGGGGGCGATATTCTTGCTGCTGGAATGGGTGGCGATTGCCGTTTATGCCTTTGTCGGCATCAATTTCAGCCAGTGGCTAAAGAGTGCGAGAAACGTTCGCCGATTCAATAAGGCCTGCGGTTCCTTTCTCGGCTGTGCGGGCATCGGTTTACTGTTTTCTAAGAACTGAGACCGCATCCAGCCATATTAACGCTGAATCGGCGCCTGAGCGGGGAGCCGGCTCTAATTCCTCAACGGTCGGGTTCGCGTCCGGCTGGCGGCCAGCTGGCCGCTGCGCTTTCCAGCAAATCTTGCGCGGTTAGCGGCTTACGGCCGGTCAGACGCTCAACCGTATTAACGCTGAACCGGCGCCTGAGCGGGGAGCCGGCTCTAATTCCTCAACGGTCGGGTTCGCGTCCGGCTAGCGGCCAGCTGGCCGCTGCGCTTTCCAGCAAATCTTGCGCGGTTAGCGGCTTACGGCCGGTCAGACGCTCAACCATATTAACGCTGAACCGGCGCCTGAGCGGGGAGCCGGCTCTAATCCCTCAACGGTCGGGTTCGCGTTCGGCTGGCGGCCAGCTGGTCGCCGCGCTTTCCAGCAAATCTTGCGCGGTTAGCGGCTTACGGCCGGTCAGGCGCTCAACCGTATCGCTGATCGTACGCATCGTGCCTTCCCGTACGCCCGCTTCGTTGCTGACGATATCTTCACTGCACCACGGATAGGGCGAGCGGGAAAAGTCGCCGGTGGCTTTACGCGGTACGCCCAGCGCGTCGTACCAGGCGAACAGTTCCTCATCGCTCATGCTGCTATACGTCAGCGCCACCCCTGAGCGCGCTGCGACCATATCGCAGATTTGATGTACGCTAATCAATTCTCCGCCGGTTACATCGTAACCGGTATCCGCTTCGCCTTTGCCGGTGAGCAGCGCGACGGCGACGCGAGCGCAGTCATCGCGCGCGACGAAAGACGCGGTGCCTTCGCCGGCGCTGGTGCGCCACAGGCCGTCCTGAAACGCGATGGCGGCAAAGGCGACCAGATAATTTTCCAGATACAGGTTATCGCGCAGGGTGTTCCAGCGCAGGCCGCTCTGCTGCAGATACTGCTCCGTGACGCGATGGTCGACCGCGACAACCTGAAAGGTCTCCGGCAGACCGGCGCACAGGAAAGAGGTGTAGGTAATATGGTCGATGCCGACGGCGCGCGCCGCGTCAATGGCGTTTCGATGCTGCTGCTGACGGACCTCGCCCACGGTCATTGCCGACAGCATAAATAGTCGTTGTCCGCCCTGAAAAGCCGCGCGCAGGCTGTGCGGATCGCTGTAGTCCGCCTTGCGCAACTGAACGCCGCGCTGCGACCATTCGTCCTTCTCCTGCGCCGGAATTTTTTCGGGGCAGGGGGAGGTGAAAATTAACTGGCTGCCGGGGACTATCCGCAACATTTCCGCAGCGACTTTACCACCCAGCTTACCATCCACACCGGTAATAACGTACATTGAATACCTCCTGGTCGTTTACCCGCCGTCCTTCAGGCTGCCGGCGCGCCGGCGTTCTCAATGATTCGCCTCATTCCTGAGACCCGTCGCTGCGGGGCCGCCGCAGGGGACGTTCAAATTCGTAGCGGACCGCGCTGTCGCTTCCGCTCGCGTCGTCCATCCGATAAGCGATGGATTCACTTTTCTGCTTCCTGAAGTCTGTCGGGCAGAGATGAAACATCGGTTAGCTGACGCAATGAAATAATGTCGTCATGAAAGGACTATAGCCTGGGAGATTCTCGATAAAATGCGTGCGGTACGACAGAAATCGCCTGGCGCGCCCTCGCTTCCTTTGTCCGGTCGTGATTAATCCGTTCTGTCATCCCTTTCTCGCGACCGGCCGGTGCGGCGAGCGGAGGGAACCGTTGTCCGGCCGGGGAAAAATGATTTTTTCCCATCAATGGGAAGAATAGCGAAGTGACTATCGCTGTCTGCGTTCAATTGCCTTGCCGGCCGCAGAGTAATCTGAGGTTCAGATTTTTTTTCGTACTGCCGATAATTTAGTTGTCTTGCTAATAATAACTTTTCCGTGCTATCAGAATGTAACGAAGTTGTAGCGAAAAAATTGTAAAAATTACCTATAGCACGCTTCGTATGGTGATAGTGTCGTGTGTGCCGCACTGTATCCTGGTACAGAATATCTGCCGCAAACCTGATATCCGGACGATTAACTGCTGCTGCCGGTTTGCATAGAGGATCAGTCATGATCAAGATGGAAAATCCGGGCGCTGATATCCATCGCATTTTGCTTTCTGCGTTAGAACAGTCCGCTGTGGCTGTCGTACTGGTTGATGAAAATGACGTTGTTCAGTTTTTTAACCGGGCCGCAGAGCGCCTTTGGGGTTATGAGCGCCATGAAGTCTCTGGCGAGAGTATACGGACACTGCTGCCGGAGATGGCGCTGCAGTCATACGATGACGGCCGCGACGGGTCGCAGAGAATGCTGGATGACGCCGCGAACAACCAGACGATACGGCTGAAACGGCGTGATGGCCGGAAACGCTGGGCGTCGTTGACGCTAAACCGTTTTGAACTCGACAACTGTATTTACGTGATGTTCATGGCGCAGGATGTGTCCGCCGCGATGCTGCGGCGTGAACAGGATCGCCTGCTGCTGCTGGCGGTCAATCACACTGATTATCCGGTTATGGTTTTTGACGCCGGCCGCCGGATCGCACATGTCAACCAGGCCTTTAGCCAGGTATATGGTTTCCGGCTGGATGAGGTGATGGGACGCGATCTGCTCTCGGTCCTCATCAGCCCGTCAATGCCGGGCGATGAACTTGAACAGTTCTGTGCGCGTCCCTGGGGAAAAGCCTGCTGCATGGCTGAAGCGATGGTTCTGTATAAGGACCAACGCGAGGCCTGGGTGAGAATATCCAGCTCGCCCGCTCTCGACGTTAAACTGGCCGATCTGTATGGCTATTCGGTGGATATCGTTACCGATGTCACTGAAGAGCGGCAGATTAGAGAGCTGGAGCGTGATGTGTTGGAGGCGCTGACCAGCAACCTGTCGTTTGAGGGGCTGGGCGATTACCTGTGCCGGCGTATTGAAGCGATTGCGCCTGGCGTGGTGGTGGATGTCTGCCGTGTTGAAGAACGGCGCATTCGTCCGTGGGCCGCGCCCAACTTCCCGCCCGGCTACACGGCGATCTGGAACGGGGTGGAGATCGGCGAAGGCGTGGCCAGCAGCGGCACCAGCGCTTATCGCGGCGAGCCGGTTATCGTCAGCGATATCGGCAGCGACCCGCTGTGGGCCGCCTGGCGGCATTTGGTGCTGCCGCTGGGCGTGCACGCCTGCTGGACCTATCCGGTCAAACGGCGCGATGGCGAGGTGGTGGGAACGTTCTCCTTTTACTTTAAGCCCGGCGGCGAACTCAATGCGTGGCTGGAGCGCATCGCGCATACCTGCGTACATCTCTGCAAGCTGGCGCTCGAACGTGAAGAAAACCGCCAGCATATGACTCATCTGGTGCAGTTTGATGCGCTTACCGGTTTGCCTAATCGCGATCAGCTGTATCTGAAAATGGATGAGCAACTGAGCGATTCGCCGGAACAGGAAATCGCGGTTTTTTGTCTGGATCTCGATCGTCTGCGCGATATTAACGATACGCTGGGCTATGCGGCCGGCGACCTGGTGATGGTCACCATGGCCAACCGGCTGAAAAATGGTTTGCGCTCCGGCGAGTTTCTGTACCGTTCCGAGGGCGACCTGTTTTTCATCATCGCGCCCGGCTACGACATTCGTCACGCTTCGCTAATGGCGGAGCAGATTCAGCAGATTATCGGCGAACCGATCGACGTCAGCGGTCATTCACTGAGCCTGTCCGTCAGCATTGGCATCAGCCACTACCCGGAAGGCGGGCACGATCGCGATATTCTGCTCACCTATGCCAAACACGCGATGAACCGCGCGCGGGACGCCGGCGGCGGCGGCTGGCAGTTCTTTGCGCCGGAAATGAATATGATCGCCCGCGAGCGCCTGCTGCTCGGCGCCGCGTTAAAACGCGCGATTGCCGCCGGCGATCTGCGTTTGCAATATCAGCCGCAGATCTGCCTGCAAAGCGGGAGACTGTACGGCGTTGAGGCGCTGGCTCGCTGGTATGATCCGCAGTTTGGCGTGGTGCCGCCGGATAAATTTATCCGCCTGGCCGAAGAGATCGGCAAAATTGATGCGATTGGCCGCTGGGCGTTGCGCGAGGCCTGTCGCCAGATGGCCGGATGGCGCAATGACCAGTTGGCGGTACCGCAGGTTTCGGTCAACCTCTCGCCGTTTAATTTTCGCCATCGTGATTTGCCGGATTTTGTCGACGGCGTCCTGCGCGAACATCGTCTGCCCGGCCAGTGTCTGACCATTGAGATTACCGAAAGCACCATGATGGCGCTGACCGACGATATGCTGGAGGTGGTGCATCGCATTCGTGCGCTGGGCGTCGGTTTATCGGTGGATGATTTCGGCACCGGCTTTTCCAGTTTGTCGAACCTGGCCAATTTGCCGGTAACCGAGGTGAAAATCGATCGCAGCTTTATCGACAAATGCCTGAAGGAAAACCGTCAGCAAGCGCTGGTGACGGCGGTCATCGGCATTGGCCGCAGCCTGGATCTGGCGGTGGTGGCCGAAGGCGTGGAAACGGAAGAACAGCGCCGACTGCTGGCTAATCTGCGCTGTCCCGTAGGGCAGGGCTATCTGTTCTCCTGCGCGCTTACGCCCCAGGCGCTGGCCAAATGGGTTAAAGCCGCCATCACGGATACGGCCAGTTGAAGCCGAATTATGTCCGGCCGCCGCAATCCGCTGCGTCATGCGGATTGCGGCGGTCGGGCGTTTCACTTCATGACGCCCGCGCGCTGCGCGTGGCGCAATCGGCTGACTGAATTTCCCTCAAATCGCGCGTTTGCGCGACGATTAAACGCCGAATTCAGGCGGAATTTCCTGTGCAATCACATAAATGGCGTAGTTTTGAGCATTCGGACAAGGATGGGTGAAAAGGGACTTGCCATCCATGACTAACAAGGCCATAATAGCGTCCATTCCTGAAACGGGAAACGGAAAAACATTATTAATCAGTAAGTTAGGATAAGCAGCTGGATGGATCCTGATGCAAATCTGAAAGGTTAACTCACTGATTGCAAGGTAATAATTAAAGAATACGGCGCGTTGGCAGAGTGGCCATGCAGCGGATTGCAAATCCGCCTACCTCGGTTCGACTCCGGGACGCGCCTCCACTTTCGGCCCGGGTGGTGGAATCGGTAGACACAAGGGATTTAAAATCCCTCGGCGTACGCGCTGTGCGGGTTCAAGTCCCGCCCCGGGCACCATGAATTAAAGTCTAATTAAAATAAGTAGTTAGATAAGAATATTTGACCGCCGTAAGGCGGTTTTTTTATGTCTGAAAAACGCCGGGCGATGAAAAGCAGGGAAAGGTGCAGAGTACTCAGTCAGAAAACAGCTTCTATCGATTAAGATAGCAATACATTGCTTGAGAATTTAATGTGTGTTTTTTTAGGCTTTTTATTCTTTTTCTCTATTTATTTGTTCATTTACTCTGATACAGGGATTGAACGGTTTATTTATATCAGTCTTTCTATTGTCGCCGGGTATCTGATATACAAACTTTACCTGAAAGATCAGAATAAAACCCTCCTGGGTTTTTACTTTCTGATAAATAAAAAGATATGCGGAGTCCGGTCTGTATCACCTCCCTGCCAGCTACCGTGACTGACCCCTCGATCAGAAACATTCTCCGGGCGATTCAGAAAATCCTTAAGCCGGCGGCAGGCGATATCAAAATATGGCTGGCTCATCTCAATACAGGTGAAACGATAGCCGGCACGCAGAACGGCAGGGGCGGTTGAGGCGCTGTCCATAACCGATCAAGGATGTGACCATCGGGCGAGACCGGTCTGATCGGCCGGGCCATCAGCTCCACCGGCTTACCTGTCATATGCAGCTTTTCTGCCGGTATAATCCGTTGCGATAGTATTCCCGGCCACGGGTCGTCGTGCTGACATTTAGGCAAAGTGCCGACTCTGCCCCAGACCACGTACTCACACTGATGACGAGAATGGCCGGTATGCGGCGCATGGCTGGATGCGGTGTTATACCACGGCGCCAGACCGCGACAGATAAAGCGCCGGCCATGTAATTCCCTTAGCGGCTGCTGTTTTTTCTGTTTCTTTTTGGTTGTCTGCTTTTTTGGGGAGGATTACCAATTCATTTTTTATTATTTTCCGATTTATTTAACAACGCCAAATATTTCCCAAGAATGACGCTTTGGTTACATGATTTTTGCATTTCATTCTGGGGGAGAAAATTAGCCAGTCTCCGCTCTTCATTTAATGAATCTTTAAATTCATTAACATTTCCCAATACGGAAAGATAATTTTCAGGGATTTCTCGAAGTACAAAATTCTGGTGTTGGAGAAAAGTAATGTTCTGAGGCGTGACAAATGTGGATAGGTCAGGATTATCAAAATGTGGTGTTATAAGCACAGGATATCCTAAAGATGCCGCTTCTATAGGAATCTGGCCAACGCCACTAATAAAAAGGTATTTGTCTACATTCTCTTTCAGATGTTTTATCGTGTCGATATGGCCAATAAATGCGCTTTTTGACACATCTAAAGACACTATCTTTTCAACTGTTTCTCTGTTTTTTTCTTTATCATAGGTACCGGCAATTTCAAAATTCCATCCATTTTTATGGCATATAGAAATAAAATTAATGATGGTAAGTATCTTATCTGGTTCAATGCGAGAGATGAAAAGCGCTTTACTTTGCTTCTTATACTGCCATACAGGGGTAAGATGCTCAATCCAATTTAAGATATGAGTAACATTGGAAATACCTTTTCGATAAGCACTGGCTGTTCTGTAGTTGAGTTTATTGAGCCGTTTCTGATCAATTTTTAGTTGTTCATGAATACAGCATCCTACTCTTGTTACTTTAAGTAATTTATCGAGATCTATGTCATGAAAAAAACGAGTCGATTTAAATTGAAATTCGACAACCCCGGGCTTTATCGTTTCTATTAGTGCCATAAAGAGTTTAGTTGCATTAGGTGCTTTGTAATCAAGCGAAAAATTAGGAAAGGTAAGAAGTTGTTTGTAACGATTGTATGTGGAGATGATCATCGGAGAGTAGCCATTTTCTTGTAAAAAATAAAATAGGCGTGTTATACGTGATTCCACACCGCCAGTTTCCTGAAGATAATCTACGACGAAAAGAATGCGGCGTTCAATATTGCTCGAAGACAAGGAGTCTGCGAGTGCTAGATTTTTTAACTGCTTCTGCTCATTCAGGATAATTCTGGGGTTGTCGTTTCTATTTTTATGCCAAATGGGAAAGTTGAATAACCGTATTTCATCATGTGCATAATGTCTTATAATAGATAACGCATTAATATTTAATAATTTATACTCGTATTTTTTTCCAAAAAAACCGGCACCTTTTTTTTTGCTGAAAATTTTCATTCGTAACCTGTCATTTTTTTGAAAAAAATTTAAGTTTTAAATACTTTAAATAAGACAGAATAAAAAGAACATACTTGTGGTTATGTTTAAAGTGAGACTTTTGTCTCGACATTTGCTTATAATTCACGGGGTTTAATAGTGGTACGTTACGCCAGGGGGATGTTTCTCGTGCCTGTTCAAAAAAACGTATCTCCGTGTAAAATGTACTCCAGCTATGAAATGGTTTGGTTAACCCAACATAATGAATTAAAACGACATCATCGCTAATAAGTGAATTTCCAGACCGTCTTTTTGTTATATGACTATCGATAGAGAATATATAGTTATAAACTTTATCGATATTAACAACATGTTTATTCATGAGTATGTTTAACGCATCCTGGTCTGGATATAAAAAATTGTTGTTCTGAACAAGTTGTAGTACATTTTCTGGTATATTTTTTTCTGCCATCTTTTTAACTGACATGTACATAACGCCAGAGTTGAAATATTTTCTCGTGTCTATATTGTCAAGATTTGATTTTTCCTTTGCATGATCATCAGCAACAGTATATGCCATGGTATCGTTTTCAAAATTCAAACTTAAAAAGTAAGAAATACTTCCTTTGCATATGACATCTGCATCCAAATATAAAACATAATTTAATGATTTGGATAAATAATGGATTATTAGTAATCTGTAGTAAATTGCAGGGCTCCATGCCTTTGATGGAATAGGTAATTTATTGAATCCACTCCCATCTATTTCATAAAGGACTATTCTTGTTTTATTTTTTAAAGAAAGCTCTTGAAATAATTTTACTCTTGATTCATCTACAGAGTCGATAAAAACATGAAAATTAAAGCTAATCTCTTTATTGTTTAACAATAGTGATGCGATTGAAACGCCAACACCATAAACAAAATCCCCATCGACGCCATATGCTACATGGAAAATATTTTCCCCCCGGTTCATGGTATTATCAATATCAATAATGTTTTTTATTATATTGTAATCAAACATGGTTAGTTATTTACCTTATAAGAATAATAAGTCGTACTGTGCAAAAACATGAGTTATCTGCACTGGTTCAACCGATCCAGCTAAATAGGCTGTGTTTATGACGTGAAAATCAGGCACCTGTTTAAGTAAAAACAAGGCATAGCTAATCCTTTCCAAAAATGGAAATAGTTCATTAAAAACATATGGTTATATTAAGATCTTAAAAAGATCTTACCTGCATTGCCGATCAAAAGATAATCGTTTTCATAGATCGATTAGATCTTATCGATCGGTGATAACGATCGACGGCCCAGCGGTTAGCTGCTTGTGTAACAGTATGAAAAACAAGTGAGTGGATAATGTGCTTTGCGAAGAAAACTGAGCGTAAAAGTGTGCTTATTCACTCAGGGATATGGCCGCGCCCTGGGGTTATCGGCGAGGGAAACGCGAAAACACACAGGGCGGGAAAGAGGTGACGTGGAGTAAGCCGCACCTGGCGATAAACGCCTCCACGCATCAGGAGCGTTGCTCCGGCCTGTCGCTCCGGCGCCGTAACGGATGCCCGTACGTTAGCGAAAATGATGAGTCTGATGTTCCAGAAGAAACATCAGCGTGGGTGAACGGTGTTATCTGAAGGATGGCGCGGAGAGCGTATTTTCACGCCGGCTTCAGAAACATTCTCCGGGCTATTCAGAAAATCCTTAAGCCGGCGGCAGGCGATATCAAAATACGGCTGGCTCATCTCAATACAGGTGAAACGATAGCCGGCATGCAGAACGGCAGGGGCGGTTGAGGCGCTGTCCATAACCGATCAAGGATGTGTCCATCGGGCGAGACCGGCCTGATCGGCTCCACCGGCTTACCTGTCATATGCAGCTTTTCCGTCGGGATAACCCGTTGCGATAGCATTCCCGGCCACGGGGCGTCCTGCTGACATTTAGGCAAAGTGCCGACTCTGCCCCAGTCCATGTACTCACACTGATGACGAGAATAGCCGGTATGCGGAGCACGGCTGGCCGCGGTTTTATCCCACGGCGCCAGACCGCGCCAGATAAAGCCGCCGATCTGTAATACATCGGTCAGTATCGACAACTGCCGCCAGTCACTAAACAACATGGCATAGCCGAAGGGAATAATCAGCCGGCAGGTCTGTTCCATCCACTGCGTCATCCAGAACGACTATGAACGGGCATCCCGGTTATCGCTTGAGCATTCGGGATAGCGTGAGTGACAGGGGTATTCATTGCCGGGCTGGTCGTGCGGCTGGTATGCGCCATGCCGCCGCTGGAGTATGGCGGATCGCTAATCAGCAGTGCGAAAATGTCGCCAGGATGGCGGAAGAGGGCGACCCGGCGTCTGACGGGGATCAATGAGGGAACGTCGTCTGCCGTGTGAGTTCAGTGGCGGAAATAGCGATGTTACGATTGAAACCGGTGTACGGTGAATGGCTATCGCTGTGAGATTACGATGATGTCGATGAGGAAGGCGATGACGCGGGGAAAAGTAATGAACGCCATGACCCCACTGGGTATGCCGTGCACATTTACATTGCCAGAACGACATGAAAACGGCCCGGCCGTGCCTAAAATGATTTATTCAATAAATCCCTTCTCCAGCCTGAGCGCAATGACGCTCGATTTCCCGTTCGTCCTGCCTGGTTTTCTCTCGGCGTGGGCCAGAGCCAGTCGCCAGGATCGATTCCTCAGGTTTCGTAAGATATTTTGTAGATCTTACCTGCCCGCTCGATATGTGCAAATCCAGGTTCGCCAAGGTGCATACCCGCGATAAGAATCTTGTCCGAACTGACGATATCCAGCAGTTTTGAACGTGTGTCGGCGGCAATCGTCGGGTTCTGGTCAAATGCAATTGATACGTCGGGGCGAGCAATCTGGATTTGAGGGAAATGAACGATATCCCCCCATATCAACAGGCTATGATTAGCGGAGTCAAGGCGATAACCAGTATGTCCTGCGGTATGCCCCGGAAGGGGGACCGCACTGACGCCAGGGAGGACTTCATTATTAGTAAACGTGCGTATCTTCTCCCGATATTTATCGAAGACATTCCGGGCAAATAGAAAGTTTCCACGAGCGCGCTCACTCGCCCGACTGAGATTACCATCATCCTCCCAGAAAGAAACCTCACGCTGGTGGATGACTAATTCTGTATCGGGGAAGGCCGCTTCTCCTGACGAATCAACCAACCCTCCGATATGGTCGGGATGAGCATGAGTCAGAAGAATCGTGTCGATATCGGAGGGGCGTACGCCAGCAATTGCAAGATTTGCTTTTAGTTTGCCGCCCCATTGTTTAAATCCCCCTGCGCCTGCATCGATCAAAATAGTGCGACCACGGCCACGAACCAGGTAGCAATTGATGTGAATAGCAGATGGATCGTTCACACCTGCGTCTTGCTGGCGTCGGGATGCATCCGCTGGATCGATATTGGAAAGCGAATCCAGACTTGTGGAAAGGTATCCGTCACTGATAGCCGTGATCGAAAACATTCCAGTCTGCTGGCCGGGAAATTTCATGTTATTCATCGCTATACTCCAGGTCGATAATCAGTTGCGTGCATGAATGGCCGTTGCCGCATAGCCAAAGCAACGAATGCGTGCAGTAAGACCCGTATTTCGTTTTATGATTTCATCCAGTCTTTCCATGAAGGAATCCATGATTGATTTCGTCCTGAACGGTTCAAGACGATATTTGATTTCTGCGAACGCCGGGTGTCCTCGTCCGTAACGAACAGCCACATAGATGATGTGCACGTTCTCTGGCGCAGCCTTAAGAATTCCTGTGCAAAGCCGGGCGCATTGCGCGGTAAGTGCGGAGAGATTCCCTTCTGGCGGCATCTCTTCCGCCGGGATAAAAATCGTGACGTTGGGCATTTCGATTCTACCTCGACGCCAGGGAAGCGGCATCACCGCTGCTTGTCAATTGCTCAGTCATCGGCACATAGAGATGGACGCCCTGCGGAAGGCCTTCCAGACTGAGGTCAATGGGGCGAGCCAGCTTCGCCAGCCACCGATGTTCAGGCAATTTCTCTAATGCAACAGCCTGCATCTGATAAGGCGTGAGGCCCATCTCGATGAGACGCCCGGGGCCGACTGCACTCTCCACCAGATATTCGTCTTTACTGATGGCCGGAGCACGGTTAATACCACCGTAAAGATTGCGGCGCCAGTCAGTGATGTGCCGCTGCCAGCGCGCAAAATTACCACCGCCTTTCTGACGATACTCATCTCCCTGAAGAATATTGAGATTGTCGATCGAATGAATGGCGAGGTAACGCGGGCAATCGGCGCTCAACGCCTTGAAGCGCTGCGAGGTTTGGAATCCGCTTACTGAAATGAGCGCGGGTAGTTTTTCCAGACTATAAAAAGCATTCCACTCCGCTTCTTCGGCTGGATCGACGAAGCTGCATTCGACGGTATAAATCATTAGATCACTCGCGACCGGAAGCGTTGTGCGTCCGGGTTCCTTTGTTGACGTTATGTCATGTTATGGCGTTGGAATGTGCATAGAAATCGATTTTTCGGTATGCTTCAGTGATAAAAAATCAAGGTGAGTCGGACATTCAGATCCGAATCAGGAACGTTTATGCGCCGTAAAATCCCCAGCAATACATCCCTGATGGCATTCGAGGCGGCTGCACGCCATGGTAGTTTTGCGCGTGCGGCGAACGAACTGTCTCTAACCGAAGGCGCTATCAGCCGTCAGATTGGCCGCCTGGAAACGTTCCTCGGCGTCATGCTGTTCGAGCGAATCGGAAATCGCGTCCGGCTCCTGCCTAACGGAGAACGCTATGCGACCCAGGTTGGTGAATTGCTTGACCGACTGGAACGGGACAGCCAGTACCTGATGGGACAGCCGGGCAATGGAGCAAGCCTGGATATTGCCGCCATCCCGACTTTCGCCATGCGATGGCTCATTCCTCGCTTGTCGCGATTCCAGCAGAAACATCCGAACATCACGGTACATCTTGCCGAGCGCATGGAACCCTTCGTCCTGGCCGAAAGCGGATTTGATGCGGCAATCCATTTCGAACATCCGGCCTGGACGGGAATGCGGATACACCGACTGTTGAATGAAGTGCTGGTTCCGGTTTGTCATCCTGAGTTTCTGACGGAAGGCAAAGGGACAATCGCATTGGATACGCTACCGCGCCTGCACCGACGACAAAACCCTGAAGCCTGGCAACGTTACTCCCAGGAAACTGGAATCTCACTGACCAATCCTGCAATTGGCGCGCGCTACGATCTTCATGCCATGTTGATTGAAGCGGCCCTGGCCGGCCTGGGCGTTGCGCTGGTACCGCGCCTCTACGTTGAAACCGAACTTGCGTCAGGCAGGTTGGCCGCTCCGTGGCCAGAGGGGAAAACCATCGCCAAAACATTCTGTCTCATCCTCCCTGAGCCGATCGGATTAAGCGGGAAGCCAATACAAGAGTTTGCTCAATGGATAATAGATGAAGCCAAAATGACGACGACGGTTAAGCCATAGAGAGTCTGCTTCTCTCTATTTCGTTAGACAGACCAACTGTGCAGCCGCCCAAGCGTCGACGGACGCGACACCGCAGCGCACCGTCGTGGCGAGCTGCTGTCCTGGGCGAGGTCGCTCTCTCTGGTCGCCATGGCACCAGGCTGAATCTCATTTTTCAATCCCGTATTGTATCGTGTCGCGTCCCGCGGCAAGCATGACGTGCGCTAATAGATGTCCACGACGAACTGACGCCGGGCGCCAGGCGGTGCTTAAGAGCGGTTGCGGTAATCACGGCTTTGAAGCGCCAGCCCGCAGCGCTCAGCCATTCAACCATCGGTTGTTAAGCCGGCCGCCATTTGGTTCTTGAGGTACGTCGGTGCAATCGGCTTTGATGTATTGGCACTTTATGCCGGCATCAAATCTTTACTGGGCTTCTGACCGCTCAGAAACGAAAATAAATTGTTTAACTCATGACGTATGCACATTCAGTTTTAGCTCGACCTGAATACACCGCAATCAGACTGGCAAAATGGCCGATGCATTGATGCTTAATCGGCCAGATCTGGCGCGTTTTCAGTACCAGTCCATACCGCCGAGGGTATATGTTATTTTTTGTACTGACGTCATGATGTTTTCTCAGCGAAATTAAGCGGGGGGAGTGAAATCATGGTGTCACCGGGCGCGTTTTCTTTCCGTCGACCAGAACGGTGTATGGTTTAAATTCCCGGGCAGAGAATTCATTTACCGGAAGCGCTTTCTTTGCTCTTCCGGCTATTTCAATTACCTGTGTGATATTGATGGTCAAATCGCTTTCACAGTAGTTTTCACCTTCCAGTAATGCGGTCTGATAACGGGTCGCGTTTGAATCGCCAAACGGCTCTACGTTGAGCGTATCTTTTTGCAGCACCTTTCCGCTCTTATCCAGCACGTCGACAGAGATTTCCAGTTTTCCTACCGGCTCACCAAACGCTCCGCCGTTATCCAGCGTGAATTGTGCGCTACACGCCCCCTGACCCGCCCACACGGTGTCGGTATGCCAGATTTCTATCGCATGGACATTCCCGATAGTGACCAGCGTTATCAGCGCGGTGAATGCGGGGATTTTAAATAAACCTGCCATTTTTGCTCCTCTCTACGTTTTCCGGGTAACTAACGGTTATCGACCAATGGACGAGAAGCTGTGATTGTTTTTTCAAATCAATATTTATATATCGATCTGATAATTGCGTTGAAAAAACAGAGTGCTCATGGATAGCATTTCCCCGTAATCTGAATGCAGGCAATTCGCTATGAGCCGAAGGGCCGCGAAGCTGATACATCACGCTTTATCGACTGCCGGATCATCGCTATCCTTAAGCGGGCAGAGATTGGAACACCCGTACCTGAACTGTGCCGCGAATATGGCATCAGTAGCGCCAGTTTTTGTGCGGATTAAGTTCTGAATGAGCTAAGCCTGAATCCGCCAACATCACCTTCCTGAGATCAAAAGGCGATTACAACAATGTGACAACTTAGTCGATACTACCCGCCGCAGATAGTAGTGGTGGGTCAGGTATGGCTTGTGTCGCTCGCAACGGTCAGTCTACCCTCAGCGTTGGCGTCATCCGCAAAAACATGGATGTAGCGCGTCAGTTTTGGACGTATGATTGGGTGAGGATAAATACAAAATAGCGGATGGGCCTCTTTTATGAAACGAATGATATTTATAGCTTCTCTGGGTTTTATGTCTACAGTAGCATCGGCTAAAACGGTTTCTGACTTTATTAATGAACATCCTGATATTGCAAAAAATCCCACCATCAAAGCAGCAATACAAGAAGGTGCCATGGGTAATGCCGTCATGGCCGCGGCAAGTGATGGTCTTCCTCCTGAGGCGTTAAGTGATAAGTCGACAGAGTTGCTGCGTGAAAATGGATATGAATATGCTCAGGCAACATTGCGAGATCTGGCGACATTAAACTGTAGTGACAAAGAATATGCCGACATATCAGGCTTTCGTGAAAAAGACTGTCAGACGATTATCAGGGTGGACTCTGAAATAGAGTAGAAAACGGCTTAATTCACTGAACCCGCCATTAGGCGGGTTTTTTAATGTCCGGAGTAAAGTAAATACCTGGGTGGTAATCCTCGCGAAAAAAGCAGCTAGCCAATTAGCGCGGGCAGGCGTGGCGGTTATCCGTGTCAAACTCAGTCCGTCGTGGCCCTGGCCGCGACGCCGTTTCATCAACAGATTGCTTCATATTGCCTCGCCGGCGTTCGGGCTGATTTTTACGGCAGTGGCGAGGTCAGTATGCAATGTTTTCTTCCGTCGTCCCCCTGGCCGGCGGAGTCTCAGATGACGGTCGGTACGGGCGCGGCATCAGCCGGGCTGACGGCCAGCGGAATGATTATAGGGAAGGGAACTTGTTCGGCTGAGCCTTGCAGAACGGTGATCTGTCCTTGATTTAGCGCCACCTTATTTTCAAATCAATCGAGACAATCGAGACAATCGAGACAATCGAGACAATCGAGACAATCGAGACAATCGAGACAATCGAGACAATCGAGGCAATCGAGGCAATCGAGGCAATCGAGGCAATCGAGGCAATCGAGGCAATCGAGGCAATCGAGGCAATCGAGGCAATCGAGGCAATCGAGGCAATCGAGGCCACTATGGCAAGACAGCAATATGCTGCGGCGTTCAGGCGGAGCCGCGGCGTTGCTAGCCGCAAGCGGAAAACCCGTTGCCCGTAAGGCGCCGGCGTTTGCTATCAAGAAGAATATGTCCCGCAACGGAGCAATTTTCCCAGGATAAGAGCTTTATGAAAAAGGGCGCTATCTATTCTGTCGCGATGAGCTGACAGCGCGTTCGTCTGCGGTTAACGGCATGGTCTGGGTTCTCAGTTCCGGCGCACCGAGACGTGTGCATCCGCGTTGGCACAATCTATACTCATTTTGTACTATAGCTTTTGTTTTCGGGTGGCCGGCGCGTATTGGTTCTCTGGTTGCTAAGCGGCGTTCGCGGCCGTGATTAGCCGTTTTGCCGCTGACCCGCGGCCGGAAAACTATTGGGTTTAAACTTCCACTGAGCAATATTTAGCGGGTAGATAATGAAGGTTAATGATGTTGTGATGGTAAAGACGGATGGCGCCGACCGGCGCAAGGGGACTATTCTGGCCGTCGAAACCTTCCATGAGGGCACCATGTATCTGGTTTCTCTGGATGAGTATCCTGCCGGCGTGTGGTTTTTTAATGAAAACGACAGTCAGGATGGAACCTTCGTTGAGCTTTGCGAATAGCAAATTGTCGTCGTGCTGTATGAGTTGACCGCCAGCCGGAGGTCGGCTGCTGCGTAATTTTCCGCAGGTTGAAAGGGTCGCGTCGCTCATCGCGGTGTTTGCGCGTTGCGCGACGCGTGCCGATACGCAACAGTGCGCCATCGCGGGACAACCGTCGTCCACCATGGCGCTTGTTGCTGTGCGCAGACTCAGCCAGCGCTACCGACTATGACAGGTTAAAGCGGTCCGACATCATCCCGTCGGCGCGGAGCAGGGGCGTAGAATGTCGCCCGCGACCCCAAAATATATTTCTGCGCTCAGGTCTTCGGGCAATGAGTAATAATCTTAATTCTTATTCGATCTCGCATGTCGGCGTGAATGCGGAGCGGGGGGGCCGGCGTATAATTCATTATCCGGTCGTGATCATTGTTCACGCGTTATCGCCACAGATGAATACGGCAGAATAGCGACGCCAGGCGCTGGGCTAATATTATTACTGACCCATTAATCGGGCTAAACATTTTTTATGCTTTATCGGAGGGCGGATCGATTAGTTTGCCCCGCCTGGTGCAATCTGCTTTCAGAGTTCATTAATTTGGCTGATGGTTATTAGGCGGTACTATTCTGATGGGCGCTGGCGTTCTGCCGTTATGGCGTGGGATATCGATCGTGAACTGTAAAAAAACTGTAGTCAAAACAGCGGCGGCGCAGCGCGTCGGGCGATGCTTCTCTGGGACTGACGTAGCGCAAGCTAACGGAGTTGAGTAAAAAATGTCGAATTAATATGCAATGATAGCGGTTTCTTTGTCTGAAGAGCCCGTTTTAGGGCGAATTTCGTACGGATGGCCGTCATGACGCACAATTGCTAGCATTATGGCTAAGCGGCGCCTTCTCTTTTGTGATCGAAATATTACTGTTTAGCGACTTTTTTAACTTTAGTTACTTTGAGCTGATGCTATATATTATCGCTTTGCGATAAACCAGATTTTGTTTGATAAAGTATCACGCGTGGATGATTCCCTGCCAACGATGCTGATAATTAATTAACGATAGCTGATATCCGCGTTGCGATATTGGGTTGATGACGGAATAATGACGACGACTTTATAACGTTAGTTGTTTTTTTATTTATACGATTTTTTATCGTCAATAAAGATGTCGATGCTGTATTTATGATAATGATTTCTCTGCTGAGGTTGCGGGTTTCGTTAACCGTATTTGACTTTTAGCCATGTCCGTTTGCGTTTTATTTTTTTGATGAAATTTATTTATTCCCCAGAGTGATTACTATCAGATTAATGATTTTTAATAAGAATCATTAATCTGATTATTATATTTTATTGATCATAATTATTCTGTTTTGTCAATCCCCCTGTTTTACTGCTTCTGCCAGTTCTGCTGACTCTTCAGACACAGCTTGCACAACTGTTTTTCCACGATCTGACGGCGACCTGGTCGATGTATAGCGATTAGGGTGTTTTTATTTAATTGATATTTATCTGTTTTTTTATTTTTTATCGGCCTGTGGCGGCGAGTGTGCTTTTTGCGTGAGGGAGGGTCAGAGCGGCGCAAAAACTGTAAAGAGGTATTACCAGACGATAAAACAAACATAAAACTTCCATTTTTGTGATCTAGATCACATAATTATTAAAATTATTCTTCAGCTGCGTTGTATGTGCTGCGGATTAGGCGGTAGAGTGGCCGTGTTTTAGGAATAATCTTATAAATATGAGTGGGGGGAGAAGGGCGTACAGGAGTGCAAGCAGGATGGAATCGGTGTTAGGTAACCGAGGTGTTGCCGATATTATCATCTGTAGATTTAAAAATGAACGATTCAGTCAATGTCTGGCACCAGTGGTTTTCCTTATGCCAACAATGAAGAGTGATTTCTGAACCAGGCGATATGGTCTATCACCTTACTTATGTTTTAAGCATAACCTGTCGGGATGGGAAATATGGGTACCTCTGAATTACTCAAGCACATTTATGACATTAACTTGTCTTATCTGTTACTGGCCCAGCGCTTAATCAATGCCGAGAAAGATTCGGCAATGTTTCGCCTGGGAATTGATGAAGAGATGGCGGATGCGTTGTTAAAGCTTACGCTGCCTCAAATGGTGAAACTGGCGGAAACCAACCAGTTAATATGCCATTTTCGCTTTAATGACCACAATACAATCAGGATATTAACGCAGGAATCACGTGTAGACGATTTGCAGCAAATTCACACCGGGATCTTATTGTCGAGCCATTTATTGCAACAGATTTCTTCGAAAGAAGAGACCCCGCCTAAAAAAAGGGCATAGCGATGGTGGAAAAAAGTATTGTTCAGGAAGCAAAAGATATTCAGCTGGCGATGGAGCTGATCTCTTTGGGCGCCCGTTTGCAAATGCTGGAGAGCGAAACTCAGCTCAGCCGCGGCCGCCTGATTAAACTTTATAAAGAGCTGAGGGGTAGCCCTCCGCCAAAAGGAATGTTGCCGTTTTCTACTGATTGGTTTATGACCTGGGAACAAAATATTCATTCTTCGATGTTTTACAACACCTATGCATGGCTGTTAAAAGCCGGTAAAAGCAATGGTGTGGAAGCCGTGATCAAAGCATACCGGCTATACATTGAGCAGTGCGCCCCTCATGGCGATACGCCGCTGTTAGCGCTGACCCGTGCATGGACACTGGTGCGTTTTGTCGATAGCGGAATGCTCCAGCTTTCAACCTGTAGCTGCTGCGGCGGCTCGTTTATTACTCACGCTCACCAGCCGCTGAACGGCTTCGTTTGCAGCCTGTGCCAGCCACCTTCCCGCGCGGTAAAAAAACGTAAACTTTCGCCAAATCTGGCCGATATTATACCTCAACTGCTGGATGAACAGGTAAAACACGCAGTCTGAGCCTGATATTACAGGGATCTGCCGCAGCTAAAACGTGTCACTGCGCGCAGGTCTCTTCTCTCATCATTCTCAACTCTTCCGTGTTTTTCCCGTTATCTTCCGCCCATTTCGGAGTGAGGAATTCTTGTGTTAGTCATATTGGGATATATCGTGATTGTGGGTTCCATTCTGGGTGGCTATCTCATGGTCGGGGGGCACCTCGGCGCATTGTATCAACCCTCAGAATTGCTGATCATCGGCGGGGCCGCCATCGGGGCCTTTATCGTTGGCAATAACGGCAAAGCGATCAAAGCGACGCTGCGCGCCTTTCCCATTTTGTTTCGCGGCTCACGTTATAACCGGGTGCTGTATATGGACCTGATGGCGCTGTTGTTTCGTCTGATGGCGAAATCCCGTCAGCAGGGCATGCTGTCGCTGGAATCCGATATCGACAGCCCGAAAGAGAGCGAAATATTCTCCAGCTACCCGCGTCTGCTGGCCGATGACCACGCGATTGAATTTATTACCGATTATCTGCGGCTGATGGTCAGCGGCAATATGAACGCGTTTGAAATCGAAACGCTGATGGATGAAGAAATCGAAACCGTCGAGCATGAATGCGAACAGCCGGCCGGCAGCCTGACGATGGTCGGCGACGCGCTGCCCGCCTTTGGTATCGTGGCGGCGGTAATGGGGGTGGTGCATTCGCTGGCCTTCGTCGATCGTCCGGCGGCGGAACTGGGGATGATGATCGCACATGCGATGGTGGGGACGTTTCTCGGCATCCTGATGGCCTACGGCTTCGTTTCGCCGCTGGCCACGCTGCTGCGGCAGAAAAATGCCGAAAAAATCAAGCTGCTGCAGTGTATCAAGGTTACGCTGCTGTCGAGCCTGAACGGTTATGCGCCGCAAATCGCCGTCGAGTTCGGGCGTAAAACCCTGTATTCATCCGAACGACCTTCCTTCTCCGAACTGGAAGAGCATATCCGTCGGGTTAAGGCGCCGGCTCAGCAACAGGCGACGGATGATGCCGCATGAAACATGCTCATCCTATTATCCGCAAGAAGCGTAAGTCAGGTCATGGAGGCCACCACGGCGGCTCCTGGAAGATTGCTTATGCCGACTTTATGACGGCGATGATGGCGCTGTTCCTGGTGATGTGGCTGATCGCCATCGCTTCGCCCAGCCAGCTGACGCAAATCGCCGAGTATTTCCGAACCCCGCTTAAGGCGGCGTTGACCAACGGCACCAAAAGCAGTGAGGACACCAGCGTCATTCCCGGCGGCGGCAACGATCCCACTCAGCAGGAGGGCGTGGTCAGGAAACAGCCGAAAATCGACTCGACCAGCAAGAAAGAACGCCAGCTGGAAGAGCTGCGCCTCAATCGCCTGCGCGAACGGCTGGATGCGCTGATCGAGTCCGATCCCCGTCTGCGCGCATTGCGTCCGCATCTGCTGATTGAGATGGTCGACGAAGGGCTGCGCATCCAGATCATCGATAGCCAGAAACGGCCGATGTTCAAGACCGGCAGCGCCCAGGTCGAGCCCTATATGAGCGACATCCTGCGCGCCATCGCCCCGATTCTTAACGATATTCCCAATAAGCTTAGCCTGTCCGGCCATACCGACGACATTCCTTATGCCAACGGTGAACGCGGCTACAGCAACTGGGAACTGTCTGCCGATCGCGCCAACAGTTCGCGTCGCGAACTGATTGCCGGCGGCTTGTCCGAGGGCAAGGTGTTAAGGGTGGTCGGTATGGCCGCCACCATGGGGCTGAAACAGACCGATGGCGACAACGCGATTAACCGCCGCATTAGCCTGCTGGTGCTGAATAAAGAGGCTCAGGCCAATATTGAACATGAAAACGACAACAGCGAGGCGGTTGACGTTGAAACACCAGAAAATTTACGCAGCGTAGAGACCAATAACCCTAAACTTATGGCCCCTCCTGCCGACAATACTGTTACAGATTTACCACAGCAACCCGTTAGTGAGGTGCCGGAGCCGGCGCGTCCGCAGCCCACGACAGCGCTGCCTGCAGCGCCGGACAGTCAGGCGACACCTTCATCAATAAGCCGCGATTCACAGCAGAGGTGACGACGTGAGCATGGACATGAGCGCTTTCTATCAAACTTTTTTTGATGAAGCAGATGAATTATTGGCGGATATGGAGCAACACCTGTTGCTGCTCGATCCGCAGGCACCCGATACAGAGCAAATGAATGCGATTTTTCGGGCCGCCCATTCGATCAAAGGTGGCGCAGGCACCTTCGGTTTCAAGGTATTACAGGAAACCACCCACCTTTTAGAGAACTTACTCGATGGTGCCAGACGCGGTGAAATGCGTCTCAGCACCGACATCATCAACCTGTTTCTGGAAACGAAAGATATTATGCAGGATCAGTTGGACGCTTACAAAACCGCGCAGGAGCCCAATGCTGAGAGCTTTGAGTATATCTGTCAGGCTCTGCGCCAGCTGGCTCTTGAGTCGCAGGAGAACAACAGCGCCGCAGGGAGCGAGGCGACCGCCACTGCGCCCGCCGCGGTTCAGGGCGGCATCGCGCCGGCGTCCTCCGGCGAATTGTATATTCGGCTATCCGCGCTAAAAGAGGCGGAAATTCCGCAGATGCTGGAAGAACTGGGCAACCTCGGCACGGTTAAACAGTCGCAGCAGACCAGCGATAGCCTTGAGATAACGCTGGAAACGTCGGCCAGCCAGGACGATATCAGCGCGGTGCTGTGCTTTGTGCTGGAGCCGGAACAGATCAGCTTCGCGCCCGCCGCCGCGCAGGACACTGCCGCGCTCGCGCCCGCCGCAGAACCCGCGCCGCAGCCGGCCGAGCCTGAGCACAGCGCGCCGCCGGCCCCGGCGGTGAAAGCCGCCGCCAAACCGGCCCACGCGCCGGAAGCGATGAAGGCGAAACCGAAAACCGGCGAAAGCAGTATTCGCGTTGCGGTCGAGAAGGTCGACCAGCTGATTAACCTGGTCGGCGAACTGGTGATTACCCAGTCCATGCTGGCTCAGCGTTCCAGCGAACTGGACCCGGTGGCGCATGGCGATCTGCTCAACAGCATGGGGCAACTGGAGCGCAATGCGCGCGATCTGCAGGAATCGGTGATGTCGATCCGAATGATGCCGATGGAGTATGTCTTTAGTCGCTTCCCGCGTCTGGTGCGCGATCTGGCGGCCAAACTCGGCAAAAAAGTCGAACTGACCCTGGAAGGCAGCTCGACCGAGCTGGATAAGAGTCTGATCGAACGCATTATCGACCCGTTAACGCATCTGGTGCGCAACAGTCTGGATCACGGTATTGAAGAGCCGGAAAAACGGCAGGCCGCCGGCAAGCCGGAAATCGGCAATCTGACCCTGTCCGCCGAACATCAGGGCGGCAATATCTGTATCGAAGTGATTGACGACGGCGCCGGATTAAACCGGGAGAGAATTCTGGCTAAGGCGCTGTCGCAGGGGCTGCCGGTCAGCGACAGCATGACCGATGAAGAAGTCGGGATGCTGATTTTCGCGCCGGGCTTCTCAACCGCCGAGAAAGTAACCGACGTCTCCGGCCGCGGGGTCGGGATGGATGTGGTGAAGCGAAATATTCAGGAAATGGGCGGCCATGTGGAAATTTATTTCCAGCGCGGCAAAGGCACCACCATCCGTATTCTGCTGCCGCTGACGCTGGCCATTCTGGACGGGATGTCGGTCAAGGTCAGCAATGAAGTCTTTATCCTGCCGCTGAATGCGGTGATGGAGTCGCTGCAGCCGCAGCAGGAAGATCTTTACCCGCTGGCCGGCGGCGAGCGCGTACTGGAAGTGCGCGGCGAGTATTTACCGCTGGTCGAGCTGTACCATATTTTTGACGTCGCCGGAGCGAAAACGGACGCCACGCAAGGCATCGTGGTGATTTTGCAAAGCGCGGGGCGTCGCTATGCGCTGCTGGTCGATCAGCTCATCGGGCAGCATCAGGTTGTGGTGAAAAATCTGGAAAGTAACTACCGCAAGGTTCCCGGCGTTTCCGGCGCGACCATTTTGGGCGACGGCAGCGTGGCGCTGATTGTGGATGTTTCCGCACTGCAGACGCTTAACCGGGAAAAGCGCGTGGTTGAAACCGCAGCTTAACAATAAAACCAAAGAGTTGATTGATTAAAGGTGAACAACATGGCGGGACTGGCAAACGTGACAAAACTGGCGGGTGAAACGGTCGGACAGGAATTTCTGATTTTCACGCTGGGTGATGAAGAGTATGGCGTGGATATTTTAAAGGTACAGGAAATCCGCGGTTATGATCAGGTGACGCGCATCGCTAATACCCCGGCCTTTATTAAAGGGGTAACCAATCTGCGCGGCGTGATCGTACCGATTGTCGATCTGCGCATTAAGTTTGCTCAGCAGGAAGTGGAATATGACGACAACACCGTGGTTATCGTGCTCAACCTGGGGCAGCGCGTGGTCGGTATTGTGGTTGACGGCGTATCGGACGTGTTGTCTCTGACGGCGGAGCAGATCCGCCCGGCGCCGGAGTTCGCCGTCACCTTGTCGACCGAATACCTGACCGGTCTGGGTTCGCTGGGCGAACGTATGCTGATCCTGGTGGATATTGAAAAACTGCTCAGCAGCGAAGAGATGGCGCTGGTCGATAGCGTCGCGAAGGTCTGACCTTTCGCTGATTACCGGATCGCCGTTTCTGTGCGATCCGGAACTTTCATCATAGTTAACCATATGCCCAATGGATTTCAGGCGGAAACCGTTCGGGTGGCGCTTCGCCATGGGCGTTGGATTGGAGTTAATCGGTATTCTGATTTATCCGCCGCACAGGGCGATTGAACCTGTTGGCCATCTGGGCAGAGGCGATGTGTCCCGGTCGACTTGTTAATCAATGAGCGGCCTGCGAGTTCGTCGTTACGCTGAGCGCGGTGCGTCAGGGAGCCGACGCCCTTTACTGCGGGGTCGGATAAACAAACCAGAAAAAGCGGAAAACAGGACGTTATCGTCATCCGCCGACGGCTGGGGATCTTTTTAATTATTTGCGTCATTCTGGCCACGACCAGGGAGAGAGCTATCGTGCTGTTCAGTAAAATTCGCGTTTCAACCAGTTTGTTTTTGCTGCTGTTAGTGTTTTGCGCCATGCAGTTGACCACCAGCAGTCTGTCGTTTAACGCCTTCCGCGACAACTATTACAGCATCGGGCAGGTGGAAATGGTCAACCAGCAGCGCGATGCGCTGAGTCTGAGCTGGGCGTCGCTGCTGCAGACGCGCAATACGTTGAATCGCGCCGCCACGCGCGCGGCGCTGCAGCGGCCGCAGGAACAGGTGAGCGTACTGATGAACAGCGCCAGACAGTCTCTGGCGCAGGCGGATGCGCATTTTAACCGTTTTGTGGATCTGCCGCGCGTCACTGAGCAGGGCGTCGCCATGACGGCGTCGACAAAAGAGAGCTACGGCCGCCTGCGCGCCGCGCTGGGTGAACTGGTTGATTTCCTTGACGATGGTCAGCTGCAACCGTTTCTCGACCAGCCGACGCAAAAATTTCAGGATGAGTTCGAAACGCAGTTCGGCGCCTATATAGCCTTATGTAACGATGTGCTGGCCGGGTTTAGCGAAGACAGCCACGCATCTTATATCTCGTCCGGCTGGTCGTTTGGCATCGGGGTGCTGCTGTCTATTTTGATCACGCTCGCCGGGGTGCTCGGCATGCGGAAAATGCTGCTGCAGCCGCTGGACGCGATGCGCGAACATTTCGAACGTATCGCCGCCGGTAATCTGGCCGGCAATATCGCCGACTTCGGCCGCAACGAAATCGGCATCTTGTTTAGCAGCCTGCAGAAAATGCAGCACGCGCTGGCCAGTACGGTCTGGTCGGTGCGTCACGGCGCCCATGCGATGCTGACCGGCGTGCAGGAGATCAGCGCCGGCAATAACGATTTGTCGTCGCGCACCGAACAGCAGGCCTCGGCGCTGGAGCAAACCGCGGCCAGCATGGAGCAGCTGACGGCGACGGTGAAACAGAACGCCGATAACGCCCATCAGGCGGCGCAACTGGCGTCCGCCGCGTCGTCAACGGCGAAAAAGGGGGGTGATCTGACCGCTAACGTCGTGACGACAATGCAGGATATTGCGGTAAGCTCTCGCAAGATCAGCGATATCACCAGCGTGATCGACGGCATCGCTTTCCAGACCAATATTCTGGCGCTGAACGCCGCCGTTGAGGCGGCGCGAGCCGGAGAGCAGGGGCGGGGCTTTGCGGTCGTGGCCGGTGAGGTACGCAGTCTGGCGCAACGCAGCGCGCAGGCGGCGAAAGAAATTAAAGGGCTGATCGATGACTCCGTCAACCGGGTCCACCAGGGGGTGACGCTGGTCGAATCGGCCGGCGACACGATGGAAGCGATCGTGAACTCCGTCACCAGCGTGACCGATATCATGCAGGAGATCGCTTCGGCTTCGGATGAACAAAGTCGGGGAATCGAGCAGGTGGCGCTGGCGGTGAGCGAAATGGACCGCGTGACGCAGCAAAATGCGGCTCTGGTCGAACAGGCATCATCCGCCGTGCGCTCCCTTGAAGAACAAGCAGGTATGCTGACCGGTACCGTGGCGGTATTCCATCTCGGCAACGGGGAAGATGAATTTGCGCCCGACAATGTAAGACATCAACCTGCAATAGCTGTAAAGGAAAGAGTAGATTGGCAAACAACGTAATTACAAACGATAGCAGTGCGGTTTGACATGAAAAATACCCCTGTGCCAAATCGTCCTGAATCTGCATCTATCCTGACGCAGATGGTAGAGCGGCTGCCGTTATCGGATGTTCATTTCCGAAGGATCAGCCAGTTAATTTATCAACGGGCTGGCATTGTGCTGGCCGACCACAAAAGGGAAATGGTTTATAACCGCCTTGTCAGGCGTCTGCGGCTATTGGGAATCAACGATTTCGGTCAGTATCTTGCGCTGCTCGAATCCGATCCTAACAGCGCGGAGTGGCAGGCGTTTACCAATGCGCTGACGACCAACTTAACGGCATTTTTTCGGGAGGCGCACCACTTTCCGATTCTGGCTGAGCACGCACGTAAACGGCCGAACGGCTATACCGTGTGGAGCACCGCCGCCTCGACCGGCGAAGAGCCTTACTCTATCGCCATGACGCTGGCCGAAGTGCTGGGGAACCGCGGCAGCGGCTGCCAGGTCTGGGGCAGCGACATTGATACGCAGGTGCTGGAGAAGGCGACGGCGGGGATTTATCGCCAGGAAGAGCTGCGCTCCCTTTCGCCACAGCAGCTGCAGCGCTTCTTTTTACGCGGCACCGGGCCTCATCAGGGGCTGGTGCGGGTTCGCCCTGAGCTGTCGGCAATGGTGCACTTTCAGCCGGTCAATTTGCTGTCTAATGACTGGTCGGTGCCGGCGCCGTTTGACGCTATTTTTTGTCGTAATGTGATGATCTATTTCGACAAAGAAACTCAGGAGCGGATATTGCGGCGCTTTGTGCCATTGCTGAAACCCGGCGGACTGCTGTTCGCCGGACATTCAGAAAACTTTAGCCAAATCAGCCGGGAGTTCTATTTACGTGGGCAGACGGTCTATGGACTGGCGAAGGAAAAATAATGAGTAAAATTAGAGTGTTATGTGTGGATGATTCCGCACTTATGCGAAAGCTAATGACGGAAATTATTAACAGCCATCCGGATATGGAAGTGGTGGCGACAGCCCCCGATCCGTTGGTCGCTCGCGATTTGATTAAGAAATTCAATCCGCAGGTCTTAACGCTGGATGTGGAAATGCCGCGCATGGACGGGCTGGATTTTCTGGAAAAACTGATGCGTCTGCGGCCGATGCCTGTCGTGATGGTGTCTTCGCTGACCGGCAAAGGGTCCGAGATTACTCTGCGCGCGCTGGAGCTGGGCGCCATCGATTTCGTCACCAAGCCGCAGTTGGGGATTCGCGAAGGCATGCTGTCGTACAGCGAGCTGATCGCCGAAAAAATCCGTATGGCCGCCAAAGCGCGCCTGCCGCAGCGTAGTAAAACCAACGAGCCGACCGTGATGCTGCAGCATACGCCGCTGCTCAGCAGTGAAAAACTGATCGCCATCGGCGCGTCAACCGGCGGAACCGAAGCGATCCGCCATGTGCTGCAGCCGCTGCCGCCCACCAGCCCGGCGTTGATCATTACGCAGCACATGCCGCCCGGCTTCACGAAATCGTTCGCCGAGCGTCTGAATAAACTGTGTCAGATCACGGTGAAAGAAGCGGAAGACGGCGAGCGCGTTTTGCCTGGACACGCTTACATCGCGCCAGGCGCCCGGCATCTTGAGCTGGCGCGCAGTGGGGCAAACTATCAGGTACGTCTGCACGATGGGCCGCCGGTTAACCGGCATCGTCCCTCGGTTGACGTACTGTTCCGTTCGGTGGCGAAAAATGCCGGGCGAAACGCCGTGGGGGTGATCCTTACGGGTATGGGCAATGACGGAGCTGCGGGTCTGCTTGAGATGCATCAGGCGGGTGCCTGGACCATAGCGCAGAATGAGGCCAGCTGCGTGGTGTTTGGCATGCCTCGTGAAGCGATCGCTATGGGCGGAGCCGATGAAGTCGTCGATCTGCATAACGTCAGTCAGCGTATGCTGGCGCAAATTTCTGCCGGACAGGCATTACGTATTTAGCAGCTCCCGGTGAGCAATATAATTTTAGGAGTAGGTATGGCTGATAAAGATCTCAGGTTCTTAGTGGTAGATGATTTCTCGACCATGCGTCGGATCGTCCGCAATCTGCTGAAAGAACTGGGTTTTAATAACGTAGAAGAAGCGGAAGATGGTGCTGATGCGTTGAATAAACTGCGCGCCGGGGGATTCGATTTCGTTATTTCCGACTGGAACATGCCCAATATGGACGGTCTGGAACTGCTGCAAACCATCCGCGCCGACGGCGCATTAGGCAAATTGCCGGTGCTGATGGTGACGGCTGAAGCGAAAAAAGAAAATATTATCGCTGCGGCACAGGCGGGTGCGAGCGGCTACGTGGTTAAACCATTTACTGCTGCTACCCTGGAAGAGAAGCTGAGTAAGATTTTTGAAAAACTGGGTATGTAAGGAGATCTTATGAAGCCACATCCAATGCCGTCGGTCAATGACACGGCTTCGGCAACTGAGATTATTTCTCGTATTGGTCAATTAACCCGTATGCTGCGCGACAGCCTGCGGGAACTGGGATTGGATCAGGCGATCTCGCAGGCGGCTGAAGCGATTCCGGATGCCCGCGATCGACTGGATTACGTGGTGCAGATGACCGCGCAGGCCGCCGAACGAGCGCTGAACTGCGTGGAAGCCGCCCAGCCGCGGCAAAATAAGCTGGAAGAAGACGCGAAGTCGCTCAAAGTTCGTTGGGATCAATGGTTTGAAAATCCCATCGAGCTGGCCGACGCGCGCGAGCTGGTCAGCGACACCCGCAGTTATCTGGGCGGCGTGCCGGAGCACACCGCGTTCACCAACGCGCAACTGCTGGAAATCATGATGGCGCAGGACTTCCAGGATCTGACGGGTCAGGTCATCAAGCGCATGATGGATGTTGTACAAGAGATTGAAAAACAGTTGCTGATGGTACTGCTGGATAACATGCCTGAGCAGCCGGTGGCGGCGAAACGCGCCAATGAGGGCCTGCTCAACGGCCCGCAGATGGACAAAGAGGCTACGGGCGTAGTGGCTTCCCAGGATCAGGTCGACGATCTGCTGGACAGCCTGGGCTTTTAATTTCCCGGCCGACGACGGCGGGTGGGGCGCCGCGCGCCATCCGTCCCTTATCTGTTCTGCCTTTTCGGCGGCCGGCAAGCGCCCGGCCGCCTCTTTTTCTATCCCATCCGCTAAACAGCCGCCGGATTGACTCTTTTTTCCAGCCATAAAGTTTGGCGTTATTTGTCATGCTAAACGGCAAATCCCTGACCAGACGCACGACATAACCAGGAATATCCGCTGTGGCAGAAGATAGCGATCTGGAAAAAAGCGAGGCCCCCACCGCCCACCGGGAGGAGAAGGCGCGTGAAGACGGCCAGATACCGCGATCGCGCGAGTTAACCTCTATTCTGATGCTGGTCGCCGGACTGGCGATACTGTGGATGGGCGGCGAGGCGATGGCGAGCAAACTGGCGTCGATGATTGCCGACGGCCTGTACTTTAATCACGCGATTATTAATGACGACAAGCAGATGCTGCGGCAAATCGGCCGCCTGCTGAAGCATGCGGCTATCGCACTGCTGCCGGTCATGGGCGGCGCGGTGCTGGTGGCGCTGGCGGCGCCGATGCTGCTGGGCGGTCTGGTGTTCAGCCCCAAATCGATCAAGTTTGATCTGAAAAAAATGGATCCGATCAGCGGACTAAAGCGCATCTTTTCCAGCCAGGCGTTAGCTGAGCTGTTTAAAGGCGTGCTAAAGGCTTCGATGGTGGGCGGGATCGCCGGCGGCTATCTGTGGCATAAGTGGCCGCATATGCTGCACCTGATCAGCGAACCGCCGATGACCGCGATGGGCGATGCGCTGAATCTGATCAGCGTGTGCGGGATGCTGGTGCTGCTGGGGTTGGTTCCAATGGTGGCTTTTGATGTGTTCTGGCAAATCTGGAGCCACATCAAAAAATTACGCATGACGAAACAGGAGATTCGCGATGAGCACAAGGAGCAAGAGGGCGATCCGCACGTAAAAGGGCGCATTCGGCAGCAGCAACGGGCGATGGCCCAGCGCCGGATGATGGCCGACGTGCCGAAGGCCGACGTCATCGTCACCAACCCGACGCACTATGCGGTGGCGCTGCAGTATGACGACAAGAAAATGAATGCGCCGAAGGTGCTGGCGAAAGGCGCCGGCGATATTGCCCTGCGTATCCGTGAAATCGGATCCGAACACCGGATACCGGTGCTGGAGGCGCCGCCGCTGGCGCGCGCGCTGTATCGCCATTCCGACGTGGGAAAACATATTCCCGCCGAACTGTATTCAGCGGTCGCCGAAGTACTGGCGTGGGTCTACCAGCTGCGTCGCTGGCGCCGCGAAGGCGGTCTGATACCGCGCAAACCTGAACATTTACCTGTGCCAGACGCACTGGACTTTGCGAGAGAGAACGATACTGATGGCTAATCTGGCCGCATTGCTGCGTTTACCCGGTAACTTTAAAAATACCCAATGGCAAATTCTGGCGGGACCGGTTCTGATCCTGATGATTTTGTCGATGATGGTCTTGCCGCTGCCTCCGTTTATTCTGGATCTGCTGTTTACCTTCAACATCGCCCTGTCGATTATGGTGCTGCTGGTGGCGATGTTTACCCAGCGCACGCTGGAGTTCGCGGCGTTCCCGACCATTCTGCTGTTTTCCACGCTGTTGCGTCTGTCGCTCAACGTCGCGTCCACGCGTATTATTTTGCTGGAAGGCCATACCGGCACGGCCGCCGCAGGGCGGGTGGTGGAATCCTTCGGCCACTTTCTGGTCGGCGGCAACTTCGCCATCGGTATCGTGGTGTTCATCATCCTCGTGCTGATCAACTTCATGGTCATCACCAAGGGGGCCGGGCGTATCGCCGAGGTCGGCGCGCGTTTTGTGCTGGACGGCATGCCCGGCAAACAGATGGCCATCGATGCCGATCTTAACGCGGGCCTGATCGGCGAAGAGGAAGCGAAAAAGCGCCGTTCCGAAGTGACTCAGGAAGCGGACTTCTATGGCTCGATGGACGGCGCCAGCAAATTCGTGCGCGGCGACGCCATCGCCGGCCTGATGATTATGGTGATCAACATTGTCGGCGGCCTGCTGGTCGGGGTGATTCAGCACGGCATGCCGCTGTCGCAGGCGGCGGAAAGCTACACCTTGCTGACCATCGGCGACGGCCTGGTGGCGCAGATTCCGGCGCTGGTTATCTCGACCGCGGCGGGCGTTATCGTGACCCGGGTCAGCACCGACCAGGATGTCGGTCAGCAGATGGTGACCCAGCTTTTCAATAATCCGCGCGTCATGCTGCTCAGCGCCGCGGTGCTGGGTCTGATTGGTCTGGTGCCGGGCATGCCGAACTTTGTGTTTCTGCTGTTTACCCTCGGCCTGCTGGCGCTGGCCTGGTGGATGAGACGCGATGTGGCGACGAATGCGGCCGCCGCCGACGGCGATAAACCGCTGGTGAAAGAGAGTCAGCCGGTGGTCGAGGCGAGCTGGGCGGATGTTCAACTGGAAGATCCGCTGGGTATGGAAGTGGGCTATCGTCTGATCCCGATGGTCGACTCGCAGCAAAACGGCGAGCTGCTGGGACGCATTCGCAGCATCCGTAAGAAATTCGCTCAGGAAATGGGCTATCTGCCGCCGGTGGTGCATATCCGGGATAACCTGGAGCTGCAGCCGGCCGGCTACCGTATTCTGATGAACGGCGTAGAGATCGGTCAGGGCGAAGCGCACCCCGGCCGCTGGATGGCGATTAATCCGGGCAACGCGATTGGCAAACTGGCCGGCGAAGTGACCCAGGACCCCGCCTTCGGTCTGCCCGCCGTGTGGATAGAAAGCGCGTTGAAAGAGCAGGCGCAGGCGCAGGGCTTTACCGTAGTGGAGGCCAGCACGGTGGTGGCCACCCATCTCAATCACCTGATTACCGTTTACGCCAGCGACCTGTTTGGCCGTCAGGAAACCACGCAGTTGATGGAGCGGGTCAGCAAAGAGATGCCGAAACTGGCGGAAGATTTCGTGCCGGGCGTCGTGACGCTGACCGTGTTGCACAAGATTCTGCAGAATTTGCTGGCGGAACGGGTGTCGATCAAAGATATGCGCACCATTATTGAAACCATCTCCGAACATGCGGCGATTCAAAAAGATCCGAATGAATTGACCGTGGTGGTGCGCGTCGCGCTCGGCCGCGCGATTACCCAGCAGTGGTTCCCGGGGCAGGAGGAAATTCAGATCATCGGTCTGGATTTAGGCCTGGAAAAAGTGCTGCTGCAGGCGTTGCAAAACGGCGGAGGACTGGAACCTGGCCTGGCCGATCGCGTGCTGGATCAGGCGCAGCAGGCGGTGCAGCATCAGGAAGCGATCAATGCGCCGCCGGTGCTGCTGGTGAACCATGCGCTGCGTCCGCTGCTGGCGCGTTTTTTACGCCGCAATGTGCCGCAGTTGGTGGTGTTGTCCAACCAGGAAATCAATGATCAGCGTCAGATTCATATGACGTCGGTGATCGGAGCGCCCAGATGATTAAACGGTGTGCGTTGTTACTGTCGCTGCTGGCCGCGCAGCCCGTGGCGGCCGCCGACGGCAGCTGGAGCGGCGAAGGCTATAATCTGTTGGTCAGCCAGCGCGGCTGGGCCAGCGCATCGGCGGTCATGCGCGCGCCGGGCAACATTCCGCCCGGCCATGTCATGACCTCGGTACACTGGAACTATAAACTGTTGGCGACGCCGCCGCATGGGCTGCAGGTTGCGTTATGCAGCGCGGGACTCTGTGTGCCGCTGAATGGGGGAGACGGAACGACGCAGGCCTTGCAGGGCGTCTCCGCCAGCAATCCGCTGTATCTGATGTATCATCTGCCGGGCAAAGGGCCGATCAAACCGCCGATTCGGGTGCTGAGGTATCAGGTGCTGGTGAATTACAGCGCGCACCCGTGACGCATGCCGGCATCGCCGGCTTGCTGAACGCGGAAAAAGCGGGAAGGGCGCGACGTTAAACGCCGAATTTGCGGCCCAGTCTGCTGCCCGGCCGCTGTTGCTGACCATCGGGGCCGTAAACGGTTTGCTGACTGGCCTGTTTTTCCAGAAAACTCATCGCCGCCTGAGTATTGTTCAGATGCTGATCCAGCAGTAGCCCATTGCGATGATTGCTCTCGCTCAGATGGCGGGTTTTCTGATGAATCGCCATCCAGGTCGCATTGAGTTCCGCGTGCTGCTCATAGGGGGCGCTGATGGATAGCTGCTGTTCCAGCTGCAAACGCTGATGATCGAAATGGCTGAGAATCGACAGCTGTTCGTTCTTATTTTCGGTTAAGCGATGCAGAAAAGCGGCGTTGACCCGACCCGCGCTCAACTCCTGCTGCTCCTGCGCCAGAATCTCATCAAGCTGCTGCAGCGCATCCTGCATGCGCGCCAGAGTATCGAACATGTTCATGGCTGATCCGGTCATTATCCGTTAATTCCAGACTGCGCTTCGGCAATCAGCGCATCGGCGATTTTGCCGGTGTCGATTTTCAGCTCGCCGTTGCGGATAGCCTGTTTCAGACTTTCCACTTTTTCAATATCGATATCCTGATCGCCGGCCTGAGTGAGCTGCGACTGAGCATTGCTGATATTCACCTGCGTTTCGCTGGCGGCGGTAGTTTGCACCGCGCTCTGGCTGCTTTTGCTCCGGGCGGCGTGGTGTAATTCAGTGTCCTGATTTTGAACCGTTTTTACCCCGGATAACGGGCGTGTGCTATCGATGCTCATGGTGTCCTCTCAGATCGTTTCGGCGTACAGGTTACGGGCGCTATGCCATTATATCGGCACGCCGAACGGAATCTTTAATATTTCATAACGCAACTTTAACGGTACCGTCAGCGTCGACCAGACCATTGACTATTTGTCCCGAGTTCATTCTGACCCTGACTTTATCATTCACCAGAGCATTATTCATTACTTTACCCTCGCTGCTGATGTTAAAACCGTCGCCGCTGGCGATCACCTGCACCGTCTGGCCGGTTTTTACCGCCCACGGCTGGCGCAGCATTTTCGCCTGCAGCGGCTGACCGGCGCCGATCATACGCTGGCTGACCGCGCCCAGCACCAGGCTCAGGTCGGTCACCGGCGGGGTGGCGAAGGCGTCGAGGCGTCCGCGCTGCCACTTCACGTCTTTTTCGCTCAGCGTCTGTTTCGGCGGGATGGGACGGGCGGAGACCAGGTAATCGCCGGTCACCTGCACGCGGGTTTGCACAAAGTATTTATCGGCGCCGCAGGTCATTCGGATGCTCAGGTTGCCCCAGACGCGGTTGCGCGAAGGCAGGGCAAACTGCGGCGCCGCGCAGTCCGGCAACGCGCGGTCCGGCGTCTTTATCTCAACGTCGATGCGTTGAACGGGAATGACGATCTGCTGACGAATAAACGTTTCTATCTGCGCCGCCAGCGGTTCTGTCGCGGGTTCACTGGCAAAGGACGGCATTGCCGCCAGCAGAGCGAAAGCCCCGTTAAGCCAGCGTGGCTTATTGCCTCTCATTGCTTATCCTCGCGAATTGATTGATACCCTGCCTCTTTCCGGCCGCAACCACGTTTGTTGGCGCTAGTGTACCGTTTTGTCCGTCCGGTCAATCGGGAAATTAGCTACTCATTTCCCGTTTATTCCGGCGATAAGGCTACCGTCATCCCGTCTATGCTGTGTCCACTGGATAGTGTCAGATGATATGAATACCGGGAGTAAGCAGAGACATGCTGGATAAACTGGATGCAGCCTTAAGTTTTCAACAGGAAGCGCTCAACCTGCGCGCGCAGCGGCAGGAAATTCTGGCCGGGAATATCGCCAATGCCGATACGCCTGGTTACCAGGCGCGCGACATTGATTTCTCCTCCGAACTGAGCAAAGCGATGGAGCAGGGGCGGGCATCCGGTTCCGGTCTGTCGCTGGCGTTGACTTCCTCCCGCCATATCGCCGCGCAAACCGCCTCTGCTCCCTCGCTGGACCTGCTGTACCGGGTGCCCGACCAGCCGGCGCTCGATGGCAATACCGTCGATATGGACAGAGAAAGAACCAATTTTGCCGATAATAGCCTGCGTTATCAAACCAGTCTTACTGTTTTGAGCGGGCAGATTAAAGGCATGACGTCAGTGCTACAGGATAAATAACGCCTTATGTCATTACTCAACATTTTCGAAATTTCAGGTTCCGCACTGACGGCCCAGTCCCAGCGCATGAACGTGAGCGCCAGCAACCTGGCGAATGCCGACAGCGTCACCAGCGCCGATGGCACGCCCTATCGCGCCAAACAGGTGGTGTTTAAGGTCGCCGCGCCGGCGGGGCAGGAAGTCGGCGGCGTACAGGTGGACAGCATCGTTGAGGACCCCGCGCCCGACAAACTGGTATACCAGCCGGGCAACCCGCTGGCCGATGAGCGTGGCTATGTCCGGATGCCCAATGTTGACGTTACTGCCGAAATGGTGAATTCCATTTCCGCCTCGAGAAGTTATCAGGCGAACGTGGAAGTGCTGAATACAACCAAAACACTGATGCAAAAAACGCTGACATTAGGGCAGTAACGGAGGGTTACATGAGCATTGCTATTTCTGTTAATGAGTCAACCGATAACAGTTCGGTGACCAGCACCTCGTCCACCGGCAACAGCAGTTCGGATCTGCAGAGCCAGTTTCTTACCCTGCTGGTGGCGCAGATGCAGAATCAGGATCCCACCGATCCGATGGACAACAGCCAGTTGACCAGCCAGCTGGCGCAAATCAGCACGCTGAGCGGCATTGAAAAACTCAATACCACGCTCGGTTCGATCTCCGGTCAGCTGGATACCAGCCAGGCGCTGCAGGCTTCAACCCTGATCGGCCATGGCGTGTTGATCTCCGGCAACAGCATTGTGGTCGGCGAAAACAGCTCGGTCACGCCGTTCGGCGTCGAACTGGACACCGCGGCCAGCAACGTCACGGTTACGATCAAAGACGCGAGCGGCAGCACGGTGCGTACGGTCAATCTGGGCGCGCAGAGCGCCGGCGTGCAGACCTACAGCTGGGACGGCACCGATGATAGCGGCACCGCGGTGGCGGAGGGCAGCTATACCTACAGCGTCAGCGCCACCTCTTCTTCCGGCGGCAGCGTTGTGTCGACGCCGCTTAAATATGCGCTGGTTTACGGCGTGAATACCGATTCAGACAGTTCGACGCTCAATCTGGGCCTGTCGGGCACCGCAACGCTTAGCGACATTAAGCAGATTATTTAATTTCCATCGCGCGGCCCGGGGGCGGCAGTCCCGGCGTTTTGGCGCGACTCACTTTTAAGAGGTTCCTGCTATGGGTTTTTCACAGGCGATAAGTGGTTTGAACGCGGCGTCCAGCAACCTGGACGTCATTGGCAACAACATCGCGAACTCCGAAACCACCGGTTTTAAATCGGCAACGGTTTCCTTTGCCGATATCTTCGCCTCTTCTCAGGTCGGTCTGGGGGTTAAGGTCGCGTCCGTCAGCCAGGATTTCGGCGACGGCACCGTCGAATCCACGGAGCGCGGTCTGGACGTGGCGATTTCCGGCACCGGCTTCTTCCGCGTGACCGATGACAACGGCTCGGTTTATTATTCGCGCAACGGCGAACTGTCGATGGATAGCGACCGTAATCTGGTCAACAGCAGCGGCTACTATCTGACCGGCTATTCCGCCACCGGCACGCCGCCGACCGTCAACACCGGCGCCGAGCCGACGACGATCAATATCCCGTCCAGCAATATCGCGGCTCAGGCGACCAACAGCGCCACGATGTCGCTGAACCTGAACTCCAGCGCCAGTGCGGTAACAGCGGATTTCGACGCCACCAACTCCAGCACCTATGACTTTTCTCAGACGCTGACCAGCTACGACAGCCAGGGCAACACCCACAACGTGAACCTCTACTTCACTAAAACGGCGGATAACACCTGGCAGGTGCACGGCGTCGACAGCAGCGACAGCACCGCCACCGTGCAGGATCTGGGCGCGCTGAGCTTTGACAGCAGCGGCAGCCTGACCGGCACCACGTCGCTGAGCGTGGCGACCAACGGCATCAACGGTTCCGCCGCCAACAGCTTCACCGTCGATTTCACCGGCACCACCCAGCAGAGCGCCAGCAAAAGCAGCGTCAACAGTTCCAGCCAGGACGGTTATGCGGCGGGCAGCCTCTCATCCTATGCCATCAATAACGACGGCACTATCACCGGTACCTATTCCAACGGTCAGACTCAGTTGCTGGGGCAGATCGTAATGGCCAGTTTCTCCAACCCGCAGGGCCTGCAGTCCGAAGGGGATAACGTCTGGACCTCGACCTCCGCTTCCGGCGAAGCCATCGTAGGGACGGCCGGCGTCGGGGTGTTCGGTAGTCTGACCAGCGGCGCGCTGGAATCGTCCAACGTGGATATTGGTTCCGAACTGGTGAACATGATCGTCGCGCAGCGTAACTATCAGTCGAACGCGCAGACCATCAAAACCCAGGACTCGATACTTAACACGCTGGTCAACCTGCGCTAATAACCGGGACAGGACAGCCTTATGGATCACGCAATCTATACCGCAATGGGCGCGGCCAGCCAGACGCTGGAACAGCACGCCGTTATTTCCAA
This sequence comes from Affinibrenneria salicis, assembly GCF_008710095.1. The sequence goes on from NZ_VYKJ01000013.1 coordinate 164,289, forward strand.
CAATCTGGCTAACGCTTCCACGCCGGGTTTTCGCGCGCAGCTGAGCGCGATGCGCGCGGTGCCGGTCGAAGGGCCGACGCTGGAAACGCGCACGCTGGTGGTGGCGTCGACGCCGTCGGCCGATATGTCGCAGGGGCCGCTGAACTACACCGCGCGCCCGCTGGACGTTGCCGTGCAGGATCAGGGCTGGCTGGCGGTTCAGTTGCCCAATGGCGAAGAGGCCTACACGCGTAACGGCGCCATTCAACTGGATGAAACCGGGCAGTTGCGGATTCAGGGCTATCCGGTCGTGGGCGACGGCGGCCCGCTGGCCGTGCCGACCCAGGCGAGTATCACCGTCGCGGCGGACGGCACCGTTTCCGCGCTGGGCGACGGGGATAATCCCAACACCATCGCCCAGGTGGGCGCGCTGAAGCTGGTGTCGGCGCAACCGGGCCAACTGGTGCGCGGCGACGACGGCCTGTTTCATCTGTCCGAAGCCGCGCGTCAGCAGGCGGGCAACGAATTGCCCAACGACGACGCCGTCAGAGTGATGCCGGGCGTGCTGGAAGGGAGCAATGTGAATACCGTCGATACGCTGGTCGATATGATCGGCAACTCGCGGCGTTTTGAGATGCAGATGAAAATTATCAGCAGCGTCGATCAAAATGCCGAAAAGGCCAATCAACTGCTCTCGGTCAGTTAATTTTTTATTTAAGGAAACACCATGATCCGCTCTCTCTGGATTGCTAAAACAGGGCTTGATGCCCAGCAAACCAATATGGACGTTATTTCCAACAACCTGGCGAACGTCAGCACCAACGGTTTTAAACGCCAGCGCGCGGTGTTTGAGGATCTGCTCTATCAGACCGTTCGTCAGCCCGGCGCGCAGTCATCGGAACAGACTACGCTGCCCTCGGGTTTACAGCTGGGGACCGGCGTGCGTCCGGTGAGCACCGAGCGTCTGCACAGCCAGGGCAACCTGGAACAGACCGAAAACAGCAAAGACGTCGCGATTAACGGCCAGGGTTTCTTTCAGGTGCAGTTGCCGGACGGCACCACCGCCTACTCGCGCGATGGTTCTTTCCAGCTGGACGCCAACGGCCAGCTGGTAACCTCCAGCGGCTACGCGGTGCAGCCGGCGATCACCATACCGGATACCGCGTTAACCATGACGGTGGCGCGCGATGGGGTAGTCAGCGTGACTCAGCAGGGGCAGACGGCTTCCACCCAGGTCGGGCAACTGACGCTCAGCACCTTTATCAACCCGACCGGGTTGCAGAGTCTGGGCGAAAACCTGTACCAGGAAACGGAAAGTTCCGGCGCGCCGACCGAATCCACGCCGGGCCAGAATGGCGCCGGGCTGCTGTACCAGGGGTATGTGGAGACGTCAAACGTCAATGTGGCTGAAGAACTGGTCGATATGATTCAGGTTCAGCGCGCATATGAACTGAACAGTAAAGCCGTATCGACTTCCGATGCTATGTTGCAACGCTTAACACAGCTCTGAATCATTTTCTGGCATAAAAAGTACATAAGGTTAAGCATGTTGAGTTGTTGGACTCTAAAGCCTTTATCGCGCGAAACGCTGCCGGGCGCTTATGGCTGGCCGCTGCTGGCGGCGCTGCTGCTGAGCGGATGCGCCTATATACCGCATAAACCGCTGGTGGAGGGCACAACCAGCGCTCCGCCGGCGCCGGCCCAGCTGTATGCTACCAATGGCTCCATTTTCCAGTCTGTGCAGCCAATGAATTATGGTTATCAGCCGCTGTTCGAAGACCGCCGGCCGCGTAACGTCGGCGATATTCTGACGATTACCCTGCAGGAAAACGTCAGCGCCAGTAAGAGTTCTTCGGCGAATGCCAGTCGCGATGGCTCGTCCGCCGTCGGCCTGTCCGTGGTGCCGACGTCGTTAAACGGGCTGCTGGGCAACGGCAAAGCCGATTTGACCGCCTCCGGCACCAATGATTTTGAAGGCTCCGGCGGCGCCAGCGCGCAGAATACCTTTTCCGGCACGATTACCGTTACGGTTAGCGATGTGCTGACCAACGGCAACCTGAAGGTGATTGGTGAAAAACAAATTGCGATTAACCAGGGCGCGGAATACATCCGCTTTTCCGGCATCGTGAATCCGCGCACCATCACCGGCAGTAATTCCGTGGTATCAACTCAGGTCGCCGATGCCCGCATCGAATATGTCGGCAAAGGCTACATTAACGAAGCGCAGAATATGGGATGGCTGCAACGATTCTTCCTCAATATTGCACCGTTCTAAGAGGTTAATTATGGCAATGTATCGTCAACTGCTGCTGTGCGCGCTGTTTCTGCTGGCGCTGACGTCATCCGCGACGGCGGAGCGGCTGCGCGATTTGGTTGATATCCAGGGCGTGCGCGACAACCCGCTCATCGGTTATGGCCTGGTGGTCGGCCTGGACGGAACGGGCGACCAGACCACCCAGACGCCGTTTACCACGCAAAGCCTGACCAATATGCTCTCGCAGCTTGGCATTACCGTGCCGAGCGGCACCAATATGCAGCTGAAAAATGTGGCGGCGGTGATGGTCACGGCCAATTATCCGCCGTTCGCCCGCGCCGGGCAGAAAATCGACGTGGTCGTTTCATCGCTCGGTTCGGCGAAGAGTCTGCGCGGCGGCACGCTGCTGATGACCCCGCTGAAGGGCGTGGACAACCAGGTTTACGCGCTGGCCCAGGGCAACCTGCTGGTGGGCGGCGCGGGCGCATCGTCCGGCGGCAGCCAGGTGAAGGTGAACCAGCTGTCCGGCGCCCGTATCAACAACGGCGCGATTATCGAACGCGAACTGCCCAGTACGTTCGGCACTTCCAATCGCATCAGCCTGCAGCTAAAGCAGGATGATTTCAGCCTTGCCCAGCGCATCAGCGACGCGATTAACCGGCAAAACACCATCGGCAGCGCGCAGGCGATCGACGGCCGTACCGTGGAGGTTGTCCTGCCGCAGAATAATACTCAGCAGGTGCGCTTCCTGGCGCAAATTCAGGACATCCGCGTCGATGTGGGCGAGATCGACGCCAAAGTCATTATCAATTCGCGCACCGGCTCCGTCGTGATGAACCGCAACGTGATGCTGGATTCCTGCGCGGTGGCGCAGGGCAACCTGTCGGTGGTGGTGGATAATCAGCAGACGGTTAGTCAGCCGGATACTCCGCTGGCCGGCGGTCAGACGGCGGTGACGCAGCAGACGCAGATTTCCGTGCGCCAGGAAGGGGGCTCGCTGCAGCGCGTAAACGCCAGCGCCAATTTAAACACCGTTGTGCGCGCAATGAACGCGCTGGGCGCCACGCCGATGGATCTGATGTCCATCCTGCAGGCCATGCACAGCGCCGGCTGCCTGAAAGCGGAAGTGGAGATCATCTGATGGGGCCATCCTCGCCGTCGGCTAACCTGAGCGACCAGGCTTCAGCCGCCTACGACGTGCAATCCATCAACGGGTTGCGGCGCGAGGCGGTACAGAACTCGCCCGCCGCCCTGCACAAAGTGGCGAAGCAGGTTGAGGGGCTGTTCGTCAACATGATGCTGAAGAGCATGCGCGACACGCTGCCGCAGGATGGCCTGCTGAGCAGCGATCAGACGCGCATGTACACCAGCATGTACGATCAGCAACTCGCTCAGAACCTGTCGGCCAAAGGGCTCGGGCTGGCGGATATGATGGTAAAGCAGTTAAGCCGCCATTCGGCCAGCGAACCTGACGAAATGGCCGGCAAGACGCCGCTGCCGCTGGGGCCTGAGCGACTGGCGAGCAGCGCGATGCCGCCGGCGCTGATCGGCGAATTTATGCGCCGCAACCAGCAGCAGGAAAACAGCGACGGACAGGGCGAACGCGTCAAGGGGATCTACCCCACTGAAGGCGCCTCCTTCACCGAGCGTCTGTCCGTGCCGGCGATGATCGCCAGCCTGCAGAGCGGGATCCCGCATCATCTGATTCTGGCGCAGGCGGTGCTGGAGTCGGGCTGGGGCAAACGCGAGATTATGACCAGCGACGGCAAGACCAGCCACAATATTTTCGGCGTAAAAGCCGGCAGTAACTGGGACGGCGAAGTCGCCTCGGTGATGACCACCGAATACAAGAACGGCCAGCCCTATAAGTTGACGCAGGATTTCCGCGTCTATGACTCCTATCTGCAGGCCATCAACGACTATATTCGCCTGCTGACGCAAAACTCGCGCTATAAAGAAGTGCTGAGCGCCGGCAGCGCGGAACAGGCGGCCTACGCCTTGCAGAAAGCCGGTTACGCGACGGACCCGAACTATGGCGCGAAGCTGGTGCAGATTATCGACCAGATACGCGGTAGCGCGCAAAAAGCAGTCAAGGCCTATACCCACGACCTAAGCAAGCTGTTTTAAGGCGTTAGCGCTATTTTTTTACCCCTTTTCCTCAAGTTTCAGGTCCAGGCGCCGATAAATATTTAAGACGAAACGTTATCGGGTTTCCCCGATGGCAGAAGAAGGAAATAGAATGGCAAGCTCTTTACTTAATATTGCATCTTCAGGTCTGAAGGCGGCAAATCTTGCGATAAGCACCACCTCCAACAATATCGCCAACTCCGACACCGACGGCTATAACCGCCAGAGCGTGCAGATGGCGCAGAGCGGCGCTCAGATCGCCGGCTATGGCTCGGTGGGGACCGGTGTGACGGTGCTGTCCATCAATCGCGCCTACGATTCGCTGGTGGTTTCTCAATTGCGCTCGGCCAGCGCCAGCTATGAATCGACCAATGCGTATTATGAGCAGATCTCTCAGGTGGATAATCTGTTGTCCGATAGCGAAAGCAGCCTGTCCTCCGTGATGTCGTCCTTTTTCTCCGGCATACAGTCGCTGACCTCCAACGCCAGCGACACCGCGGCGCGCCAGACGGTGATCAGCACCGCGCAAAGTCTGGTTAACCAGTTTTCCAGCGCCAACACCTATCTGAACGATATGGACAGCTCGATCAATCAGCAACTGTCCACCAATATCGATCTGGTGAATAACTACACCTCGCAGATCGCCGATGTCAACGCACAGATTACCCGGCTGGGCAACAGCGGCGGCTCGGCCAACGATCTGCTCGATCAGCGCGATCTGCTGATCGATAACCTGAATAAGCTGGTCGGCGTGACGGTCAGCACCCAGGACGGCAATATTACCAACGTCAGCCTGGCCAACGGTCAGACGCTGGTGCAGGGCGATAAGTCCTATCAGCTGGCCGCCGTCACCTCCAGCAGCGATACGTCGCGCATCACGGTTGCCTACGATAACGGTATCGGCGATCCGGTGGAAATGGATGAAGATGTGCTGACCGGCGGCAGCATCAGCGGCCTGTTGTCGTTCCGCAGCGGCGCGCTGGATAGTTCGCGCAATCAGCTCAACCAGATCGCGCTGACGCTGGCGGACAGCTTTAATAGCCAGCACAGCGCCGGCGTGGATTTAAACGGCGACGCAGGTACGGACTTCTTCAGCTTTGCGCAGCCGGATGTGGCCAGCAACACCAAAAACAGCGGCACGGCCACGCTGACCGCCGCCTATAGCGACACCAGCGCGGTGAAGGCCAGCGATTATAGCGTGAGCTTTGACGGGGCGTCCTGGCAGGTGACCCGCATGTCCGATAACGGCAGCGTGACCGCGACCAGCGGCACCGATAGCGACGGCAACACCACGCTCAGTTTCGAAGGCCTGACGCTGACCGTCAACGGCAGCGCGCAGGAAGACGACAGCTTTCAGGTCAATACGGTCAGCGGCGTGATCAACAGTCTGGCGGTCAGCGTGACCGATGTGGCGAAGGTCGCGGCGGGTAGCGGCGGCGGCGAAAGCGATAACAGCAACGCGCTGAAACTGCTGGATCTGCAGAACCAGAATTTGGTCGGCGGCAACGCTACGCTGAATGACGCCTACGCATCGCTGGTCAGCGATATCGGCGTGAAGGCTAACAGCGCGGAAAACAACAGCACGACCCAGTCCAGCATCGTTTCTCAGCTTACCGAGAAGCAGCAGTCGATCTCCGGTATTGATATGAATGAAGAATATGTCGATCTGACGCGCTATCAGCAGTATTACCTGGCCAACGCTAAGGTGTTGTCCACTGCGGGCACGATTTTTGACTCATTGCTGTCGGCGGTGAATAGCTGATTTTCACCCTGAGCGGTATATTTACATAGAGTAAGAGGACGATCCAATGCGTCTTAGCACCAGTAATAGCTATCAGAATTTAATTAATACCATTGCGCAGTCCAACAAGACGATGCAGGACAGCGTATTGCAGATGTCGACGCAGAAAAGCGTCAACTCACCCTCCGACGATCCGATCGCCGCATCGCAGGCGGTTATTCTGGCGCAAACTCAGGCCAGCAGCAGCCAGTACAGCGCCGCGCGCTCCAGCGCCACCACCAGCCTGCAGCTGGAAAACACGGTGCTGGATCAGGTGGTCGATGTGGTGCAGAGCATTCAGACGCTGGTAGTGAAGGCCGGCAACACCACTTATAGCGACGCGGATCGCCAGTCGATGGCGACGGAACTGCAGGGCTATAAGGATCAATTGCTGACGCTGGCCAATAGCACCGACAGCAACGGCAACTATATCTTTGCCGGCTACGCCACCGAAAGCGCGCCCTTTACCGCCGATGCCGACGGCAACGTTACCTATACCGGCGGCGATACGGCGATCAGTTTGCAGGTGGACTCCAGTCGCAGTATGACGATCGGCAATACCGGCAGCAGCGTATTCATGACGCTGGCGGCGGGATACGCCACCGAGCCCGACGGTTCGGCCAGCGAAAGCAATATCTTCAATTCCATCGATTATGCGCTTGAGGCGTTGAATATGCCGCTCAACGACAGTACCGACGCGGACACCGAGGCCTACACGGCGCTGATGGACAAGGCCAACCGCGGGATGCGAAACTCGCTGGATAACGTGTTGACGGTGCAGGCCGAAGCAGGCAGTAAGGTTACCGAATTGACCTCGCTGGATTCGCTCGGCAGCTCGCGCGATATTCTCTATGCGGACCGTATGACCTCGCTGACCGGCATTGATATCTACGAAACCTACTCCAACTTCACCCTGCAGAAAACTGCGCTGCAGGCGGCGATGACCGCCTTCTCCAGCATGAAAGATCTGTCGCTGTTCCAGCTTAACAGCTAGGGATTCACGATATTTTAAATGTGCTAAAACCGGGCACATTTTTTTGTGTGTTGTCGTTAACTTAACGATAACACACTTTTTTTTACCCGGATTTTGATCAGGCAGCCAGGCCGGCAATGATGTTGGCCAACAGATCGAAGACCTCGCCGAAGATGTGCTCGGCGAAGGGCGCGACCAGCGGCAACAGCAGGCCGATGGTCAATATGCCGATGGTCAGGGTGACCGGAAAGCCGATAACAAACACCGACAGCTGAGGGGAGACGCGGTTTAATATGCCCAGTGCCAGGTTAATCATCAGCAGCAGCGTGATAATCGGCAGCGCCAGCATAAGCCCGTTGATAAACACCAGTCCGCCGGCGCGGGCGATCGACAGGAAGATCTCGCTGTTCAGCGTGCCGCCGCCGCTGATCGGCAGGGTATGAAAACTGTCGGACAGCAGGGATATAAGCCATAGATGGCCGTCGAAAGCCAGAAACAGCAGCATGGCCAGCAGGTTGAGAAAGCGCGCCAGCACCGGCATGTTGGGGCCGCCGGACGGATCGAAGAAGGTGGCGAACGACAGGCCCATCTGTAGCCCGATCACTTCGCCGGCGATGCGGAACACCGTAAAAGCCAGCTGCATGGTCAGACCCAGCGCGATACCGATAATCATTTGCTGCATCAATAGCCATACGCCCGCCGCGGAAAACACCGGCGTCATATTCGCCTCGATCGTGGGGACGATCAGAATGGTGATCAGCAGAGACAGGCCGATTTTCACCCGAAAGTTTATCTCTTTCTCGCTCAGGATCGGCGCCGTCGCCACCAGCGCCAGTATGCGTACAAAAGGCCAGAAATATTGCACCAGCCATGCGCTGTAGGTCTGGCTGCTGAGCTCAATCATGGGTTAACCGATAATGTTGGGCAGGTTACTGAACAGCGTGCGGATATAATCCAGGATCAGACTGAGCATCCACGGGCCGGCGATCAGAATGGTCACAAATACGGCCAGGATTTTCGGGATGAAAGACAGCGTCATTTCGTTGATTTGGGTCGCCGCCTGCAGCAGGCTGACGATCAGCCCGCTGAACAGCGCGGCCAGCAGCAGGGGCGCGGCCAGCAGCAGCGCGACTTTCATGGCTTCATAGCCGAGGGCCATGACGGATTCTGGTGTCATTCTTTTTCCCTACGCGGTTGTCTTACGTCAGCTATAAAAACTCTGTGCCAGGGAACCCAGCAGCAACTGCCAGCCGTCAACCAGAACAAAGAGCATCAGTTTAAACGGCAACGATACCGTCGCCGGCGGCACCATCATCATCCCCAGCGCCATCAGTACGCTGGCGACCACCAGGTCGATAATCAGGAACGGGATAAAGATGGTAAAGCCAATCTGGAACGCGGTCTTTAACTCGCTGGTGACAAACGACGGCAGCAGCACGCGCATCGGCACCGCTTCCGGACCTTCCGGCGCCGGCACGTTGGCCAGCCGGGTAAACAGCGCCAGATCGGATTCGCGCGTTTGCCGCAGCATAAATTCGCGCAGCGGCTGGGCGCCGCGTTCAATCGCCGTTTCCATGCTGATCTTTTCCTGGCTGAACGGCAGATAGGCATCCTGGTAAATGTTGGTCAGCACCGGCGACATAATAAAGAAGGTCAGGAACAGGCTCAGCCCCAGCAAAATCTGGTTAGGCGGCGCCGAGGGCGTACCCAGCGCGTTGCGCAGCAGGCTGAGTACGATGATGATGCGGGTGAAGCTGGTCATCATCAGCAGCGCGGCCGGAATAAAGGTCAGCGAAGTCAGCAGGACCAGCGTCTGCACCGGCAGCGTCCAGCTCTGGCCGCCGTTGGCCAGCGGCTGGCTGACCAGACCGGGCAGTTGCGCAAATACGGACGGCGCCGACAGCAGCAGCAGGGCGGCCAGCGGCCAGCTTAGCCTGCGCGCGATCGCGCCGCGGAAAAGGCGTCGGGCGAATGTCATTCTGATTTCCCCGGGCGTTTTAATACTTTTTGTAACAATCTGGCGAACTCCGCTGTTTTATCCTGACCGCTTTCGGCCAGCGCCTCCGGCCGGGCCGGCTGTTGGTGCAGCAGGTTGACGCTGTGCGCCGTGACGCCCAGCACCAGCCAGTTGCCGTCGGCTTCGACAATCACCACGCGCTCCCGCTGGCCGACCTGGCAGGCGGAAACCACTTTGAGCAGTTTGTTGGCTTTGGACGGAGGGGCAAAACCCAGCTTACGCATCAGCCAGGCGATGAGCAGAATGAACAGCAGTATCCCGGCCAGCACGCTGCCGATTTGCGTCAGCAGCGTGCTGTTGGTCAACGGCGGCTCAACCGCCACCGTTGACGTGGTGTTGTTGGCAGAAGAAGAAGGAAACGAGGTCGGCATCAGCGGCTCAGGCGGCGCATACGTTCGGTCGGCGTGATGATATCCGTAATGCGCACGCCGTATTTATCGGACACCACCACGACTTCGCCCTGGGCGATCAGATAGCCGTTGATCAAAATATCCAGCGGTTCGCCCGCCAGACCGTCCAGCGCGACGACCGAACCCTGCGACAGGCGCAGCAGCTCTTTGATCGTCATTTTGGTGCGCCCCAGCTCAACCGTCAGCTTAACCGGAATATCCAGAATAAGATCGATATCGTGCAGCGATCCCATCGCGTCCTGGGCGTCCAGTTTATTGAATATGCCGTCGGTGCTGGCGGGGCTTTTTTCTGCAGCCTGTTGCTCGTTAAATGCATCAGCCCACAGATCGTCCACTGATTCCGTTCCCTCGGACGGGGTGTTGTTGTCACTCATTGGGCTGTTCCTCATCATTCAGAGAATTCAAAATGGGATTAATTAAATGTTCAACACGCAAAGCATATTGCCCGTTCAGGGTGCCGTACTGACCGGTCAAAACCGGGACACCGTCAACATGGGCAATTAATCGTTCCGGTTTCTCAATCGGCAGCACGTCGCCCGGCTGCAGTTTGAGAATGCGCGACAGGCGCAGAGGAATATCAACAAAATTGGCGATCAGCTCCAGTTCGGAATGCTGTACCTGTTTGGTCAGCGTCTCGCGCCAGTTTTGATCTTCCTGCTGCGAGTTTTCCAGCGGCGGATTCACCAGCAGTTCGCGCAGCGGCTCAATCATCGCAAAGGGGATACAAATATTGAATTCCCCGGTCAGCGAGCCGATTTCGACATGGAAGGGCGTCGTCACCACGATGTCGTTCGGCGAAGTGGTAATGTTGGTGAATTTAACCTGCATCTCGGAGCGGACATATTCCACATCGAGCTTATAGATAGCGTTCCACGCGTCGCTGTATGCTTCCAGCGCCAGACGCAGCATGCGTTTAACCACCCGCTGTTCGGTATGGGTGAACTCCCGTCCTTCAACCTTCGTCGGGAAACGTCCGTCGCCGCCGAACAGGTTATCGACGGCGATAAACACCAGACTGGGCGAAAAGACGAACAGCGCCGTGCCGCGCAACGGCTTCAGATGAATCAGGTTCAGGTTGGTCGGCACCGGCAGGTTGCGGGCAAAATCGTGATACGGCTGGATTTTGATCGGCCCGACGGTAATATCCGGGCTGCGGCGCAATAGATTGAACAACCCCATCCGAAACTGGCGGGCAAAGCGTTCATTAATAATTTCCAGCGCCTGTAAACGCTCGCGGATAACCCGGCGCTGGGTATTGGGGTCATAGGGCCTGACATCCCCATCGGCCCCGGCGGCCACGGCCGGCTTTTCACTTCCGTCGCTGTCGCCGTTCAGCAGAGCGTCAATTTCTGCCTGAGAAAGAATGCTATCGCCCATAATATTTATCGCAGTATAAAAGCAGTGAACAGAACATCATTAACCACCAGATTGGGCTGGCCGGCCACCAGAGGCTTGCTCAGCACCTGTTTAATTTCTTCCACCAGTTTCTGCTTACCCTGTTCGTTAGCCAGATCGAGCGCATTCTGACGTGACAGCAGTAACAGCAGTCGGCTGCGGACTTCCGGCAGGTATTTGTTTAACTGCTCAAGCGTAGCCTGATCGGCCAGACGCAGCGTGAAACCGACATACAGCACCCGATCCGGGTCGTTGTCGGGGTTAACCAGATTAACCGTAAAGGTATCCAGCGGCATGAAAACCGGTGCGGGCGGCGGCGGCGCTTCCTGCGCGGCGGGGGCTGACTTCTGCTGATGCAAAAACCACCAACTTACGCCTGCCGCACTGAGACCGGCAAAGACGAGAATAAGCACGATGGTGAGCCAGACAGAGCGTTTGCGTCCTGACGGGAGTGCATTTTCAGACATAGCTAAAGACGGTTCCTGTGACTATTGATATCCGGCGCGGTACGGCATTGCACTGGATTAATGCATAATATTATTGATTATCCCGTCAATTTCAGCCATCAATAGGATGAATAAACGGAGAAAACCGCGTCAACTTGTGCGTTTACTCTCTGGTCAGGCAAAGATATCCACCCGACCCTGGACCGAAATCACACTGGCCGCCGTCGGCGGCTGAACGAGCGTCGCGCCGGCGATGTCAACGCCGCTCAATCGGTTTTGCCCGCTGCCGGCATTGCCTTCAGACTGTTGCTGCGCCTGCTGCTGCCAGCCGGATGATGCGTCGCTGCCGACGCTCGCCTGGCCCAGATTAATGCCGCTTTCCGCCATTGAGGTGCGCAAATGGGGAAGGGCGGCTTCCATCGCCGCGCGCACCTGGCTGTTGGCCGAGACCAGGTGGAGCTGCGCCTGATTGTCATCCAGCTTCAGGCTGATTTGCAGCGAACCCAGTTCCTGCGGATGGAGACGCAGTTCCGCCGTTTGCTGTCCGTTGCGGCTGAACATGATCACCTGCTGGCTTACCGCCTGCTGCCATTCGTCGCTGCCTAACTGCGCGTTAATTTGCGCCGTTACCACCGGCGCGACCGACGCGCTGGTTTGGGTCACCGGCGCCTGCGCGCTGGCCGCGATGGGCTGCTGCACGGCGCTATTCACGGATGCGTGCGCCGCGAGGGATTGTCCGTCACGCAGGCTGGACGATGAAAAAGAGGTCTTATCGTCGGCGCTGGCGGACAACGCGACATCCTGCTGTAGCGCTTTATTGCTGTTCGCCAGACTGGCGGCGTCATCGCTCTGCGCGGCCAGACGCTGGGTAAATGACGAACCGGAGGCGCTGGTGGCCGCCGGCTGGGCCTTTTGCTCCGCGCCGTCGGATAACAGCGTACTCTTATCCGTCTGGTCGGTCGATGTTTTTGCCTGCGGCAGGGCGGAGACGAGAGCAGGGATCGCTGCCTGTTGTTCCACCGCTTCGCCGATGGGGGCGGTCGGCGCGGCGGTCGGCGACTGGCTGGCCTGGATCATCGCCATTAACTGGCGGGTGGCGTCGTCCGCGTTGGCCAGCGTCGGGTCTGCCAGCGTCAGGTCGACGTCCGCGTCATCCGTGGCCGGCGCGATCTTATCTGTCGCCGGCGCGGCGCCGCTGAGCAACGCCAGCCCGGCGGCGGTGGCGCTCTCCTCGCTGCTGTCGTCGTCCGTCGCCAGTTTCGGATTCTTATGCCAGGCGACATTTTGTGTGACCGCCTCCTGCAGCACGCTATCCGCGGCGCTGACGTTCTGCGCCACGTCCGGCGCTTCCGCGCCGTCGGTCGCGCTTTGGCTTGTCTGCTGCGCGTTTTTCTCCGGCGCCTGCTCTTTTTTCAGTCCCGTTTGCTGGTTGCCCGACATGGTTGAGGCCAGAACGCGATCGAAGCTTTGCCCCTGACTGGCATCGTCAGTGCGTTCGCTACTCACAACGTTTTGTGCGACAGACGGGGTGTCATTTGTTGTAATCATTGTGACAGTAGAAAGACTCATAATCTTTATTTCCTCAACGAGGTACGTTGTGCAAATTCATCCATCAATTTTTGCTCATGCCGGTTTTCCTGCAGTAAGATCTTTTGCGCGGCACGTTCCTGTAAAGTGGCAAAGGCGTTCAGTCGCTGCTGTTTGGCCTGCCAGGCCTGAACCGCCTGCTGCAGCCGTTGATTCCACACCGACAACTGCTGCTTATGCTGTTCTATCGCTTTTTCCAGCGTCTGAATAAATTGTTGATAGTTGTACCAGTTGCCGGCATCAATTCCTTTCCCCAGGTTGCTTTGCAACTGCAGCCGGTAGTCGTCTTCATACTGGAGCAGCATATCCAGCTGTTTCTGCGCCTGCAGATGCGACTGGCGCACCTTGCCCAGCAGGGTGGCCGCGTCATCCGCATCTTTCTGCGCCAAATCGCGCAGGGTGGTCATCGGCGATTCACGTTTCATTATGCACCCCTGTCAGTCTGAAACAGCGCGGCCAGGTGTTGGCGGGCCGTTTCATAGTCGCAGCGTTCAAACATTCCCTGTTGCAGGAAGGATTCCAGCTGCGGATAAAGCTTAATTGCCCGGTCCAGCATGGGATCGCTGCCGCTGGCGTAGGCGCCCACGCTGATCAGGTCGCGGTTGCGCTGATAGCTGGACAGCAGTTGTTTAAACTGACGCACGGTGGCGTAGTGCTGCTCATCGATCAGCGAGGTCATCGCGCGGCTGATCGAGGCTTCGATATCAATGGCCGGGTAGTGGCCGGACTCAGCCAACTGGCGCGACAGCACGATATGGCCGTCAAGGATCGCGCGCGCGGAGTCGGCGATCGGGTCTTGCTGATCGTCGCCCTCGGTCAGGACGGTATAAAAGGCGGTGATTGATCCGCCGCCGTGAATGCCATTGCCGGCGCGTTCAACCAGCGCTGGCAGTTTGGCGAATACCGAGGGCGGATAGCCTTTGGTGGCCGGCGGTTCGCCGATGGCCAGCGCAATTTCGCGCTGTGCCATGGCGTAGCGCGTCAGGGAGTCCATAATCAGCAGTACATGCTGACCGCGATCGCGAAAATCTTCCGCGATACGCGTGGCATAGGCCGCGCCCTGCATGCGCAGCAGCGGCGAGACATCCGCCGGCGCGGCGATAACCACCGAGCGGGCGAGACCTTCGCTGCCGAGAATATTTTCAATAAAGTCTTTCACTTCCCGGCCGCGTTCGCCGATTAGCCCGACCACGATGACATCCGCCTGGGTGTAGCGCGCCATCATGCCCAGCAGCACGCTTTTACCGACGCCGGAGCCGGCGAACAGCCCCATACGCTGACCACGTCCCACGGTCAACAATGCGTTGATGGCGCGCACGCCCACGTCGAGCACGTGCTCAATCGGCGTACGCTGCAGCGGGTTAAACGGCGCGGTATGCAGCGGCGCGCGGAAACCGGTTTCCGGCGAGGGAAAGCCGTCCAGCGGCTTCGCGCTGCCGTCCAGCACCCGGCCCAGCAGTTCAGGGCCGAGCGGCAGCTGCTTGCCCTGCGGCGCACCGGCCGGCGTCTGACGCGCATAAACGCGCGCGCCCGGCGTAATCCCCTCGACCTCTTCCAGCGGCATCAGAAACAGGCGCTGGCCGTTAAAGCCCACCACTTCGCTTTCGACTTCATCGACCTGCTGTCCGTTGTGCCGTTCGATCAGACAGGTGGCGCCGAGCGGCATATGCAGCCCGGTGGCCTCCAGCACCAGCCCGGTGGCGCGGGTTAGACGGCCGTAGCGGCGCACCGTCGGCGTACCGGCGATGCGTTGTTCAATCGCGTCCAGCGATTCCAGCCAGCGAGAGAGGCGCAGCGTCATCATAGTTCTCCCGGCGCGGCCAGGCGGCACAGCTCATGCCAGCGGGTGGCCAGACTGGCGTCGAGATCGCCGTCCTCGGCGCTGATCTTGCAGCCGCCCGGATGGAGCTGGTTATCCGCCAGCAGGCGCCAGCCGTGCAGGCTCAGCGTCGGTCCAAGCACTTGCTCGACGCGTTCGAGGTCGCCGGGATTGACCCGCAGCTGCGGCTTGCCGTTAAACAACGGTTCCTGCTGCATCAACTGCTGGATCTGCGTCAGCAGGGCGCTGCCGTCGCATACCGGCGGCTGCCCCAAAATCTGTCTGGCTGCGGTCAGCGCCAGCTGCATCAGCCGGGCGGGGATCACGCTGTCCAGCGCATCCAGCGTATGCTGAAATTCGCCGACCATCTGCTGCAACTGTTCGGTCAACGGCTGCTGCTGCTGTTGCGCATCCTGCAGCCCCTGTTCGCGACCGGCGGCCAGACCGGCCTGATAACCGGCGTCATAGCCTTGCTGTTGCCCCTGATTAAACCCTTCCTGCTGGGCCTGCAGCTGAATTTGATCGCGCATCGTCTGCAGTTCGTCGACCGGCTGCGGCATCGCATCATCAACGTCATACGCCGTTTTCAGTGCATCCGCGGCGGGTTCGGGCGCCGGCGGGGCGATGGGCGCGGCGAAATCATTCGGCGTCCAGCGCCGCCACGGCTGATCTTTCAGCTCATCAGACATAGGTATCCTCGCCGCCGCCAATAATTATCTCGCCGCTGTCGGCCAGACGACGCACAATAAGCAGGATGGCTTTCTGCTCGGCTTCCACCTGCGACATGCGGACCGGGCCGCGGTTGGCCAGATCGTCGCGCAGGATTTCCGCCGCGCGCTGCGACATATTGCGCAGGAATTTTTCGCGTAGCGGCTGCTCGGAGCCCTTCAGCGCCAGCAGCAGCGATTCGGATTCCACTTCCTGCAGCAAACGCTGGATGCTGCGATCGTCCACCTCGACCAGATTTTCGAACAGGAACATTTCGTCGATGATTTTCTGCGCCAGTTCGCCGTCGAATTCGCGCACCGCATCGATAACCGCCTCTTCCTGCTGGGTCTTCATCAGGTTGATAATCTCGGCGGCGGTGCGAATACCGCCCATTTTGCTGCGTTTGAGATTCTGTCCGTCCAGCAAACCGTTCAGCACTTCGGTCAGTTCGGCCAGCGCCGCCGGCTGTACGCCGCCAAAGGTGGCGATACGCAGCATCACGTCGTTGCGCAACCGTTCATCGAACAGCGCCAGAATATCGGCGGCCTGCGCGCGCTTCAGATGCACCAGAATGGTGGCGATAATCTGCGGATGCTCGTCTTTGATCAGATCGGCCGCACTCTGCGGTTCCATAAAGTTGAGCGTTTCCATCCCGGAGGTGGTTTCTTTGGTATCCAGAATATCTTCCAGCAGGCTGGAGGCGCGTTCCTCGCCCAGCGCCTTCACCAGCACGGAGCGCAGATAATCGCCGGCGTTGACGCTCAGCGCCGCATACTGCTCGGCGTCGGCCTCAAACTCTTTCAGCACTTCGCTCAGCTGCTGATTCGACACCTGACGCATGCTGGCCATCGCGGCGCTGAGATGCTGTACTTCCCGCGTCGAGAGGTGTGTGAACACCTCGGCCGCCCGGTCTTCACCAATGGTCATCAGTAAGATGGCGCTTTTTTCTGTTCCGGTCATACTCATAGTTCATTACCCATCCATTGACGGATGACCAGCGCGACCACGCGTGGGTCATTTTCGGCCAGGTCGCGGATACGCTGACTCTGCAATTCGGCGCTGATGCGCTGCTGCGATTTCTTCTGTTGTTCCTGCTCGTCTCTGCTCAGCTTAACGACCACATCGTCATCGTTAGCGCCCGCCGCCGCCGGCGCAGCTGCATTCGCCTGTTCGGTTTTCTTCTGCAACTGCGGACGGACCAGTTTGCGCCACAGTATCCAGGCGACGATCAGAACCAGCAGCCAGCGTCCGGCGTTAAGCAGCAGATCGAAGAAGGATTGCTGTTGCCAGAACGGAAGTTCGCTGCCGCCTTCGGTCGTCTGGGTGAACGGGGTGTTGACCACGTTAATCGAGTCGCCGCGTTCGTTGCTGAACCCCATCGCTTCGCGCGTCAGGTTTTCGATTTGCTTCAGTTGCGCTTCGGTCAGCGCCGCCGGTTTACCGTCTTCGCCGCCGGGCAGATAGTTGACCACCACGGCGACCGACAGGCGCTGTACTGAACCGGCGCTCTGTTTGGTATGCCGAATAGTGCGATCCACTTCATAGTTGGTGGTTTCATCCCGACGGTTGCTGCTGGGCAGCGTACTGGCGTTCGCGGTTTGCGCCGTGGCGCCATTGTTCTGGCCCGCCTGATTGCCGGCATTGTTCGCATTGGCCGCCGGTGCGGTAATCGGCGCGGTCGGCGCCGGCGAAGGCTGGTTGGACAGGGCGCCCGGCACGCCGCCGACGTTGGGGCCGCCGTTCTGCGCGCTCTGGCTGATCTGCTGGGAGCGCACCGCCGCTTTCTCCGGCGTCTGATTCGGCTGGTACTGTTCGTCAGTCTGCTCGCGGCTGGCGAAATCCAGCTGGGCGGTAACCTGCGCGTGTACGTTGCCGTTGCCGACCATCGGCGCCAGAATCGCTTCAATCCTGCGCTGATAGCGATTCTCGACCTCATTGGTGTATTTCAACTGAGTGGCGTTCAGATCGCGACCGGCGCCGTCGGACTGCGTCAACAGGCGGCCATTCTGATCCACCACCGTGACGTTGTCGGGCGGCAGACCGGCTACGCTGCCGGAAACCATATAGACGATGGCGTTGATTTGTCCTTCGTCCAGCGCGCGGCCGGGCTGCAGGTTTAGCGTAACGGAGGCGGACGGCGATTTTTGCTCGCGTACGAACAACGAGGGTTTTGGCATCGCCAGATGCACGCGGGCGTTTTGCACCGGTCCCAGCGTTTCAATGGTGCGCGATAACTCGCCTTCCAGCGCACGCTGATAGTTGACCTGTTCGCTGAACTGACTGATGCCGAACTTTTCCTGATCGAGCAGTTCAAATCCGACGGCGCCGCCTTTAGGCAGTCCCTGCTGCGCCAGACGCAAACGGGTTTCGTGCACCTTATCGGCCGGGATCAGCAACGCTCCGCCGCTGTCGGCAAAGCGGTAGGGGATATTCATCTGGGTCAGCTGCTGTACAATGGCGCCGCCATCGCGATCGTTCAGGTTGCTATACAGCACCCGATAATCCGGGCTTTTGGCCCACAGCGCCAGCGCGGTGATAATGGCAACGGCAGCAGCGGCCGCTATCAGTAAAGGTATTTTGGGGTTGGCACGTAAGCGGCTGAGCAGCGCGGTCAACCCATCACTACCTTTTGAACGTGAGCTGCTTTTCACAGTGCTCATGCAATATTCCTGCTGGTAAACTTCTTGATAATTTTGAGTGACAACAAAACAGACTCCCTGATGAGCAATGACGTTACTCGCATCAACAATGGCTGCCTCCTGGAAGAAGGAATGTCATTATTTCCTCGCGGGTAAACATTTGATGGCTGAATTAGCTGTGTTTTTTATAGCTAATTAGCGCCTTAGAAGAAGTAATAATCTGGTATGGTTTCGTCATCATTAATTTATTGTGGTGGTGAGATGTCAATTCAGGGTATCGAATCGGTGGTACAGCAATTGCAGGCGACGGCCATACAGGCGCAGAGCAGCGGCAACGCGTCGTCCGACGTCAGCAGCGGCGGATTTGCCGCCGAATTAAAATCGGCGCTGGATAAAATCAGCACGCAGCAGCAGGCGGCCCGGACTCAGGCGCAGGACTTTGAACTGGGTAAACCCGGCGTGGCGCTTAACGATGTTATGGTCGATTTGCAAAAATCGTCGCTTTCTATGCAAATGGGTATTCAGGTCAGGAACAAACTGGTTTCCGCTTACCAGGAAGTGATGAATATGTCGGTGTAAGTCGTCTGACTTCGCCGGCGTTCATCGCTTTATTGCCGTCTGATTATGTTATACGACGGCGCGCAACGCACGGTTAACCTGATACAGTCTGGTTAACCTTATCCTTCCGCTTTATTCTCGTTACCTTGCACAACACCGCTAATGAGCCGCGCCATCTCCGTGCGCAGGCATTCTGTTCACCGGCCACGGCCTTATTATCGGCCATAATTATCTCTCAGATTAAATGGCGGACGTTACCTGGTGATATCGCCCGGCAGCATGGATTCGTCATCGGCAAATTTATGGTAGGCCTGATTGACCGACTTTTGCTTTGACGACTGGCCGATCAATGTTTTTAATTCCTCCATCCGCGCCTGCAGCAATCGGCTGATTTCGCTCTCGTTGTGCAGAATTTGTTGCAGATAACCGCTGATCTGCTGCTGTTCGGATAGCGTA
This sequence comes from Affinibrenneria salicis, assembly GCF_008710095.1. Next base: position 183,437 of record NZ_VYKJ01000013.1, read on the forward strand.
ATATTCTGGGGTTGTTGTTCTGTGATAGCAGGCAGTTGAGTAATGGCGCTAACGTACTGCTGTTCCAGCTCGATCAATTTCTCCCAGTCAGCCTGCTGCGCCAGATGAAGCATGGCGATGCTAAGGTTTAATATATTTCGATAGCCTCTCAGCATGGATTGACTGACGTGCATTACTGTTTCCTTGTGCATAACGCAAAAAAATTAAGGGAACGAACATAATAGTGATATCCGTTCCATTGTTTAACCATTAATTATTATCAGGACATCGGTTAGGGTGATGTTAGCCTGCCTCCGCCTGAGCCGGTGTATTTTCACCTATTTGTTTCCAGGCATCGGCGATGCCGCGCAGTAACTCGGTAATCTGACCGAGCGTCTCGCGATCGTTATATAAGTTAACGTGCAGCAGCTTTCTGACCATATATTCATACAGCTGGGCCAGGTTTTGGCTGACTTCGCCGCCTTTTTGCATATCAAGAGAGGCCTGCAGCCCGCTACTGATGATTTTGATCGCCTTCGTCAACGCATTGCCTTTGGCGACGGTATCACCCTGTTCGATAAAAATATCGGCGCGCACCAGCGCGCTCAGCGCGCCGTCGAATAACAGCGTGATCAACTGGTGCGGACTGGCGCTCATTACGCTGCTCTCCAGACCGACTTTGGCGTACGCCTGTGAACCGTACATCATCGACATGATTATCTCCGAAATTAACTGCTGCTGGACGTCAACGCTTCAAACTGGTTAGTCAGATAGGTGCTCATGGTGCTCATTTCCGACATCAATACGTCCAGCTTAACAAACTGCGCTTTATAGCGGGCCATGGTGCTTTCAATACTGGTCTGGACCTTGGTGTACTGTTTGGTCAGGCTACTGAGCATATCGGTGATATCTTCTTTCGCCTGGGCGATGGTGCCGGTTTTATCATTGGTGAAGGTATCTACTTTGGCGACCATCTGAGTCGCCAGACCGGTAGTTGTGCCATTGCCGACAAAAAAATCACTGACCGCGGACGCATCTTCTGTCAACGCATTGATCAGATCGGTATCGCTCACCGTCAGCGTGCCGTCGCTATTCAGTTTAATACCCAGTTCATTGACCACTTTATAGGTATCGCTGCTTTGGGCGGTGCTTAACAGCGATTTAAGCTGATTTTTTACCCCGCGCAGCACCGAATCGCCGGACAGCACGCCGGTATCCTGCTCGGGATCGGACAGGGTGGTAAAGGCGCTCTGCAGCGTATTGTAGGCGGTCGCCCAGGCTTTAATCGCGCTGGTGGCGTCGGTAATGCTTTTGCTGACGGTCAACGTTTCCGCCGAGCTGGAGGTGGCGGTCAGCGTCAGCGTGACGCCTTCGGACGGTACGTCGGTCACCGTATTGCTGCTGCGCTCGATCGCCACGCCGTTAACGGTCAGCTCGGCATTCTGTGCAGCTACCGAGGTGGTGCGGCTGCTGCTGGTATCGCCAAGTATACTTTCCAGCGCGCTGTCGTTGCTGCTGATGGCGACGGTATTGGCTGCGCCGGTCGAGTCGGAGGTAATAGTCAACTGATAGCTGCTGTCGCCGGACTGCACAATGCTGGCGGTGACGCCCGCTTTCGACGCGTTAATCGCGCTGGCGATGCCGGACAGCGTAGTCTGATCGTCGGTCAGGCTAATGCTTACCGCGCTGCCGCTGCCGACCGTAATGCTTAGCGTGCGGTCGCTCAGGCCGCTGGTGCCCAACTGGCTGGTTTTGCTGTCCTGCGCGCCGGTAACCAGCGTTTCCGCCGTCGCCAGCTGGGTGACCTGTACGCTATAGCTGCCGGTCGCGGCCGAAGAGCTGACCTCGGTGCTGAATGCGGTATTGGTCGAGGTCTTTTTCGCGTTAAACAGATCGCTGTCGGTTAACTTTTCCGTGGCGGTGGCGTAAGTTTCCAGCGCGGTTTCCAGCGCGTCATAGGCGTCCGATTTGTCCTGGTAAGCCGTCTGCTTATTGGTGATCACCGTCAGCCGCTGTTCTTCCACGGTCTGCAGTGAGTCCAGTACCGATTGCAGATCCAGACCGGACCCCGTGCCGAGGCCGAGCGTTGAGGTCAGCGAGCCGCTCGATGACGTACTGGTTGAGGTTGTGGCCGCAGTGCTGGATGAAATGGTCGTTGCCATAAAACCTTACTCCTGATGAGAGACATTTAAATCCGGTTCTCTCGTTATCGGCAGTCTGGCGTGAAAATTTACCTGAAAGAAAAAAAATCATTGCCGCTAATAAGGAAAGTATGTGCGTCTTATTCAGCCATTAACGGATAATGCGCCTCAATCTATCCTTCCCATCCTTCGCGTGCGGTTATCCGCGTCTGCGAAGCGCCTTTGATAAACCGATGCGCCAGGCGCTGTTATCTTCATTATGCGCCGGCATCATTCTATCGCGATGTGTTCATTATGGCGTAAGACCGTGCGGGGCTATTCTTCTTCGCGCGGCAGGAGATAAGACAGCGCGGCGATAAAATTTTTTAAATTAAATGCTAAAGGTTGTCAGGGGAGCGCCGATATCAGTGGGGACGGTGGTTGACGCCGTAGGCAGTTAAGCCTGAACCCTTTATTGCTAAACATCCACTGGATGATTTAAAAGGAACACTAGATATGGCACAAGTAATCAATACCAACAGCATCTCGCTGGTTGCACAGAACAACCTGAACAAATCTCAGTCTTCTCTGAGCACGGCGATCGAACGTCTGTCTTCCGGCCTGAAAATCAACAGCGCTTCCGACAACGCTGCCGGTCAGGCGATCTCCAACCGTTTCACTTCCAGCATCAACGGCCTGACTCAGGCCTCCAGCAACGCCAGCGACGGCATCTCTCTGGCGCAGACCACTGAAGGCGCGCTGGACGAAATCAACGATAACCTGCAGGCGATTCGTACCCTGACCGTACAGGCGCAGAACGGCACCAACAGCTCTTCTGACCTGCAGTCCATCCAGGACGAAATCACTCAGCGTCTGTCTGAAGTCGACCGTATCTCTCAGCAGACCGACTTCAACGGCGTAAAAGTACTGGACGGCAGCAAATCTTCCGTATCCATCCAGGTAGGTTCTAACGATGGTCAGACCATCAAAATCGACCTGCAGGCGATCAACACTTCTACGCTGAACCTGTCTGGCTTTAACGTTGACGGCCCGAGCGGTACGACCAGCGCGGTTGTTGTCAGCAGCGCCACCGCTTCCGGCGACAAATATAACAGCGTTGAAATCACTGGCGTTACGCTGTCGGGTTCCGGCACTTCTTCTCTGGATGCTTCCGGTCTGGTGAAAGATACCAACGGCAACTACTTCATCAGCGGTACGCTGACTGGTGATGTTGACGGCGTTGGCGCTTCCGGCGACACCGCGTACTACAAACTGACCGCTAACGATATGTCTATCGATAGCAGCGGCGGCCTGACTGTAAACGTTGATACGGCGAGCGATAACCTGACGACTGCCGCTACGTCCGATCCGCTGAATACGCTGGATAAAGCGCTGTCTCAGGTTGACGATATGCGTTCCAACCTCGGTGCGGTACAGAACCGTTTTGATTCTACCATCAATAACCTGACCAGCACCTCTACTAACCTGAGCGAAGCCCAGTCCCGTATTCAGGACGCCGACTACGCGACGGAAGTGTCCAACATGAGCAAGGCGCAGATCCTGCAGCAGGCTGGTACTTCCGTGCTGGCCCAGGCCAACCAGGTTCCGCAGACCGTTCTGTCTCTGCTGCAGTAATTCGTTACTGTACGGTTTATCCTGCAAACCCTGCTTCGGCAGGGTTTTTTTATAGCCGGAATTAAAGACGGAAACCGGCTGAGCTTGTCGCATCATCCGGTATCTCACCCTTTAAAATAACCATTAATTTTCGCCGGATGGCCGAATTGCGCCGTGACCCCGGTCATTCCACACCATAGAGGTTAACTCATGACAGCCAGCCCGTTGGTCAGCATTATCATTCTGGCCGCAAACGCGCGCTATCTGGAACAGACGCTGAGCAGCGCCTGCCAGCAGGATATCGATAATCTGCAGATTATCGTCTGCGATAGCACCACTGATAATCTGGTCGAAAATATTGTCGTTCGGCTAAACAACACGTCGCGCCATGATATTCATTATCAGCGAAATGCGGGGTCGGCCGATGGTGCTGATAGTTTGCAGCAGGCGTTACAGCGCGCGCAGGGGCAATATATTAAACTGCTGTCCGACTGCGATGTGTTGCGTGAAGATCATACCCGACGTCTGGTCGCCGCGATGCAAAGCGCGCCCGATATCGTACTGGCCAGCTCGCGCCGTCGCCGTATCGACGGCGAAGGGCAGGTGCTGAAAGATATTATGGCGACGGCCTGGCCGTTCGCCGGCGATCAGCTGATCGATGGCCGCAGTCTGAACCATTTTCTGGCGCGTGCGGTGCTGAATTTTGTCGGCGAATTGAGCTGCGTGCTATTTCGCCGCGCCGATTTGCTGGCGCTGGCGCCGGCATGGTTCCGCATTGACGGCCGGGAGATCGCGTCGATCGCCGATCTGGTGCTCTATAGTCAGCTATTGCGGCAGGGCAACCTGATTATGCTGGCGGACGCGCTGACCGATAAACGGACGGGTGATGATCAGGCGAATACTTCATTTACCGCGCAGGCAGAGGAAGAGTACCGTCTGTACCAGACGCAACTGCGTAAATGGCAGGATAGCGACGCCCAGGCGGTCGAGGATGGTCATATTCAAATCGCCGATCCTGCTCAGCCAGATGTGTTAACTGCCTTTAATCTTCACCAGGCGCTGCTGCAGTCGCAGGAACGCGGTAAAGAGATTAAATCCACCGCCGAGTGGCTGGCGCAGCGCGTGCCGACGGCCAGCGAGTCGCGGATGATTACCGATTACCTGGCGCAGCATGCCACCGGGCGCGAGCTCGCGCTGGTGATCATCGATAACGACGGCGATGAAGATAAGCTGCTGGCGACGCTGGACAGCATCACCGCCGCGCAGCACCCGGGCGTCAAACTGCTGCGCATTATCCTCACTTCAACCGATCTTGCCGTAGATCGCTATGACTGCGAAGACGTGCGCCGCCGCATGCAGCAGCCGCTGGCCGTCGCCGTCAATCAGATCGCCGGCGACTATGCGTTTGACTGGCTGATGTTGGTGCAGGCTGGCGAAACGTTTACCGCCGGCGGTTTGCTGATGACCAGCCTGGGGCTGGTTTCCGCTCAGGAGTGCGCCGCCGTTTATGGCGATCAACTGCTGCGCGGCGCGGATAATCAGCTCGGCGCTTCCTGTCGCCCGGATTTCAACCTCGATTACCTGCTCAGTCTGCCCGCCGTGATGACCCGGCACTGGCTGTTTAATCGTAATGTATTGCAGGAACTGGGCGGCTTTGACGCAGAATTCGATGATGCGCCGGAGTTCGAGTTTATCGTCCGGCTGATTGAGGAGAAAGGCATCGGCGCGATCGGGCATTTGGCCGAATTCCTCATTATCACCGACTCGCTCAGCCTGCGTTCGACCGCCGACGAGGCCAGGGTGCTGGCGCGTCACCTGCAGCGTCGCGGCTACGCGCAGGGGGAGGTGTTATCGCCGCTGCCCGGACACTATCGTTTGCGTTATGGTCATCAGCAGCAGCCGCTGGTATCGATTATTATTCCGACTAAAGACCAGTTGCCTGTGTTGATTGCCTGCGTAACCAGCCTGCTGGAGAAGACGCGCTACCGTAATTATGAGCTGCTGATTGTCGATAACAATAGCGAAACGCCGGAAGCGCAGGCCTGGCTGGCCGGCGTGGCGCAGGTCGATCCAGGCCGGATTCGCGTCCTGCGTTATCCGCATCCTTTCAACTATTCATCCATCAACAATATGGCGGCCGGCGAAGCGCGCGGCGATTACCTGCTGTTGTTGAACAACGATACCGCGATTATTCAGGAAGACTGGCTGGATAATCTGCTCAACCACGCTCAACGGCCGGAGGTAGGAATTGTCGGCGCCAAGCTGGTCTACCCCGATCGACGTATCCAGCACGGCGGCGTGATTTTGGGGCTGCGCGGCCCGGCGGAGCATCCGTTTAACGGCGATCCGATGGACGCGTCGGGCTATATGCAGCGTTTGCAGGTCGACCAAAACTACAGTGTGGTCACGGCCGCCTGTCTGTTGATTCGCAAATCGGTTTATCAGCAGGTCGGAGGACTGGATGAACAGGCGTTTAAGGTTTCTTATAACGATGTCGATCTCTGTCTGAAAGTGCGTGAAGCGGGCTACCTTACCGTCTGGACGCCGTATGCGGTGGTGATGCACGAAGGCAGCGTTAGCCAGAAAAAAGTGGATACCGCGGTGGCGGAAGCCAAACGCCAGCGCTTTATTCGCGAACAGGATGCGATGTATCAGAAATGGTTGCCGGTGATCGCCCGCGATCCGGCTTATAACGCGAACCTGTCGCTGTGCGGACGCGGTTTTGAACTGGAGGTGGATGCCGAACTGAGCTGGCGGCCTCTGAGCTGGCGCCCGCTGCCGGTGGTGATGGCGCACTTCGCCGACCAGGCGGGCTGCGGACACTACCGGGTGATGAAGCCATTCAATGCGCTAAAAGACGCCGGGTTGATCGATGGCAAATTATCTAATGTTTATCTTAGTCTGCCCGTGATGACGCGTTACGCGCCGGATGTATTGATCCTGCAGCGTCAGATCTCCACTTATTTCCATGACTGGGTGGAGCGTCTCGGCCGTTTTTCGCAGGCATTCAAGGTGTACGAGCTGGATGACTATCTGCCCAACGTGCCGTTAAAAAGCGTGCATCGGGCCAATGTACCTAAAGACGTAGTGCGGCTGATGCGTAAAAGCCTCGGCTTTATGGATCGCTTTGTCGTTTCTACCGCGCCGCTGGCTGAAGCCTTTGCCGATCTGCACACCGATATCCGCGTGGTGGAAAACCGTCTGCCGATTCAATGGTGGGGGAATGTGCAGGGGCTGCGGCGTCAGGGTAAAAAGCCGCGCGTCGGTTGGGGCGGCGGCAGCAGTCATACCGGCGATTTGGAGCTGATTACCGATATCGTGCGCGATCTGGCAGACGAGGTTGAATGGGTGTTCTTCGGTATGTGTCCGGAAAAATTACGCCCCTATGTACATGAGTTTCACCGCGGCGTGGAAATCGACCTGTATCCGGCCAAACTGGCGTCGCTGAACCTCGATCTGGCGCTGGCGCCGTTGGAAGACAACCTGTTCAACCGCTGTAAAAGCAACCTGCGACTGCTGGAGTACGGCGCCTGCGGTTTCCCGGTTATCTGTACCGATCTCGATCCTTATCAGGGTGATCTGCCGGTGACGCGGGTGCGCAATCGTTATAAAGACTGGATGGACGCGATTCGCATGCATTTGGCCGATCTGGATGCTACCGCGCAAATGGGGGATGCGTTGCAGACTGCCGTGAAACGTGACTGGATGTTGACCGGGGATAATTTGGATCTGTGGCGAAAGGCGTGGCTGCCGGATTGATCTGCGGCAGATAACCCCGGCAGGGTATGTTGTGCCGGGGTTATCATAGCTTGTTGCTTTAATATTAATTAGCGGGCAGTAACATTCCTGCGTGTTCAAATATATAACCACGCTGATAAATTGGTGGGGGAAATTACTATGATTTTTTTGATATCACATAATAATGTAAGAGAATGGCGTTCTTTTTATTGGTATTAATTGAATGTATTTGTTAATATCTTTGGTCTTGTAAAATCTTCTTTCATCGAGATAACGGTCTATCAGGATATCAAGTTTTTCTTTCTCGATGGTGTAGGTAATGCCGACCGCCCATACGCTGCGTAAAATTATTTGGTTAGATTTCATTTTTGCCACTTTTTCCAAATCATGGATCATGTTTTTTACGCACATGGTGGGGTTGCTGTTCTGTTTAAACTCTAAATAGCTTCGCGCATTGATGTTTCACTGTTGACCATGCCACAGCGCGTAACTGATAATAAGTGTATTAAAATAACCATTAAAAACAGTCCATTATGATTTTATCATAATGTCATTGCCACTTAACCTTGCAGGGCAAGTGTAGCGCTATTATGCGAAGCTATTTAGCGCGCTATAGGTTTCCAAAATCCACCCTTTTTTACGCAACAGAAAATCTGGTCTGAAAAAATATTTTTCCGGTCGTTTGCGAAAATCAAACTCTAATATTTCTTCTCTGCTCCATATATTGTTTTGTTGCGCTATAAAACTGGCGAATTCAATCTGTAACCAGACTTCCCAACCGGTAATCCCCGCCTCATCAATAATGGAAAGCCTTTTTCTGATTTCTTTTTGAGAGAAAAAATCGGATAGCAGTGTTGTTAAATAATCAAAATCACGGTTAATCAAGACAGTCCTCCTGACATTGTCAAAACGCTTTTTGCAAAAGTAATCTGGCTGGATATCGGCAATGAAAGTCATATCATTAATAATATTTGCGCAGCGCCTCGATACTTTTTACCGCCTCGCTTGCCTGATATCACCAATCCGCTAAGGTAGTCGGCCTCCCCTACACACAGGGACGCGGCGCTATGTCATCGCACGATGCGATCTTTAAGCAGTTTCTCAGCGATATCGAAATCGCGCGTGATTTCCTTGCCGTTCATCTGCCGCCGGAAATCCGGCAACGCTGCGATTTCGCCACTCTACAACGGGAGTCCGCCTCATTTGTGGGCGAGGAACTGCGTTCGCGGGTATCGGATATGCTCTATTCCTGCCGTATCACGCAGATATCTATTGCGTGATCGAACATCAGAGCACGCCGGATCGGCTGATGGCGTTCAGGCTGTTGCGCTACTGCCTTGCGGCGATGCAGCAGCATCTTTCCCAGGGGTATAAAACCCCACCGCTGGTGGTGCCGCTGCTGTTTTATCACGGCGAGCGCAGCCCGTATCCGTATAGTCTGAACTGGCTGGATAGCTTTGCCGAACCCCCGCTGGCGCGGCAGATTTACACCACGAAGTTTCCAGTGCTGGACCTGACGGTGACGCCGAATAAAGAGAGCAAAACCCACGGCAAAGTCGCCTTGCTGGAACTGGTGCTGAAACATATTCGCACGCGGGATATGCTGGAGCTGGCGCGGGATATCGGCATGCTGATGGAATTGTGGACTCCGCCCTTGACGCAGCAACGGGCGTTGATGTTCTATCTTCTGAAGACAGGACGGACATCCGATGATCGTGCTTTTATTGAAACGCTGGAAACGTATCCGGGAGGGGAACAGATGGCAACCATTGCGCAGGAACTGATGCAGCAGGGAAAAGAAAAGGGGCTGGCCGAAGGTCTGCAGCAAGGCTTAGAGCAGGGCATGAAAGCCAGTGCGTTGCGTATCGCTCGCCGGATGCTGAAAAACGGCATACCGGCGCGGCAGGTACAACAGATGACCGTACTGTCCGATGACGATATGCAGACGGTGATGTCAGACGCCGCCGAATAATTTTCTGTGCAGTTCCCCACACTTTTTAAGGTATTGCCCCCCTGGATGGCCAATACGCCAGGGGCGTCGGCCATCCTCGCGACAGGGACACGGAGCCGGACAATGGCAGGATGACATCTTTACATTACCCGGCAGATTTCCCCTCAGACTAACATTCTCAACAATTCGAAATAAGCGAGTGAACTCTGTTCGCCTGCGGCGTTATCATGTCATCACTAATCCGTAGCTTTTTGATTTCTTAATTAATAATCACTTAACGGAATGAGGTGTGCCATGACCGATAGTGCTTTCACATCCATAGATAAAGTGCCGGCGCGCAAAGGGGCGGACATTCTGCTCGAGATACTGGCCAGCGAAGGCGTTGAATATATTTTTGGTAACCCGGGTACCACCGAATTGCCGTTGATGGATGCGCTGGTGGGCAAACCCGATATCAGCTATATCCTGGCGTTGCAGGAAGCGAGCGCGGTGGCGATGGCGGACGGTTATGCGCAGGCCGCCCGTAAGCCAGGCTTCCTCAATTTGCATACCGCCGGCGGGTTGGGCCACGGGATGGGCAATTTGCTTAACGCAAAAATCTCCCATACCCCGCTGGTTGTGACGGCCGGCCAACAGGATCTGCGCCATGCCATTTCCGATCCGCTGTTATTCGGCGATCTGGTGCAGTTGGCGCAGCCGGCGGTAAAATGGGCGCAGGAAGTGTCGCATCCAGCGCAATTGCCGGTATTGTTGCGGCGCGCGTTTCATGATGTGGTGGCGCCTCCGCCTGGTCCGGTGATGCTGTCGCTGCCCATGAACGTGATGGAGGAGATGAGCGATACGCCGTTGCTGTCGCGCTCGACCATCGATATGGAAAATGTGGCGTCATCGCTGGCGCGTCTGGCTAAAGAGTTAACGTCTATTCAGCCCGGGCGTCTGGCGATTATTGCCGGTGATGAGCTGTATAGTAGCCAGGCGGCGCCGCAGGCCGTCGCGCTGGCCGAAATGTTAGGCGCGCCGGTGTATGGTTCCTCCTGGCCGTCGCGGGTTCCGTTCCCGACGTCTCATCCGCTATGGGCGGGGAATCTACCCACTCAGGCTAAGGCTATTGCGGACGTACTCAGTAACTATGACGCTATTTTCGCGCTGGGCGGCAAGTCGCTGATTTCTATTCTCTATACCTCGTCATCCGCCGTGCCGGACAGTTGCGCGGTCTACCAGCTGTCGTCCGATGTGGGCGATCTCGGCAGAACCTATCCAACCCGTCTGTCGCTGGTCGGTCATTTGCGCGCGTCTCTCGATGCCTTGCTGCCGGTACTTGCCGAATTCACGCAGCCGACCCGGGCAGACAGAAATGCCAACAGCGAGGCGTTGCGGGTACAGCGCGACGCCGCAAGGAAAACGCTGTATGCGCAGGCCGGGAATGACTTTACGTCGGGGGTGATTTCTCCGCTGGTGGCGGCTCGCGAGGTGATGAGGGTGATCGGTCACGATGTCGCCATCGTCGATGAGGCGATCGTCACGTCTTCCGCGGTGCGCCAGTTTCTGGATAGTCCGTCATATGAGCAATACTCTTTTTTAAGAGGCGGCGCGCTGGGCTGGGGCATGCCGGCGGCGGTCGGTTGTTCTCTGGGGCTGGGACGGGCGCCTGTCGTGTCGCTGGTGGGCGACGGCGCGGCGTTATATTCGCCGCAGTCGCTGTGGACGGCGGCGCATGAGAACTTACCCGTGACCTTTATCGTAATGAATAACCGGCAATACAATGTATTGAAAAACTTCATGCGTAGTCAGCAACATTATCTGGCGGCCCAGACCGAGAAGTTTATCGCTATGGATTTAGTCAATCCCGAGATTGATTATCAGGCGCTGGCGCGATCAATGGGCGTAAGCGCCAGAAAAATCACTCGCGCCAGCGATATCGCGCCGGCGGTGGAGGCGGGCATTCATTCCGGCAAGGCGAACCTGATAGAGATCGTGCTGGTATAATTTCGTCCCCCCTACGCGAGAGGTATGGGGGGCGCATAAATTTCCCTGCGGTAAACATGTATTGACCCACCGACGGCGTTATCCGCTTTTTGCGCGCGTTATCCTGGGTTGTCGTTTCGGATATCCGTGCCTGCCCCGGCTGTTTTCGTGGAGAATTCCTTTTTCCTGTTGCGATTCGTTTTTAGCTCAGTTGGCTGACTGCGCCAGGCCCGCTTTCATTCCCGCCAATCTTCAAACAATCGTTGTCCGCTATCCCGCTCTGCGCTTATTATCAGCCACCGGTTGCCGCGAGTGAACACCGGGGTTGGTTCCCGCCGTTTTCAGGCGCGGTCGCGAGGGTTCCTCTTTGATGCCTGCGGTTTTGCGGGCTAAGCGACAGCGTTTGCCGTGGGACCGGCCGATCGCATTCTGAATATGATTTTCGGGTAGCAATGCGTGCCGCCAGGAGGCGCGATAAAGAGGTCGTTGCAGAAAAATGAAGAAGATAAAGGCGAGGGAGTGGCTCTCCGCTGCTGATTTAAAGTCCAGCGTAATGGCGGTCGTGATGCTGATTCTGGTTGTCGCGGTGCTACAGCATAAGTTTACCGAGCTAAAGCTGGAGCAAACCCGCAGTCAGGAGCAGCATGAGCAAAAAATAAGGCTGACAAACATATTACAAAAGATGCAGGCGACGCTGCGCGATCAGCGCGCGGGAGCGGCATTGATTACGGTCGACGTGACCGGTTCGCGAGTGATGCTGCGCGATAATATTTTTGCTAAAGGCAGCGCCTGCATTACCGATGATGCGCGGACCGCGCTTTCCGCTCTGGCGCCGAAAATCGCCGAGTTTATCCAGGGGGCCGCGCTGGCGAGAATTATGGTCGAAGGCCATACTGATAGTCTTCAGGTCGCCAATCCGGTAACCGATTATGCCCGCTACTGCACGGTTTACGACGATAACTTTACGTTGTCCGCCGCCCGCGCCAGAGAAGCCAGAAAGTTGCTGATCGCCGGCCTGACCGAAGAGCAGGCCCGACGGGTTATCGTGGCGGGTTTTGGCGATTCGGAACCGTTGCCTGGCACCTCGCCTGACGATCCTTTCAATCGTCGTATTGAGGTGCAATTTTTCAGTCAATCAGTGTCAGATAGCCGGTAGTCCTCATTCTCTCCGCGATAATGCTCAAGATAGCCGCGCTAATGCCGATATCTGAGTACGACTCTTGCAGGGGGATAAAGATGGATAGCGCCCATGGCAGATTGCTGTCTCAGGCGATCGACGCGAGCGATTCGCCGACGTATATCACGAATCGTGACTGGAGAATTATTTATATAAATGACGGATTCATCCGGGCATTCGGCTACCGCATGGAAGATGCCGTGGGGAAAATGCCGTCCGAACTGCTGGCGCCGGATACTCAAATGGAGGAGATCGCCCGCTATCAGGCGCAGTTTAAGCGCGGCGAATCGTTCAAAGGCGACAGGCTGTTGAGTCTGGCCAACGGCGGTCGCCTGTGGGCGACGGTATCGGACACGCCAGTGCTGGATGAAAAAGGCCGTATGGTCAACGTTATCGGCGTATTGACCGATATTACCCGCGCTAAACTGCACGAGACGCTGCAGCAAAAAATTCTGGAAGCGATGATCGGCGATATCACGCTTGATGCGGTTATGACGATGCTGTGCCGGGAGGTGGATCGCATTAATCCCGGCACGCTTTCTTCCGTCATGCGTATTGACGATCTGGGCATCATGCATCCGCTGGCCGGGCCGGGCTTTCCGCCGGAATATTTGCACGCGATGGAGGGCGTTTCGATCGGGCCGCAGAGCGGATCCTGCGGTACGGCGGCGTTTCGCGGCGTGCCGGTTATCGTAACGGATATTGCCAGCGACCCGCTCTGGGCGACCTGTCGGGAGCATGCGCTGGTTCTCGGCCTGCGCGCTTGCTGGTCGGTGCCGATTAAAAATGGCGCCGGCAAGGTGATTGCGACCTTTGCTTTTTACTATCACGAATGTCGCGGGCCGAGCGCTCTGGATGAACGGCTGGTCGAGGTGTGTACGCATCTTTGTACGCTGGCGATTGAACGCGATGCCTCTTTCCGCCGCATTCAGCAACTGGCGTATTATGACGGTCTGACCGGTTTGCCAAACCGGGCGCTGCTGACCATCCAGGCGCAGCAGGCGATTGAGCGAGTAGCGCAAACCGGCGATCTGCTGGCGGTGCTGCACATCGATCTGGATCGCTTTAAACGTGTTAACGATACCTTCGGCCATGCGCAGGGCGACAACGTGCTGTGCATGACGGCGCAGCGTTTGTGCAGTCATTTACTGGCGGGCGATATCGCCAGCCGGGTGGCCGGCGACGAATTTGTGCTGGTGCTGATCCGTCAGAATCAGCGTCAGCTAGATGATTTTCTCAGCCAAATCGACCTACAGCTGCACCAGACTTACAGCGTGGGCGGGGTCTTGATGAACTCGCCGGCCAGTATCGGCATCAGTCTTTATCCGGCGGACGGCGCGGATATCGAAACCCTGCTGCAATATGCCGATATGGCCATGTATCAGGCAAAAAAGCAGAAAACCGGCGGCAGGATCTGTTTCTACAGCGAAAAAATCAATCTTCGGCTGCGTGAACGCGTTGAGCTGGAAGAGGCGCTGAGGCGCGCGCTGCTCGGCAATCAGCTACAGCTGGCCTTTCAGCCGCAGATCCGGCTGGACGACGGCTCGCTGTTCGGCGTAGAGGCGCTGGCGCGCTGGCAGCATCCGGTCTGGGGGGCGGTGCCGCCCGTGCGTTTTATCGCTCTGGCGGAAGAGTGCGGACTTATTCACAAGATTAGCCGCTGGGTGTTGCAAGAAGCCTGCCGCCAACTGAAGCGCTGGCGCCAGCAGGGATTCTCCGTTCCCTCTATTTCGATCAATCTCTCGCCGATGGATTTTCATATCCAGGCGCTGCCCTCGATCATTGATGATGAGCTGCGTCTTCATCAATTGAGCTCGCAGGATCTGATTATTGAAATCACCGAAAGTATTCTGATCGACGCCGATCCTATCTCCCTGAACAATTTACTCAGCGTGCATAAGCGCGGCATTCGCCTGGCGATGGATGACTTCGGCACCGGTTATTCCAGTCTGAGCTATCTGCGCCATCTGCCTTTCTGGGAACTGAAGCTCGATAAAAGTTTTGTGGATGAGCTGGAAACCAATGAATCGAGCCGGGCGTTAAGCAAGGCGGTGGTCAGCATCGGCTCCAACCTCAATCTGACGCTGGTGGCGGAGGGGGTGGAGAATAAGGCCCAGTACCAGATTCTGCGCGAACAGGGATATCACGCCATTCAGGGATACCTGTTTTCCCGGCCGATGTCCGCGTCGGCGTTTACTGAGTGGTTGCGTCACCGCATTCACGTTGCGCTTGAATGACGACATGTTTCAAATAGGGCGCCTTTTCTGGCGCTATTCCTGCGATTGGCAACCCTACTGGAAAGGATAATAGTGCCGATAACACTATCATCGTAGGTATTTGTCACTGTGAGCGATCTGTATACCGCCGAAGGCACCATGGATAAAAATTCCCTATGGCAGCGCTATATTCCCTTAGTGCGGCATGAAGCCTTACGTTTACAGGTTCGACTACCGGCAAGCGTAGAGCTGGATGATTTGCTGCAGGCGGGGGGTATTGGCTTACTCAGCGCAGTGGAACGTTACGATTCACTGCAGGGCACCGCGTTTACCACCTACGCCGTGCAGCGAATTCGGGGAGCCATGCTGGATGAGCTGCGTAGTCGTGACTGGGCGCCGCGCAGCGTGCGCCGTAACGCAAGGGAAGTCGCGCACGCCATACAGCAAACTGAACAACGACTCGGCAGACCGCCGGCAGAACAGGAAGTCGCTCAAACGCTGAACATTTCTCTGGAAGAGTATCGTCAGATTTTGCTGGACACCAATAACAGCCAGCTCTTCTCTTACGATGAGTGGCGCGAAGAGCATGGCGATAGCGGCGGGGTGTTGCCGGAAGGGCATGAAGATGCCGATCCGCTGCAGCAACTGATGGAAGGCGATTTACGTCAGCTTGTGATGGACGCGATCGACAACCTGCCGGAACGGGAAAAGCTGGTGCTGACGCTGTATTACCAGGAAGAGCTGAATCTGAAGGAGATTGGCGCGGTTCTGGAAGTCGGCGAGTCCCGGGTGAGTCAGTTGCACAGCCAGGCGATAAAACGTCTGCGCGTGAAGTTGATGAACGATATATAGCGGCTGCCTGACATGATGGGCGCCGCGGCTGGCGGCGCTTTATCTGACGATAACGGATTGAGCGGTGACATTTATTTCTTTCGGCGTACCGGTGGTGCGGATAAGCATTCCGTCTCGTCTCGCTGAATGAAAATATCGCGCTGGCGATACTTACGCTGTTGGCCATTTGTGGCCAGAAAAATCGGTGACTTTATTCGGTTGCCGTCCTGTTTCCCCGGGATGGCCGTCGCAAGTTTGTCTGAATCAGACCGATATTCTGGCCGCGTATGGGTTCTGTTATCTTAATTAGTCAGGGAATAGATGCATGCCTGCAACTACGGAAAAAAAACAGCTTCTTAGCCGCTATTTAAAAGACTTTAAACATAGACAGACGCACTGTGCGCACTGTGGTAAAGAGCTCGGCCGGGTTTCGATAATATTGCGTGGTCAGCTGATAAATAAAAGTGCGCTGAAGGAAATGGATCGGTTGATTGACGAAGCCGACTGGGTGGCGTTGCACAAGGATCTGGAACTGGTTTGTAGATTCTGTAGCGGTATATCCTGCAGGTCAATGACAAAATATTTTGATATCCAATCATTTAAACAATTTCTGGTTGAAGAGACCGATGTTCGCCACAGTACCATTCGTGAATATGTGATTCGTCTGCGTCGGCTGGATGAGGTTTTACTGACTCATAATTACCCAATGGGAATATTTACTGGCGAGCATATCCAGCAGCAAATAAGCGAAGACTTCCCCGATTATGCTCAAACCAGCTATCGCAGCGCGCTAAAGAAATATGAGCAATATTTAGCCTGGCGCAAAGTATCTGACGGCGTTATTTAAGGCGTGAGGCGGCGAGGGAACACGCTATCGGGTAAGTCACCGGGCATTCCCGTGTGGTGATAATAGCTACCATAGCAATCTGTTATTTCATGGCGGGTTCTGGATAAAATTGGATTTTCTGTCTCTATTTGTTTGATTTTTCATTGTTTTTCATCCGGCGGCGGACGTGACGCTTTATTTATGTCCGCCGCCTTTTTTTGTCTGGCGTTTAGCGCGGGAGTGTTTCGTCATCGCCGTCGCGCTATCCATGGGGGACATTAAATAATGTGCCGGATAGAAAAAATAGTTGCTAAAAGGGGGCGAAATGCGGCAATGTCATTATACTGAAATTATCCGGCGTTACGTTTTACCCAATAGATTTCGGAATGCGGAACACAAAACGTAGGCAAACCGAAAGATGATGGAGATAATTGCCTGGTGATGTTAAGGCAGTGAGGAGCGCGAATGGTAGAGTCCTTCTCTGGACTGGCTGGTCGAACTGAAGTCGCTGATTTACCTGCTCGTATCTGCGAGGGATATTTCACCCGCAAAAATTTGTTTCTCCATCATTTAGATTTAGTGTTCTCCCTGTTTCTTTCCTCTTCGTTTTTCCTGTCTTTATATTCGTCTACGATGTCTCGTGTCGCTCTGGCGGCCCGGCATTATGTTTCATCGTTTGTCATCGGCTTAATAAGGAAGCCAACCTCATTTGTGCGTGAAACGTCGCGTGCTGCAGTGACAGCACGATAAGTGAAACAAACTGTAAGGTGCCACTATGGGAAGACAAAAAGCAGTGATCAAAGCACGCCGCGAGGCGAAACGCGTTATTCGTCGTGAATCGCGTAATCATCGTCAGCGTGAGGAAGAATCGGTCACTTCTCTGGTTCAGTTCGGCGGTATTGAAGCTATCGGCATGGCGCGAGAAAGCCGCGACAATTCGCTAATAGAAGCACGAACGCCAGCCCAGGAACATTATTTGTCTGCAATAGAGAATAAACAGTTAATTTTCGCCACCGGCGAGGCCGGCTGCGGCAAAACGTTTCTGAGCGCCGTCAGAGCGGCTGATGCACTGATTCATAAAGAGGTTGATCGAATTATTGTCACCCGGCCAGTTCTGCAGGCCGAGGAGGACCTGGGTTTTCTGCCTGGCAATATGGCGGAGAAGTTCGCACCTTACTTTCGTCCGGTCTATGACGTGCTGGTACGGCGTTTAGGCGCATCGTTTATGCAGTACTGTTTGCGTCCTGAAATCGGTAAAGTCGAGATCGCTCCCTTTGCCTATATGCGCGGACGGACGTTTGAAAACGCGGTGGTTATTCTGGATGAAGCGCAGAACGTTACGGTCAGCCAGATGAAGATGTTTCTTACCCGACTGGGCGAGAATGTGACGGTTATCGTAAACGGCGATATAACCCAGTGTGACCTGCCTGCCGGCGTTGCGTCGGGGCTGAGCGATGCGCTGGCGCGTTTTCACGAGGATGATATGGTCGGCATCGTCAGCTTTAATGCGCAGGACTGCGTCCGTTCTGAACTCTGCCAGCGTACGCTGCTGGCTTACGATTGATACCCCGGGTTAAGCGGAGCGTTTATCTCTCCGCTTAGATTTGGTTATAAAAACGCCGCTGAAAGAAAGGTTCAGCGGCGTTTCTGTTATGTGGCGTTATACAGTAAAAGTCTGAATGTGGGTTCAGCCTCTGAGGCTGCTGACACCGCGTGCGCGGCGTTGATAATGGGCAGATCGTAAGATGCCGCAAGTTCCTCTCTGTATGCTCGTCTGAACTATCCCTGGGGCGGACGTTTTTCTCTTCTGTTCCATTATCCCCGCCGGAATATTCATTATCACTTTGCCGACAGTCTGGTCCCGAACACTGTTCAGATTTTCTCATTTAATCTGGCAATGAGGGAGGGATACACCCGGCGCATTGCGATTCGCCCTGCGGGTGGCCTGTTGGCTATGCAAAACGGCGTTGCCGTTTTGTCGAACCCGGTCGAGGGCTCTCAGCCTCCCTTATGGGGACTATGCAATAAAAAAGCCCGAACGTAAGTTCAGGCTCTTTCTTTGAAGATGGCGGCGAGGGAGGGGAGGGGTACGCCCGGCGCGTTGCGCCTCGCCCTGCGGGTGGCCTGTCGGCCATGCAAAACGGCGCTGCCGTTTTGTCGAACCCGGTCGAGGGCTCTCAGCCTCCCTTATGGGGACTATGCAATAAAAAAGCCCGAATGTGAGTTCAGACTTTTTCTTTGAAGATGGCGGTGAGGGAATCCGCCGTTTTAGTGTTCGGCAGTGTATTTCTAAATTATAATTTTTCATTATTGTACCATGTGTTGTCGTTATTCTTTGTCCGGTAATGTATTGCTGCTCTGTTTAAAATCCGTCATTTTATGCAGTGCAGGATGTATTACAGAAGAATACCTATTATGCCGAAGAAAGCTAAAGAACTGTCTGCATTAAATGGAAAGCCGTCAGCAATAAATTTACTAACGGCCATATAATAATATTAGGGTTAATTGATAGAAGATGCCTCTAGTTTACCGTTATTCTTCCATAGTGAGAAGTCAACACCAAAGATACGACTTGCTGGTGTAATCCCTTTTTCCTTTTTCTCTGATGATTCAAGTAGTACCGAGAAATTATAGGCATGTCCGATTTCATATTTATAGCCAAAATCAGGGACGCACTTATCAGATGAAATTAAAATAGTGTCAAATCTTTCTAATTTATTCGCAGTATTGCCAATCTCATTAATAATAAGACTAACAATTTTCTCATCTTTTTCAGGCTGGATCATAACACAAACATCATCAGAAACTGTGATTACAGAGGCTCGGTAATGTTTTGCTCGGGGATCACCAAGATGACAACCAGTTAGAGTTAAACTTAGTATTCCGACTATTGCTATTTTCCTTTTCATTACCATCACCTTTGTTTGAAAAACAGTGAAAGAGCGTATTCATAGAGTGAAGCGACATTATGATTCGTCATGCCCTGAAAGGTTACTATTGGACCGATAGATCTTAACCAAGAATAATCCCCCTGTTTCTTGAGAAAAAAATAATCTGCAATTATCTGTGCCTGTTGTTCCATCGGATAATCATTCAATAATTTTTACCATCAAGTCTGTAATTATAATCTGCCATCCAACTGAAGAAACCTCTGCTTCTCACCCACATCCCTTTTTGGTGCTGCCAGACATGGGTCATCTCATGTATAAAAGTGTGTTGATCAGATATATAGGCCATCGAAAAATCGGGTTTATAACGTTCTTTTCTGAACCATAACTCACCGTTTGGTGCCATTGCAGTACCTGTATTCTGTAACCCGAAAGGTAAATAGCTATCACAATGAATCCAGACTTTATGGTAAGTGATGGAGTTCCCAAACACCTGACGGGCTAAAGCAATTTCACCTATCGTTAATCGCCTGAGAGTTCCCTCTTTTGCTTCCTGTGCCATCCCGCAGACTCCTTTCATCCAGAAGAAAATATGGATTACATACAATGTTTTTTTATTCAGTCAATCAATCAGGATTTTCTTAAAAACCATCAAAATAAGAAGATTTTACTGATTTGGGGGATCAATGAAGATAACAAACCGTCAGCAGAGATTGCTTTAGGTGTACGCCCCTGACCAGTCCATGTTTTTTCATCACCATTGTCATCAATATATTTATATTTGGCTGAACGCGGTTCACATTTAGTTTTTGCTGATTTGCGGGTAGAGACAGAACCAGGTAGTTCAGCCGGTTCGATACCATCTTCCAGTAGCTGGGTGCGTAAAGCTTCGATTTTGGCCTGACGTTCAGCCTGTTCTTTTTGGATTGCATTTTCTTCTTCACGGCGATCTCCAACATATTAGTATCCGCTATGACAAACTTTCAGCCCTGTCTTCGAGCATTCTCCAGACAATGATGTTGTCAAAGCCTAATAGAATGACGGTGGTGATAGCCATCACTGAGCTTTTCTTTATCTGTCTGTTGGGAAGTTGGCGCAGGGAAAAACTAGCCTGATGAGGGGGATACTGGAGCTCACAAAATAAATATCCTCCGGCATAGCCGGAGGTTTTTCATATGCGCCTGTAAGGCTTTGTTACCAGCCGCGCCCTAACAGGCGCATCACGATCTGACATTTGCATCTATGGATTACTTACGGCCCGTAAAC
>NZ_VYKJ01000014.1 GCF_008710095.1 Affinibrenneria salicis
TCGCTGCAACAACCAGGATCGCGCCGTCCATCTGGGCGGCACCGGTGATCATGTTTTTCACGTAGTCGGCATGCCCCGGGCAGTCAACGTGCGCGTAGTGGCGAGTCGGGGTATCGTATTCAACGTGCGAGGTGTTGATGGTGATACCACGAGCTTTTTCTTCCGGCGCGTTATCGATCTGGTCGAATGCGCGAGCAGCGCCACCGTAGGTTTTAGCCAGAACGGTAGTGATGGCAGCGGTCAGAGTCGTTTTACCATGGTCAACGTGGCCGATAGTACCGACGTTGAGATGGGGTTTAGTACGTTCAAATTTTTCTTTAGACACGGCTATATTCCTTACTCAAATGCTCCCCCCTTACGGAGAGAGCATGGGATCAATGTATTAACCCGGGATTATTTACCACGGGCTTCAATAACGGCCTGAGCGACGTTGTTCGGCGCTTCGCTGTACTTCAGGAACTCCATGGAGTAAGAAGCACGGCCCTGAGTCTGCGAACGCAGGTCGGTCGCATAACCAAACATTTCCGACAGCGGAACCTGAGCGCGAATGGTTTTACCGGTAGAGGTATCTTCCATACCTTCGATAATACCACGGCGACGGTTCAGGTCACCGATGACGTCACCCATGTAATCTTCCGGGGTTTCAACTTCGACCTTCATGATCGGCTCGAGCAGAACGGGCTTAGCTCGGCTAAACGCTGCTTTAAACGCAATAGACGCAGCCAGTTTAAACGCCAGTTCAGAGGAGTCGACATCATGGTAAGAACCGAAATGCAGACGCACTTTAATATCCACAACCGGATAGCCAGCCAGCGGGCCGGATTTCAGCTGTTCCTGGATACCTTTATCAACGGCCGGGATGTATTCGCCAGGAATAACGCCACCCTTGATGTCGTTGACAAATTCGTAGCCCGGGCCACCTGCTTCCAGCGGAGACATGTCGATAACGACATGACCATACTGACCGCGACCACCGGACTGCTTAGCATGTTTACCTTCAACATCCGTCGCAGTTTCACGGATAGTTTCACGGTAAGCAACCTGCGGCTTACCGATGTTGGCTTCAACGTTGAACTCGCGTTTCATACGGTCAACGATGATTTCCAGATGCAGCTCACCCATACCGGCGATGATGGTCTGGTTAGATTCTTCATCGGTCCATACGCGGAACGACGGGTCTTCTTTTGCCAGACGACCCAGAGCCAGACCCATTTTTTCCTGGTCGGCTTTGGTTTTCGGTTCAACGGCGATAGAGATAACCGGTTCCGGGAACTCCATACGTTCCAGGATGATCGGCGAGTTCTGATCGCACAGCGTGTCGCCGGTGGTCACGTCTTTCAGACCGATTGCCGCAGCGATATCGCCTGCACGAACTTCTTTGATCTCTTCACGTTTGTTGGCGTGCATCTGAACGATACGACCAAAACGCTCACGCTGCGCTTTTACCGAGTTCAGCACGGTATCACCGGAGTTAACCACGCCAGAGTACACGCGGAAGAACGTCAGGTTACCAACGAACGGGTCGGTAGCGATTTTGAACGCCAGTGCGGAGAACGGTTCTTTATCGTCAGAGTGACGCTCTGCCGGTGTATCTTTACCGTCGTCCAGGATACCTTTGATCGCCGGTACGTCGGTCGGCGCCGGCAGATATTCGATAACCGCATCCAGCATCGCCTGAACACCTTTGTTCTTAAACGCAGAACCACAGGTGACCAGGATGATTTCGTTGTTCAGCACGCGCTGACGCAGCGCTTTCTTAATTTCTTCCTCAGACAGTTCTTCACCGCCGAGGTATTTGTCCATCAGCTCTTCAGATGCTTCAGCTGCGGACTCAATCAGGTTCTGGTGCCATTCCTGGGCCAGGTCCTGCAGATCAGCCGGAATTTCTTCATAAGTGAAGGTGACGCCCTGATCGGCTTCATTCCAGTTGATGGCTTTCATTTTCACCAGGTCGACTACGCCGGTGAAGTGCTCTTCAGCACCAATCGCCAGCTGCAGCGGAACCGGGTTCGCGCCCAGACGAGTTTTAATCTGATTAACAACTCGCAGGTAGTTCGCGCCCATACGGTCCATTTTGTTAACGAACGCAATGCGCGGAACTTTATATTTGTTAGCCTGACGCCATACGGTCTCAGACTGCGGCTGAACACCACCAACAGCACAGTAAACCATAACTGCACCATCCAGAACACGCATGGAACGTTCTACTTCGATAGTGAAGTCAACGTGCCCCGGGGTGTCGATGATGTTAATGCGGTGAGCATCAAACTGCTTAGCCATACCGGACCAGAAAGCCGTAGTCGCAGCGGACGTGATGGTGATACCACGTTCCTGCTCCTGCGCCATCCAGTCCATCGTAGCCGCGCCGTCATGAACTTCACCGATTTTGTGGTTCACACCCGTATAGAACAGAATACGTTCGGTCGTGGTGGTTTTACCGGCGTCGATGTGTGCGCTGATACCGATATTGCGGTAGCGCTCAATAGGTGTTGTACGAGCCATTTGTTTCCTCTATATCCAGAGCGTTCAAATTAGTTAACCCAGACGGGTTGGCTTCTTTGAAGCGCCCGCCTGGTTAGCATAACCACTATGCCGGATTACCAGCGATAGTGAGCGAACGCTTTGTTGGCATCTGCCATACGGTGAACGTCTTCACGTTTCTTGACAGCGGTACCTTTGTTTTCCGCTGCATCAGAAAGTTCGTTCGCCAGGCGCAGAGCCATGGATTTATCACCGCGTTTACGAGCAGCTTCTACGATCCAACGCATTGCCAGCGCATTACGACGGACCGGACGGACTTCTACAGGTACCTGATAGGTAGAACCACCAACGCGGCGCGACTTAACTTCGACAGTCGGGCGCACGTTATCCAGCGCTACTTCAAAAGCTTCCAGTTCGGTTTTACCAGAACGCTGAGCCAGGGTCTCCAGCGCGGTATAGACGATAGCTTCAGCGGTAGATTTTTTACCATCTACCATCAGGATGTTGACAAATTTAGCCAGCAGCTCAGATCCGAACTTCGGATCCGGCAGAATTTTACGTTGACCAATGACGCGACGACGTGGCATGGAAATACTCCGTTATTAATTCAGGATTGTCCAAAACTCTACGAGTTTAGTTTGACATTTAAGTTAAAACGTTTGGCCTTACTTAACGGAGAACCATTAAGCCTTCGGCTTCTTGACGCCGTATTTAGAACGGGATTGCTTACGGTCTTTAACACCGGAGCAGTCAAGTGCACCGCGAACGGTGTGATAACGTACACCTGGCAGGTCTTTAACACGACCGCCGCGGATCAGGATCACGGAGTGCTCCTGCAGGTTATGACCTTCCCCACCGATATAGGAGGAAACTTCAAAACCGTTAGTTAAACGAACACGGCATACTTTACGCAGCGCGGAGTTCGGTTTTTTCGGGGTAGTAGTATATACGCGGGTACATACACCACGTTTTTGCGGGCAAGCTTCCAGCGCCGGAACGTTGCTCTTAGCAACCTTCAAGGCGCGCGGTTTGCGTACCAGCTGGTTAATTGTTGCCATTCAGAAAAGCTCCTGGTTTTTGCTTCGTAAACACGTAATAAATCGCCCTATACCCGCGCAAGGCTAAGTATAAGGACGCAGAATTTTAGGACTGGCCGGGAAAGGAGTCAAGAAATATACAAAAATAAACGCTACCAGGCCATTTGCTGAGAATGTCTGACGGTCAGCCCAACAAAGTCAGTATAGCTAATCAGCGCAACTTTGGTTGAAATTTGTTCAATAATGCCGCGCGCCGCCGCATCTTCGCGCAGCGCATACAGCGGCAGGCCTCGACTCAGCAGAACGGACAGCGCCGCGCCGCCGTCGATAGCCGCCACGACCGCATCCTGCAGCAGCAGGATCTCATCGCTGGCGCCGAGACAGCGCACGATCGTCGCGATATCGCATTGCCAGGGAGAACGGGACAGCGTATGCAGCATGGGAATATCTCGTACAGAATAATTAAAATGTCAGCACCGCGTCATAACTGGCCAGCTCAGCGCGCAGCGCGTCAGGATCCAGCATGACGACATCCAGCACCCAGCGCGTTTGCTCCGCCAGCCCGCGTTCGGCCAGCGACGCGCGGCACAGGTAGCGCCGCTCGACGTCATACAGCGGCAGAACGCCGAACGTCGCGATATAGTCGCGCATCAGAATGTCGGCGGGCCGTTGCTGCGGCAGCAGCTGGAATACGCCGTCGCCGACAAAGAATACGCCTGTTTCCTCGCTCAGCGCCGACATCGCCAGCACGGCATCAAGCCCTTCACGCCCGGCGGCGCTGCCGTGCGGCGCCTGAGTAAAAACGAAGGCTACGCGCTTCATTATGTTATTCCGCTCAAAACTGCACGACGCGATCGCAGACCAGTACGGACTGCGACAGCTCCCCCAGCCCGGACAGACTGAATCCGGGCTGGAGATTGGCCTGCGGCAGACCTAACAATTGCGCCTGCTGACTATCCGCCACGCCGCGCCGCAGCGCGGCCGCGACGCACACGTTCAGCGCCACCGCGTGTTGCTGCCCCAGGCGCCGCCATGCCCGCACCAGATCGAATTCATCGCTGGCCGGCGAAGTCAGTTGATTCGCGTTCATCACCCCTTCGCGATAGAAAAATACGCTGTCCAGTTGATGACCCGCCGCCAGCAGCGCCTGGGCGAACTGCAATGCGCTGCTGGCTTGCTGCGTGCCGTACGCCGGACCGGTCACCAGCAGGCAATAGCGCAACATTAGCGATCGTGCCCCGTGAAATCGCCGCTTTTGAATTGCCTGATATAGAGATAGACCGTGTGCTTGGAGATATTCAGCCGATCGGCAACCTGATTAATCGCATCTTTAATGTCAAAAATCCCTTTCTCATACAGGCTCAGGACAATTTGTCGATTTTTGGCATTATTCGAGACATTACGATCGGCGTTAACTTCTTCAATAGAGAACTCCAGCGTCTGCGCCACCAGATCGTCCACCGAGGACGCGAAGTTGACCGAGGACGCGACCTCATGCATTTCAGGCGGCATAAAGGTCTGCATAATCTGAGAGAAAGGCACGTCAAGATTCATATTGATGCACAGCAGACCAATCACCCGCCGCTCGCGGTTGCGAATCGCGATAGTGACCGATTTCATCAACATGCCGCTTTTCGCCCGGGTGAAATAGGCTTTGGATACGCTGCTGTCTTCATCTGCCATATCGTGCAGCATACGCAATGCAAGATCGGTGATCGGCGAGCCAATTTTTCTGCCCGTATGTTCGCCATTGGCGATGCGCACCGCCGAACACTTCAGATCTTCAAGCGAGTGCAGCACAATTTCGCAATGTTCGCCGATCAGCATGGCCAGACCGTCGACCACCGCTTCATACGATTTCAGAATTTCATAATCCGTCGGATTAAACGGCCTTTCATCCAGCAAATCAGCGTCATTAGATTCGCCGGCAACAAGCGAATTAGACATGGCAGATACCACCTTCAACGTCATTTATCTATTGTCTGGACAGGGGGACACAGTCTAGCAAATGTCCTCCCTGCCGTCCCTGTATTTCATGATATCCACAGTGGATACCCTCGTCCGTGTATAACATCAGATATCGGACTTTCTCCTGCGCTCAGCGCCCGGCGCCGCCGGTGATATGATCATACTCAGTCTGGTCTATTCGTCATCCTGCACCTTACCGATCGTTGATTCGAACGCGCGCAGACGCTTATATATAGACAACAACTCAACGATAGTCGACCACGAATTAATCAAATACTGGAACGAATAGCGCACCTGATCAAACACGTTGGTGATCTGAGTCAGCAGTCCCAGCGTCAGCGTGCCGGCGACGATAGAGGGAAACAACACGATCAGGCCAAAGACATTATCGAACTGAAGGTAGAAGGTGCGCACGAGGTTGAAATATGTATAGTGAAAATAGAGACGAAAGTAGTTTTTACGCACCTGACCGAACATCGCCCGCACCGTGAGCGGATCGGCGCGCCCGTCATGATCTTCGCCGTACACCAGCTCCTTGCGATAGGCCGCCTCCACCATCTGATTCCTGAATTCCAGCCCCGGCAGTTTAATCCCGACCAACGCCATCAGCCCGGTGCCCACCACCGACCAGATGATGGCGGCCAGCAGCAGCGCGTAAGGAACATGACCAATCAGCGGCAGCGCGGGAACGTGCGACGAAAGCGCGATCAGTACCGGCACAAAAGCGATCAGCGTCATCACCGCATTAATCAGTTCGACGCCCAGGTCTTCAACGGTAGAGGCAAAGCGCATGGTATCTTCCTGTACGCGCTGCGCGGCCCCTTCTATCTTTCTCAACTTCGCCCAGTGCGCCATATAGTATTCGTTCATCGCGCTACGCCAGCGGAAAACATAATGGCTGATAAAAAACCGGCTTAACACTCCCACCATGACGCCGCACAGCGCAATACCGAGAAAAATAACAATTTGTCGATAGAAATCGGTGAGATTCACCGAATGCGGCGCCGTCAGCGCCTTCTGAATAAGATCCCAAAACGGGACATACCAGGCATTGACCGTAACGCCCACCTGGACAGAAAACCAGGTAACGAAGATGATCAACGCGGAGCCGGGAATCGACCACATCTGCCAGTGATGAGGACTGATGATGAACCAGAACGCGGCGAACAACGCTACGGACAGCAGATAGTAACAATAGAACCACAGAAACGGCGTCGACCAAAAGCGGGACGCGCTGGCGGGCAACGTCTGGCCCGGCGCCAGATGCGCCCCCCAGTCCCGCCCCCATAAAAACCAGACGGACACGCAAAGCAGCGTCCATATCATCACAGAGGAAAAAAACAGCGCCGGTTTAGGGAAAAACGATTTGAACATATCGTACTTATACCTGCTAACAAATCCCTGCATACCTTACAGATTTCAGACTGCGGCGACGGCTCCTGGCGCCGACCGTATAGCGACGCGTCTGAGGCGTCGGTCCGCCGACCACTCGCAGAGACACCGTCAGAGCAAGGCCGGACATGAGGGACGCCAAACCGCCCGCAGTATGAAATATGAAGGGTATAACTCAATGAAGGTTGAGCATAAAAACAATAAACCGTCGGTTAAAGCGTTACTTTGTAACATCATCATACGACCCGACGTGATTTGATATCACCGCCACAATGGGCAAGAACCGGCGCAATGAGTACAAAAAAACCGCAGGGTGTGATCCCTGCGGCGAGAACGCTCACGGACTGCCCATCCGCCTATGCTTGCACGTTATCATCATTCCTGCAGGTTTCCGTCGCGCGGATATACTGCAGACAGAACGAGATAGCGGCATATCAAGCGGAAATAAGGCGGGCATTGATGCGCTGCCTTATCGACCATCCGCCGTCAGATTACTGTGCGCTCTGTTGCTCAGCGGCCGGTTTTTCCGCTTTAGCGTCGTTGGCTTTAACATCCGCTTCGGGTTTGATATCCAGCAGCTCAATCTCGAACACCAGCGTGGAGTTAGGCGGAATGCCGGGTACGCCGGTATCGCTGTAGGCCAGAGCCGGCGGAATAACCAGTTTAATCTTGCCGCCCTTCTTCACTTGCTTCAGACCTTCAGTCCAGCCCGGGATTACGCCGTCCAGACGGAAAGACACCGGCTCGCCGCGCTTATAGGAGCTATCGAACTCGGTGCCGTCAACCAACATACCTTTGTAGTTCACCACCACGGTATCGCTGTCTTTCGGCGCGGCGCCCGTTCCCGCGGCTTCTACCTGATACAGCAGACCGGATGCCGTCTTTTTCACGCCTTTTTCTTTCGCGAAGGCATTGCGGTACTTCGTGCCTTTCTCTTCGTTATCCTTCGCGTCCTGCTGCATTTTCGCCTGCGCGGCCGCTTTTACGCGCGTTTCAAAGCCCTGCATCGTTTTTTCGATTTCTTCATCAGACAATTTGCTTTTGTCTGCGAAGGCGTCCTGGACGCCGGCGACCAGCAGTTCCTTATCCAGCTTAATACCCAGCTTCTCTTGCTCTTTCAGTGAGTTGTCCATGTAACGCCCCAAAGAGGCGCCTAATGCATATGCGACGGCCTGCTCATCAGTTTTGAATTTAGCTGTTGCGGTGCTATCTGCCGCTTTTGCCGTCTCTGCAGCCAGCGCCTGACCGGCATTCAGCGTCAGAGCCATTGTCGTCGCTAACAGCGTGACCTTAAACAGTGATTTCATCCATTTCTCCAGCATCTGGAGCACAGTGCCCCAGCCATCATTAAAAAAATTCGGTGGTTACTATAACTGCGTAAACGAAGACAACACAATCGCCGCACGCCATAAATCCATTGTCAAAAGCCTTTTACGCTACCCATTGCGCCCTATTCCGACCGTTTTTACTACCAGAAGTTTCCGCTTTCTGACAAACTCTGCGGGCAACAGGCAGCAGGAGGAAAGCCAATGTCACAGTCCTCGTTTGAACAACGGCTCGAATTGCTGGAAAGCCGCCAGGCCTTTCAGGAACTGACGATAGAAGAGTTGAACCAGACGATTATTCAGCAGCAATGGGAGCTAAACCGACTGCGCGAGCAGTTACGTTTGCTAACAGAAAGGCTGCGCACCGCTCAAACATCGATGGTGGCTTCCAGCGAGGAAGAAACCCCACCGCCGCACTACTAGCCATACAGCGGCGCGCGCGCAATACCGCCGCAATAAAAAAACAGGGCGCTGGCCGGAAGCCAGTCGCCCTGCGTTGATATCCGCGAATGACGCGGCGCACATAGCGTAAGCTTAGTGACAGCCGCAGCCGCCGTGCCCGCCGCAACCACCTTTACCGTGTTCGTGGTCATGGCCATGACCGCCGCAGCAGCCGTCGTCGCCATGATGGTGATGGTCGTGCTCGCCATGAACATGACCATGGGCCAGCTCTTCTTCCGTCGCGGCGCGAATCGACACCACTTCCACATTGAAGCTCAGATTCTGACCGGCCAGCATATGGTTGCCGTCGACGACGACGTGGTCGTCTTCCACCGCGGTGATTTCGACCGGCACCTGCCCCTGGTCGGTATCCGCCAGGAAGCGCATGCCCACCTGCAGCTCATCCACTCCGACGAAAACCTCTTTCGGTACGCGCTGCACCAGATTTTCATCATAATTGCCATAAGCGTCGTTAGAGGCTACTTTCACGTCAAAACGTTCGCCGATGGCACGACCTTCCAGCGCCGTTTCCAGGCCGGAAATCAAAGAACCGTGACCATGCAGATAGTCCAGCGGAGCACTCACCGGAGACTCATCGACTAATACACCATCTTCTGTACGTACCTGGTAAGCCAGGCTGACCACCAGGTCTTTTGCTACTTTCATGATATCTCCTACCGTTGGAAATCAAGCTGGCGCAAATTGTAGCTGAAAATCATCCCTGTGTACTCTACGGGATAAAAAATCCTGCCATAAACCGCCAGCCTTTAGTCTGGCTGGAATATGCCGATAATGCGATCCGCCGCGCCGTCCGCTCGGTTCGCCTCTTGATCGTCGGGCTGGCGCTGCTGATAACCGCACCTGACGCAGGTGACTACGCTGATGTCCTGATCCTGACTCACGGCCAGCGTATCCATCATCCGACACCGCGGGCACACCGCCCCGGCAATGAACCGTTTCCGCGCTGCTGTCATTGCTTCCGCGCCTTATTCAAACTCGTCCCAGCCGTCAAGACGGCTCCGTTCGCTCTGCATCTCATTGTAGAAAATATCCTCCAGCTCGCGCCGCGCCTCTTTTATACGGGATATTTGCGTTACGTCGCCCCGGCGTTGCGGCATCAGTTCGCGCAGCATACGCATATCCAGCCGGCGAAAGTGCTGTTGGGCGCGGAACGCCTGATGCGGATGCATACCCAGCGAGATCAGCGCCTTGCGACCGAGCTCCAGCGAACTGGAGAAGGTTTCACGCGTGAATTGCGTCACGCCGGCCTGCAACAGTTCATGCGCCTCTACGCGGCCGCGGGCGCGGGCCAAAATATTCAGATGCGGAAAGTGCTGCTGACACAGATTAACAATCGCCATCGTATCTTCCGGGTCGTTGCAGGTAATCACCACCGATTTCGCTTCGTCGGCGCCCGCCGCGCGCAGCAGCTCCAGTTCCTTCGCATCGCCATAGTACACTTTATAACCATAGCTGCGCATCAGGCTGACCGCACTGATATCGCGCTCCAGCACGGTAATGCGCATCTTGTTGGCCATTAGCAAACGGCCGACCACCTGGCCGAAACGGCCGAAACCCACCACTATCACCTGCGGTTCGTCGTTTTCCACCCAGGGTTTTTCATCCGTCTCATCCTTTGCGTTATAACGACGCGTCAGAATGCGATCGACCCACGTCATCAGCAACGGCGTCGTCATCATCGATAGCGTGACCACCACCAGCAACAGCGGCAATTGTTCGCCCTGCAGGACATTCTGCGCCGCCGCGGCGGAAAACAGCACGAAGGCGAACTCGCCGCCCTGACTGAGCACCACGGAAAATTGCAAACGCTCGGAACGACGCATGCCGAACTGACGGGCCAGCAGATACAGCACGCCGCATTTCACCGCCACCAGCACCAGTACGCCGGCCAGCACTTCTAATATATGGGTATAGAGCACCCCCAGATTGAGCGCCATCCCCACCGAGATAAAGAACAGACCGAGCAGCAGTCCTTTGAAAGGCTCAATGGAAATTTCCAGCTCGTGGCGGTATTCGCTTTCAGCCAGCAGCACGCCGGCGATAAAGGTGCCCAGCGCCATCGACAAGCCCAACGCGTCCATAAACAGCGCGGAGCCCAGCACCAGCAATAAAGCGGCCGCGGTAAAGACCTCGCGCACGCCGGAAGCCGCGATAAACCGAAACAGCGGACGCACCAGATAGCGGCCGCCGATCAGCATGCCGCCAAACGCCACCACCTTCAGCGCGATATGCTGCCAGTCGCCGCCGGCGCCGGCGCCGCCGCTGCCGGCCAGTACGGGAATCAGCGCCAGCGCCGGGATAACGGCCAAATCCTGAAACAGCAGCAC
Organism: Affinibrenneria salicis; assembly: GCF_008710095.1. The sequence goes on from NZ_VYKJ01000014.1 coordinate 10,993, forward strand.
GGAAAATCCGGTCTGACCGGATTCATTGCGATTCATGCCTTTTTCACGCATTAACTGCAGCGCCATCGCCGTGGACGACATCGCCAGCCCGATACCGCCAATCAATGCGGCGCGCCAGCTGAAGCCATCCAGACACAGCAGCGCGGCCAGTATCACGCTGCTGAGCAGCACCTGAAACGCCCCGACGCCAAAGATCGAGCGGCGCAGCGTCCACAGTTTGGACGGATTTAGCTCCAGCCCGATGATAAACATCAGGAAGACCACGCCCAGCTCGGAAAAATGCAGAATTTCATCCACGTCGCGGATAAACCCCATCCCCCAGGGACCGATGGCAATGCCGGCGATCAGATACCCCAGCACCGAGCCGATACCTAAACGGGTCGCCAGCGGCACGGCCAGTACGGCGGCGAATAAAAACAGCACGCCTGCCGTCAATAACGCAGAGCCCTCCATAATCAGCGATCTCCTTCCGGTATCGGCGCGCACAGCCAGTCGGCGTAGGCGTGTGACAGTTTCGCCAGCACCTCCGCCGACTGACGACGCGCCCGGTAAACAATAAGCGGTTTTAACCAGTGCATATGGCACATCGCCGCCGTCAGTTCGAACGGCCGCAGGATATCGCCGATGGGATAGCGGTTATAGCCGCTGACCTGATAAGCGCCTTCCGACTCGCCGGTGGTGATAACCGAACGCCAGTATTTTCCCATTAACGCCGTGCCGCCGGGACCGCTGGCGAACCCGCGCGCCAGCACGCGATCCATCCACTCTTTCAGCAAGGCCGGACAGCTGTAGGTATAAAGCGGGTGTTGAAAAACCACGACCTGATGATCGCGCAGCAACTGCTGCTCATAAGCGATATCTATAAAAAAGTCCGGATAACTGGCATAAAGATCGTGTACGGTTACGTGTTCCAGCTGCTGAGCCGGTTGCAGCAAAACCCGATTGGCGACCGAGTCCTGTGATTCCGGATGGGCATACAGCAGCAAGACTCTGGCTGGCTGCGACATCATTCCCTCCAAAGCGTCGTCATGATAAAGGTTTTCCGTTACCATGCAGCGCAAAGACTAAAACCTGGGCACCGCGTCCGGGCGTCCAGCACATAATTTAACATACTCTGAACATACGGCGCTTTATGATTGTTTTCTCTTCGTTGCAAATCCGACGCGGTACGCGCGTCCTGCTGGATAACGCTTCCGCCACCGTCAATCCTGGCCAGAAGGTTGGGCTGGTCGGCAAAAACGGCTGCGGCAAATCGACGCTGCTGGCTTTACTAAAAGGCGAGATCGCCGCGGACGGCGGCGACGTCAGTTTCCCGCAAAACTGGGCGCTGGCATGGGTCAATCAGGAGACGCCGGCCTTAACGGTGCCGGCGCTTGATTATGTGATCGACGGCGACCGAGAATTTCGCCAGTTGGAAAGCGCGCTGCGCCTCGCCAATGAACAGAACGACGGCAACGCCATCGCCCTGCTGCACGGCAAGCTGGACGCCATCAACGCCTGGAGCATTCAGGCGCGCGCCGCCAGCCTGCTCAGCGGGCTCGGCTTCACCCAGGAGCAGCTGCAGCAGCCGGTCAGCGCCTTTTCCGGCGGCTGGCGTATGCGCCTGAATCTGGCTCAGGCTCTGGTTTGCCGTTCCGATCTGCTGCTGCTGGATGAACCGACCAACCACCTGGATCTGGATGCGGTAATCTGGCTGGAAAAGTGGCTGAAAAGTTATCCCGGCACGCTGGTCCTGATTTCGCACGACCGGGATTTCCTCGATCCGATCGTCAATAAGATCCTGCATATCGAACAGGAAACCCTGAACGAATACACCGGCAACTATTCATCGTTTGAACATCAGCGCGCCACCCGTCTGGCCCAGCACCAGGCGCTGTATCAACATCAGCAGGAGCGCGTCGCTCATCTGCAGCACTATATCGACCGTTTTCGCGCCAAAGCGACCAAGGCCAAACAGGCGCAGAGCCGCATCAAAATGCTGGAACGGATGGAGCTGATCGCGCCCGCGCACGTCGACAACCCTTTCCGATTCAGTTTCCGTCCGCCGGAGACGCTGCCCAATCCGCTGCTGCGAATGGAAAAGGTCAGCGCCGGCTACGGCGATAAACTGATTCTCGAGTCGATTAAGCTAAATCTGGTGCCGGGTTCGCGCATCGGCCTGCTCGGCCACAACGGCGCGGGTAAATCCACGCTGATCAAGCTGCTGGCCGGCTCGCTGGCGCCGCTGCATGGCGAAGTCGGTCTCGCCAAAGGCGTGAAACTCGGCTACTTCGCGCAGCATCAACTAGAATTTTTGCGCGCGGACGAATCGCCGCTGCAGCATCTGGTCAGGCTGGCTGAACGCGAAACCGAACAGCAGCTGCGCGACTATCTCGGCGGGTTCGGCTTCCAGGGCGATAAAGTGACCGAAGCCACCGAACGCTTTTCCGGCGGCGAGAAAGCGCGGCTGGTGCTGGCGCTGATCGTCTGGCAGCGCCCGAACCTGCTGCTGCTGGATGAACCGACCAACCACCTCGATCTGGATATGCGTCAGGCGCTGACCGAAGCCTTGATCGATTTCGAAGGGGCGCTGGTGGTGGTTTCCCATGATCGCCATCTGCTGCGCTCCACCACCGACGACCTCTATCTGGTACACGACCGCCGGGTCGAACCGTTCGATGGCGACCTCGAGGACTATCAGCAGTGGCTGGCCGGCCTGCAGCGTCAGGACAGCGGCGCCGGCGATAGCCGGAAAGAACAGAGCGGCAACAGCGCCCAGGCGCGTAAAGAACAGAAGCGGCGCGAGGCCGAGCTGCGCGCGCAGACCCAGCCGCTGCGCAAACAGCTGGCCGGTCTGGAACAACAAATGGAAAAACTGGGCCGCGAACTGGCGGCCATTGAGCATCGCCTGGCCGACAGCGAACTGTACGATATCAGCCGCAAGAGCGAACTGACCGACTGTCTGCAGCAGCAGACGACGCTGAAAAACCAACTGGAAGACGCGGAGATGGTATGGCTGGATACGCAGGAGCAACTGGAGCAGTTGACCCAAACGCTGTCCGACCAGGCCGGCACGCAATAAAGAAGGGGCGCGCCGCCCCCAGCCTGCGCTCTAACCGGGCAAGCCCGGAGAGCAAAGGATGCGCAGCCGGGACGGCGGCAATCTGAAAGGTAACGAGCATCTCAAACTGACCGTGCGATCCGTACCGGACAAGATTCTTAATATGAAGATAACTATGCCGTCGGAAAAAAATTTCCGCCCCATGCCGGGGGCCGGCAACCCGCATCTGCAAACCCTATTGCCGCGCCTGATTCGCCAGCGATTGCGCATCACGCCATACTGGCAGAGGCTGGATACGCCCGACGGCGATTTTCTTGACCTGGCCTGGAGCGAGGATCCGCTGCAGGCGCGGCACAAGCCGCGTATGGTGCTATTTCACGGACTGGAAGGCAACATATACAGCCCCTATGCGCACGGCCTGCTGAGCGCCTGCCGGCAGCGGGGGTGGCTGGGCGTGGTGATGCATTTCCGCGGCTGCAGCGGTAAACCGAACCGGATGGGACGCATCTATCATTCCGGCGAAACCGAAGACGCCCGCTATCTGCTGGAGTGGATGCAGCAAACGCTGGGCAAAGTGCCGATCGCCGCGGCGGGCTTCTCACTCGGCGGCAATATGCTGGCCTGTCTGCTGGCGCGCCGGGACGTAGTCTGTCTGCCTGACGCGGCGGTGATTGTCTCCGCTCCGCTGATGCTGGAGCCGTGCGGCGCGCGCATCGAACATGGCGTCAGCCGCCTGTATCAGCACTATTTGCTCAGACTGCTGAAACAAAACGTCCGCCGTAAAATGATGGCTTACCCTGATTCGCTGCCCTTCCGGCCGGCGCAGCTAAAAAAATTGCGCCGGCTGCGCGATTTCGATGACCTGATTACCGCCCCCCTGCATGGCTTTCGCGATGCGCTCGATTACTACCGGCGCTGCAGCGCGTTACCGCGCCTGTTGCGCATCCGCACCCCGCTGCTGATCATTCAGGCCAAAGACGATCCCTTTATGGCGCCGGCGGTGATTCCCGATCTTGCCAGCTTGCCGGATAATATCGAATATCAGCTCACCGAACGTGGCGGCCACGTCGGCTTCGTGGGCGGCTCCGTGTGGAAACCCGAAATGTGGCTGGAGCAACGCATCCCGGCCTGGCTGACTCAATTTCTGGATAAATAACGTGATAATTCCCTGGCAACAACTCAACCCGGACACGCTGGATAGCGTGATCGAATCCTTCGTGCTGCGCGAGGGCACGGATTACGGTCTGCAGGAGCGATCGCTGGCGCAAAAAGTCGAAGATGTACGTTTACAGCTACAGCGCGGCGAAGCCGTGCTGGTATGGTCGGAACTGCATGAAACGCTTAACATTATGCCGCGTGACCGTTTCCACGGAGAGTAACGCCAGCGGCGTTTTTTGCCCGCCCTCCGCATCGATCATGTATCTCTGATGGTAATCGTGCTAACAATAAAGACAGCTATAACCAATAGATCTCAGAGAATGAAAGAACGCGCGGGCGCCGGAAATCTGGCAACCGAAACCGGCGGCCCCAGGAACAGGCTGGCCGCCCGAGAGATAAGAGGATATCTATTCTGGCGCGTATCGCCACCCTGACGGAGTAAAAAATCATTATGTCTGCCCGACATCCCATTATTGCCGTAACCGGCTCCAGCGGGGCCGGAACCACGACAACCAGCCTGGCCTTTCGTAAAATTTTTCAACAGCTGAATATCCGCGCCGCGCAGCTGGAAGGCGATAGCTTCCACCGCTACACCCGGCCGGAAATGGATATGGCCATTCGCAAGGCGCGCGACGCCGGCCGCCACATCAGCTATTTTGGCCCGGAAGCTAATGATTTCGCCCTGCTCGAACAGTCCTTTATCGAATACGGCCGGCACGGACGCGGCAAATCACGCAAGTATTTGCATACCTACGACGAGGCCATTCCTTACAATCAGGTACCGGGCACATTCACCCCCTGGGAACCGCTGCCGGAACCGACCGACGTGCTGTTTTATGAAGGGCTGCACGGCGGCGTGGTCTGCGATCAGACCGATGTTTCCCGGCATGTCGATCTGCTGGTGGGCGTCGTGCCCATCGTTAACCTTGAATGGATACAGAAACTCATTCGCGATATTAACGAACGAGGCCATTCGCGCGAGGCGGTGATGGATTCCGTGGTTCGTTCAATGGAAGATTATATTTCCTACATCACGCCGCAGTTTTCCCACACGCATATTAACTTCCAGCGCGTGCCGACCGTAGACACCTCGAACCCGTTCGCGGCGCGCGCCATTCCGTCGCTGGACGAAAGCTTTGTGGTGATCCATTTTCAGGGCATCGACCATATCGATTTTCCCTACCTGCTGGCCATGCTGCAGGGATCGTTTATCTCGCATATCAATACGCTGGTGGTACCCGGCGGAAAAATGGGGCTGGCGATGGAGTTGATTATGGCGCCGCTGGTGCAGCGCCTGCTGGAAGGGAAAAAAATAGAGTAGCGCAAACCTGCGGTCGGTTATCCCGCATCGTGAATCTCGTGACTGTGGGTAACGTTGACCGTCTTTTCCAGCATCAGCGCCACGGAACAATACTTCTCCGCCGACAGGCTCACCGCGCGCGCGACCGCTTTATCCGTCAGCCCTTTTCCCTGCACGATAAAATGCAGGTTGATGTGGGTAAACAGACGCGGCGCCTCGCTGCGGCGTTCGGAGGTCAGACGGACCTCGCAGTCGATGACGCTATAACGCCCTTTTTGCAGAATGGACACCACATCGATGGCGCTGCAGCCTCCCGCCGCCATCAGCACCATTTCCATCGGGCTGGGCGCCTTATCGCCGGAATTGCCGTCCATGACCACCTGATGGCCGGAGGCCGACTCACCGATAAACGTTAGCCCCTCGACCCATTTGACCCGTGCCTGCATGCGCCCTTTCTCCATCCCAAATATCGTCAAAAAACATCTTTTTTTCGCAAAACGCGACTGTAACCGGAGTTGTGTCATGCTGAAGCGAGACAACAGGAGACACTTGCGTCAAGCTGTGCTACAAACAAATACCGATCGGCCTCTTTATAGTGGACCTGAATAAGAGGAAGATCCAGATGTCACCAGATAGTGGCTTCAGCATAGTCCCTGACGTTATTCCGGCTAAAAACGGAATTTGAATTGCTAAAAACTGATCACGCCGTACAGGGAACTCTGAGCCCTGTGATTTGCGCAGTGGATTACAACAGAGGATAATAGCGAATGGTTCTCGGCAAACCGCAAACAGACCCCACTCTCGAATGGTTTCTTTCTCATTGCCATATCCACAAGTACCCGTCGAAGAGTACGCTTATTCACCAGGGTGAAAAAGCAGAAACGCTTTACTACATCGTGAAAGGCGCTGTCGCAGTGCTGATTAAAGATGAAGAAGGCAAGGAGATGATACTTTCCTATCTGAATCAGGGTGATTTTATCGGTGAACTCGGCCTGTTCGAAGAAGGGCAGGAGCGCAGCGCCTGGGTGCGGGCCAAAACGGCCTGTGAGGTTGCTGAAATCTCTTATAAAAAATTCCGCCAGTTAATTCAGGTAAACCCGGATATTTTGATGCGTCTGTCGGCCCAGATGGCGCGTCGCTTACAGGTAACATCGGAAAAAGTGGGCAATCTGGCCTTTCTGGACGTCACCGGCCGCATTGCGCAAACGTTGTTGAATCTGGCCAAACAGCCGGATGCGATGACCCACCCCGACGGTATGCAAATAAAAATCACTCGTCAGGAGATTGGTCAGATAGTCGGTTGTTCACGCGAAACTGTCGGCCGTATTCTGAAAATGCTGGAAGACCAGAATCTGATTTCCGCGCACGGCAAAACCATTGTGGTCTACGGTACGCGTTAAGCACGGATTGATATATCCCGGATAAAAAGGGCGTGAAGTTTCACGCCCTTTTTCGTATAGCCCACCTTATTCGCGCCATTACCCGCCAGGCGCAGGCGGCGCGCTCTGGCTGAGGCCATCGTCATACGGAACGCGCGGGCAAGGGTTTTTCAGCCCACGATTAGCGAGCGCCGACCACCTGCGCTACCGCTTTGGCGAACAGAGCCATACCCTGTTCGATCTCCTGCGGATCGATGACCAGCGAAGGAACGAAGCGAATCACGTCCGGGCCGGCGACCAGCACCATCACGCCCTGTTCCGCTCCCGCGGCGAGAAATTCGCGCGCACGGCCGTGCCATTCCGGTTTCAGCTCGGCGCCCAACAGCAGCCCCAACCCGCGAATCTGGGCAAAAATCCCGTACTGCTCATTGATTTTTTCCAATTCTGCAACAAACTGCGCATTGCGCAACGCTACGCCGTCCAGCACTTCCGGCGTGTTAATCACGTCCAGCGCCGCTTCGGCGACGGCGCACGCCAGAGGGTTGCCGCCGTAGGTGGTGCCATGCACGCCCACGCTCATCGCCGAAGCGATTTCATTAGTGGTCAGCATCGCGCTGATCGGGAAACCGCCGCCGAGCGCCTTGGCCGTGGTCAGGATATCCGGCGTCACGCCATAGTGCATATAGGTAAACAGCTTGCCGGTGCGCCCCATGCCGCACTGCACTTCGTCAAACACCAACAGCGCCTGATGGCGATCGCACAGCTCGCGCACGCCGCGCATAAACGCCGGCGTTGCCGGAGTGATGCCGCCCTCGCCCTGCACGGGCTCCAGCACTACGGCGCAGGTATGGTCGTCCATCACGGCTTTAACCGCATCCAGATCGTTAAAAGGCACGTGCACAATATCGGCCGGTTTCGGGCCAAACCCATCGGCATATTTCGCCTGCCCGCCGACCGATACGGTGAAGAGCGTGCGGCCGTGGAAAGCGTTGTAGAAAGAAATGATTTTGGTTTTGTACGGGCTGTGGCGTTTACCGGCGTAGTAGCGGGCCAGTTTAAACGCAGCCTCGTTCGCTTCCGCGCCGGAATTGGCGAAAAACACGCGCTCGGCGAAGGTGGCGTTAATCAGTTTCTGCGCCAGGCGCAGCGTGGGTTCATTGGTAAACACATTACTGGTGTGCCATAACGTCTCGCCCTGCTGATGCAGCGCGGCCACCAGCGCCGGATGACAGTGTCCCAGCGCCGTCACCGCAATGCCGCCTGAAAAATCAATATACTCTTTACCCTGCTGATCCCATACCCGGCTGCCTTTGCCTCTTACCGGCACAAACTGCGCTGGCGCATAAACAGGTAAAATCACCTGGTCATATGTCTGACGGGTCACTTCCGCTTTATCTGTAGACATTCGTTCTCCCACCCTGCTTTTCCACCATAGGAAATGAAAATATAATCATTAAATATGCATAAAAAATCAAATTCAGGCAATCAATAATACGAACTAAAAACCTAAAAATTGATTAATTCAATGTAATTTAAGAAAGTTGCTCAAAAGCTGATGTCCCTGCTCGCTCATGATACTTTCAGGGTGAAACTGAACCCCCTGCAGCGGCAGCGTGCGGTGACGAATTCCCATGATTTCATCCCGCTGACCATCGCGTTCCGTCCACGCGGTCACCGTGAAACAGTCCGGCAGGCTGGCGGATTCAATCACCAGCGAATGATAGCGGGTCACCGTCAGCGGCTGATTGAGGCCGTTAAACACGCCCTCCTGGCTATGACAGATTGTCGAGGTTTTACCATGCATCACCTGGCGGGCGCGCACCACCCGCGCGCCGAACGCCTGCCCCAGCGCCTGGTGCCCCAGGCAAACGCCCAGAATCGGCAACCGGCCGGCAAAATAACGGATCGCCGCCAGCGAGATGCCCGCTTCGTTCGGCGTGCAGGGGCCTGGCGAGATAACCAGCCGATCGGGCGCCAGACTGACGATATCCTGCAGTTGCAGCTCATCGTTACGTTTGACCACAACCTGCGCCCCCAGCTCGCTGAAGTACTGAAACAGGTTCCAGGTAAACGAATCGTAGTTATCGATAATTAAAAGAGACATGCGGTTAGTCATCAGAAGGTTAAACATTATGCCGGGCGCGGTACACTAGCCGCCGTCCTTCAACGCCCGGATGACGATGAACGGTCTGAGCGTCGTGGCGCCCGGCTCGCTCTTACTGGAGACGCTTTCCTCGAACATATCAACCCCTTCAACCGTAAGAGCGGCCTGTCCGAGCAACAACCGTGCCTCCTCGACGCCAAACAGCGTAAATCCGTATTGAACAAAGGGCAGTTCGCGCATGAAATCGGCCGGCACAAACGCCAGGCTAAATCGCGCGCCAGGTTTCAATACGCGGCAAACCTCAGCCAGGAACCGATCGGGCCGCGCCTGAAAATACAGGGTATTGACCGTCATGACCTTATCGAAAGTCTGTTCGTCGAAGGGAAAACGCTCGCCCGCGTAATGGGTGAAACGCGCCAGACCGCGCGCCGCCAGCGATGGGTTAAGCCGCTGCGCCTCTTCCTGCATCAGGGTCGAGGTTTCCAGCCCCTGATAGCGCAGCGCTGGCTGAGCGCGAAAGAGATCGGCGACGTGCGCGGCATTGCCATGACCGATTTCCAGCAAACGATCGCCGGCGGCCGCCTGCAGACTGGAAAAACAGGCGCGGGTCATACCGATATTGCTTTCATGCATCAGTTGGCCGATCTGGATCCCCCCGGCGCCGTGAGGCTGCCGCAGTTGCTGCGCCAGACTGAACATCTTATCGTCATCCACGCTATCCATGATCTCATCTCCGCTTCGGCCAGCAGTCAGGCAACCGCGGGCCGGGGAACATACAGGGGGGCGAAACGCGCCTTATCTCAGCCGGCGGACGTATCAGGGCAATACTTTGGCGGACTGGATCACAATAGGTTTTACCGGCACATTCTGGTAGGGGCCGACGTTCTCGGTTTGCACCTGAGAAATCTTATCCGCCACTTCCATACCTTTTACCACTTTACCGAATACCGCATAGCCGAAATCACGCTGGCCGTGGTCGAGGAAGGCATTATCCGCCACGTTAATAAAGAACTGGCTGGTGGCGCTGTCTTTTTCCATCGTACGCGCCATAGCGATCGTCCCGCGCAGATTGCGCAGACCGTTATCCGCTTCATTTTTGATCGGCGCCAGCGTCGCCTTCTGTGTCAGATCCGCACTAAACCCGCCGCCCTGCACCATAAAACCAGGAATCACCCGATGGAACGTTGTGTTGTTATAAAAACCGCTGTTAACGTACTCAACAAAGTTTTTTACGGACGTCGGGGCTTTCTGATCGTCCAGCGCCAGTTCGATATCGCCCGCGCTGGTCGTTAACAGCACATGAGTCGATGCCAGGACTGCCTGAGACGGGGCCAGCGCCAGCAGGGAAAAAAGCGTAGCGGCAGTCGCGAAAGTACGTTTGAACATGAGAATTCCTTTTAAGGAGATCTGAAACGGAAGCGTTCAGATTGTAAATAGGCTCACTCGTCGAAGCCACCGATTTACCTTTTTTTACGTAGATCGCCCGGCGCCGAACGCGTTGCCTCCGTGGCGCCAGAGGCACGTCGCGACGCGCGGATAGCGGAATACATGACCGATGGACATCTCGCCTGCAGAGACTGGCAAACCGGGGACGGCTATCCCCGGCCGAGTAGATACAGGCATAGTGGTTAACAGGACAAAACGACAGGCCGCCGCCATGAGCCAGGGATGCGTAGAATGAAGGCCTGACGCAGCGTACGGCCCCGACCTGAGCGGCAGAGACTGTACGGTATGGCTTACGACAGCTTACGGCTGAGCGACGAAACCGATGGCGTCGTACACCTGTTTCAGCGTTTTCTGCGCACGCGCACGCGCTTTCTCCGCCCCGTCGCGCATGATCTGCTGCAGTAGCGCTTCATTGTTGCGGAAATGGTAATAGCGCTCCTGCAGTTCGCCCAACATCCCGGCGACCGCTTCCGCCACCGCCCCCTTCAGATGGCCATACATCTGACCGGCGAACTCCTGTTCCAGTACGCTAACCGGCTTACCGGTCACGCCAGACAGAATATCCAGCAGGTTAGACACGCCGGCCTTATTAACCACGTCGTAGCGCACTACCGGCGGCTCATCCGAATCGGTCACCGCGCGTTTGATTTTCTTCACCACGGACTTCGGCTCTTCCAGCAGACCAATCACGTTATTGCGGTTGTCATCCGATTTAGACATTTTTTTAGTCGGCTCCAGCAGCGACATTACGCGCGCGCCGGTAGTCGGAATGAACGGTTCCGGCACCTGGAAGATATCGCCGTACAGCGTATTGAAGCGCTGGGCAATATCCCGGCTGATCTCCAGATGCTGTTTCTGGTCTTCGCCCACCGGAACCTGGTTAGTCTGATACAGCAGGATATCCGCCGCCATCAGCACCGGATAGCCGAATAGCCCGGCATTGATATTCTCCGCGTAGCGAGCGGACTTATCTTTAAACTGAGTCATACGGCTCAGTTCGCCGAAATAGGTGTAGCAGTTCAGCGCCCAGCTCAGTTGCGTATGTTCCGGCACATGGGACTGGACGAAAATGGTACTTTTCTGCGGGTCGATGCCGCAGGCAAGATAAAGCGCCAGCGTATCAAGCGTGGCTTTTCGCAGCTGTTGCGCATCCTGACGTACCGTAATGGCGTGCAGATCGACGATGCAATAGATGCAGTCGTAATCATCCTGCATGTTCACCCACTGACGCAACGCACCCATGTAGTTACCAATGGTCAATTCACCAGACGGCTGCGCGCCGCTAAATACAATGGGCTTACTCATGCTAATGCTTCCTGATTTTCTGAAAATGATCGCCCCGTCAGGGGCAGAATATCGGCAAAGCGCTCCAGGATGTAGTCAGGATGACTTAACGCGATCGCTTCGCCATAGTTATAGCCGTAAGTCAGGCCGGCGCTCACGCAGCCAGCCGCCTGCGCGGCCTGAATATCGTTGCGTGAATCGCCGACGAACAGCAGCTCTCCGGCGCGCAGTCCCAGCTTGCCCAACACCAGATACAGCGGAGCAGGATGCGGTTTTTTCACCACGACGTCATCGCCGCCGATAATTAATGAAAAATACGCGCTAATGCCCAGCGACTCAAGCAACGGCGCCACAAAGGGCGTCGGCTTATTGGTCACGATGCCCAGCGGAAATCCCTGCCGCGCCAGCTGCGCCAGCGTCTCTTCTACCTGCGGGAACAGCTTGCTGCCTGCTTCCACCGTGCGGGCATAGAACTGGTCGAACTGCGCGCGCGTCTCCGCCAGCCGGGCCGGCGTAATGTCGGCGTTGGCCCAGCGCAATGCGCGCTCGACCAGAATATCGGCGCCGTTGCCAATCCAGGTGGACACCAGCGCTTCACCGGCGGCGGGCAGAAACTGCGCCTGCAGAGCCATATCCAGCGCCGCCGCCAGTCCCGGCGCGCTGTCGACCAGCGTACCATCCAGATCGAACGCCAGCGCGCGGATCGCGGTCGTCTCAGCCATGGTTTACCTTAGCCAGTTCGCTGCGCATGTGATCAATCACCGACTGATAATCCGGCTGATCGAAGATCGCCGAACCGGCGACGAACATATCGGCGCCGGCGGCGGCGATAGCGGCGATATTGTTAACCTTCACGCCGCCATCCACTTCCAGGCGGATATCATAACCGCTGGCGTCGATACGCTGACGCACCTGACGCAGCTTATCCAGCGTGGACGGAATAAACGACTGGCCGCCAAAGCCAGGGTTGACCGACATCAGCAAAATGACGTCGAGTTTATCCATAACGTAATCGAGATAGCTAAGCGAAGTGGCGGGATTAAACACCAGCCCGGCCTTACAGCCGTGCTCTTTGATGAGCTGCAGCGAGCGATCGACGTGTTCAGAGGCTTCCGGATGGAAAGTAATGTAGCTGGCGCCGGCTTTGGCGAAATCAGGAATAATGCGATCGACCGGTTTCACCATCAGATGCACATCTATCGGCGCATCGATACCGTAATCACGCAGCGCTTTCAGCACCTGGGGGCCCATGGTCAGGTTGGGCACATAGTGATTATCCATCACATCGAAGTGAACCACATCCCCGCCAGCCGCCAGCGCGCTGGCCGTATCTTCGCCAAGCCGGGCGAAATCTGCCGACAGAATAGACGGCGCGATCAAAAACGGTTTCATTCGCATCTCCAAACGATAAAGTCTGAATATCAGCTGTCGGGAAACGTGAATATCGCCCCCCAATCAGCCCTGTATTTCTGGCAACCCGCGCGCCGCGCTGTTTATCGCCAGGCTAGCAGTACAGCGCCAGCAGCTCATTCACTTTACTGCGCCCCAGAATATTGCGGCTTATCGTACGACGCGCCTTCACCACATATAAGACGGCGTCCTGATACCACTCACGCGTCAATATCGTATCATGATTGGAAATCAGCACAGGGATCCGGCTCTCAACCGACAGCTGATGCGCCAGGCGGGCAAGGTTTTGCTGGTCAATGCTATTAAAATTATTGGTGTGGTAAGCGGTAAAATTAGCCGTGGCGGACAACGGCGCATACGGCGGATCGCAGTAAATCACCGAGCCAGGCGCCGCATTCAGTAGAGTTTGCTGATAATGTTCGCAGACGAAAGTCGCATTCTGCGCTTTTTTAGCAAACCAGCGCAGCTCTTCTTCCGGAAAGTAAGGCTTTTTATAACGGCCGAATGGCACATTAAATTCGCCGCGCAGGTTATAACGGCATAAGCCGTTATAACAGTGACGATTCAGATAGAGAAACAATACCGCGCGCCGATAGGCATCGGCGCACAGATTAAACTCATTGCGCAGCAGATAAAAAACTTCTGAGGTATTCAGTTCCCCAGTAAACATTTCACGGGCGTCCCGCACGAAATCATCCGTGCGGGTTTTAACGATATTGTAGAGGTTAATCAGATCGCTATTAATATCAGCCAGGATGTAGTTGTCGTATTCGGTATTCAGAAATACTGAACCCGCGCCAACAAAGGGCTCAATCAAGCAGTCTCCTGGTGGTAGATAGCGACGAATTTCCTCCACCAGCGGATATTTCCCACCAGCCCATTTTAAGAAAGCGCGGTTTTTCTTCATGCCGTCGTTAGTTACTCATACTATTCAGTCAGAGCCACGGATTGTACTCTGTTTCAGACAGCACATCAGGGCTAAACATTTGTATTACTTATTCAAGTCCTGCTTCACCTGACGGATCGGCTTAACCCACGGTTTTTTCGCCTGCACATCCGCCGGCAGCGGCGCGATAGCCCGCCTCGCTTCCGCGGAGGAAGAATACACGCCGTTCACCAGCACATACCAGGGTTTCCCATCCCGTTTGGTCTCGTAGACCCAATAGCCGGTGAGATTATGCTGCACTGCAAAAGCTTTTAATGTATCTGAGCGGGATGCGCTGCTCAGCTGCACCGTAAAATGACTGGCCGGCGCGGCCTGAATGCCGCCCGAACCGCTACCGGCTTGAGCCGGGCTCGCGCTGCGGGAGTCATTGCCGGCGTGGCCGGCGACCGGCGCCTTAGGCTGGCCGGCGGCGGCGGATTTGCCATTATGCGCATTTCTTTCGGCCGGCACGCGGGACGGCGTCCTGGTCGTGGTCGCCGGCGCCGTTTTGGTCGGCGCGGGTCCGACTCTGGCCGGTGCAGTCGGTAAAGAGGAAACCGGCGCCTGACTATTGTCGATGGCGCCCTGGGAATAATCGTCGATACTTCCCTGCTGATGGGAGAGCGCGTCCGTCATGTTGCCCGGTAATTCAACGCGTTGCTGGCCGCTGACCGGCTCCCGCGGGGCAGCCTGAGTCGGCTGAGGCGCGATTTCCGGCGCATTCAGTACCTGCGGCGTCTGGCTGCCGCTGTCGGCGGGCTGTCCGCCAGCGGTGGACTGTTCACCCGTCGCCGCGGAGAGATCGATGCTCTTCTCCGCGCCCGCCTGCTGCTGGCTGACCTCGTGATTCGTCGGCGCCTGCAGCGCAGAGCCGATGCCAATAATCAGCAGCAATAACACCAGGATCCCGATGCCAATCATCATATGCTGACGAGAAAGCGCTATTTTAGGCGCAGAAAAACCTTTGTTTTTCTGTTGACGCGCAGGACGACGATCGCTGGTATCTGGTTTCAGTTCGTCTTCCGGCTTGAACTCATCCATCTAAAACCCTCCAGGTAAGAGGTGAAATGCCGCAGCCATCACGCCGGCCCGGCCGGTTAAATCATAAGGCATCTGTAATTTATTAACCATAAACCATCAACCTGAGTCTGTCGCTAAACCCCGGAAAATCTTACCCGATTATGACTGTCAGACCAGACTGTCGGCGATGGATGACAACACGGTTTCATGCGATACGCCGCGACGGACTTCCGCCCGGCCAATGGCTAACGGCAGTACCAGACGCAACTCGCCGGCCAGCACTTTCTTATCGCGTAGCATATGCGGCAGATACGATTCGGGCGTCATCACGTCCGGTCCGCTGACCGGCAGGCCCGCGCGCGACAGCAGCGAACGGATCCGTTCACAATCTTGCGCGGAAAACTGGCCCAGACGCCGGGAGGCGCAGGCCGCCATCATGATCCCCGCCGCAACGGCTTCACCATGCAGCCAGTTGCCGTAACCCATTTCAGTTTCGATCGCATGACCGTAGGTATGGCCAAGATTGAGCAGCGCGCGTACGCCGTTTTCTCGTTCATCGGCCGCCACCACCTCTGCTTTTAATTCACAGCAGCGCCGGATACACCAGGCCAGCGCGCGGTTGTCCAGCGCGCGGATCGCTTCGATGTTTTGTTCCAGCCAGCAGAAGAAATCGGGATCGAGGATAATGCCGTATTTAATGACTTCGGCCAGACCGGAGGAGAGTTCACGCGCCGGCAGCGTTTTCAGGCAGTCCAGATCGACCACCACGGATGCCGGCTGATAGAAGGCGCCAATCATATTCTTGCCCAACGGGTGATTGACCGCCGTTTTGCCACCCACGGAGGAATCGACTTGCGACAACAGCGTAGTCGGCACCTGAATAAAACGCACGCCGCGTTGATAGCTGGCCGCGGCAAACCCGGCCAGATCGCCGATCACCCCGCCGCCCAGCGCCACCACCGTAGTATCACGGCCGTGCGGCTTCTCCAGCAGCGCGGTAAAAACCTGATCCAGCACGGTGAGAGATTTGTATTTTTCACCATCAGGCAAAATAACCTGATCGACCAGTACGCCCGCCTGTTCCAGTACCGTTCTGACGCGGTCCAGATACAGCGGGGCAATGGTCTGGTTGGTGACCAGCATAACCTGATCGCCAGCCTTTAACGGCATAAAAGAGGCAGGGTCGTGAAATAATCCAGCCGCTATCGTAATCGGGTAACTGCGTTCCCCCAGCGTTACGGTAATTCTTTCCATGCGCGAATAAAGACCTGTTAAAAAACCTGCCGGAGGCAGGTATGAAGATTAAAATGAGTTGCTTTCCAGCATATTAATAATCTGGTTAGCAACGACCTTAGCGCTTTGATCGTCAGTACGAATGGTGACGTCGGCGATTTCTTCATACAGCGGATTGCGTTCTTTCGCCAACTCTTCCAGAACTTCACGCGGTGGGTTTTCAACCTGAAGCAACGGACGCTTCTTATCGCGCTGGGTGCGAGCCAGCTGTTTCTCGATCGTGGTTTCCAGATACACCACTACACCCCGAGCGGAAAGACGATTGCGCGTTTCGCGCGATTTTACTGAACCGCCGCCAGTCGCCAGAACGATTCCCTGTTTCTCCGTCAATTCATTAATGACTTTCTCTTCGCGATCGCGAAATCCTTCTTCGCCTTCCACGTCGAATACCCAGCCCACATCAGCCCCGGTACGTCGCTCAATTTCTTGATCGGAGTCGAAAAACTCCATATTGAGTTGCTGAGCTAACTGACGGCCAATGGTGCTTTTGCCGGCACCCATAGGCCCAACCAGAAAGATATTGCGTTTCTCTGCCATGTTTTTTGGTATTACTAAGACAATTCGTTAATGATAACCCGCCCCGCTAATCAAACCAGCAGCGGGACCTAAACTGAAACCTCATGAGCGATAGTGCGAGAATCAGACAAAAAATTATCTCAACACTCAGGGGCGTTTGGCAACTGAATAAATTGCCTTACACACCACAGGTGGGTAAATAGCGTGTTTTATCGACATCTCCGGTGCAACAACACTTCAGTGCTCAATTCGCTAACCCTTGTAAGCTAAATCCGCCGCAGCGTCAAACTGAGAAGACGGTAATCGAACAAAATATTGAGACAGTTCGCTGAAAAAAAACTTTTTTTCCCGATGCTATCACATTGATGAGCGGAATATTCGGTCAGAGGGCGGCCGCAACGACGCGAGTCGCGGGAATGACGGGACAACAGCGTCAGGTCATCTGTAATCTACAAAATAATGGGCTATTGCGCTTATGGCTTTAGCAGCGTGGGGGTAATAAAAATAACCAGTTCGCGCCGCTGATGCTGCCGGGTACTTTTTTTAAACAGCCGCCCCAGCAGCGGAATGTCTCCCAGGCCCGGAACTTTTTCTTCTCCGCGGGTTTTCTGCTGCTGAAATATGCCGCCCAGCACCACGGTTTCACCGTCGCCTACCGTGACCTGAGTCTGGATCTCCTGTTTATCGATCGCCAACACCTCGCCGTCATCGCCCTGGCGAATCGCTCTGCCGGGCATATTCTGACTGATGCGCAAATTGAGCGTGATCCGTTCACCGCTGAGAATACGCGGAGTGACTTCCATACCGAGCACCGCCTCCTTGAACTCGATGGAAGTTGAACCGCTCGCCCCGCTCGATACCTGATAAGGTATCTCCGTCCCCTGTTTAATGCTGGCGGTCTGCTGATGGGCGGTAACCAAACGCGGGCTGGCCATGATCTCCACCTGATTCTCCTGCTCCAGCGCCATCAGCTCCAGATCCAGCAGGCGGCCGTTGATGCGGGCAAGATGGAAACCGGCGCGCGCCGTCGGCGTTTCGACCGGCAGGCTTACGGAAAAGTTATTGATGCGCAGCGCCCGCGCGCCGCTCTCCTGCGCGGCCAGCCCCCAGTTCACGCCCAGCTCGCGCAAATTCTCATTGCTCATGGTGACAATGTGCGCCGCCAGTTGAACCTGGGCCAATGGCAGATCCCGTTCCGCCACCCAGAGTTTCAGTTGCGCCAGCGCCTGCTCACTGTCCCGAATAAACAGCGTATTGGTGCGATTATCCGCCGTTACGCTGCCGCTCGCGGTCAGCAATGCGCCGCGCTGCGCGTTCAGGCTGTCCGCCACCTCTTGCGCATCGGCATGGCGCAGCGCCATCGACAGATTGCCGGGCGGCAGGTTCTGCTCCTGCCGCCGCCGCTGCGCCTCCTGCTGCCGTTGCCGCTGGAGCAGCACGCCGGCCGGGAACACCATCATCACATTGCCCTCACGCTCCATCGCCAGTTCCGCGCTGCGCAGGATGATATCCAGCGCCTGCGGCCAGGGTACGTCCGCCAGCCGCAGGCTAACGTCACCCTTTACCTCCGGGGCCACCACCAGATTCAGTTGCTGATGATCGGCCAGCGCCTGCAGCACACGCTGAACCGGCACCTCATCAAAAGCCATGGAAACCAGCGGGGGTGTCGACGCCGCGGACAACGGAGCAAAACAAAGAGCCAGCAGCAGACTCAGCCACCTCGCGCCGACCGGCGCCATTCTCGTCATGGCCGCCCCGCCCCGGATAGAAAAGGAGAAGACAGCCGCACGCTTTTCAGCGCAGGACCGCACTGCGGCGAGCGCCCGACGGCGATCAACTCCGCGCCGCGCTTATCCAGACGGACAATCCGCCACGCGCCCGGCAGCACATCGCCTGTGTTGATCTTGCGCCAGCCCGCCGCCTGCTGCGCCAGCCAGCCAGACCAGCGCGCATTCTGGCCAATGACGCCGCGCATCCGCCAACCGCTGAATGTTTCCGCCGGCGCGCAGAACGCCCCGTTCAGCGGCTGAAAAGGATCGCGCGCGGACGCCGCTTCATGACCCGCGCCGCCAGCCTGCATAACTACGCTCACGCCCATAATAAAGATCCCATATTTATTCATTCGGTTGCCGTTCATCCGTCCCTCGTATGGCGCTCAGTACCAGTGTGAGCGTCAATTCATCCTTATCGCGCGCGATCGCCAGCCGGACAATGCGCACCGGATGCGGCGCGGAATTAAACGCCTGCAGGAAACGCAAGAGCCGGTGATAATCGGCGCCCAGAATCAACTGCCAGTTGCGCATTGTTTGTGACGGCTCACTATCATCGGTAATCGTGTGCCAGGAAAGCAGACGGGCCCCGGATTGTCGTAGCGCGGCCATCACCCGGCCATGCACCGACGCGCCCCCGGACGCGGCGGGCCGTTCAACCAGCTCACGCCATTGTGCGGACAGCGCGTCGGCGGACGGCAGTTGCGCCAGTTTGCCGCGATACAGTTCAAGCTGCGTCTGAGTCTGAGCGATTTGCTGGCGCAGACTTTCCCGACCGCGCCATTCGCTCGCCAACGGCGCCCAGCCGGCCAACGCGCCCAGAATGCCGACTACCACGTTCTGCAGCCCAAACCGCAGCCAGAACGGCTGCGCCAGCCACAAAGGCCATAGGCTATTCATTAGGGGAAGACGCCCCCGTCGACCGCCACATCGCCTGCAGAGCAAAATGCAGCGGGCGCGCGTCCTCCGTGGACGGCGCGGCGCGGGATACTGTTTCCAGACGAATATTATTCAGCGCCGGATACGCCGCCAGCGCCTCACTGAACGCCACTATCGCGTCGTAAGCGTCACTGCCGCCATTCAGCGACAGGCGTTGATCCCGTTCCTGCAGCGAGGTCAGCCACAGCCGCGACGACACCAGCACCGGCAGTTGCGCCAGCAGGGCCTGATAACGCTGGTTATGTTGCTGACTGGCCAGGATCTCCGCCTGCCGCAGTTGGTGCCGTTGGATTTTCTGCCAGCATTCGCGCCGTTGCTGATAGAGCCCGACGGTGCTCTGCTGCTGGCGGGAAAGGCCATCCAGCGTCCGACTCAATGCCTGCTGCTGCTGCCGACAGGACAGAAACAACAGCGCGAACCCGCCCGCGACCAGCAGCATCTGCCCCAGCAGGAGAAGAAAACAGTGGCGTTTTTGCCGCCGCAGACGGTTCTGGCGCCAGGGGAGGAAATTAACCTGCACCATCAGGCATCTCCGGGCCGCAGCGCCAGTCCGCCAGCCAGCACAAACGCGCCTGGCCGCTCGGGCAACGGCGGCTGCAATTGGCTGAATGCGCTCAAAGGAGACCACAGAACGGCCTCGCCAGGGGCAGGCGGCGCCCCATGCTCCGCCGCGCTGCTGTAATATATCGGCTGCGAGACGGACATCGGGCACTGCGCGACAACCTGCCGCAGCGCATCGGCCAGATGGCGTATCTCATCGCGGTAAAGCATACCGAACTGCAGCGGCTGTCCCCACGAGGTGGTCCACAGCCAGCCTTCCGTCAGCTCATGCACCAAAATCCCCTCCTGCGCCAACCCGGCCGATTGCGCCATGCCGCGCAGAGCGCAGGGCATAATATCGACCGCGTCCGGGGTCAAACCGGCCTGGCGCAGGCAGCCCAGCCATAGATCCAGCTCCTGGCGCCAGGCGGCGGTCACCCGCAGCGAACCGGATTCCTCGCGATAGTCGAAAGTCAGTGACTCGCCACTCACCGGAAACAGCCTGGCCGCCATGGTTTCTATGTACCAGCTGCGCTCCGGCTCGCGCAGCCGGCGGTCAGGCAACGGCATGTTTTGCTGCAGGATGCGCTGCACCGGAAAACCGACCCGCAGCGAGATCGCGCGGGGCAATTGTTTACGCCAGTGCAGCAAGACCTCACAAAGACGGTCGGGATAGTGTAGACTACCGCCACGTAGCGTATCGTCCGGCAACCTGAGCTGCCACCATTGACGGAGCTGCCAGCCATAACGACGGCGCTGAACCGCGAGAGCGCGCAGGCATCCGTTTTGTATATCTAACCCAACCCGCCAGATCTGATAAGCCATGCGTAACGCGACCTCCCTATCGTTGAATAAAAGAACGTATCCACGTAGCAGGCTTACCTTTATACTAGCGCGCGGTTGTTTATAAACTATCCAGACCCGTTTGAATGGAAGATTTCAGGTGAAGTTCGTAAAGTATTTATTTATTCTTGTCGTGGCTTGCATCCTGCTGGGAGCCGCCTCGATATATGGCCTGTATCGTTATATCGAGCCCCAGTTGCCCGATGTCGCCACGCTGAAAGATATTCGGCTGCAAACGCCAATGCAGGTCTTCAGCGCCGAGGGGGAACTGATCGCTCAGTTCGGCGAAAAACGCCGGATTCCTCTGCGGCTGGATCAGATCCCGCCCGAGCTGGTGCATGCCTTTATCGCCACTGAAGACAGCCGTTTCTATGACCACCACGGCATCGATCCGGTGGGCATCATCCGCGCGGCCTCCATCGCCATGATGTCCGGCCATGCCTCGCAGGGCGCCAGTACGATTACCCAGCAGCTCGCCAGAAACTTCTTCCTCAGCCCGGAACGCACCCTGATCCGTAAAATCAAGGAAGTGTTCCTGGCGGTGCGCATCGAACAGTTGCTGAGCAAAGACGAAATCCTTGAGCTGTATCTGAACAAGATCTATCTGGGATATCGCGCTTATGGCGTAGGCGCGGCCGCGCACGTTTATTTCGGCAAATCCGTCGATCAGCTCACGCTGAGCGAGATGGCGATGATTGCCGGGCTGCCCAAAGCGCCCTCCACCTTCAACCCGCTCTACTCCTACGACCGCGCGCTATCGCGCCGCAACGTGGTGCTGGCGCGAATGCGCGATGAAAACTACATCACTCAGGCCCAGTACGATCAGGCGCGCAACGAGAAGCTGGAAGCCGACTACCACACGCCGGAAATCGCATTTTCCGCCCCCTGGCTGGCGGAAATGGTGCGTCAGGAAATGTTCAATCGCTATGGCGAAAATGCCTATAACGACGGCTATAAGGTCTACACCACGGTGACCAGAAAGCTGCAGCTGGCCGCCCAGGACGCTCTGCGCAACAACGTACTGGCTTACGATATGCGACATGGCTACCGCGGCCCCGAAAAGGTGCTATGGCGAGTCGGCGAAGCCGCATGGGATCGCAGCCGGATTATCGATACGCTGAAAAAACTGCCGGTCTACGGCCCGCTCATGCCGGCGGTCGTCACCCTGGCCGATGCGGACCAGGCCACCGCGCAACTGGCCGACGGCAGCAGCATTCAGTTGCCGATGGAAGGCATTCGCTGGGCGCGCGCGTACAAATCCGATATGCTGCAGGGCGCGATGCCGCGCCGGGCCACCGACGCCGTGCAGGCCGGTCAGCAAATCTGGGTGCGTCAGGTCGGCAACGTCTGGTGGCTGGCTCAGGTGCCGGACGTCAATTCGGCGCTGGTCTCTCTTAATCCGTCCGACGGCGCCGTGCGGGCGCTGGTGGGCGGGTTCGACTTCAACCTGAGCAAATTTAACCGCGCCACCCAGGCGCTGCGCCAGGTCGGCTCCAACATCAAACCGTTCCTGTACACCGCCGCCATGGATAAGGGCCTGACGCTGGCCTCGATTCTCAACGACGTGCCGATTGCCCGCTGGGACGCCGGCGCCGGTTCCGACTGGCGGCCGAAAAACTCGCCGGCCGAATACGACGGTCCGATTCGCCTGCGTCAGGGGCTGGGGCAGTCGAAGAACGTGGTCATGGTGCGCGCCATGCGCGCCATGGGGGTGGATTACGCCGCCGAATACCTGCAGCAGCGTTTCGGCTTCCCGGCGCAAAACATCGTGCATAGCGAATCGCTGGCGCTGGGCTCAGCCTCCTTCACCCCGCTGCAACTGGTGCGGGGATATGCGGTGATGGTCAACGGCGGTTACCTGGTCGATCCCTACTTTATTACCAAAATCGAAAATGACACGGGCGAGGCCGTCTTCACCGCAACGCCGAAAGTCGTTTGCAATAACTGCAATCTGCCCGTGGTCTACGGCGAATCGCAGCGCTCGCTGGTGTTGTCTGACGATAATACCGAGAACGTCGCCACATCGCGCGAGACGCCGCAGCCGGGCGTCGTGCCCGAACCGCGGATTGAGCCGGTGACGCCCGCCCAGGCGCAGCAAAGCGATTCGCAACCCTATGCGCCGCACGTGATCAGTACGCCGCTGTCCTTCCTGATCAAGGACGCGCTCAACTCCAACGTCTTCGGCGAACCTGGCTGGATGGGCACCGGCTGGCGCGCCGGCAAAGTACTGCAGCGTCGCGACATTGGCGGCAAGACCGGGACGACCAACAGTTCCAAAGATGCCTGGTTCTCCGGCTATGGCCCGGATATCGTGACATCCGTCTGGATAGGATTCGACGATCATCGCCGCGCGCTCGGCCGCACCACGGTATCCGGCGCGCTCAAGGATCAAATATCCGGCTATGAAGGCGGCGCAAAGAGCGCTCAGCCGGCATGGGACGACTTTATGAAAGTCGCGCTCGAAGGCGTACCGGAACAAAAACTGACGCCGCCGCCCGGCATCGTCAGCGTCACGATCGATCGCAGCACCGGTAAACTATCCGGCGGCGGGGGCAATAGCCGCAGCGAATACTTTATCGACGGCACCCAGCCGACGGAATATTCGGTGCACGAAGCCGGCACCACGCTAATGGATAATGGCGAAAGTCAGGAATTATTCTGATGCGAACCGCCCGGCGCAGGGAAGCGCGGGCGGTATTCGTCTGTCGGCAGAGGATCAGCGGGACAGCCAGCGCTGAGTAAGAAACAGCGCACTGATGTTGCGCGCCTCGCGAAAATCGGGTTCTTCCAGCAGCGCCAGCATATCCCGTACCGGCCAGCGTACCTGCGGCATCGGTTCAGGCTCATCGCCCTGCCGGCTTTGCGGATACAGGCCCTGCGCCACCACGATATTCATCCGGCTGGAGAAGTAGGAGGGAGCCATGGTCAGCGTGGTCAGCAGCTCCAATCGCTCAGCGCCAAACCCTACCTCTTCCATCAGTTCGCGGTTCGCCGCCTCAAACACCGTCTCGCCGGGATCGATTAACCCCTTCGGAAATCCCAATTCGTATTGTTCGATGCCCACGGCATATTCGCGAATCAACAGCAGATCTTCACCCAGCATTGGAACGATCATGACAGCCTGCCGTCCTGACGGGCGCATGCGTTCATACACCCGACGAGCGCCGTTGCTGAATTCAAGATCGACCGATTCCACATTAAACAAGCGCGAACGCGCCACTGTTTCTATACTAAGGATCCTGGGCTTTTGCAGGTTGTTATTCATCATGGCTCCATAGCGAGCGATCGCCAGAACGACAGCCTGCCTTCCCTGGGCGGCCAATAAACATGGCATCCACCCGCTATTAATAACGTGCCGTTGAACAGAAAGGAGGCTAGCTTTCTTTTTTGATCTTACTCACATTGTGCGTTAACCTGGTTGGTAACCGCAACTATCATGTTGGCAATTTCACGTAATTTTAACAAGAAATGTTAACTATTCACATTGAAAGATAAAGTAAAAAGTCAATAGCCGGGAAAAAAATTCAGATTTTCCTCATACCGGACACCCTGTCCAGCTGCTACCCTTCTGCCTCAGCCGGATAAAAGCGACTGTCATACTGACAACCAGCAACAGGGCGTTCTGATTATTATCACTTATTTAATTTTGCTAGTATCCGATCAACAGGGAGCCATTATCTTTTGTATGGAGATGACATGAGCACAACTCTGGTTACCGTATTGGCAGTGCTCTTCGCCGGTTTGGTGGCTGTCGGGTGCTTCACGGGCTATTCCCTGCGCCATCGTCTGCCCTTTACTCGTATCTTGTCTTCCGGCTCTTCGGCTTTTCGCCAGCTCACGCCCGAAGAGCGGATTGCCGTTGAGCGCTATCTGGCGCAGCGCGACAGCAATGGGCCGGTGGTGCGCACCGGTTACCGCCTGGCGCGCACGATGCAAAGCAACCGCGTCTACCCAATGACTCGCGCTATTACGCGCTATAGCCTGACGGGAGAGTCGCCCAACAAGGCGCGTTATTACATCGATACGCAGGAAGTGGACCTGCCGCCATTCTGGGATAAATACATTACCCAGGATAATAACGTGGAAATCATCCAGACCGGCGCCACGCCGCTGGTGGTGTCGCTGAACGGCCACTCGATTATCGACTACGTTAATGAACGGCCATTCGCCAGGCAGTCACAGGCGTCGCTCTCCGTGCCGCCGGCGTCCATTCATCAGACCAAAACGGAAGATCCGGTCGAACTGGTCACGATCCGTAAGGAAACGCCGCAGGAACACGCGATATACCGTTCCGGCCGGTTAAAAGAGGCCGGTCTGCTGTGTGTTTCGCTGCTGTTGCTGCTGATTAGCCTGAATAGCCCTATCAGCCTGTTGCCCTGGCTGGTGGGCGCGTCGCTATTGCTGGCGCTCTGGAGCGGCTGGCAGATGTTAAGGCGGCCGTCCCGCCGCGAACTGCGCGAAATCCACTGCCTGCGCGGCACGCCCAAGTGTCTCGGCCTGTTTGGCGAATCGCGTCAGGAACAGGCCAGCAATATCTCGCTCGGCAATATCGATCTTATTTATCCGCCTCACTGGCAGCCGTGGGTCAGCCAGGACATCAATAAAAAGACCGATGTGGATATCTATCTCAGCCAGCACGTTGTGCGCCAGGGGCGCTGGCTGTCGCTGCATGAGGAAGTCAAACGCTTTCCTCTGCAGCGCTGGGGGAAAAACCTGGTGCTGGCCGGCGGTTCTCTGCTGATGATGATTGCGCTGCTGATCTATGTTCCGCTCGGTTTACCGCTCAAGCTCAGCCTGGCCTGGCTACAGGGCGCGCAGAGCATTCAGGTTTCTCAGGTCGACGCGCTGGAAAATAAAACGCTAAGCATCGGCGATACGCTGCAGATTCAGGGAACCGGCATGTGCTACGTGCCGTCAGGCCTGCACTATCCGGTCAGCCGGACGGACTACGCCTTTACCCCGTTCGACTGTTCCGCCATCTACTGGAATAAGGCGGAACCGCTGCCGTTGCCGGAATCGGATATCATCGAAAAGACCGCCGCGTTGCTCAAAACGGTCAACGAACAGCTGCATCCTCAAATCGGCGACGGCGACAGAGTCAGCTCGCAGCTGGCCAGCGCCATCCAAAAATCAGGCATGATATTGCTGAATGATTTCTCCGGTCTGGTGCTGAAAACGCAGGATCTGTGCAACCGTGCGGAGGATTGTCCGCGGCTGAAGAACGCGCTGGTGAATCTGGGCAACGCGCCGGACTGGGATTCGCTGATTAATCGCGCCCGCTCCGGCACGCTCAACGGGATGAACGTCCTGCTGCGCCCGGTCAGCGCGGAGAATCTGGAGATGCTGGTCAATAACGCGACCGATTTCTTTTTCTATCAGGAAATCAATCGCTCCGCCGACCTGCTGAATAGCCCGCCGCCCGGCGGTTTTCTAATCCGCAGCGATGAAGGCCGTCAGTTGGTCGCCCATCCGGCGCCGCCGATGCCGCTGCATGAATACACCGCCCCGCAGCAGTGGCAGGAACTGCAGCGGCTTTCGTCACTGCTGCTGCAAACGCCATTCAGCGCGACCGGAGTGATCACGCAAATCACCACCGACGCCAACGGCACCCGCCATATCGATCTGCACAGCGAACCGGATGCCATTACCCTCTGGCGCCACCTGGGCACCTGTCTGCTGCTGCTGCTGTTGAGCATTATTTTTATGGTCAACGTCGCGCTGCTGGCTATCCGCTGGCGTAAAAACCGGCATCGCATGGCCGACATCCATGCCTGGTACGCCGGGCATTTCGCGTCTCAGAGCGTCATTCCACGCCTGCTCGGCGCGCATATCTTCAGTACGGGAAAGGGGCGGTCGGCAAAATAATTATGCTACCCTGAGGTGAATAACCTCAGGCATTTGACCGACCCCGGAGTTTCCATGAATCCTCAACTTGACTGGCAGGCGATCGATACCGTCATTCTGGATATGGACGGCACGTTGCTGGATTTAGCCTTCGACAGCTATTTCTGGCTGCATCTGGTGCCTCAGACCATTAGCGAACAGCGCAATATTTCGCTGCCGCAGGCCCAACAGTTGATTCATGATGAATACCATTCCGTGCAGCACACGTTGAACTGGTATTGTCTGGACTACTGGAGCGAACGCCTGGGGCTGGATATTTGCCGCATGACCAGCGAGACGGGCGTGCGGGCGCGTCTGCGCGACGACACGGCGCCGTTCCTCAACGCGCTGCGGCGCAGTAAAAAACGTACGATTCTGCTGACCAATGCGCACCCTCACAGTCTGGCGGTCAAAGTCGAACATACCGGGTTGGACCGACACCTTGATTTATTACTTTCCACCCATACTTATGGGTATCCGAAAGAAAATCAGCGTTTGTGGCGCGATGTGCAGCGCCATACCGGTTTCGACCCGGACAGAACGCTTTTTGTCGACGATAGCGAACCGATTCTGGATGCCGCCAAATGCTTTGGCATTCGTTATTGTCTGGGCGTACGTAATCCGGATTCAGGCCAGCAGGAAAAAGAGTTCCTCCGGCATCCATCCATGAGCGATTACCATACTCTGCTGCCGGCTCTGGAGCAGAGCGCCTGTCGTTGATAACCAGGAGAACGCGGCATGAAAGAACACAACGCGACGGACGGCGCCATCCGTCTGGATAAATGGCTGTGGGCGGCGCGCTTTTACAAAACCCGCGCGCTGGCGCGCGAGATGGTGGACGGCGGTAAGGTGCATTACAACGGCCAGCGCAGTAAACCAGGCAAACTGGTCGAGGTGAACGCGGAAATTAAACTGCGTCAGGGCAATGACGAACGCACCGTGATTGTACGGGCCATCAGCGGGCAGCGCCGGAGCGCCAATGAGGCGCAAACGCTCTACCAGGAAACGGCCGCCAGCGTCGCCAACCGGGAAAAAGTGGCGCTGGCGCGCAAAATGAGCGCGCTGACCATGCCGCATCCGGATCGTCGCCCGGATAAAAAAGAGCGCCGGACGCTCATCAAATTTAAATACAGTGACGCGGAATAATCCGCGCCCGCAGCGAGAGATAATTATGTCCACCCAGGATCAACTACACCGTTATTTATTTGAAAACCACGCCGTGCGGGGTGAACTGGTCACCGTGAGCCATACCTGGCAACAGATTCTGGCTGACCACGACTATCCGGCGCCGGTGAAAACGCTGTTGGGCGATATGCTGGTTGCGACCAGTCTGCTGACCGCAACCCTCAAATTCAGCGGTGATATTACCGTGCAGCTGCAGGGCGACGGCCCGCTGAAACTGGCGGTCATCAACGGCAATAATCAGCAGGAAATGCGCGGCGTGGCGCGCCTGCAGGGCGAGATCGCCGCGGACAGTTCTCTGCATGAAATGGCAGGCAACGGCTATCTGGTCATTACCATCACCCCGGCCGACGGCGAGCGTTATCAGGGGGTGGTCGGTCTGGAAGGGGAAACTATCGCCGCCTGTCTGGAAAACTATTTCCTGCAGTCGGAACAACTGCCGACCCGCTTATTTATTCGTACCGGTGAGCAGGACGGCCAACCGGCCGCCGCCGGTCTGTTGCTGCAGGTGCTGCCGGCGCAGAACAGCAGCAGCGACGGTTTTGAGCACCTGGCGCAGTTGGCCGCCACGATTAAGGGCGAAGAGTTGTTCAGCCTGCCGGCCAACGAAGTACTTTACCGTCTGTTCCATCAGGAGCAGGTCACCCTGTATGAGCCGCAGGCCGTCTCTTTCCACTGCCATTGTTCGCGCGATCGCTGCGCCGGGGCATTGATGACGCTGCCGGACGAGGAGGTGAATGACATGCTGCAGCAGGACGGGCAAATCGATATGCATTGCGACTACTGCGGCAGCCATTATCTGTTTAGCCCATCCGATGTCGCCGCCCTCCGCCAAAGCCAGCAGCAGACGCCCGACGTTCTGCACTAAATCCGGCCAATGCCGCGCCGTCGATGCGCGATTCGTTCGATACCCGGGGGCCTTCCTCCGGGTATCTTAATATCGGCGAATGCACTCTTTCAGGCGCTTCATGCGGCAACGAACTTATATGTATGAAAATCCCGTCTGGCTCATCTTGTCGTTAACGAAAGATTGCCCGGCCTTCCTGTCTGGATCATAAATTCAGAATTATTATTAACACAGATATTGCGATTTATGATTGTTATCGCGGTTAATCGCGGCTGAATCCCTACAATTACTGTCAGTTCAATCTATAACAATTAAGGAGTAAGCGACATGCAGAGAAATGGTATTACGCCTCAGATCCTCGCCGCTTATGGAATCCATAACGTCAGCGAAATTATTTATAACCCCGGATATGAACTGCTCTACCAGCAAGAAATCGATCCTGCCCTGCAAGGTTATGAACGCGGCACTGAAACCCGACTGGGCGCGGTCGCCGTCGATACCGGTATTTTTACCGGCCGCTCGCCCAAAGATAAGTACATTGTCCGCGATGACGTCACCCGCGACAGCGTATGGTGGTCAGATCAGGGTAAAGGCAAAAATGACAACCACCCAATCAGCCAGGAAATCTGGAGCCATCTGAAACAACAGGTGGCGCAGCAGCTTTCCGGCAAACGTCTGTTCGTGGTGGATACCTTCTGCGGCGCCAACGCCGATAGCCGCCTGAAAGTCCGCTTCGTTACCGAAGTCGCGTGGCAGGCGCATTTTGTCAAAAATATGTTTATCCGCCCCACCGATGAAGAACTGACTCAGTTCGAACCGGATTTCGTGGTCATGAACGGCGCCAAATGCACCAACCCGCAGTGGCGGGAACAAGGGCTGAACTCGGAAAACTTTATCGCCTTCAATCTGACCGAACGTATGCAGCTGATCGGCGGGACATGGTACGGCGGCGAAATGAAGAAAGGGATGTTCTCGATCATGAACTACCTGCTGCCGCTCAAGGGCATCGCCTCCATGCACTGCTCGGCCAACGTCGGCGAGAAAGGCGATGTGGCGGTTTTCTTCGGCCTGTCCGGCACCGGCAAGACCACGCTCTCCACCGATCCGAAACGCCAGCTGATTGGCGATGACGAACACGGTTGGGACGATGACGGCGTATTTAACTTTGAAGGCGGCTGCTATGCGAAGACCATTAAGCTGTCGCCGCAAGCCGAACCGGACATCTATGGCGCCATCAAACGCGACGCGCTGCTGGAAAACGTGGTGGTGCGGGCCGACGGCAGCGTTGATTTCAACGACGCGAGCAAAACGGAAAACACCCGGGTTTCCTATCCGATTTACCACATCCACAATATCGTGAAACCGGTATCTAAAGCGGGCCACGCCACCAGGGTGATTTTTCTGACGGCCGACGCCTTCGGCGTACTGCCGCCGGTTTCACGCCTGACCGCCACTCAGACGCAGTACCACTTTTTGTCCGGTTTTACCGCCAAACTGGCGGGCACCGAGCGCGGGGTCACCGAACCGACGCCGACCTTTTCGGCCTGTTTCGGCGCCGCGTTCCTGTCGCTGCACCCCACGCAGTATGCGGAAGTGCTGGTGAAACGGATGCAGGCCGCCGGCGCGCAGGCCTATCTGGTCAACACCGGCTGGAACGGGAGCGGTAAACGGATTTCCATTCAGGATACGCGCGGCATTATTGACGCCATTCTGAGCGGCGAGATCGATCAGGCGGAAACGCGCACCCTGCCGATTTTCGATCTGGCGATGCCCGTGGCGCTGCCCGGCGTCGATCCGGCCATTCTCGATCCGCGCGCCACCTATGCCGAGCCGGCGCAATGGCAGGAAAAAGCGGACGATCTGGCCCGGCGTTTTATCGCCAACTTTGATCAATACACCGATACGCCGTCAGGCGCCGCGCTGATCGCGGCGGGTCCGAAACTGTAAGAATGAAAGGCGCGCGCAAGCGCGCTGAGGTCGCCGGCAACGTCGCCGATAAGCCCGGGTTTGCCGGGCCTGCCGCATCGGGGGCGCTCCGGCGGCTAACGCCGCGACGACTCTTCGCCGCGCGCTCCCGGAATCAACGTTGTCATCCGTCCGGGCGCGCGTAAGCGCGCTTTTTTTACCCGGCGGATTTATGCGCGTCTCTGACGCCGCCGTGCTCAGGGGCGTCGGCCGAGCCGTGCCACGGCAGCCAGGCGCGAATGCACAGTCCGCCGCGCTCGCTGGACGAAATATCAAGGGAGCCGTCGTGCGCATCGATAATACGCTGCACAATGGCCAGCCCCAGACCGGTGCCGCTGGTGCTGCGCGCGCTGTCGCCGCGCACGAACGGCTGGAACAGATGCTGCAACTGGTCCGGTTCAATGCCGGGGCCATCGTCCTCCACCTGGAACCACGCGCGCTGTAAATCATGACCGCTGCTGACCTTAATCCAGCCGTTGCCATAGCGGGCGGCGTTGACCACCATATTAACCGCCGCGCGCTTGATCGACAGCGGGCTGACGTTCACCAGCAGTTCGCCGTCGCAAAACTCGCTGTCAATCTCGCGTTCATAGCCGCTTTCCGCCGCCACCACTTCGCCTAAAATTCCGTTCAGGTCGGCCAGTTCGGTCTGCATTTCCTGGCCGGTGCGCAGATAATCGATAAACTGTTCGATGATGGCATTGCACTCTTCAATATCCTTATTGATGGATTCCGCCAGATAGCCGTCTTCGCCATTCATCATCTCGGTGGCGAGACGAATACGCGTCAGCGGCGTGCGCAGATCGTGACTGACGCCGGCCATCAACAGCGTTCGGTCATCCGCCAGCTGTTTCACCCCGGACGCCATCTGATTGAAGGCGCGCGTCACCGATCGCACCTCCGAGGCGCCATACTCGCGCAGCGGCGGCGGAATATTGCCTTTCCCGACCTGTAGCGCCGCATGTTCCAGTTCGACCAGCGGCCGGTTCTGCAGCCGGATAAACAGCCAGGCGCCGCCGATCACCAGCAGCATGATCGCCAGGGTATAGCGAAACAGCGGCGCGAAGTCGCCCTGGTGAATTTCCGTCAGCGGCACCCGCACCCAGATATCCGGCGACAGCCAGGTCTTCAGCCAGACGACCGGCGTATTTTTGCTGACTTCGACCCGCACCTCGGTCGGCCCGCCCAGCTGTTGCGCCATCTGTTGGCTCAGAAATTTATAGTGCTGCGCCCAGCGCAGGCCACTCTCCTCCGCCGCCGCATTGGTATACAGCGAAATTCCCAGCTCGCGGTAAATCTCGCGCCGGAAGGCCGGCGGCACCTCCAGCAGAGTGCCGTCTTCCAGCTGCAGCCGATCGGTCATCAGCATTCTTACTTCATACGCCAGCACCTTATTGAACTGCTGCAGACTCGGTAAAATGGCGAAATTCAGCACCACCAGATAGGTGGTCACCAGGCTGACGAACAACAATGTCACGATCAGCAACAGCGTACGGGCAAATGAGCTGCGCGGAGAAAAGCGCCATTTCCTCATGCTTTACTGCCATCCGGTACGAAGACGTAACCCAACCCCCAAACGGTCTGAATGTAACGCGGATGCGCCGGATCTTCTTCCACCATACGGCGTAACCGGGAGATTTGTACGTCGATGGAGCGCTCCATCGCGCTGTATTCGCGCCCGCGCGCCAGGTTCATCAGCTTATCGCGCGACAGCGGCTCGCGCGGGTGGCTTACCAGCGCCTTCAGCACCGCGAACTCGCCGCTGGTCAACGGCATAGGCTCATCATCGCGGAACATCTCGCGCGTGCCCAGATTCAGCTTGAACTTGCCGAAGGCGATGATCGCCTCTTCCTGCGACGGCGCGCCCGGCAGCTCATTCGCCTGACGACGCAGCACCGCGCGAATACGGGCCAGCAGTTCACGCGGGTTAAACGGTTTAGGGATATAATCATCCGCACCGATTTCCAGCCCGACAATGCGATCCACTTCTTCCCCTTTCGCCGTCACCATAATGATCGGCATCGGGTTGCTCTGACTGCGCAAACGGCGGCAGATAGAGAGCCCGTCTTCCCCTGGCAGCATCAGGTCCAGCACCATCAGGTGAAAGGACTCACGCGTTAGCAGACGATCCATCTGTTCAGCATTCGCGACGCTGCGGACCTGAAAACCCTGTTCCGTCAGATAACGTTCCAGCAACGCCCGCAGACGCATGTCGTCATCCACCACCAGAATTTTGTAGTTCTCTTGCATTATCATTCTCCCAAAGGCGTGATAGCCCAATGCAGATATTGTTCAGAAACACGCGAATAACTGACAGCCGTTTCTGGTATACGTCCGGGTAAAATTGTTACAAAGCATATAGAAATGTCTTATTAACACCCGTCAGTCAGGCTCTGTCCGCTTACCTTGCCATAAACAAACGGCAGACCGCTATGTAAAGTGATGATGACGCCATACCCAATGAGCCTCGCCGCGCGAACACAACGGCCGGAGCAGAGCGCCGCCGTTGCAGCTTGAAAGAGGAAGGGCGTATAAGATAACCTGGTTATTTTCTTGTTGTCTTAGTGAATCCTATGAAAACCGATCTCGTTACCCGCGAGGGCCATGAAGCCCTGCAGCAGGAGCTTAATTACCTCTGGAAAGAAAAACGTCCGGAGATTACCGAAAAAGTGGCCTGGGCGGCCAGCCTGGGCGACCGCAGCGAAAACGCCGACTATCAGTATAATAAACGCCTGCTGCGCGAAATCGACCGCCGGGTGCGTTATTTGAGAAAGCGCCTGCAAGTCCTGCGTGTGGTGGATTATTCCCCGCAGCAGGACGGAAAGGTGTTTTTTGGCGCCTGGGTCGAAGTCGAAAATGAGCAGGGCGAGATGAAATGCTTCCGCATCGTCGGCCCGGACGAAATTTACGGTCGCAAAGACTATATTTCGATCGATGCGCCGATGTCGCGCGCTCTGCTGAAAAAAAGCGTGGACGATGAGGCGCTGGTCGACACGCCAACCGGTAAAAAACGTTGGTATATCAACAAAATTTCTTATCTCACGCCGCCTGAATAAGCGCCTCGCCCCCTGCGAACCGCGTGGAAAGCGCCGGCCGCGCCGTATCGACGGCGCGACACCGATTTCCGTACTAACATAAATATGTCATCTCCATCGATTAAGTTGGCCCTGGTGAGCTACGGAGACCTGTATATGTTCAGTTTAGATACCCTTCTTGACGATCTTGCACCTCATCGCCACACGCCGTCCTGGCAACGGGCCATTTTGCGTACGTTGCTGTTCGAACGGGAGATCCAGCAATTTACCCAACGCTACCCCTGGCTGCGGGGACTGGATCTGGTTGAGCAAATCCTCGATCACTTCTCTTTTCATTGTGAAATCGCCGATAGCGACCTGGAAAACATTCCCAGCCGCGGACCGGTTATTTTAGTGGCCAATCACCCCATCGGCTCGCTGGATGGCCTGGCGCTGCTGCGTCTGGTGGCCAGCGTACGGCCCGATGTGCGCGTCGTCGCCAACCAGCTGTTGTCCTGCATCGAACCGCTGCGCAGCCTGTTTTTCCCGGTTGACAACATGAGCAACCGCACCAGTCGCCAGCAGGTCGCCGCAATGCAGGCCCATTTACAAAATGAGGGCGCCATCATTCTGTTCCCGGCCGGCGAGGTCTCGCGCATCAGTCTGCAGGGCATCCGCGACGGCCACTGGCACAACGGTTTCATCCGGCTGGCGGCCAGAGCGCGCGCGCCAATCGTGCCGGTGCATATCAGCGGCCGCAACAGCGCGCTGTTCTATTGTTCTTCGCTGGTTTACCGCCCGCTGTCCACCCTGCTGCTGGTGAGGGAAATGTTTCATCAGCAGGGTAACCGGCTGAAAATACGCATCGGCGCGCGCATTCCTTATGCCGCCTGGAGTCAGGGAGAATGGCAGGCCAACGATCTGGCTGCCCGCTTTCGGCGCCACGTCTATCGGCTGGGCCAGAACAAAACCGGCTGTTTCCAGGGTGAGAACGCCATTGCCCGCGCCGAGGACCGCGCGCGGCTGAAACGCGCGCTGTCGCAATGCGAAACGCTGGGCACTACGCCGGACGGTAAAAAAATCTGCCTGTATCGACGCGGAGAAGAGGATTACGTGGTGATCCTGCGCGAACTGGGGCGATTACGCGAAATCGCGTTTCGCGCCGTCGGCGAAGGCACCGGTCAGCGCCGCGATCTGGACAGCTATGATGATGATTATCTGCACCTGATTTTATGGGACGAACGCGAACTGGAGATTGTCGGCGCTTACCGTTTTACGCCGACCAACCAGCAGATCGAACGGAAAGGAAAAAACGGTCTGTACAGCCACAGTCTGTTCCACTACGGCACCGAAATGGATCCGATTCTCGCCTGCGGCATCGAACTGGGCCGCAGCTTTATTCAGCCTAAATACTGGGGCAAACGCGGCCTGGACTATTTGTGGCTTGGCATCGGCGCCTGGCTGGCGCGCTATCCGCAATATCGCTACCTGTTCGGTCCGGTATCGTTATCCGCCACCCTACCGCCCGCCGCCCGCGATCTGCTGGTCGCCTTCTATCGGCTGCACTTCTCTCCGCAGCAGCCGCAGGCCCACTCGCGCCGACCCTACCCGGCCTCGCTGCCCGACGTATTGAAACAATTTAGCGGCGATGATTACGAACAGGACCTGAGCCGGCTGAAAAGCATGCTTAGCAATATGGGCTGCGCCATTCCCACGCTGTATAAGCAATATTCGGAAGTCTGCGAGCCCGGCGGCGTTCAGTTCATTGATTTCGGTATCGATCCCGGCTTCAGCAACTGCGTGGACGGTCTGGTGCTGGTTGATCTGACGCAGTTGAAACCGGCGCGCTATCAGCGTTATATCGCGCCGTTTCTCGACGCTGAGCAACAGCCAGCCGCCTGAATCATCGAATGGCCGCGCAGTACAGTCCGTCTGCCCGGCCGACCCGCAATCAAGGAGCGCCAATAATGGCCGATGATGATTATCCTTGCCCATGCTGCGGCGCCAGAGTCTTTGCCGAGCTGGGCGAGTATTTTATTTGCCCTGACTGCAACTGGGAAGATGACCCATTGCAATCCCGGGAACCAGCGTATGCCGGCGGGGCCAACAGAATGAGTCTCAATGAAGCCCGCGACGCATTCAGGCAGGGAAAGCCCGTCGTATAGCGGCGGCTAACCGAACAACGATCGCGACAGACCAACATTCTGCCGGGCGTCTGAGCCGGCTTTACGCCGGCTCAGACAGACAAAACATCCCCGGAGCCGAATGGATGGCGAACGGCGCGGCTACCCCTTCAGGCGAGAAACATAATCACGCTGCGGCCGACCGGTGTAGATCTGGGTAGGACGATAGATAGTCATTTCCGGCTGACTGTGCATTTCATTCCAGTGCGCAATCCAGCCAATGGTACGGCCCACCGCTGAAACCACGGTAAACATCGAGGACGGCAGCCCCATTGCCTTCAGGATCACCGCGGTATAAAAATCCGCGCTGGGGTAAAGTTTATTTTCCAGAAAATACGGATCGGTAATAGCCACGTGCTCCAGCTCAACCGCCACCTGCAGCAGCGTATCTTCCATCCCCTGCTCGCTGAGCACCTCATGGCAGGTTTTGCGCAAAATCGCCGCGCGCGGATCGAAATGCTCATATACCGAGTTGCCGAACCCCATCAGACGGAACGAATCGCGCCGGTCCTTCGCCCGACGCACGAAATCAGGCACGCGCTCAACCGTTTTAATCTCTTCCAGCATGCGCATACAGGCTTCATTCGCCCCGCCATGCATCGGCCCCCACATCGAGGCCAGCCCGGCTGCGATACAGGCGAACGGGTTGGCGCCCGATGAGCCGGACGCCCTGACCGCCATAGTCGAAGGGCACTGCCCGTGATCGGCATGCAGGATCAGAATGCGATTCATGGCCTTTTCCAGCACCGGATTGACCTGGTATTTCTCGGCCGGCACGGAAAACAACATCTGCAGGAAATTGCCGGTATAAGAAAGCGAGTTTTTCGGGTACACGGCAGGCTGTTCGACGGAATACTTGTAGCACATGGCCGCCAGCGTCGGCATCTTCGACAACAGCCGCACCGCCGCCAGTTGGCGATGCTCCGCGTTGTTTAGATCCAGCACCTCATGGTAGAAGGCGGCCAGCGCGCCGACCACCGCGCACATCAACGCCATCGGGTGGGAGTCGCGGCGAAAGCCGCTGAACATGCGCGACATCTGCTCATGGATCAGGGTATGGCGGGTAATAGTGTTGACAAAATCCTGATATTCACCCGGGGACGGCGCTTCACCATGCAGCAGGATATAACACACCTCGGTAAAATCGCACTGTTCCGCCAGTTGATCGACCGGAAAGCCGCGGTGCAGCAGCACGCTGTTTTTCGCATCGATATAGGTGATGGCGGACTCGCAGCCCGCCGTATTGGCGAAGCCGGGATCATAGCTGCACATTCCTTCGGCGCCCAGCGGACGAATATCCACGGCTTCTTTGCCCAACACCCCCGCACGCGTATTCAGCCTGACGGCTTGCCGATCGCTAAGTGTCAGGGTGGCCTTTTTTACTGTCATTGCTGTTTCTCCTGCCCGGATTGACGCTACCAGGATCATTATTTCACTACTGATGCCCCTGGCCATCAGCCATTGAGCCATCCTGTTGTTACGCTAAAAAGACACGGCGGCACGCGGTCGCGCCGTTATCTTTACAGCGGCAGGCGCGCCGGCGGCGCAGCCCGCGTTGCAAAACCGGGCGATACGCGCCTGGCGGATCTTCCCGCTGTCGCCCGGCCGCCTCCGCTTACCGCCTGCCCGCATACTGAAATCTATTGGGTATAATCGCACGTAATATTGATTCAGGTAAATTTTGGCTGAAAAATATCCGTATTATCTTCACGCCGCCGCCCGGCAGGCGCCGTTCCGCGCCGCGCGCCGCCTTACGGCGGGTCGGAATAATGTGAAAACGCCGGCATCCTCGGCGTCAGACTGGCAATTTCACCCGTCAATCCGTATAACTGTCCCCCATCCGACTAATTCATTTGTTCACTACTATTGCCATCAGACCTATGAATGATTCACTAATCCAGATTATCGCCGGCGAATTACAGGCCCGTACCGGGCAGGTCAACGCCGCTATTCAACTGCTGGACGAAGGCAACACCGTCCCGTTTATCGCACGCTATCGTAAAGAAGTGACCGGCGGGCTGGATGATACGCAGCTACGTCAGCTCGAAACCCGCCTGGGCTACCTGCGCGAACTGGAAGACCGGCGGCAAACCATCCTCAAATCGATCGAGGAACAGGGCAAACTGACGCCGCCGCTGGCCAGCGCAATCAAAGCCACGCTGAGCAAAACCGAACTGGAAGACCTGTACCTGCCGTATAAACCGAAGCGGCGCACGCGCGGTCAGGCGGCCATTGAGGCCGGTCTGGAACCGCTGGCGGACAGCCTGTGGAACGACCCGACGCAGCAGCCGGAAAGCGCGGCGGAAGCATGGGTCGACGCGGACAAAGGCGTGGCCGACGTGAAGGCGGCGCTGGACGGCGCGCGCTATATCCTGATGGAACGCTTTGCCGAGGACGCGACGCTGCTGGCGAAGGTGCGCGACTATCTGTGGAAAAACGCTCACCTGGTGTCGCGCGTGGTGGAAGGCAAAGAGGAAGCAGGCGCTAAATTCCGCGACTATTTCGATCATCATGAACCAATCGCCCAGGTGCCTTCGCACCGGGCGCTGGCCATGTTCCGCGGGCGCAATGAAGGTATTCTGCAGCTGTCGCTCAACGCCGATCCACAGTTCGATGAAGCGCCGCGCGAAAGCCACTGCGAACAAATCATCATCGACCATCTGGGCCTGCGGCTGAACAATGCGCCGGCCGACGGCTGGCGCCGGGCGGTGGTTAACTGGACGTGGCGTATCAAGGTGCTGTTGCATCTGGAAACCGAGCTGATGGGCGGCGTACGGGAAAAAGCGGAAGACGAAGCAATCAACGTATTCGCCCGCAACCTGCACGATCTGCTGATGGCCGCGCCGGCGGGCATGCGCGCCACCATGGGGCTCGATCCGGGTCTGCGCACCGGGGTCAAGGTCGCGGTGGTGGACGCCACCGGCAAACTGGTGGATACCAGTACGATTTATCCGCATACCGGGCAAACGGCCAAAGCGGCGTCGGTAGTCGCGGCCCTGTGCGTGAAGCATCAGGTCGATCTGGTGGCGATCGGCAACGGTACCGCCTCACGCGAGACCGAGCGCTTTTTCCTCGAAACGCAGAAACAGTTCCCGGCAATCAAGGCGCAGAAAGTGATCGTCAGCGAAGCGGGCGCCTCGGTCTACTCGGCTTCGGAACTGGCGGCGCAGGAATTTCCCGATCTGGATGTCTCGCTGCGCGGCGCGGTCTCTATCGCCCGTCGGCTACAGGATCCGCTGGCCGAACTGGTGAAGATCGATCCTAAGTCAATCGGCGTCGGTCAGTATCAACACGATGTCAGCCAGAGCCTGCTGGCGAAAAAGCTGGATGCGGTGGTCGAAGACTGCGTCAACGGCGTCGGGGTCGATCTGAATACCGCTTCCGTGCCGCTGCTGACCCGCGTGGCCGGTCTGACCCGTATGATGGCGCAGAATATCGTCGCCTGGCGCGATGAAAACGGGCGTTTCCGCAGCCGCGAACAGCTGCTGAAAGTCAGCCGTCTTGGGCCGAAGGCGTTCGAACAGTGCGCCGGCTTCCTGCGCATCAACCACGGCGATAATCCGCTGGACGCCTCGACCGTTCACCCGGAGACCTATCCGGTGGTGGAGCGAATTCTGGCGGCGACGCAGCAGGCGCTGCAGGAACTGATGGGCAACGCCAGCGCGCTGCGCAGCCTGAAGGCCAGCGACTTTATCGACGAACGTTTCGGCGTGCCGACCGTGAGCGATATCCTGAAAGAACTGGAAAAACCGGGACGCGATCCGCGGCCGGAATTCAAAACGGCCACCTTTGCCGACGGCGTGGAAACCCTGAATGATCTGCTGCCGGGCATGATTCTGGAAGGCGCGGTCACCAACGTGACCAACTTCGGCGCATTTGTCGATATCGGCGTGCATCAGGATGGTCTGGTGCACATCTCCTCGCTGTCCGACCGCTTCGTTGAAGATCCGCACAAGGTGGTGAAAACCGGCGATATCGTGAAAGTGAAAGTGATGGAAGTCGATCTGCAGCGTAAGCGCATCGCGCTGACTATGCGTCTGGATGAACAGCCGGGCGAAACCGCCGCGCGCCGCGGTAACGGCGGCGCGCGGGAAAACGGCGCTCGCCAGCCCGGCGGGAAAGCGCGCCCGCGCCCGGCCAGCGCTCCGGCGGGCAACAGCGCAATGAGCGACGCGCTGGCGGCGGCGTTTAAGAAGCGCTGACCGGCTAACAGCAAGGGGCATCGCACCGCCGCGACGCCCCTTGCTCGTTTTCCGCCGGTCTGGGTCGGACTATACGCCGCG
Organism: Affinibrenneria salicis; assembly: GCF_008710095.1. The sequence goes on from NZ_VYKJ01000014.1 coordinate 51,316, forward strand.
CAGCGCCTGCGCCGGCGAGTAACGCCAGGCCATCATCGCCGGCAGGGTCAGCACCAGCGCCGCAATAGCCAAAAGCGACAGGATAAACAACGTGTCTTCCCCGTCCAGCATCACCGGCAGGACAAAACCGCTTTTCTCGCTCATCGCCGCCGCGACCGCTCTGGCGGCCAGGTAGCCCAGCCCCACGCCGGCCAGCACGCCCGCCCCCACGATTGACATCAGGCCGGACCAAATCAGCAGAAATATACCGTAACGCGGGGCGCCGAACGCGCGCAGCGCGCCGATCTGCTTTTGCCGCTGTTGCAGGTGAATGACGGCTACCATAGCGACCGCCATGCCGACCAGGCCCTGAGTACCCATGGTGATATACGTCAGTAACTGGCGCAGATCGCCCAATAGCGCATACAGTTTCACCAGTACTTCGCCGGGGAATACCGCCTGAGTAGCGCTGGTACGGTAAAGAGAACGAAGCTGATAGGCGCCGGCGATGGTTTTAGGCTTGACCACCAGGGCGGAAAATCCGGCGGCATGTTCATGTTCATCGCCGTGGCGTTCGGCTTCGCTTCGCGTATCATGCGTGACGGCCTCTTCCGGATGCGCCGCCGCCTGATGTTCATGCTCATGCTCATGCTCGTGCTCATCATGAGCATCCCCGTCATGCGGCGCATGAATGCCGTGCACCTGCCAGACCGCTTCCACCGGAACCAGAATCGCCTTATCCCAGGCGCTGCCGTCGGCGGGCAGCACGCCGACCACCGTATAGCGAACGCCCTCGTGAGCGTGGGCGCCCTCTTCCCCCACCTGCCCATGAAGCGGGCTGAACGATTGCCCTACCTGTAGTCCGGTCTTCGCCCCGACGACCGCTTCAAAGCCGCCGTCAAACACACGGCCGTCACTTAACCGCCGCTGGCCGTTATCCGTCACCAACGCCGGCGAAGTGCCAATTACCGGCATGCCGCGATAAAAATCGCCCAGCGCCACCGGCGCGGCCCAGGCGACCAGCGGATTGTGTTGCAGATCGGTCAACACATGCGCCGGCAGCAGCGACAGCGCCGCGGGTTGTAAAAAGACGGTCGTCAGTACCAGTTGCGTTTCACTGCCCGGCGCGCCGATCACCAGGTCAAAACGATCGGCGGCGCGGGCGCTGCCCAACCGCAGAGCGCGCTCCTGCAGGCTGACCGCAATACTCAGCGCGGTGGCCAACGCAATCAACAGCACCAGCACCAAAATACCCGGCCACAGCCGGCGCCAGTCGGCCCTAATTAAACGCCACGGGATCATGCCGGTTGCTCCTCTTCCATCATACTGTCAGAAACCAGACACCCCTTCTCGAGCTGGATATGGCGCCGCATCAACGCGGCAAAGCGGCGATCGTGGGTGACCGTGATCAGCGTAGCGTTATTTTCACGCGCCAGCGTAACCAGCAACGCCGCAATCTGATCGCCGCTCTGACTATCCAGACTGGCCGTCGGCTCATCGGCCACAATAATATCCGGCGTCATCAGCAGCGCCCTCGCCACGGCGACGCGCTGTTTTTCTCCCCGGGAAAGCACATCGATAACGCGGGAGCCGGTATTCAACCCGACGCGCGCCAGCAACGCATCCGCCCGTCGTTTCAGCGTGGACGGTAATCGCCAGTGGTGAAACCGCGCCGGCAGCAGCACATTCTCCTGCGCCGTCAGGCCGGGGTATAAATGAAAATCCTGCATCACCAGCCCCACATGGCGCGCACGCCATCGATCGCGGCCGGCCTCGCCGAGCTGGCGGATATCCTGATTATCCCAAATCACCGCGCCGGAACCGCAGCGGTCCAGACCGGTGATGGCATTAATGAACGTGGTCTTCCCCGAGCCGGAAGGCCCCATTACCGCAACCTGTTCGCCCGACCGGATCGTCAGACCGGGGATCGTCAGTACGGCATCGGACATGTCGGGAAAGCAAATCGTTAAATCCTGAATCTGTAACTCAGCCATAGAATCGCCCTGTTTACCCGGCGTTATAAGGTGCTGAAATGCGCATCGCGCAAACGCAGCAGACTGACGAAGCCCGTATCCGGATCGGTCCAGGAGCCATATTCCAGCACGCCGTCCACCTGAATCATGGTGTTGTTCTGCACAAATGTTTGTCGTTTCGCGAGATACACCACCAGGATATCCTCCGGCCAGTCCGCGTCGGAGGAACAAAACGGACACAGCGCCATCGGCATTTTGGTTAACACGAAGAATTGCGATTCGGCTTTCAGCGGCGGCGCCATAAAGCCGTTGATCGACACCCGCTGCCCGGCCAGTTGTTTAACCTCGTCGGAAAATTCCAGTCCCAGCACGCTGACCGAGCCATAAAGGCGATCAAACGACAGTTCCGGCGTGTCGGCGGCGGCCGACGCGGATAGCGCCAGGTGAGCGATCAACGCCACCATCAGTCGCCTGAACCAGCAGAAAAGCGGGGTTTCCCCCGCTGGATAGCAAACGTATCGTTTCATCTTATCGATCACGATTTGCTTGGTGGTTTCACCGCCAGGGCATCCACAATCACCCGGAACAGCTCGGTGTTATCCATGTAGCCATGTATCCGTTCCCCCCCTGGACCGCTGGCCTGAATCACCATATCGTCAACCGAGTGAACCCCGGTATCGACAGAGCGCGGCAGGATCCCTTCACGGAATACGGCGCCCGGCACTTTTTCATACGCTTTGTTGGCGACGTACTGGTCTTTTTCGTTTTTAATCGCGGGCACAAAGGTGCCATCCAGTTTCGGCCGGAAAGTTTCGTAATAGTCGGGGAAGTTATTGAAGAATACCGCCAGACGTTTCGACACGTTCACGTCATCCGGGTAGCCGTCTTTATTGGCGTCCTGGTAGTTCGGATAGCCGGCGTCTTCATATACGCCCACTTTTTCACGCATTTCAGTGCCCGGCTTGTCGTCATCCACCGTACCGATAATCGAGATACCGTGCGTATGGTCGCCCGTTACGATAATCAGCGTATCCGGATTCTTCTCAACAAACTTTTTGGCGATCGCCACCGACTGATCCAGCATGATGGTGTTATAGAACGCGCGTTCCCAATCCAGCGGGTGCGATGCCTTGTCGATCAGCGCCGACTCCACCATCAGGAAGAAACCGTCCTTGTTTTTAGACAACACATCCAGCGCCGCCTGGGTCATTTCGGTCAAATCCGGCTGGTTGGGGAATTTTTTGGCGACGTCGTTCTTCAGGAAACGGCGATCCAACACGCCGTCCATGTTGCCGGTATGGAACAATCCCAACAGTTTGGTGGCCTGAGCGGCGTTTTTCTTCAGCGTATCCGCGTCGGTCACCAGCGTATAGCCATCCTGCTGAAATTTTTCCACATAGTTGTTGTCGTCTTTACGCTTAGAGCCTGGCGTACTTTTCGGCAGGAAATATGCCGAGCCGCCGCCCAGAATCACGCTGGGTTTAACGTTGTAAAACATATCGACGATTTCTGCCTTGTCCGCACGGCGGCGGGTGTGGGATACCACGGCGGCCGGGGTGGCGTCTTCAAGCTCGGCATCGCTGACCACGCCGACCGACATTTTGGTCGAACGGGTAAGCAACTCGCCCAATGTTTCCTGTTTCGGATGCTCCAGCGAGTTTTTACTGCGGCTGACATACACGCCCAGCGCATTCACCCCGGATTTGTGGCCGGTCATGTAGGCGCTCATGGTGTTGGCGCTGTCCGCCGCGATTGAGTCGGTGCTGGAGGTACCGCCGAACGCCATGTACTGCAGATCGTCAATCGCCAGGCGGCCGTCGGCTTTGCCTTCGGTGATACCTTTCGACAGAATGCGCGCGCCGGTACGGTGCGCAACGGATAAGCCGTCGCCGATGAACAGGATCACGTTTTTCGCTTTACGTTTCCCGGCGGTCTGGTACACCTCCCACGTCACCTGAGCGGTTTTGCCTTTCGCCTGCGCGTCCACTACATATTTTCCGGCGGCAGGCAAATGAGCATCGCGCACCCAGACGCTGGACACGTTTTCGCCATCTTCGCGTTCAACGAACGAAGCCTGTTTTCCCAGCACCTGCTGATAATCTTTACCATTAATCAGGATCTGGACGTCTTCCGGCTTCACGACTTCATCGAATTCGACTTTAAAATCAAACTTGCCTCCGGCAAGCATGGTGGCGCGGTCAATCGGATAAATAGCCTGCGCCTGCGCCACCCCGGGCACTGCGGCGGCAAACAATAAAGGGAGTAGCCAACGAGCGTTCATCGTCATGTCCTTAAAAATTGCAAAAAAGAGACCAGAGCAAAACATAGTCACTTTCTTTTACAATTTGATGACGTCCGTCGGCGACGAAGGCGTTACTTCGCTTTCTCTTTCAGCGGAAAACGCCGGCGCACCACGGCGAAAAACAGCGGTACGAAGAAGATAGCCAGCACGGTCGCGGATATCATGCCGCCGATCACCCCCGTCCCCACGGCATGCTGGCTGGCCGAGCCGGCGCCGTTGCTGGTGGCCATGGGCAGCACGCCAAAGACAAAGGCCAGCGAGGTCATCAGGATTGGCCGCAGACGCTGACGCGACGCCTCCAGCGTCGCTTCAACCAGATCCCGCCCCTTCTGATTCATCTCATTGGCGAACTCCACTATCAGGATGGCGTTCTTCGCCGACAGCCCGATAACCGTCAACAACCCCACCTGAAAATAGACGTCGTTCTCCAGACCGCGCGCCCAGGTGGCGATTAGCGCGCCCAGCACGCCGAGCGGCACCACCAGCATGACAGAGAAAGGCACCGTCCAGCTTTCATACAGCGCCGCCAGACACAGGAACACCACCAACAGCGAGATCGCATACAGCGCCGGCGCCTGGGCGCCCGTCAGCCGCTCCTGGTAAGACAACCCCGTCCACTCGAGCCCGACCCCCGACGGCAGTTGCGCCACCAGCGACGCCATAATATCCATCGCGGTGCCGGTGCTGACGCCCGGCGCCGCTTCGCCGACAATCTCCAGCGAAGAGTAGCCGTTATAACGCTCGAGCCGCGGCGAGCCGCGTTCCCAACTGGTCTGCGCGAACGCGCTGAACGGCACCATGCCGCCGCTGCTGTTGCGCACATACCATTTGCTGATATCGTCCGGCAACATGCGGTATTTGGCGGCGGCCTGCACATACACCCGCTTCACCCGGCCGCGATCGAGAAAATCGTTCACATAAGTGGAGCCCCAGCCGGTGGTCAACGTGCTGTTGATATCATCGATCGACACGCCCAGCGCCTGCGCCTTGCGCTGGTCGATGTTAATTCGCAACTGAGCGTTGTCATCCAGGCCGTTATGGCGCACGCGGGCCAGGCTCGGATTACTGTCCGCCATCGACAGCAGCCGATCGCGCGCCTCCATCAGCCCTTCATGCCCCAGTCCGGCATGATCCTGCAGTTCCATGGCGAAGCCCGCCGCGCTGCCCAGACCGTTAATCGCCGGCGGGCTGTTGGCGATAACCCGCGCTTCCTTAACGTCGCGAAACGCCTTAGTGGCTCGTTCGATAATGGCAAAGGAGGCGTTTTCCGCGCCCGCCCTGTCATCCCAGTTTTTCAGCCGCACAAACAGACGCGCGACGTTCTGACCGTTGCCGCCCGGCCCGGAGCCGACGGTGGAAAACACCGACATCACATTGTCTTTTTCCTGAGTCAGATAGTATTGCTCAATATTTTCCACCACCTTCAGCGTCTGCATCTGCGTCGCGCCCGGCGGCAGCTGCACCTGAGTCATGAACACGCCCTTGTCTTCCTCCGGCAGGAACGAAGTCGGCAGTTTAAGGAACAGGAAGGCCATCACGCCGATAATGCAGGGATAGAACAGCAGCCAGCGCCCTCTTTTGGCCAGGATCTTCGCAACGCCCCGCTCATAACGCAGCGCATTGCGCTCAAAACTGCGGTTAAACCAGCCGAAGAAACCGCGACGGCCGTGCTGCTGACCCTTCGCCAGCGGCTTGAGCAGGGTGGCGCACAGCGCCGGCGTGAGGATCATCGCCACCAGCACCGACAGAATCATGGAAGAGACAATGGTGATCGAGAACTGACGGTAGATCGCCCCGGTGGTGCCGCCGAAAAACGCCATCGGGACGAAAACCGCCGACAGCACCAGCGCAATACCCACCAACGCGCCTTGCACCTGCCCCATCGAGCGGCGCGTCGCTTCGCGCGGCGACAGGCCTTCTTCGCTCATGATGCGCTCAACGTTTTCCACCACCACGATGGCGTCATCCACCAGCAGACCGATGGCCAGCACCGTCGCGAACATCGTCAGGGTGTTGAGGCTGAACCCACAAGCGTGCAGCACCGCAAAGGTGCCGAGCAGCACCACCGGCACCGCGATGGTAGGGATCAGCGTAGCGCGAAGATTCTGCAGAAACAGGTACATGACCAGAAAGACTAACGCGATCGCTTCAAACAGCGTTTTCACCACATCGATAATCGAGGCTTTGACGAAAGGCGAGGTTTCAAAAGCGATGCGCGCCTCCAGCCCGTGCGGAAAATAGTGCGACAGCTCCTCGATACGCTGACGCACCAGCTTATCCGTATCCAACTCGTTGGCGCCGGAGGCCAGCTTCACGCCCAGCGCGGAAGCCGCCTGACCGTTATAGCGGCTGAGAAAATCATAGCGTTCCGCGCCCAGCTCCACTTCGGCGACATTGCCCAGCGTCACCACGGAACCGTCCTGATTCACGCGCAGGGTGATATCGCGGAACTGCTGCGGCGTCTGCAACAGCGACTGTGAATTAATCGCGGCGTTCAGTGCCTGATTATCCACCGAAGGCACGCCGCCGACCTGACCGACCGACACCTGACTGTTCTGCGCCTCAATGGCGCTGACCACATCGTCGGTGGTCAACGCATAGCCGGCCAGCTTGCCGGGATCGAGCCAGATGCGCATCGCATACTGCGAACCGTAGGCGTCCACTTCGCCGACGCCGCTGAGGCGGCTGATCGGATCCTGAATATTACTGGCAACATAGTCGGCGATATCCTGTTTATCCATGCTGCCGTCGGTAGAAACGAAGGCAATCATCAGAATATTGGTATCGCCGGTTTTACTGACCGTCACGCCCTGTTGCTGCACTTCCTGCGGGAGCTTGCGCAGGGCGGACTGCAGCTGATTCTGCACCTGCTGGCGCGCCTTATCCGGATCGCTGCCGGCCTCGAACGTCAGCGTGATCCTCGCCTGGCCGGTATTGCTGCTTTCGGAAGCCATATACATCAGGTTATCGAGCCCGGTCATGCTCTGCTCAATAATCTGCGTCACCGTGTTTTCCAGCGTCTGAGCGGACGCGCCGGGATAGTTGGCGGTAATGCGCACGTTGGGCGGCGCAAGCTCGGGATATTGCTCAAGGGGTAACGACGTAATGGCCAGCGTACCGCATAAGCTGAGCAAAATGGCTAACACCCAGGCGAAGATCGGGCGATCGATAAAAAAATTCGCCATCGAAATGAAGCTCCTCAGCAGCGTTTCGTACGTTACATACTCGACATCATTCAGGCACGTCGCCGCTTTGAATAACGCAACACATTGACGTTTTACAGCCAGAGCTCAGAGACGGGGCGAGTCGCAAAAACGATGCGCCTGCGGCCTGAATTAAAGTATGACGAGTATAGATAGGTAAGGAGGAAGTAAGAAAAAGTTTCCCTTCTATCCCCCATCACTTTACCTGTCGGCAAGGGGAGAATCGTGGAGAAATTGAGGAGAAAATGTAAATTATCGTCGTGAAATGTCGCGCATGGCGGGCAACGATTTTCACCGCCGCGCCGCGCACTTTCCGGCGAAACAACGCGAAAGCGGGCCGGCGGCATCGCGCCGCAGACGCGTTTTCAGACGCTCCGGCCGGGGCCGGACCGCGCGGCGGCTCAGAGCCAGCGCGCCATACCGGAGATGCTGATCGGACTGCCTTTCAGGTTGCTAAACTCCGCGCGGATCGCCGACGGGCATCCCATATCCTCTCCCTGACGGATAGAGATATCGCCCCCGTGCGGCCAGCCCACATCGCGCAGATAGCCGGCGAACGCCGCGCCGGCCGCCCCGGTGGCCGGGTCCTCATACACGCCGCCGCCGGCAAAAGCATTGCGCACATGAAAATGCCGCTCGTCTTCAGCCCACACCAGCATGATGGTCGTCAGCGCCTGCTCGCGCATCCACTGCTGGACGGCGGAAAAATCATACGCCATATCGCGCAGCGTCTGGCGCTGGTTCAGGGTAAGCACCAGGTGACGCGCGCCGCCGCAGGCGATAGCCGGCGGCAGACGGCCATCCAGCTGATCGCGCCGGTAGCCGAACAGCGCCAGCGTGCGATCGGTCAATGAGTCCGGCGCCGCTTCGCTGCGCGTTTCGGGCGAGCGCAATACGATACGCGGCGCATCGCCGCCGGAGCCTTCCACCGTAATCTGGCCATCGTTCAACTGCAGCGCATACAGCCCAACGCCGTAGCGCTCAGCCAGCACAAACCCCAGCGCAATAGTGGCATGGCCGCAGAAAGGCACTTCAGACTCCGGCGAAAAGTAGCGCACGCGCCACCTGTCCTGCTGAGGACAGGCGAAAACCGTTTCAGAAAAGCCCACCGCGGCCGCGATGCCCTGCATCTCGCAGTCCGTCGGAAACTGTTCGCCAAGCCAGACGCCGGCGGGATTGCCGCCGTTTTCACCCAGCGAAAACGCCGACACCGCCAGCACATTTTCTGGTAAAGACTGAGTCATAAACCTCTCCCTGCCACGATTAAACAGCGCTTAACATAGCGGTAAAACGGCGCGCGGCAAAGCGTCTGCGGCCGGTTACGCCACCAGCCGGTGGGCGCGACAGAAGGTCAGCAGCGTCTCGACGAACAGCGCCGGATGCGAAATAAAAGGCGCGTGCGCCGCTTTCGCCACAATCGCCGACTGGCTCGCCGGCCACTGCGCATCCAGCAGCGCGGCCACCTTGCGTGGAACCAGGCCGTCCAGCGCGCCGTACAAACGCAGGAGCGGCAGCGCCAGCGAAGCCAGCGGCTGGCGCAGATCCGCAGTGCGCAAAATATCCAGCCCTCCGTTCAGAACATCGACCGCCGGCAGCGGCTGTTCGAGCACGATCGATTTAAGTTGGCGCGCGTCCCTGCGGGCGCTGTCGGTGCCCAGCGTCTGCAGCGCCAGGAAACGTTCCACCGTACGATGAAAATCCTCGCTGAGCTGATGCTGAAAGCCCTGCAGCACATCGGTCTTAATCCCCGGCCAGCCCGGTCCGGCGCAAAAACGCGGCGAGGAGGCCACGCTAATTAAAGCGCACACGCGCGGCGCGGCGCTTAATGCGACCTGGCTGGCGACCAGCCCGCCCAGCGACCAGCCGAGCCACACCGCCTGAGGCGGCGCCTGGCGCAGCACGATATCCGCCATCTCTTCGAGCGATAGCGCGCCGAATCCCTGGCTGCGGCCATAGCCGGGCAGATCCACCAGGTGCAGACGAAAATGCGGGGCCAACCGCTCGCTAATGCAACGCCATACCTGCGCATTCAATCCCCAGCCGTGCAGCAGCACAAGCTCACACTTTCCTTCACCTTCTGTTTGCCAGTACAGCGATTTCATCCGTTATATTCCTGCTTACGGGGCGCCCGACGCCCCGATTCATCGTTCCGGGAGAGCATTATGTTAACCATCATGGCGTCATGCTGGCTATGCCGGCAACCACTCTGGCACAGCCAGCATGGCGTATGCAGCGTCTGTCTGCGCCATTTGCCCGCGCTGCCGCCGTGCTGTCCGCGCTGCGGTCTGCCGGGCGGCCAGCCGCTGCGGCCCTGCGGCCGCTGTCTGCAAAAGCCGCCGCCGTGGCAAGCGCTGACCGCGGTCGGCGACTATCGGCCGCCGCTCAGTACGCTGCTCAAACAGTTTAAGTTTCACGCCAAAACCGAACTGGCGCCGCTGCTGGCCCGGCTGATCCTGCTGCGCTGGCTGGCCGGCTATCGTCAGTACGCGTATCGCGATTCGCCGCTCTGGCGCCGGCCGGAGATCGTGTTGAGCGTGCCGCTGCACCGGCGGCGTCAGTGGGCGCGCGGCTTCAACCAGACGGCTCTGCTGGCGGCGCCGCTCGCGCGCTGGCTCGGCTGCCGCTATCAGCCGCTGGCGCTGCGGCGAAGTCGGCCTACCCGCATTCAGCAGCGGCTCAACGCCGCGGCCCGGCGTCATAACCTGCACGACGCCTTTTCCTGTTCCATCGCCCTGACGGGGAAACGGGTAGCGCTGCTGGATGACGTGGTGACCACCGGCAGCACCGTAGCGGAAATCAGCCGACTGCTGCTGGCGCGGGGCGCCGCCGACGTTCAGATTTGGTGTGTATGCCGAACCTTGTAGTTCGGCCCGCGATGGGCGTATTATAACCAACAAGCGTAGTCAACTATTGAGTTAATATTATGATCCATATTACCGACGCGGCGCAGGACCATTTTGTCAAACTGCTGGCAAAACAAGAGGAAGGTACGCAGATCCGGGTTTTTGTCATTAACCCCGGCACGCCGAATGCCGAATGCGGCGTATCCTACTGCCCGCCCGATGCCGTCGAAGCCAGCGATACCGAGCTGAAATTCGCAAAGATTTCGGCCTATGTGGATGAGCTCAGCGCCCCTTATCTGGAAGAGGCGGAAATCGACTTCGTCACCGATCAGTTGGGCTCTCAACTGACGCTCAAGGCGCCGAACGCCAAAATGCGTAAGGTCGATGACGACGCGCCGTTAATGGAACGCGTGGAATATGTTCTGCAGTCGCAGATTAACCCGCAGCTGGCGGGCCACGGCGGCCGCGTGACGTTGATGGAGATCACCGACGACGATCTGGCTATTTTACAGTTCGGCGGCGGCTGTAACGGCTGCTCAATGGTCGATGTCACCCTGAAAGAAGGGATCGAAAAAGAACTGCTGCAGCGCTTCCCGGAACTGAAAGGCGTTCGCGACCTCACCGAGCACCAGCGCGGCGAGCACTCCTACTACTAAGAGCTCGGGTCGGCCGGCGGACTGCCGCGGCGTAAATCGATATCGCGAATTAAACGCGCAAGGCCGGGATCGGCGAACATCGCTTCCAGCGTCTTGCTCAGTTTGCGCCGCCAGTTGGGGTATTCGTCGCTGGTGCCCGGCACGTTGACTGGCGTGGCCATATCCAGCCAGTCTTCCATCTGCAGCCCCAGCAGCGCGCTGTTGCTATCGGCCAGGTAGCGCTGCACGCCGCGGTTAAGCGACGCGCCCATCACCGTCAACGCCGCGTTGCGCCCGACCCGCTGCGGCAGCACGCCATGCTGGTGCAGCGCATTAAGCAACCCCTGTTTCTCTCGTTCCCGCTGCGCCATACGACGCTCCAGCGTCTCATCGTCGCGATACAGCCCCAGCTCCCTGCCGAGCGATAAATCAATACTCTGCCAGTAACCGCGCAGCGTCGGTAAATCATGGGTGGTCACGCTGGCCAGCGACTGGCGCGGATACTCCTGCGGCGCGCGGAAATGATTATCGCGCGCCTGTTCGAAAAACAGCACCTTATACGAATAGACGCCGGCGCCGCGCAGCTTGTCGATAATATCCGCCGGCACGGTGCCCAGATCCTCGCCAATCACCATGCAGCGATGCCGCTGACTTTCCAGCGCCAGCACCGCCAGCAGATCGTCCAGCGGATAATAGACATAGCTGCCTTCTCCGCCTGACGCCGTTTGGGGAATCCACCACAGGCGCAGCAGCGACATCACGTGATCGATGCGCAGCGCGCCGCAGTGCGCCATGTTGCTACGCAATACGTCAATAAACGGCTGATAGCCTCTGGCAATCATTTCATAGGGATTCATCGGTGGAAGTTGCCAGTTCTGTCCCTGCGGCGCGAGCGGATCGGGCGGCGCGCCAATCGCGGCATCGAGACAATAGAGCGCCCGGTCGCCCCAGGTTTCCGCCCCCCCCTGCGCTACGCCGACGGCCAGATCGCGGTAAATGCCAAGCGGCATGCCGAGCTGCCGACTATGTTCGAAACAGCCGCTGATCTGCTCATGCGCCAACCACTGCAGCCAGCAATAAAACTCGATTTCCGTCTCCTGCAGACGGAAAAACTGCCGCACCGCCTCGCCGCTGTGATCCTGATATTGCGCCGGCCACTGCTGCCAGTAACGCCAGTCGCCTTTCTGCTGCAATAAATGCGCCTGCAGCACGTCGAAGGTCGCCTGACGCAGCAGGTTCTCCCCGCCCTGCAGCATAAACTGGCGGAAGGCGCTGACGCGCGGATCGAGCGCGACGCGGGTATTGAAATGACGGAAGGCCATACGCAGCGCCGTCAGCTTCAGCGCCATCACCTGCGGATAATCGACCCAGCGTCCGCCGCGCACCTTCTCCAGCTGGCGGCGGGTCTTCTCCTGGCCCCACCAACGCTGTGCGGCGTGACTGTGGCGGAAATCGTCCACCTGATTGACATCAATATAAATCACGTTCAGCCAGCGGCGGGAGGAGGGGCTATAAGGACTGGCGCGCTGCGCGTCGCACGGATAGAGCGCATGCAGCGGATTTAGCCCGACGAATGCGCCGCCGCGGCGGGCGATCTGCTCGATAAGCAGCCGCAGATCGCCAAAATCGCCGATGCCCCAGTTCGTCTGCGAACGCAGGGTGTAGAGCTGGGCGCACACGCCCCACCAGCGCCGCCCCTGGCCCAGCGCCGGCGGCTCATAGCAGCGCGCGGGGGCGATGATAATCCGACACGACCATTGCCTGCCGGCCTGTTCGAGAGTCAACAGATGGTAGCCCAGCGGCAGCGCGCCGGGCAGCAGCAGCGTTTTTCCCGCCCGCCCCCTGCCGGCGACCTGGCCGCCATTTTCATAGCTCAGCGTCCAGTCAAAACTGCCTTTACCGGCCAGGGAAACCGCCGCATCCTGATGTTGTAGAAAGACTTTCACCGGCGGCAAGGGCGCATCCGACGTATCGTCGCGTGCAATCATCGCCTGTAGCGCCTGCCGGGTTGATTCCGCCACGGGCCGCTCGTTGCCATAAGCATCGATATAGCTCCCGGCAACCCCGACCTGCGGAGTCGTCTGTTTTCTGGCCCTGGTGGATGCCATCTTTTTTCCTTACTTTTTAATACCTCGCCTGCCATATGGCGCGCTGATAGTCGCCAATAGCCCGGTCGGCGCTAAACATCCCCACCCGGGCGGTATTCAGCGCGCAGCGCCGCGTCCATTCGTCCACATCGCGATAGAGCGCATCTACCCGCAACTGTGCCTGGTAGTATGGAGCGAAATCGGCCAGCACCAGCCAGGGGTCGCCTTGTTTCAGCAGGCTGTTGAGCAATGGCGCAAAGGCCTGTTTATCTCCGTGGCTAAAGGCGCCGCTGGCCAGCTCCGCCAGCGCCTCGCGCAGCAACGGGCTGGCGTCGAGATACGCCTCGATACTGGCCGAGCGCTGGGCCGGCGCGCTATTGCGGTAGTCAGCCTGCAGAGCCTTCACCTGTTCGACGCTGTGGCCGAAGATAAACAGATTATCGGCGCCGACCTGTTCGGCGATTTCCACATTGGCGCCGTCCAGCGTGCCCAACGTCAGCGCGCCGTTCAGCGCCAGCTTCATATTGCCGGTGCCGGACGCTTCCTTTCCGGCGGTGGAAATTTGCTCGGAGACGTCGGCCGCCGGGATAATACGTTCGGCCAGCGAGACCCGATAATCGGGAACAAAGATCACTTTCAGCCGATCGTTGACCCGCTCGTCCTGATTAATTTTTTCCGCCACCTGATTGATGGCGTAAATAATATTTTTCGCCAGCGCGTAGCTGGGCGCGGCTTTCGCGCCAAACAAAAATACGCGCGGCACGCGCTCCAGCGTCGGGTTATCGCGCAGCTCGCGGTACAACGCGACGATATGCAACAGATTGAGATGCTGACGCTTATACTCATGCAGGCGCTTGATCTGCACATCGAAGAGCGCGCCGGTATCCAACCGCCAGCCGTGTTCGCGCTGCAGGTAATCGGCCAGCAGCGTTTTATTGTGCTGCTTCACCTGGCGATAACGCTGGCGGAAGGCCGCGTCATCCGCCGCCGGCTCCAGCCCGCGCAGCATCTCCAGCCGGCTGACCCACGCCGTGCTGCCCAGCGTCTCATCGATCAGCGCGGACAGCGCCGGATTGCACTGCTTAACCCAGCGGCGCGGCGTGATGCCGTTGGTCACGTTATGGAACTTCTCCGGCCACAGCTGATGATATTCGGCAAACAGATCTTCCACCACCAGCCGCGAGTGCAACGCCGCCACCCCGTTCACCGCAAAACAGGCGATCACGCACAGGTTGGCCATTCTGACCTGCTGGCGATACTGGATCGCCAGCCGTCTCCACACCCGGGGTTCGCCCGGCCAGCGCTGCTCGACCTGCTGACGAAATCCTTTATCGATCTGCTTAATGATGGCGAAATGGCGCGGCAACAGGCGACGAAACAGCCGTGCGTCCCAGCACTCCAGCGCCTCCGGCAGCAATGTGTGGTTGGTGTAGGCGAACAGTTGCCGGGTCAGCGACCAGGCGTCATCCCACGTCATACCATACTGGTCCAGCAGCAGGCGCAGCAATTCCAGGATCGCCAGCGTCGGATGCGTATCATTCAGCTGAATCACTTCATAGCGCGGCAGCTCGCTCAGCGGGCGCCCGGCGGCCTGATGTCGCTGCAGAATATCCGCCACCGAACAGGCGCAGAGAAAATATTGCTGCATCAGGCGTAAACGCTTGCCGGCCGGGTGGTCGTCGCTGGGATACAGCACGCTGGTCAGGCTGCCCGCTTCGACGCCCTGCCGGGCGGCGCGCAGATAGCTGCCGTCGTTGAACAGGGTCAGATCGAAAGGTTCGGGATGCGTCGCCTGCCACAGGCGCAGCGGCTGGGTCACGCCGTTGCGATAGCCCACCACCGGCAAATCCCACGCCTCTCCGCGCAGCGTCAGCGCCGGCCGCCAGCGCGTGCGGCCCTCTTCATCCGTCGCCAGTTCGCCGCCGAATCCGACGCCGACCGTAAGATCCCGACGCGGACAAAACCAGGGATAATCCTCGCGCCGCCAGTCGTCCGGCCACTCTTTCTGCTGGCCGGCGCTGAATCGCTGCCGAAACAGGCCATACTGATAACTCAGGCCATATCCCGTGGCGCTTTGCCCCACGGTGGCCATCGCATCGAGAAAACAGGCGGCCAGCCGCCCCAGTCCGCCATTGCCCAGCGCCGGGTCGGTTTCCTGTTCGAGGATATCGGCGAGGCTAAGCCCATCCCCGGCAAGCATTCCCGCCACCTCATCATACCAGCCGAGGTTAAGCAGGTTGTTGCCGGTCAGACGGCCAGGCAGAAACTCCAGCGAAAGGTAGTTGACGTGCCGCCCGACGTCGGTCGGCGCGGGCGCGGGCTGCAGCGCCAGCTGTTCCGCCAGCGCCGCGCTGAGCGCCTGCCAGCATTGAACGGGCGTCAGCGCCCGAAGCGAAGTCCCACCATAGTAGCGCTGCTGACGTTGCAGGGCGGCCATGAACTGCGGTCGGTCAAATGACAGTTGTGCCATAATGCCTCTCCCGGATGGCGACTCACAGGCCAGTGTACAGCCGGCTTAACACAGCTCCAGCTGCACCTGATGTTGCTCGATAATCTTCATCACGCTGGCGGGCGGCGGCTGGTCGGTGAACAAATAATCGATCAGATCCATATTGCCAAGGTTCACCATGGCGCTACGACCAAACTTAGAGTGGTCGGTCACCAGCATCACGCAGCGGGAGTTTTCAATAATGGCACGTTTGGTACGCACTTCGTGATAATCAAACTCCAGCAACGATCCGTCCATGTCAATGCCGCTTATTCCTAAAATGCCATAATCGAGACGGAACTGAGAGATAAAATCCAGCGTGGCTTCGCCAACGATCGCGCCGTCGCGATTACGCACTTCGCCGCCGGCCAGTATCAGCCGGAAATCCTCTTTCACCGCCAGCAGCGTCGCCACGTTCAGGTTATTGGTCACCACCCGCAGATCCTTATGCTGCATCAGCGCGCAGGCCACCGCTTCCGGCGTGGTGCCGATATCGATAAACAGCGTCGCGCCGTCCGGGATCTGACCGGCGACCTGACGCGCGATGCGGGCCTTCTCTTCCGACCACATCATTTTGCGGTCATGGTACGCCGCGTTGACCGAACTGGACGGCAACGCCGCGCCGCCATGATGACGATGGATTTTATTACGGTCGGCCAGTTCGTTTAGATCGCGGCGAATCGTTTGCGGACTGACGGCGAAATGCGCCACCAGTTCTTCCGTGCTGACGTAGCCCTGACGGCGCACCAGTTCGATAATGGCATCATGACGTTGTGTTTGCTTCACGTTCGCTCCCCGGACATGCGCTTACCCCGCTTATTTTCTTGTTCTGGTGTCCCAAAAGGCCATGGCTAAACCCACGACCAGGCCCATCACGTGGGCCGCATTGGCGATAGACAGGCCTAAAATATCGAAATATCCCACTATCAGCCAGAGCAACGCAAAAATCATCATCCCGCGCGGCAGGAACAGCGGCCCGCCGGGTTGGCGCTCGCCGCGCAGCCAGACATAGCCCATCAGGGCGTACACCACGCCCGACAGCCCGCCGAAGTAGATGCCGCTGAACCAGGACTGCACCATGCCGCTGAGCAACGCCGACAGCAGCGTCAGCGTCAGCAGCCTGGCGCTGCCCAGCGCCTTTTCCATCTGCCCGCCGAGATACCACCACCACATCAGATTAAAGAGAATATGCAGCAGCGAGAAGTGCAGCAAGGCGTGGCTGAACCAGCGCCAGACCTGAAAATACTGCGCGCCATTCGCCGGCCAGCTTAGCCATCTCATCAGCCGGTCGTCGCCCGGCAACAGCATCAGCACATACACCAGCAGCGCCAGGCCGGTCACCAGCCAGGTCAGCGTGCCGGCCTGGCGGCGCAGGTTTTGCATCACATCGACGCGTGGATAGCGGATGGCCGGCGAGGTCGAACCGGTCTGCCAGCTGGCGGCCTGATAGCGCGGATGCAGCGGATCGCGCAGGAAGTCGTCCAGCGCCTCGCGCACCTCTTGCTGGCGCGAGTCGTCCGCCAGCCACAGTTCGGCTTCTTCGCCCTGGATACGCATCTCCAGATCGATATTGCGGATGCGCATATAGTCAACAAAAGCCTGCGCCAGACGCGGGCTGGATAACACAATCACTCGGCTCATCATATCGGCTCTATTACTTAACCCATGGTTCTGCCATTAGCATGTCACACATTGCGGTTGCGCGGCAGTTAAATAGCCCAGGCGCTCGCCGTCCGGCCGCTTAGACCCGGGCGACAAGCGCCGGCCGAAGTAAAAAAAACCTCGCTCGTTCAGTCATATAACACAACTGTTTTTGTTTGCTTCCGTTTTAGCCCATAAGCTATGAAGCGGGTCACTTTTTGCTCTTAACAATTTATTTACTCTCACCCTACTGACAGAGGCGACTATGTTTCCTGAAGAAAGACGAAGCCAGATCCTGGCATACCTCGATAAACATGAACGCGTCAGCGTGGAATATCTGGCCGGCGCGTTTTCCGTCACGCGAGAGACCATCCGCAGCGATTTAAATACGCTGGCGCATCTCGGTCTGCTGCAGCGCTGCCACGGCGGCGCCGTGGTGATCCGCCGCAGTCTGCAGTCGGAGCTGATCGCGGCGAGCGGGGAAAATTTCAGCGTGCTGCTGCGGCGGCTGGAAAACCAGAAAAAGCATCAGATAGCGCGGGGGAAGGAAAATAAAATGAACGGTAAGGTCTGTATTCTCGGTTCTTTTAACGTCGATATCGTCGCCAGAGTGGCCCGTTTCCCCAAAGGCGGCGAGTCGCTGATCGCCCAGGGCAGCATGTTCGGCCCCGGCGGTAAAGGCGCCAATCAGGCGATGGCCGCCAGCCGCGCCGGCTCGCAGGTGCATTTTGTCGCCAAAGTCGGCAAAGATCAGTTCAGCCAGTTCGCCTACGACCACCTCGCTTCCTCGGCGATCCACTCCTTTACGCTGTATCAGTCGGATAGCGAACCAACCGGCAACGCCATCATTTACGTGTCACAGCAGGACGGCGAGAACATGATCGCCATCTATCCCGGCGCCAACCAGACCATTACCGATGACGAAGTCGCGGCCATGACGCCGGAACTGAGCAGCGCCGACGTGCTGCTGGTGCAACTGGAGAACAACTTCAACGCCACGCTGAACGCAATGAAGCTGGCCCGGGCGCTGGGCAAAAAGGTCATCCTCAATCCGGCGCCCTATTCCAGCGATGTGCTGGCCTGTCTGCCGCTGGTCGACGTGATCACGCCGAATGAAACGGAAGCCTCGCTGCTGTCCGGCATCGACGTCATCGACCTGGACAGCGCCAAAGCCGCGGCGCTGAAGATTATTGAATCCGGCGCCCGGCGCGTCATCATCACCATGGGCGCGCGCGGGGCGCTGCTGTTCGACGGTCAGCAGTTTCAGCATATCCCCTCCTTTCCGGCGCTCAGTATCGATACCACCGGCGCGGGCGACGCCTTTAACGGCGCCTTCGCCGCCGCCACCGCCGGCGGCCAGAGCGTGGCGCAGGCGGCGACCTACGCGGCCGCTTTCGCCTCGCTGGCGGTGGAGCGCGAAGGCGCATCCAATATGCCCGAACACCAGCAGGTCGTGGCGCGGCTGGCGCAGCGCTGACCGCCGGATAACCCGATTCTATTGTCGTCTGGCGCTCAGCCAGACAAGGAGATAAGCATGCGCAAGATCGACGGCATTGTGCCGGTAATGCTGACCCCGTTCAGCGAAAAAAACGACATCGACTATCCCGGTCTGGCGGCGTTGATCGACTGGTATCTGGCCAGCGGCGTCGATGCCCTGTTCGCCGTCTGCCAGTCGAGCGAAATGCAGTTTCTTAGTCTGGACGAACGCGTGGCGCTGGCGCGGTTTGTGGTACAGCGGGTTAACGGGCGTATTCCGGTGATCGCGTCCGGCCATATCAGCGACGAGCCCGACCAGCAGATCGCCGAGCTGAACGCCATGGCCGCCACCGGTATCGATGCGCTGGTGCTGGTGACCAATCATCTGGACGCGCGCCGACAGGGCAGCGCCGCCTTTTTCGCCACGCTCGACGCGCTGCTGGCCTCGCTACCGGCCAGCCTGCCGCTCGGCCTGTATGAGTGCCCGGCGCCGTATCGCCGCCTGCTGAGCGACGAGGAACTGTCCTACTGCGCCGGCACCGGCCGCTTTGTGGTACTAAAAGACGTCAGCTGCGATTTGCCGACCGTAACCCGCCGGGTGCGACTGGTGCAGGACACGCCGCTCAGCATCATCAACGCCAACGCCGCCATCGCCTGGCCGGCCATGCAGGCCGGTTCGCGCGGTTTCAGCGGCGTCTTTACCAACTTCCATCCCGAGCTGTACAGCTGGTTGTACCATCATGGCGCAAGTCAGCCGGCGCTGGCGCAGGAACTGGCGACGTTTCTCTCGCTGGCGGCGGTCAGCGAAACGCTGGGCTATCCGAAAAACGCCAAAATCTACCACCAGCGGCTCGGCACCTTCGGTTCCGAGCTGTGCCGCGTTAATCAGGATGACGTGCTGGAGAAATTTTGGGGGCTGTCGGTGATTCTCGATCAGATACGCACGGGCACAGATCATTATAAAAATAAAATAACATCAATAAGATAAGAAAAACGTCCTCATACCCTGACACAGAAGGAACCCAACAATGAACATGATCCGGTTAACCGCCTTAGCCGCATTATTGCTGTCCAGTTCCGCCTTCGCCGCCTGGCCAGAAAAGCCGATCACCATTATCGTCCCCTGGGGCGCCGGAGGAAACACCGATACCGTCGCCCGTCTGGTCGCCGCCGGATTGCAGAAGGAGCTGGGCGTCAACGTCAACGTGGTCAACCGCACCGGCGGCAGCGGCGTGGTCGGCCATGACGCCATCAAACGCGCCCGGCCGGACGGCTATACGCTCGGTATCGTGACGGTGGAAATCGCCATGATGCACCACCAGAAGATGGCCGATCTCAGCTACCAGGATTACACGCCGATTAGCCGGCTGGCGGTGATTTACGGCGGGCTACAGGTGGCGAAAGATTCACCGTATCAGGACGCCGGGCAGTTGATCGAAGCGATAAAACAGCAGCCCGGCAAACTGCGCGCCTCCGGCAGCGGACTAAAATCGGTCTGGCACCTCAACACGCTGGGGATGCTGAAGAGCGCCGGCCTGCCGGATGACGCCGTCCGCTTTATCCCGTCGCAGGGCGCCAGCGCCGCGCTGCAGGAACTGGTATCCGGCGGCGTGGATTTCGTCACCTCCTCGCCGGGCGAAGCCAAAGGTATGGTCGATGCCGGCATGGTGCGTCATCTGGCCATTATGTCTTCCCAGCCCTCCGAACTGTACGCCAGCATCCCGCGCTTTAATCAGGCCACGCCTTACGACTGGTCGCTGACCACCTGGAACGTGCTGTCCGCGCCGAAAGGGCTGTCGGCGGAGATTCAGAACACGCTAACCAGCGCGATGCAAAAGGTTTATCAGTCCGGGGAACTGCAGAAATTCGCCAACAACCAGGGGTTTGAAGTCAGCGCCTTATATGGCGACGAGCTTTATCAGTTTATGCAGCAGGAAGACGCCCGCTTCGGCGCGCTGCTGTCCACCGATAAATAAAACAGGCGGGCGTTATGCAAATAGCGCCCGATACCATGATGAGGCTATCGCTGATACTGCCGCTGCTGTTCTTCCTGTTCGGCGGCGGCATTTTCCTCTATTCCCATATCGCGCTGGGCGATGTCGGCGACTTTGGCGCCGGTTTTATGCCGGCCATCGTCGGCGCGCTGATCGCCGTGCTGTCCGCGCTGGATTTCCTTTCCGCCTGGCGCGCCACCGCCGGGGCGACGTCGGGCGCCGGCGGCTGGCATGAGATCGCCAGCGTGGCGCTGATGATCGCCGTGGTGATGTTTTATATTTACGGCGTCGACCTGCTGGGTTTTATCCTGACCACCAGCATTATCATGGTCGGCCTGCTGTTGTTATTCATGGAAAAAAACAAACTTATCGCTTCCCTTGCGGCTATCGGACTCTCCGCAGGTATTTATTATCTTTTTTCAAACGTCCTGTTAGTGCCTCTGCCGGCCGGCACGCTTTTTTAATGGAGTCAGATAATGGATATCCTGATTAACGCCAGTGAATACATCACCCTGAACGCCATTTTCGCGATTCTGGCCGCCGGGTTGTTCGGCCTGTTCGTCGGCGCGATCCCCGGCCTCACCGCCACCATGGCCGTGGCGCTGCTGGTTCCCTTCACCTTCTTTATGGATCCGATCCCGGCGCTGGCGATGATGATCTCGGTCGGCGCGTCCACCATCTACGCCGGCGATATTCCCGGCGTGCTGCTGCGCATTCCCGGTACGCCCGCCTCCGCCGCCTATGTGGACGACAGCTATGCGCTCAGCCAGCAGGGCAAGACCAACTACGTTCTCGGCCTTGGTTTAAGCACCTCGGTCATCGGCGGCATTATCGGCGCCATCGTATTAACCTTCGCCTCACCGCTGCTGGCGTCGTTCGCGTTAAAATTCAGCTCGTTCGAATACGCCTGGCTGGCCCTGCTGGGGCTGAGCTGCTCAACGCTGATCGCCGGACAATATATAGTGAAAAGCCTGCTGGCCCTGCTGCTCGGACTGGCGCTGGCCACCATCGGCTACGACGAGTTTACCGGTCAGCCGCGCTTTACCTTCGGCCAGGTCGCGTTGCTGGAAGGCGTTAGCTTTATTCCCGCCATGATCGGGATGTTCGCCATCGCCAACGCAATCGAATATTACGCCACCCGCCGGCACGCGCAGCCAATCGCTCGCCCCGTCGGCACGCCGGAAAAGGCGACGTTCAACATTCTGGCCGGCATTCGCCCGGCGCTGAAGAAAAACCGCGTCGGCATTGCGCGCAGCAGCGCCATCGGTACGCTGATTGGCGTGCTGCCCGGCGCCGGCGCCGATATCGCCGCCTGGATCTCCTACGCGGTGGCGAAGAAATTTTCGCGCGAGCCGGAAAAATACGGCAAAGGGTCGGAAGAAGCGGTGATCAATGCCTCGTCAAGCAACAACGCCAGCCTCGCCGGCAGCTACATCCCCACGCTGGTCTTCGGCATTCCCGGCGATTCGGTGGCGGCGATCGTAATCGGCGTGCTGTATATGAAGGATATGCAGCCGGGTCCGTCCCTGTTCATCTTTCACCCGGAAAAACTGTACGCCATCTTTATGCTGTTTTTTATCGCCAACCTGGCGCTGCTGCCGCTGGCGCTGATCGTGGTGAACTTTCTGAAGAGGCTGATATCGGTAAATAAAGATATTATTTATCCGGTGGTGATTGTGTTCAGTATCGTCGGCGCTTTCGCCATGAACAATTCGATGGCGTCGGTCGTCGTCATGCTGGTCATGGGGATTATTGGCTATTATCTGCAGAAATATCAGTACCCTATCGCGCCGGTTATTCTCGGTATGGTGCTGGGGCCGATGTTTGAGAAAAGCCTGCTGTCGTCGTTGATTAAATCAGACGGCAACTGGCTCGCCTTTGTCGAACGCCCGATTTCCGCCTTCCTGGCGCTGCTGTTTCTGGTGGTGGTGGTCATGCAGGCGAAAAGCATTATTCAGACTTTCCGTCAGCGCGCCTGACGCGCGCCGACGGCCTGCCATGCCGCGCCGGCATTACCTGCCGGCGTTCACGCCCCCTGCCCCACATCCTGTGGGAAACTGCGCTGCCATGCCTCAAAACCGCCGTCCACGCTGTACACCTCGGCAAAGCCAATATTGATCAGATACTGCGCTACCCCTCTGCTGCTATTGCCGTGGTAGCACACCACCATCACCGGGCGATCCAACGCGGTCTGCTGCACGAACGCCGGCAGAGTTTCATTGGTCAGGTGCCAGCAGCCCGGGGCGTGCCCCGCGGCAAAACTTTGGGGATCGCGAATGTCCACCATCACCGCCTCATCCTGCTGCCAGTGACGGTGCGCCTGCTCTACGCTGATCGCTGCGAATTGTTCCATCGGGAAACGGCCTTATTTATGACATAAAGCTTAATTGTAACCCGCTCCGCGCAAACGGAAACCCGGCAAACGCCAGGGATATCGCCGCCGGCCGGTCAAAAGGTCCACTGCGCCCCGATACTGTAATGGGTTTGCGCCCCGTCTTTATTGCCGAATCGGCTGCCCATTTCCGTGTAGATATTCAGCCGCTCAGCCGCGGCCCACTGCACGCCCAGCGTGGCGCGGCCGAAACTTTTATCCTGCTCGCCGGTGTCAATCCGGCGCGCCGTTCCTTGCTCATGATCGCGCAGGACAAAGTGGGTATTGATGCCGTCCGCCATTTCCCTGACCCAGGACACCGTGGCGTAAGGGCGCAGAATGGCGCTCCGGCCGGGGGAAAACTCTCCCCGCACGCGCCAGCCGACGCTGCCTTCCAGCGAATCGACGTTCTGTTTCCCATAGCTGACGGCGGTGCGCAGCGACTCTCGGTCGTCAAACTTGTTAATGCGATAGCGCGAGTAGTCAAGGCCGGCAACCGGCCCGCTGCGCAGCGCGCCGAAGGCAAAATCATAGCCGCCGGTCACTCTGGCGCCGATAAACTGCGCTTCCGTCGCGCCGTTCAGCGTATTGTCCAGCAGCACCGGACCGCCGGCGGCCTGCAGATACACGGAACGCCGCGTATCGATCGACGCCCGACCGGCGGACAGATCGCCAGCCAGCCAGCCGGAACCGCCGTCATTGACTAACGAATAAATTCCCGCCTGCCAGGTATCGCTTTCCAGATAGCCTTTGCGCTCAAGCTCATCTTTATTGCGCATCAGGCTCAGACTGGCGCCGACCGCGACGCCTTCATTTAACTGATAATCGACCAGAGCATAGGCCATAGCCGAACGGGAACGCCGCTGAGGCGCGCGATCAAAACCGTCCGACGGGCGGGTTTCGCCCTCGATGCCCACCACGCCATCCAGCGTTCCCGTCTGGCGCCCGGCGCTTTGCAGCTGAAGCCAGCGTTGATTATGTAAATCGTTCAGAGATTGGTGCTGACGTTTTAGCCCGTCTTCCATCGCCCGCTGCATGCTGGCGGCGGAGATGGCCGAATGCAGCCGGTCGGTATTGGAGAGCTCCAGCAGCAGGCGGGTCATCAGCAAAGACATGTCCCTCAACCGCTGCTCGACCCGCTGCTGGCCGAAAACGCCGGTCAGAAACTCCTCGTTATCCACATCGGGCTTGTGCCAGCTCGCTCCGCCGGGCACCGCAGGGTTGGTGGTCTGCTCATAACCATCCAGATCGCCGATATCCCAGTTGGTGGCTTCCATATACAGCACCGGGATATCCAGCACGTTAAAACTGTCGCCGTCGCTGCAGCAGCCTGTCCCCGCCGGGTAATCCGCGTTCAGCCCCGGATTAGTATATAAATCAATCCCCAGCTCGCGCGCGATACGCATGGTATGCTCTCGCAGGCTCACCAGTTCGGGGTTCGCCACGCTATTGCTGCCCGCATGGGCGTATAGCTTGTCGCCGGTGATCATGCTGTCCATATTGATCATGGCGCTCAGATCGCCGGTATAGCCCTGCGCCGCCAGTTCATCAACCAATGCGCGCGATCCGCGCAGCCCCTCTTCTTCCGCGCCAAACGCGGCGAATACCAGCGTTTTCTCCGTCTGAATACCGCTGAGATTACGCGCCACTTCCGTCAGGATGGCCGCGCCGGAGGCATTGTCATCCAGCCCCTGCAGCGTCGGTCGGCCAAAGTAAGTATCAAAGTGCGCGCCGGTCAGGATGTACTCGCTGCTGAGTCCCCGGTTGTATGCCAGCACATTTTGCGATGAACGGGTGCTCCCGCCGGCGGTCCAGGAAAAATCCTGCCTGACGGTGGTGTAGCCGGACATCATACGCAGCGCCATCCAGTCCGCCGCGCCGGTAAAATTATCGGTCCCCCGGTAACGTCCCGGATAGTCATGAATCAGACGATCCAGCGTCTCCTGCGCATATTGACCATAGTCATAGGCTAATACCGACGGAGAAACGCAAGCTAACCCGATCGCGGCAATCAATGGCTTTATCATTAACGTCACCCTAATACATTGTTATTTATATTATTTTTGTTCGAACGGGGCCTGTTTCCATCGCGAGCAAAAATGTGTGTATATATTTCAAGTGTATGTAAATGGGAAAGATTTAGTTAATAACTTTAAATTATGGCTATCGATAGCGGCGGCCCTCGCGAACGCGGGCAGGACGGTGCGGCTCATTTACCCTCGACAACGTGCAACACGGCGCGCGCCTGGCCCGATGGGTCAGCGCCCAGGGCAAAACGGTTAGTCCGCTCACGCCTGCGTTTTTTTGCGCTGAATTCGATAGCGGTAATGTTTGTTTACGATTACAATCATGAGCGAAAAAGAACATTATCGCGTTCGTTACAGGCAGCGGAGGCAGCACGATGGAAAGTAAAGACCTGATTGTGATCGGTGGCGGCATCAACGGCGCAGGAATAGCCGCGGATGCCGCCGGGCGCGGGTTATCCGTCCTGCTGCTCGAGGCGGATGACCTGGCGTGCGCCACGTCGTCCGCCAGCTCCAAACTGATTCATGGCGGGCTGCGTTACCTTGAGCACTACGAATTCCGCCTGGTTAGCGAAGCGCTGGCCGAGCGCGAGGTGTTGCTGAAAATGGCGCCGCATATTGCCTCTCCTTTGCGTTTTCGTCTGCCCCATCAACCCCATCTGCGGCCGGCATGGATGATTCGCACCGGTCTGTTTTTGTACGATCATTTGGGTAAACGCGTCAGCCTTCCGGCCAGCCACGGATTGCGTTTTGGATCAAACTCGGTGCTAAAGCCCGAGATCGTGCGCGGTTTCGAATATTCAGACTGCTGGGTGGATGATGCGCGGCTGGTGGTGCTAAACGCGCAGGAAGTGGTCAGGCGCGGCGGCCAGGTGCGTACCCGTACCGAAGTTACCCGCGCGCAACGCGAGAATGGCCTCTGGCTGGTGGAGGCGCGCGATAACCTGAGCGGCGAAACGCTGAGCTGGCGCGCCAAAGGCCTGGTCAACGCCACCGGTCCGTGGGTTAAACAGTTCATCAATACCGGTCTGGAGCAAAAATCACCCTATGGCATTCGCCTGATTAAGGGCAGCCATATCGTCGTGCCGAAGGTCCACGACCAGCCGCAGGCCTATATCCTGCAAAACGAAGACCATCGCATCGTTTTCGTGATCCCATGGCTGGACGAGTTTTCGATTATCGGCACCACCGACCTCGAGTTCCATGGCGATTTGCGCCATGTGCGAATCGATGATGAGGAAATCGCCTACCTGCTGAAGGTGTATAACCAACATTTCAGGAAACAGATCGGCCGCGACGATATTGTCTGGACGTACTCCGGCGTGCGGCCGCTGTGTGACGATGAGTCCAATTCACCGCAGGCCATTACCCGAGATTACACGCTGTCAATCGACGATCGACAGGGGCAGGCGCCGCTGCTGTCGGTTTTCGGCGGTAAGCTGACCACCTACCGTAAGCTGGCGGAACACGCGCTGGACAAGCTGTCCGGCTACTATCCGCAGTGCGGCAAGGCGTGGACCAAAACCTGCGTGCTGCCCGGCGGCGAGCTGACCGGCAGCCGGGATGATTACGCCGCCGCGCTGCGCCGTCGCTTTAGCTTCCTGCCGGAGCCGCTGGCCCGCCGTTACAGCCACACCTACGGCCGACGCAGCGAAGAGATACTGGCGAACGCCAGCCGCCTGAGCGAACTGGGCGAGCACTTCGGTCATCAACTGTACGAAGCCGAGTTGCGCTATCTGGTGGATCAAGAGTGGGTGGTGACGCAGGAAGACGCCCTGTGGCGACGCACCAAACTCGGCCTGTGGCTGGATGAAGCGCAGCGCCGGCGCGTCGGCGACTGGCTGACGCAGGCGTCGCAGGCCGGCCGCCCCGCCGTCAGGGCTGAAGGGCCGCAGGTCGACGCGCACGAGGCCGCGCGGCGCGCGCCTCATAAGGATGAAAACGGCGCAGATGAGGCGCATTCAGCCAGCTGACGCGCAAGCATAAACACGACCGCGCGCAGGCAATCAATGAGGAACGCCAGCGCCAGGCTTACAGGCGAATCGGTTTAATATTCCAGATATCGTCCGCGTATTCCTGGATCGTCCGGTCGGAGGAAAAATAGCCCATGCTGGCGATATTTTTCAGCGTCGTCTGCGTCCACTGGTCGCGGTTGCGATAGAGCGCATCCACCTTATCGTGGGTATCGACATAGCTGCGGTAGTCGGCCAGCAGCTGATAATGGTCGCCGAAATTGACCAGCGAGTCGAACAGATCGCCGTAACGTTTGGGCTCTTCCGGGCTGAACAAACCGGTGGCGATCTGCGTCAGCGCCTGATGCAGCTCTTCATCCTGTTCATAAAACTGGCGCGGGTTATAGCCCTGGCGCCGTATCGCTTCAACCTGCTCGGCGGTGTTGCCGAAAATAAACATATTCTCTTCGCCGATGTATTCGAGCATCTCAATATTGGCCCCGTCGAGCGTGCCTATGGTCAGCGCGCCATTAATGGCGAATTTCATATTGCTGGTCCCCGACGCCTCCGTGCCGGCCAGCGAAATCTGCTCCGACAGATCGGCGGCCGGAATAATGATCTGCGCCAGACTCACGCTGTAGTTGGGGATAAACACCACCTTCAGCTTATCGTGCATCGCCGGATCGTTGTTGATCACCTTCGCGACGTCATTGATCAGATGAATAATGTGCTTCGCCATGTAGTAAGCCGAAGCCGCTTTGCCGGCGAAGATAGCCACGCGCGGCACCCGCTCGGCCTCCGGCTCGCTTTTCAGCCGGTTATACAGCGTGATGATGTGCAACACGTTCAGCAACTGGCGTTTATATTCATGGATGCGCTTAATCTGCACGTCAAACAGCGCTTCCGGGTTGACCACAATATTCAGGTTCTGCGCGATATAAATCGCCAGCCGCTTTTTATTTTCCAGCTTGGCCTGCTGGACCTGCTGAATAAACGACGGGAAATCGCCGTGCGGTTTCAGTTCGGACAGCAGGCTGAAATCCGTGCGCCAGCGTTTGCCGATCGTCTCGTCCAGCACGCTGGCGAGCGGCTTATTGGCCAGCGCCAGCCAGCGGCGCGGCGTCACGCCGTTGGTCTTATTGCAGAATCGCCCGGGAAACAGGCGGGCGAAATCGGCGAACAGCGACTGCACCATCAGTTCGGAATGCAGCGCCGATACGCCGTTGACCTTATGGCTGCTGACCACCGCCAGCCACGCCATGCGCACCCGACGCCCGTTGAGTTCATCAATGATCGAGACGCGGGCCGCCAGATCGTTGTCGTCAGGGAACTGTTTTTGCACCTGCTGCAAAAAGTGATCGTTGATCTCGAAGATCAACTGCAGATGACGCGGCAGGATTTTGCCGATCATATCCACCGGCCAGGTTTCCAGCGCTTCGCTCATCAGAGTGTGGTTGGTATAGGAGAACACCTGGCCGACCACCTCCCACGCCTGCGCCCAGTTGAACTTATGCTCATCGATCAACAGCCGCATCAGCTCCGGAATCGCCAGCACCGGATGGGTGTCATTCAGGTGAATAGCGATCTTTTCCGCCAGATTGTCGAAGGTCTGGTGCATCATCCAGTGACGGCTAAGAATATCCTGCACCGTGGCCGAAACCAGAAAATACTCCTGGCGCAGCCGCAACTCGCGGCCGGAATAGGTGGAATCATCCGGATAGAGCACCCGGGATACGTTTTCGGAATGATTTTTATCTTCGACGGCGGCGAAATAGTCGCCCTGATTGAATTTGCCCAGATTGATCTCGTTACTGGCCTGCGCGCTCCACAGCCGCAGGGTGTTGGTGGCGTCGGTATCGAAGCCGGGGATGATCTGGTCGTAGGCGCAGGCCAGCACTTCTTCCGTCTCCAGCCAGCGGGTTTTCGCGCCTTCCTGCTGCAAACGGCCGCCGAAGCGGACCTTATAGCGCGTGTTGTGACGCGGAAACTCCCACGCATTGCCGTATTCCAGCCAGTAATCCGGCGACTCCGCCTGCTGACCGTTAATGATGTTCTGTTTGAACATGCCGTATTCGTAGCGAATACCGTAACCGCGACCCGGCAGCGCCATGGTGGCCAGCGAGTCGAGAAAACAAGCCGCCAGCCGACCCAGACCGCCGTTGCCCAGCCCGGGGTCGTTTTCCTCATCCAGCAGTTCGTCCAGATCCAGTCCCATCTGATCCAGCGCTTCCCGGATCTCGTCATACATTCCCACCGACAACAGCGCGTTGGACAGCGCGCGTCCCAGCAAAAACTCCATCGACAGGTAGTAGACCTGACGCACATCCTGCGACAGCTGCGCGCGGTTAAAGCGCAGCCAGCGCTCCACAATACGGTCGCGCACGGCAAACAGCGTGGCGTTCAGCCAGTCATGCTTGCTGGCGATGGAGGGGTCTTTACCGACAGTGAACATCAGCTTATAGGCGATGGAGTGTTTCAGCGCTTCCACACTGAGCGTTGGTGCATTATAGGTAAACGGTGTGTTCATGACGTTTGTTCCCGATGACGAGTGATTACCACAAGCGTTGATACAGCGCACGATAAGCCTGCGCAGCAACCTGCCAGCTAAAATCTTTGCCCATCGCCTGGCGCTGTACGTAGCGCCAGAGAGAGGGACGTCCCCATAACACAAATACCCGTCGGATAGCGCGCGCCAACTCCTGCACGCTGCTGTCGCTAAAAACAAAACCGCTGGCCAGCCCGTCGGCCAGATTTTCCAGAGAACAGTCGGCCACCGTATCGGCCAGCCCGCCGGTGCGCCGCACCAGCGGCAGCGTGCCATACTTCAAACCATACAGCTGCGTTAAGCCGCAGGGCTCGAAGCGGCTCGGCACCATAATCACGTCCGCTCCGCCGATGATGCGGTGCGAAAAGGCCTCGTGATAACCAATCTGTACGCCGACCTGGCCGTGATACTCCGCCGCCGCCGCTAAAAAACCTTCCTGCAGCGTGGCGTCGCCGGCTCCCAATACCACCATCTGCCCGCCCTGCTCCAGCAAATCGGGCAGCGCCTCCAGCACCAGATCCAGCCCCTTCTGGTAGGTCAGCCGACTGACAATGGCGAACACCGGCGCCTTGTCATCCACCCTTAGCCCCATGGCCGTCTGCAGATGGCGCTTATTCTCTGCTTTATTTGTGAGCACATCTCGAGTATAGCCGCGGGTGAGCAATCGATCATGGGCCGGGTTCCAGATAGCGTCGTCCACCCCATTGAGAATCCCGGACAGCTGCCCCTGCTCCGCGCGCGTCTTCAGCAGCCCTTCCATACCGTACCCGAACTCAGGCAGCGTAATTTCATGGGCATAGGTCGGACTCACGGTGGTGACATGGTCGGCATAGTACAGACCGGCCTTCAGATAAGAGAGCTGCCCGTAGAATTCCAGACCGTAAAGGTTAAAAAAATCGGCCGGTAACTGAATCTCCGCCAGATGGCGGGCATGAAACAGCCCTTGATAGGCGAGGTTATGTACGGTGAATACCGATTTCGCCGGGCGTTGACGCGCAGCGAGATAAGCGCAGGTTAAGCCGGCGTGCCAGTCGTGCGCGTGCACCACATCCGGCCGCCAGTAATGATCGAGCCCGCAGGCCAGTTCGCAGGCCATCCAGCCCAGCAGGGCGAAACGCAGGTAGTTATCGGCGTAGGCATACTGCGCAGGATCGTGATACGGGCTGCCGGCGCGCTGGTACAGGCCGGGCGCATCGATCAAATAAATGCCGACGCCGTTGAAATGACCGTAGCGCAGCGTCGCCGGGCCGGCGAAGGTGTCCATCTCTCGCACAACCTGAGTATCCGCGATGCCTTTTTTCAGATCCGGAAACGCGGGCAGGATCACCCTGACATCCATGCCGTCGGCGATCTGCGCCATCGGCAACGCCCCGGCCACGTCGGCCAGCCCGCCGGTTTTCAGCAGCGGAAACAGTTCTGAACACACATGTAATACCCGCATCATGACTCCCGTTATATACCCGACTGCCAGAGGCGCGCCCCGGGTGCGCGCCGCCGCCGAATGGTCACAGCTTCGCCAGCATGGCCCGCGTCACCAGCACAATACCCTCTTCCGAACGGTAAAAACGCCGGCTGTCCTCTTCCGCATTTTCACCGATAACCAGCCCTTCCGGCAGAATACAGGCCCGGTCGATCACACAACGCCGCAGACGACAGGAACGGCCGACTTTGACGTCCGGCAGCAAAATGGTGGAATCAATGCTGCAAAATGAATTTACCCGCACCCGCGGAAACAGAACGGAATGCGTCACCACCGAGCCGGAGACAATACAGCCGCCGGACACCAGAGAATTCATGGTCAACCCATGGCTGCCGGAACGATCCTGGACGAATTTGGCCGGCGGCAACGACTCCATCGAAGTGCGAATCGGCCAGTCGCGATCGTACACATCCAGTTCCGGCGTAACCGACGCCAGATCGAGATTGGCGCGCCAGTATGCGTCCAGCGTCCCCACGTCGCGCCAATAGGGCGGGCTATCGTCATTGGTGGTCACGCACGACAGCGTGAACGGATGCGCCCAGGCCTCCTGTCGCGCGGTGATCTGCGGGATCAAATCCTGGCCGAAATCGTGGCTCGACGCCGTGAGGCACACATCCTCTTCCAGCAGGCGATACAAATAGTCCGCATTAAAAACATAGATACCCATACTCGCCAGCGCCATATCGGGCTGACCGGGCATCGCGGGCGGGTCGGCCGGTTTCTCTGCAAACCTCACAATGCGATACTGTTGGTCCACCTCCATCACGCCGAAGGCGCTGGCTTCCGCCCGCGGCACCGGCAGACAGGCCACCGTGCACTGCGCGTTCTTCTCCACGTGGTCGATTAACATGCGCGAATAGTCCATCTTGTAGATGTGGTCGCCGGCCAGAATGACCACGTATTCGGCGTTATAGCGGCGGATGATATCCAGGTTCTGGCATACCGCATCCGCCGTGCCGCGATACCATTGCTCGGTGGTGGAACGCTGCTGGGCGGGCAGCAAATCGATAAACTCGTTCATCTCTTCATTGAGGAACGACCAGCCGCGTTGGATATGCTGCACCAGGGTATGCGACTGATATTGCGTGATAACGCCGATGCGGCGAATGCCCGAATTGAGGCAGTTTGACAGGGCAAAGTCGATGATGCGGAATTTTCCGCCGAAATGAACCGCCGGCTTCGCCCGATTGGCCGTTAAATCTTTCAGCCGGGAACCTTTGCCGCCAGCAAGAATGAGCGCAACCGATTTCAGAGGTAATTGCCTGGCCAGCATCAATGGATCGTACTTATCGCTATTTACAACCATGGCTAACTCCTTATTATTTTTTCATCAGGGCACATACGGCTGGCGCATCCCCGCGCCATACTGCGTCATTGATTTGATTAGCCTCCCGCTCAAACGGCGGCACGGGCTGCCACTCGCCGGCCGGCAACGTCATTTCGCAATGGCCCGGACCGGCATTAATCAGCAGCAGCCAGCGCCCGGACAGTAAAATCTGTAGTTGACGCTCACCCTGTTCCCATTGCCGGGGCGTCATCGGTTCGCCCTGCGGAGTCAACCACTGCACCGAGCCGTCGCCCTCCGGCCACCAGGCGTTTTGCTGCAGGGCCGGAATGGCGCGGCGCAGCCGAATCAACGCGGCGGTGAAACGCGCCAGTTCATCGTTCGCCTCTTCCCAATGCAGCCAGGTCAGTTCGTTATTCTGGCAATAGGCGTTGTTGTTGCCCTGCTGACTATGGCCGTGTTCGTCTCCCGCCAGCAGCATCGGCGTTCCCTGCGACAGCAGCAGCGAACTCAACAGCGCCCGAACGCTGGCCAGCCGTCGGCGCTGCGTTTCATCATCGGCCGCCAGCCCTTCAGTGCCATGGTTATGACTGAAATTGCTGTCTGCGCCATCGCGATTTTCCTCGCCGTTGGCCTGGTTATGCTTGTGGTTAAAGCTGACCAGATCCCACAGCGTGAAACCGTCGTGCGCAGTCAGTTGGTTGATCGAGGCGGAAGGCAGGCGGCGATGGTGCTGGAAAATATCGTTAGACGCGGCGAAACGGCGGGCAAATGCGCCGCTGGAAAGATCGCCGTGCAGCCAAAAACGGCGCATATCGTCGCGATAGCGATCGTTCCATTCGGCGAAGGGCGGCGGAAACTGGCCGGACTGGTAGCCGCCGGGCCCGATATCCCAGGGTTCGGCGATCAATTTGCAGTGGCGCAGTTGCTCATCGGCCTGAATGGCGTCGAACAGCGGCGCCTGGGCGGAAAAATCGGGCGTACGCCCCAGCACGGTCGCCAGATCGAAGCGAAAACCGTCCACGTGACACGACTCGCGCCAAAAGCGCAGACAGGAGACGACCCACGCCACGACCGGCGGGTTATCCAAACGCAGCGCGTTGCCGCAGCCGGTCCAGTTAAGATACTCCCCCCGCTCATTAAGCCAGTAATAGCTGCGGTTATCGATGCCGCGCAGCGCCAGAGTAGGTCCGTCGACGTCCAGCTCCGCGCTGTGATTGAACACCACATCCAGAATAACCTCGATGCCCGCCTGATGCAGCGCGCGGACCGCCGCGCGGAATTCGTTCAGCGCATTAGCGCCGCTGGCCATGCTGTTGTCCACCGCGAACGGCAACAGCACATTGTAGCCCCAGTAATTTTGCAGCCCCATTTGCTGCAAACGCGGCTCATCGGCATGCAGCTGCACCGGCAACAGCTCCAGCGCGGTGACGCCCAGCCGGGTCAGATAGTCGATGATGACCGGGTGGGCCAGCGCCGCGTAGCTGCCGCGCACCTCGGCGGGGATCGCCGGATGAAGCTGAGTCAGGCCGCGCACGTGCGCTTCGTAGATCACCGTCTGGCCCCATGGCGTCTGCGGATACTGATCGCCCCGCCAGTTCCAGGACTCGTCCACCACCACGCATTTGGGCATCACCGGCGCGCTATCGCGCGGATCGGGCCGATCATGGCCGCCGTGCAGGCAGGGATCGTCCGCCAGCCAGCCGTCCAGCGCACGGGCGCAGGGGTCGAGCAATAGTTTAGCCGGGTTAAAGCGCTGGCCGTCGGCAGGGGCGAAAGGGCCATGCAGCCGAAAGCCGTAGCGCAGACCGGGCCGGGCATCGGGTAAATAGCCGTGCCAGATATCGCCGCTGCGCGCCGGCAGCGCCAGGCGACGCTCGCGCTGGCGCTCATCGAACAGACACAGTTCCACCCGCTCCGCATGGGCGGAAAACAGCGCGAAATTCACCCCGTGACCGTCGTAACTGGCGCCCAACGGCGCGGACCGTCCTTCCGTCAATGTCGGCATTACGCCTCCTTAACCAGATACAGCGTAGCCAGCGGCGGCAGGGTCAGGACCAGAGAGTGCGCGCGCTGATGGCTGCCCTGCGCCTCGCTTTCCACTGCCCCCTGGTTGCCCAGATTGCCGCCGTGATAATGACAAGAGTCGGTATTGATGATTTCGCGCCAGCGACCGGGCTGATTGATGCCGATACGGTAACCGTAGCGCGGCACCGGGGTAAAATTGCTTACCACCAGCAGCTCATTGCCCTGCTGATCGCGGCGCACAAAAGCGAAGACGGAGTTCTCCCGATCGTCCACCACCAGCCACTCAAACCCCTGCGGCTGAAAATCCAGCTGATACAGCGGCGGCTGCCGGCGATAACAGTGGTTCAGGTCGCGCACCAATTGCTGTACGCCGCGGTGCCAGCCTTCAGGCTCATCGAGCAGATGCCAGTCCAGGCTGCTTTCGTGATTCCATTCGCGCCCCTGGGCGAATTCGTTGCCCATAAACAGCAGCTTTTTGCCGGGATGCGCCCACATAAAGCCGTAATAGGCGCGCAGACCGGCGAACTTCTGCCAGGCGTCGCCGGGCATGCGGTCGAGCAACGAGCGCTTGCCGTGCACCACTTCATCATGCGAGAGCGGCAGCACAAAGTTTTCGCTGTAGGCGTACAGTATGCCGAAAGTCAGACGGTCGTGGTGATATTTGCGATGCACCGGATCGAGCTGCATATAAGCGAGGGTGTCGTGCATCCACCCCATATTCCATTTGTAGTGAAAACCCAGTCCGTTCAATTCGGGCGGCAGGGTCACGCCAGGGTAGTCGGTAGACTCCTCCGCCATGGTCACCGCGCCGGGACGGTTTTGCCCCAGCGTCTGGTTGGTGTAGCGCAGGAAGGCGATCGCCTCCAGATTCTCCTTTCCGCCATAGTGATTAGGCACCCACTGCCCCTCCGCCCGGCTGTAGTCGCGATAGATCATCGAGGCCACCGCATCGACGCGCAGACCGTCAATGCCGTAGCGTTCCAGCCAGAACAGCGCGTTGCCGGCCAGATAGTTGCGAACCTCATGCCGGCCATAGTTATAAATCAGCGTATTCCAGTCCTGATGAAACCCTTCGCGCGGATCGGCATATTCATACAGCGCCGTGCCGTCGAATTTCGCCAGCCCGAATTCATCCTCCGGGAAATGGCCCGGCACCCAGTCCAGCAGTACGTTGAGACCGGCCTGATGCGCCGCATCAATAAACGCTTTAAATGCCTGCGGCGTGCCGAAGCGGCGCGTCGGCGCGTACAGCCCCAGCGGCTGATAGCCCCAGCTGCCGTCAAACGGATGCTCATTTACCGGCAACAGTTCAATATGGGTAAAACCCATTTCTTTCACGTAAGGGATAAGCTGTTCCGCTAATTCCTGATAACTAAGCCAATAATTATTCTCGCTATGCCGCCGCCAGGATCCCAGGTGAACTTCATAAATGGAAATAGGCGCATCGAAATTGTTGGCCAGCTGGCGTTGTTCATCCGGCGCCACGCGTTCCGGCAACAGATTGATTAATGACGCCGTCTCGGGGCGCATTTGCGCCTCGAAGGCATAGGGATCGGCTTTTAAATGGATATCGCCGCGGCAATCGATAATTTCATATTTATATAACTGGCCGGCATGCACGGCGGGCAGAAATAATTCCCAGATGCCGTTTTCTTTTCTTAAACGCATCGGATGGCGGCGCCCATCCCAGAAATTAAACTCTCCCACCACCGACACCCGCCGGGCATTCGGCGCCCATACCGCAAAGCGCGTGCCGTCCACGCCGTCCAGCGTCTGCGGGTGCGACCCCAGATGCTCATACGGCCGTAAATGCGTGCCCTCCGCCAGCAGCCAGCTATCCAGCTCCTGCAGCAGCGGCCCGAAACGGTAAGGGTCTTCAATCAACAGCGAGGCGTCAGGCCAGCTTATCGCCAGTTGATAATGAAACGGCTTTTTCCGGCGCGGCACCGTGGCGCAAAAGAAGCCGCGTTCATCGGCGCGTTCCAGCTGTACCAGCCGCCGCCCGTGCGCCGCCTCCACCAGCCAGACCTCTTGCGCATCCGGCACCAGCGCCCGCACCTGTAGGCCCTCCGCGCACTGGTGCATGCCCAACAGCGCAAAAGGATCGGCATAATGACCGGAAATCAGTAAATTAATTGTCTGACGGTCGGAAAGTTCTGGCATGGCGGTCATCCCTCTGATTAACCTTCTTTATACTCGTCATACTGCAGACTGCAGGGACGCTGGCGTTATTCGTTGCCTGTCCCCGCCTGTTTGCGGCCTCCGCAGGCAACGCGCGCATCGGCTCCCGGCAGATTCTGTAACTTAACCATCATCGAAAAAACGCCTGGGAATGGGTGCGCCGGCCTCCTGAGATCGATTGGGTATAATTTAAAGAAAACCTTAATGGAATATCCCCGTCATACTTCAAGCCGCCGGTGCGTTGGCCGGGATCAATTATTCGTCCCGCTGCCAGCGGCGTTCAAATCCGCTCCCGGCGGATTCGCCACCCGAATCACTCACCTGAGTACGCTCATCGGGATTAATCAACTTCGCCCGTAAAGGGCCAACGCGTTGCGTTATCCAAAACGATAACGTTTTGCCCCGCGACTAAATTTATTTAAGGCATAAGTAAATACGCCAGTTTTATATTTCTTATTAGAATTATGTTTATTAATGCCAGAAAATAACGTGAGTAATCCCACTTATTTAGCGGCTGTATCAGGGAATTAAGCTCTTTTTGATCATCTTCACACCGGGAAGCGCGACAATATCGACATGACCATTAATCAGCTTAGACAATGATTAAGTGAGTTTGCGTGAGAAAGCGTAATTTTTTTACGCCACTAAGATAAGAATATATTATGACGCTCCGATGACAGATTAAATTGCGCGTCAGTACGCCACGATGACGCAAAACGCGTTACAATCCTGGCGTTAATATTGCGAGGCGCCTGCCCATGGTTACTCAGGTCGATTTGATTCTTTCCCTGCTCCAGCAAATGTGCGTCTATCTGGTGATTGCTTATCTGCTGAGTAAAACGCCGCTGTTTATCCCGCTGATGCAGGTCACCATCCGGCTGCCGCATAAGCTGGTGTGTTATCTGACTTTTTCCATGTTCTGTATCATGGGCACCTACTTTGGGCTGCATATTGACGACTCCATCGCCAATACGCGCGCCATCGGCGCGGTGCTGGGCGGCATTCTGGGCGGCCCTTCGGTCGGTTTTTTAGTCGGCTTAACCGGCGGTCTGCACCGTTATTCGCTGGGCGGTATGACGGCGCTGGCCTGTATGATCTCCACCATTGTCGAAGGACTGGTCGGCGGCCTGTTGCACCGTTACCTGACCCGGCGCAACCGGCTCGATCTGCTGTTCCAGCCGCTGGCGGTGGCGCTGATTACTCTGGCGGCGGAGATCCTGCAGATGGCGATCATCCTGCTGCTGGCCCGTCCGTTCCACGAGGCGATCGAACTGGTGGAGGATATCGCGCTGCCGATGATGATCACCAACACCGTCGGCGCCGCCATGTTTATGCGCATCCTGCTGGACCGGCGGGCGATCTTCGAAAAATACACCTCGGCCTTCTCCGCTAAAGCGCTACAGATTGCGGCCCGCGCCGAAGGGGCGCTGCGCCAGGGATTCAACCAGCAGAACAGTATGCGCGTGGCGCGTATTCTGTACGAAGAGCTCGGCGTCGGCGCGGTGGCGATCACCGACAGGGAAAAACTGCTGGCCTTCATCGGCCTCGGCGACGACCACCATATCGTCGGCTCGCCCATCACCTCGTACCACACACATCGCGCCATCGAGCATAATCAGGTGGTATACGCCGACGGCAACGCCGTTTCCTACACCTGTTCGGTATCGCCGCAGTGCAAACTGGGCTCGACGCTGGTGATCCCGCTGCGCGGCGAAGAGCAGCGCGTGCTGGGCACCATTAAACTGTACGAACCGCGCAACCGGCTGTTTTCCAGCATTAACCGAACGCTGGGCGAAGGGATTGCCCATCTGCTGTCGGCGCAGATTCTGGCCGGCCGCTTCGAGCAGCAAAAACAGCTGCTGGCGCAGTCGGAAATCAAACTATTGCATGCCCAGGTCAATCCGCACTTTCTGTTCAACGCGTTGAACACCCTGTCGGCGGTGATCCGCCGCAACCCCGACCATGCGCGCCGTCTGGTGCTGTCGCTCTCCACATTCTTTCGCAAGAACCTCAAACGCAGCAATGACGAAGTCACGCTGGGCGACGAGCTGGAGCATGTAAACGCCTACCTGGAGATAGAGAAAGCGCGCTTTGTCGATCGGCTGACTGTGGATATCGCGCTGCCGCCGACGCTGCTGGAGGCGCGACTGCCCGCCTTTTCGCTGCAGCCGATTGTGGAAAACGCCATCAAGCACGGCATCTCGCAAATGCTGGAGAACGGCCATGTCCTGATCGCCGGACGGGCGCACGCCAACACGCTGGAGCTGACGGTGGAGGATAACGCCGGGATGTACCAGCCGAAAAGCGGCGGCGACGGGCTGGGCATGAACCTGGTCGACCGCCGCATCAAAGCGCGCTACGGCCAGCAATACGGCGTGGAGGTCGTCAGCGAAAAAGAACGCTTTACCCGCGTCGTGGTGCGCGTGCCGCTGCGACTGCCGCGTCAGCCGGCGCTTGATGCCGTGGAGCAGGCGTCCGCGCTCTGAACGGGCGCAACACGGGGAACGATAAAAACAGGATGAACCCGGCGCCACATCTGTCACGGCGCAAAATATAACGGCGCCGGGGACGCTTACAGCAGAATGCGCAACATGCGGCGCAGCGGTTCGGCCGCGCCCCACAGCAGCTGATCGCCAACGGCGAACGCGGACAGATATTCCGGCCCCATATTCAGCTTACGCAAACGCCCAACCGGCGTAGTCAGCGTGCCGGTGACGGCCGCCGGCGTCAGTTCACGCATGGTCAGCTCGCGATCGTTCGGCACCACTTTCACCCAGTCGTTATGCGTGGCCAGCATCTGTTCGATTTCCGGCAGCGCCACGTCTTTTTTCAGCTTAATGGTAAACGCCTGGCTATGGCAGCGCAGCGCGCCGACGCGAACGCACAGCCCGTCGACCGGAATAACGTCGCGGGTGTTGAGGATCTTGTTGGTTTCCGCCTGGCCTTTCCACTCTTCGCGGCTCTGGCCGTTTTCCAGCTGTTTGTCGATCCACGGGATCAGGCTGCCGGCCAGCGGCACGCCGAAGTTGTCCACCGGCAGCGCGCCGCTGCGGGCCTTCGCCGTGACTTTACGTTCAATATCGAGGATCGCCGAAGCCGGATTTTGCAGCTCCTGCGCCACTTCGCTATGCAACATCCCCATTTGCACCAGCAATTCGCGCATGTGGCGCGCGCCGCCGCCGGATGCGGCCTGGTAGGTCGCGACGGAGACCCAATCGACCAGATTCTGTTCGAACAGGCCGCCGAGCGACATCAGCATCAGGCTGACCGTACAGTTGCCGCCGACGAAAGTCTTGATGCCGGCATCCAGCCCCTGTTTGATCACCGCGTGGTTGACCGGGTCCAGAATAATGATGGCGTCATCTTTCATTCGCAGCGAGGACGCCGCGTCGATCCAGTACCCCTGCCAGCCACTTTCACGCAGCTTCGGGTACACTTCATTGGTATAATCGCCCCCCTGGCAGGTGATGACGATATCCAGCGCCCGCAGGGCGTCCAGATCGTAGGCATCCTGCAATACGCCGGACTGACCACCATACGTTGGCGCTGGCTGGCCGCTTTGCGAAGTAGAGAAGAATACCGGACGGATCGCGTCGAAATCACGTTCTTCCGTCATGCGCTGCATGAGCACTGAACCGACCATACCGCGCCAGCCAATAAAACCTACATTTTTCATGGTAACTGTCCTGCCTTGGAGGTGACTTAAATAATTCAGGCTGCCAACCCGGACGGCCGTACTGGCAGCATACTACCCTAAATAATTCGCGTTGCAGGACAAAACGTTATCGTTTTGAGCAGCGCCGGCACGCTGGGCGAGTCTCAGGGATGAGGCTCATGGACCCCGATGCGCCTGCTCAGGCAGGTGATTCGGGCGAACGCGCGCAGCCAACGCATCTGCAACCTGAAGTATGACGGGTATAAGATAAACATTGCAGGCTTTTAACCTTACAAGCTGCGGCAAAAGTCGCAAGTGAATTTATTCGATAGCGTCATCTTTTTCAGCAATGATGCTAATAACCGGCAGAAACGCGCGCCGATGCGCACAGACATGAGGTCGTCATGACAGAAATGATTTCGGCAACGGTGTTGTTGCTCCTGATAATGGATCCGCTCGGTAACCTGCCGATTTTTATGTCGGTACTGAAACATTTGGAACCCCGCCGGCGGCGGGTGGTGCTGATCCGCGAGATGCTGATCGCGCTGGGGCTGATGCTGCTCTTTCTGTTCGCCGGCGAGAAAATTCTCGCCTTTCTGAATCTGCGTACCGAAACGGTATCGATTTCCGGCGGCATCGTGCTGTTTCTGATCGCCATTCGGATGGTGTTCCCGCCCGCGCAGGGCGCCTACAGCAGCGGACTGCCGGCCGGCGAAGAGCCGTTCCTGGTGCCGCTGGCCATTCCGCTGGTGGCCGGCCCCTCTATCCTGGCCACCCTGATGCTGCTGTCCCACCAGTATCCCAGCCACCTGCCCTGGCTGACCCTGGCGTTATTTACCGCCTGGGGGATCACATTCATCGTCCTGCTGATGTCGAATCTGTTCCTGCGCCTGCTGGGCGAAAAAGGCGTGAACGCGCTGGAAAAGCTGATGGGGTTAATTCTGGTGATGCTTTCGACCCAGATGTTCCTGGACGGCGTGCGGATATATTTAAAACTGGCGGCATAAACGGCGCCGGCTGAGCGAAAACGCGCGGGCCGGAATAACCGGCACCGCGGCTTACCCGTCCCGGGCGGCGTCCATTACAGGAAGATGCTGCCCACCGCGGCCAGCAAAAAGGCGATGGAGCCCAGCAAGGTTTCCATCACCGTCCATGTCTTCAGCGTGGTTTTCTCATCCATCTCCAGAAAACGCCCCACCAACCAGAAGCCGGAATCATTGACGTGCGACAGCACCGTCGCGCCGCCGGCGATCGCGATCACGATAAAACACAGATCAAACTGGCTCAGACCGCTGGTCGCCGCCACGGCGGGCGCCATCAGCGCCGCCGTGGTGGTCAACGCCACCGTCGCCGAGCCCTGAGCGACGCGCAGCGCGGCGGAAACCACAAACGCGGCGACAATCACCGGCATACCGGTATCGGAGAGCATATCGGCCAGCGCGGCGCCGATGCCGCTGGAGCGCAAGACGCCGCCGAACATCCCGCCGGCGCCGGTAACCAGAATGATCGAACACACCGGACCTAACGCGCCTTCGCACACCTTATCCAGATGCCTGCGGCTGTGCCGCCCGCTGAACATGATTAAAGAGAACAGTACGGTGATCAACAGCGCTACCGGCGTTTTCCCCAGCATTCTCAGGAACTGCACCAGACCGCTATCGCCGTTGATCGCGCCCATTACCGTCAGCGTGTTTAGTCCGGTATCCAGAAAAATCAGCACCAGCGGCAACAGCAAGACGCTCAGCACTACGGAAAAGGCGGGCGGCGTATGCTGACTGTCGGCCTTTATCTCTTCAAGAAAGGTGGAAGGCAGCGGTAAATGAAACTTTTTGCCCGCCCACAAACCGAACAGATAGCCGCCCAGATACCAGGTCGGCAGCGCAACGATCAGACCGATAATCACCAGCAGACCGATATTGGCGCCGAGCAGTTCGCTGGCGGCCACCGGACCGGGATGCGGCGGCAATAGCGCGTGCATAACCGCGAAGGCGCCGGCGGCCGGCAGCGCATACTTCAGGGTCGAGCCGCCAAAACGCTTCGCCACGCTGAAAATGATCGGCAGCATGACGATCAGGCCGGCATCAAAGAAGATAGGGAAGCCAAACAGCAACGAGGCGATCCCTAAAGCGAACGGCGCATGACGCTCGCCAAATTTAATGATGAGCGTATCGGACAACACATTGGCGCCGCCGGTGATCTCCAGCAACCGTCCGATCATCGCGCCCAGCCCGACCAGCAGCGCCACCGAGGCCAGCGTGCCGCCAAAACCGCTCAACAGCGTGGGAACAATATTTTCATACGCGGTTTTGGTCACCAGCGCGGTAACCAGACTGACCAGGACCAGCGCAAGGAACGCATGGACTTTAAAACGCATAATCAACACGAGCAACAAGGCCACGGCGCCTGCGGCAATGAGCAGCAAAACGCTGGCACTATAAGCGGATGTTATTTCTGTCATAGTTATGATCCCTTCCGGTCACCCAGTCGACCGAATTGTTTGTGAGATATGTCACATCGGTGTTTGATAGCAGTAACATGATACGGGTAACATGTTAAAATATGAAACGAATACACATAATTCATTTACAATTTGGGACGGAGATCAAATTATGCCAGGCCAGAGTATTATTCTGATGGGTGTGTCCGGCAGCGGCAAATCTTCTGTCGGCGCCGCACTTGCCCGCGCGATTAAGGCTAAATTCATTGACGGAGATGATCTGCATCCTCGCGCCAATATACAAAAGATGGCCAGCGGTTTACCGCTCAACGATGAGGATCGGGCGCCGTGGCTGGAGCGGCTAAACGACGCGGCCTATAGCCTGCGCCATAAAAACGAAACCGGCATTATCGTTTGCTCGGCGCTCAGAAAACGCTACCGCGATCTGCTGCGCCACGGAAATGAAGGAATGATTTTTCTCCATTTGAAGGGAAGTTTCGACCTTATTTTGCAGCGTCATCAGGCCCGCGCCGGACATTTTATGCCGACCGGGCTGCTGAAAAGCCAGTTTGATACGCTGGAAGAACCGGGCGCGGACGAGCCGGACGTACTGGCGATAGACATTGACGGCAGCATGGATGAGGTAGTGAGCCGCTGCGTTGCGGCGCTGCGCGACAACCCTCAGGCGTAATGCTCAGTCGCAGACGGGAATAAGGACGGAAAAGACTGACGCGTGACGGACAGTCCCGATTGCGGCGGCGGCATGCGGGAGCGACGCACGGCCGCACGCCGCCGAACGGTTCACAGGCTTTCGCCATCCAGCAGAGTAAAGCCGATGTCGACCATGGCGGCATCCACCGGCTCGCCGCGCAAACGCGCGAACAGTCTTTCCGTGCCGATTCGCCCCATACGCTCACGCGGCGTCAACACGCTGGCCAGCCGGGGCCGCATCGCCTGGCCGATGTCGTGACCGTGAAAGCCCGCCAGCGCCATATCCTGCGGAATGCGCAGCCCCTGACGCTGGCACTCAAACGCCGCGCCGACGGCAAGGTCATCGTTGGTGCATAACAGGCTATCGACCTGCGGATAACCGGCCTGCGCCTGGCGCAACAGCTCGCCGCCGAGAGAATAAGAGGACTCCCGTTCGGTCATCACGCTCACCGGCGTCAGGCCGTGCTCTTTCATGGCCTGTTCGTATCCCCGACACTTAATGAGGGTGCGCTCATCCTGGCGCGCGCCCAGATAAACCACATGCCGGTGCCCGTGCGCGATAATATTGTGCGTCATCTGGCGCGCCGCCTCAAAGTTATCGAAGCCTACCGCCATATCGAGACAGGGCGAGACGGAATCCATCAGCTCTACCACCGGAATATCAGCAATTTCAATCATCTGCCGGGTACGCGGCGTATGCAGGCGATCGGACAGAATCAGCCCGTCGATGTTGTAAGCCAGCAACGACATCAGCCGCTGTTCTTCTTTTTCCGGACTATAGCCGTAGTGCGCCAGCATGGTCTGATAACCCTGCGGCTCAGTCACGCTTTCAATACCGCGCAGCACCTCCGCAAACACCTGGTTAGTCAATGAAGGCAACAGAACACCAATGGCCCGGCTGGTCGAATTGGAAAGGATATTGGGAGCCCGGTTGGGGATGTAGCCCAGTTCCTCGAGCGCCACGGCGATTTTTCCCTGCAGCGCGACGGAAACCTGTTCGGGATTACGCAGATAGCGGCTTACCGTCATTTTTGTGACGCCGACCCGGTCGGCAACATCCTGGAGTGCCGGTCTTCTCTTTTTCATTAATCCGCTGAAATCCGTCCATCGAGATTGAGCCGAAAGTCTAACAAAAAAAGCGCGACGGGAGTATGAAACAAGCCGCAGCGCCGGCAAAAACCGCCGCCCTCATCCGACGGGCGATTCCCGGCGCCGCGTGGCGCTATGCCGCGGCGCCGGCCCCGTTTTTACTGCAGCCCAAAACCCGAGAAATAGAGCGGCGCCGATGAATCGTGCGGCACGTCGCCCCGCTGGCTTTCCACCGCCGCCATGGAATACGGCAGTTCAAACGGCAGGCGGGCGCGATAACGCCGCTCGCTCATCAGGGAGCGCAGCAGCACGCTGTCGCTGACGCCAAAATTGCCCAGCAGTACGCTGACCTTATCTTCAATCGC
The DNA here is from genome assembly GCF_008710095.1 of Affinibrenneria salicis. Next base: position 96,060 of record NZ_VYKJ01000014.1, read on the forward strand.
CGTCAATACCGCCGGGCGATCGAGATACACCGTGACAATCGTCGGCACATGGCGCGACGCGGCGAGAATCGCCCGATATTGCGCATCGTCCGGCGGGAAGTCCAGCGCGCCTTCGTGGTAGAGCGCGCCGAAAAAGAAATTCTTATGCGGCTGTTGATAAGGCGCGGTCGCGCGGATCAGCGCCACCTGCGCCTGGGCGGGGTTTTCCACCACGTCCAGTCCGGCGCCGCGCGCCGCGGCCTGATTCAGGCCCCACACATATACCCGGGTTCCCGGCCTGAGCGGCAAAACGCCGTCCTGTTTTTTCAGCAGCACCAGCGCGTCGTACTGCGCCTGTTCGGCCTGCTGTCGAATGGCCTGACGCTGAAACAGCCGTTGCGCTTTATCGGGGTCAACGAATGGCGCTTCAAACTGCCCGAGCTGGAATTTTTGCGTCAGGATGCGTATTACCGATTGATCGATACGCTGCAGCGCGATCCGGCCCTGCTGCACGGCCTGCACAATAATCGAAGAGTCATCGACGCCGCCGAACTGATCGATGCCCGCCTCGATCGCTTTGATGAAGCGCTGCTCCTTCGATAGCGATTCAACGCCCCATGGCATACCGCCCACCACCGGCGTTTCGCCGGCCGGGTGGCCGGTCAGGCACGGACCGGCGCAGTCGGCGGTGATCAACCAGTCGCTGATGATCACTCCCTGAAAACCGTATTCGCCGCGCAGGACGTTTTGCAGCAGGAAGGCGTTAAATCCCGCGCCGACCTGCTCGACCGCCGCGTTTTTATAGACGGCGCCCTGCAGAATGGCGTAGGTCGGCATCACGCCCGCCACGCCGGCCTCAAATGCGCCGGTAAAGGGATAAATATGATCTTCCAGCGCCTGGCTGTCTTTAAAGGGCGCATATTTGCCGTAGTTGTGGTGGCCGTCAAAACCTTTATCCGAGGCGCCGTAACCTACCCAGTGTTTGACTACCGCGCTGACGCTCTGGCTATTCAGACCGCGATCGCCATTCTGCATACCGCCGACGTAGCCGCGCACCATAGCTTTTACCACCGCCTTATTATCGCCAAAGGTGCCGTCGATACGCGACCAGCGCGGCTCCGATGCCAAATCGGCCATGGGCGACAGCGCCTGGGTCACGCCGATGGCCCGATATTCCTGACGTATAATATCGGCATAATGACGGGTAAACGCCTCATCATTCAGCGCGGCGATGCCCGGCGGCGTGGGCCATTGAGAAAACCCGTCGGCAGAAGGCGTATCGTCAATGGAATAGCTGTAGGTGTTGCGCGGATCGATACTGATCGTCAGCGGAATACCAAGGCGCGACGATTCGGCGATTTCCTGCAGCAGGTTATTCTGTCGGGCGAACTCGGCGGGCGCGGCCTTATTCAGGCGGGTGATCAGGCTGTTGACCTGCCTATCGCGAATTAATCTACGGTTGGCCGTGAGATCGTAGGCCGAACCGCGGCCAATGGCATCGCCGATAGCCGGCGCGGAGCCGTGCATCATCATGCCGGCCTTCTCTTCCAGCGTCATTCGCGCCAGCAGATCGCCGGCCCTGACGTCGGCCGGCAAACGCCAGTCTTCATAAGGCGACAGCTTGCCATCGCGGTTTAGATCCCTGAACGTCAAACCATCCTGCTGAATCAGCTTGCCCCAGCGCAAGCTGATTTCCGGCTGCTGCAGCGCATCGGCCGTCAGCGGCAAAACACAGCCTAACGAACAGAATAACAGTAGCGATTTTTTCATATAACCGTCCGTGTTCGCGTGGTGATAACAATACGAAAAAAAACCTAAACGCCCCGCCACGTTGCCCGCCGGATAACCCGCGCAATGACAACACAATAGGGTGTTTAGGTTTTGCCTGAATAAACAGTAACAATCCTGCTGTAAACAGCAGCAACAATACATCGGTCCGAAAAGAGAAAACCGTGAATATCTTCACGGTTTTCTGGCTAACGCATCAGTCCCTGTCCCGGTGAAAGATCATACCGGCGGCAGATCGAACAGCAGAATTTCGCTGTCCGCGCGCGCGCGAATCGACAATTCCGCTTCGGCGCGGATCGCCAGCGCGTCGCCGGTTTCCGCGCGCTGACCGTTAACGTCCACCTCGCCGCGCACCACCTGGATCCAGATATTACGGCCGGCCGCCACGGGCCAGACCGCCGCTTCCCCGGCCTGCAGCGCCCAGCGCCACAGCGTCATATCCTGAAAAACGCGCAGCGAGCCGTCGCGCGCGTCCGGCGACAATACGCACTGGCGCCCCTGAACCGCGTCAAAACGCTTCTGCTCATAACGCGGCGGCAAACCGGTTTGCTGCGGAATAATCCAGATCTGGTACAGGTGCAGCACCTTATCGTCCCGGCCGTTGTATTCAGAATGACGGATGCCGGTGCCGGCGCTCATAATCTGAAACTCGCCGGCGTGGATCTGCGCTTTATTGCCCATGCTGTCCTGGTGTTCAATCGTCCCGTCCAGCACATAGGTCAGTATTTCCATATCCCGGTGCGGATGGGTGGGAAAGCCCTGGCCGGCGTCGATACGGTCTTCGTTAATCACGCGCAGCGCCGAGAATCCCATAAAATCAGGATCGTAATAATCGGCGAATGAGAACGTGTGCCAGCTATCCAGCCAGCCATGACTGGCGTGTCCGCGCTGCCGGGCCTGACGTAAATAGATCATAATGTTGCTCCCCGTGGTGTGTCCCTTCAGTCTAGCCGCTACGCGCCGGCAAGAAAGGGCAAAAAACTCACCGCGCTGTTCAAAAAATCAGAACGACATCCGCCGGCCGGACGCGGCTCAGCTCAGGGGCCGCCCGCAAACGGGCGGTCGAGGGTGCATAGCAATGAATAAGCGCCGCGCCGAAGGAAGCGCGCGCGGCGGCGGCCGTCAGATACCGGCCGCGGAGAGATATTTGGCCATTTCCTCCGGCGGCACCATACCGCCGCCGGTGGCCCACACCAGATGAGTGGCGTTGCCCATTGTCTGCGGATCCAGACTCTGCCGCCGCAGCCAGTCGGTCGCCGCCGCAACCCGCCACGGCCCGGCCATTCCGGCCAGCGCCGAGGGTTCCAGTTGAATATGCTGATCGCGGTTGAGCAAACCGAGCAGGTCATACATCTCCTGATCATCCAGCGTATAAAACCCGCTGATCAAACGCGCCATCGCCCGTCCGACAAAACCCGATGGCCGACCGACCGCCAGCCCATCCGCCGCGGTCTTGTTATCAATCCCGATATCCTGCACCGCGATGCGATCGTGCAAACCGGTATACACGCCCAGCAGCATACAGGGTGAGTGGGTCGGCTCGGCGAAAATACAGTGCACGTGATCGCCGAACGCCAGCTTCAGGCCAAAGGCCACCCCGCCTGGCCCGCCGCCCACGCCGCACGGCAAATAGACGAATAGCGGATGCTGTTCGTCCACCTGGATGCCCGCCTCGTCGAACTGCTGTTTCAGGCGCCCGCCGGCCACCGAATAACCCAGAAACAACGTTTTGGAATTCTCGTCGTCGATAAAGAAACAGCGCGGATCGCCGGCGGCCTGTTTACGCCCCTGTTCGACCGCCACGCCGTAATCCTGCTCATACTCCACCACGTTAACGCCGTGTTCGCGCAGACGCTGCTTTTTCCACTCCCGCGCATCGGCCGACATATGCACGCTGACGCCGAAACCCAGCCGGGCGCTCATGATGCCAATCGACATGCCCAGATTGCCGGTCGATCCCACCGCGATGCGGTACTGACTGAAAAACCGGCGGAACGAATCGGTAAACAGCCGGCTGTAATCATCGCTCTCGCGCAGCAGGCCGGCCTCCAGCGCCAGCTTTTCCGCGTGCGCCAGCACTTCATAGATGCCGCCGCGCGCCTTGATCGAGCCGGAAATAGGCAGATGGCTGTCCTTTTTCAACAGCAGACGGCCGTTCAGCGCCCGGCCATAGCGCTGATCCAGCGTGCGCTGCAAAACGGGTAGCGGCTCAACGGCCGACTCAATGATGCCGTTGCTCGCCAGGGTTTCGGGGAAAGCCAGCCGCAGATAAGGAGCGAAGCGCGCCAGACGCTGCGTCGCCTGTTCGACATCGCGCCGCGCCAGCCCGGTATCCGTCAGACCTTCGGCGGTGGTGGTCGCCGCCGGGTTAAACCAGGTTACCGGTCGCAGCGCGATCAGATCGCCGACCAGCGGGCAGCGGGCGACCAGTTGCTCAATAGCGGTGTCTTTCATGTCGTTTCCTCGTCACGGTTACAGGATCCTGCGGAAGAAAGGAACCGGCAGCGTCGCCGGATATTTGACCATCATAGCGCGCAGGCTCAGGCCGCGCGCAGAATAATGGATCTCGCTATTGAACGAAAATCGGCCGACGCGGAAAAATGATAAAAATGCCCGCGCAGCGGCGTAGTCTGGTAGCAAAGCGCCAATCCGGCGACGGGAGGCGGTTTAGCGGACAAAAAAAAGCCAGCACCCGAGCTGGCTAAATAAACACTGGAAGCAATGTGAGCAATGTCGTGCCTTCAGGCGAAGCAACCATGCGATATCAACGCTGAGGCAGCGTCGACGAATTCCTTCTCCCGAAACGCATGGCAATAATAATCATTATCATTCTCGCCTGTAAAGTTTTTTTTGCCGTTTTCCGCGCGCGGCGACTTTAACGGCAAGACGATACGCCATCCGTCTGCCGCCTGCGCGGAGAACGTTTTACTGCAGGAATAAACGGCGCAGGTAATGCGGCACCGCGTCATCGGCATTCGAACCGATCACTTCCAGTTCGGGCAGCAAATCTTTCAGGCGCTGGTGCGCATCGTGCATGATGCAGCCTTTACCCGCCATCGACAACATCTCCAGATCGTTCATGCCGTCGCCGAAGGCGATGCACTCCCCGAGCGAAAAGCCGAGCAGCTTCGCCACCTGCTCCAGCGCATGGCCTTTCGATACCCCGCCGGCCATCACTTCCAGGCAGGTGGTCGAAGAGAAGCTGACGTTCACCCGATCGCCCCAGCGGGCGTTGAACGCTTGCTCCAGCGGCAGCAGCGTTTCGTGCCGTTCGCTGGTGAAGAACACTTTGCACACGCCGTCGGTATCCAGCAGCGCCGGTTCGAACAGCGTGTATTTAAAGGTCGATTCCTGAAAATAGCGCTCTTCTTCTGGGCTGTTGCGGTTCATGAACCAGTCGTCGTTGCGGTAAACGTGGGTCATGATCTCCGGATTGTGATGTTCCATCCCGAACAGATCGCGGGCGATGTCCTGATCCAGATTATGGCTGAAAATCAGCTCGCCCTGCGAATTGTGCACCCGGGCGCCGTTGGAGGTAATCATAAAAGCCTGGATCCCCACGTTGTCGCGCATCTGCCCTACGTCCAGATGGTGCCGTCCGGTGGCGAAGACAAAATGGATACCCCGCTGGGTCAGCAGCTTTAACGTTTCTTTCGTGTAGGGCGTTAGCGTGTGTTCGGGCGACAACAGCGTGCCGTCTAAATCGGAAGCGACAACATGGTACATAACGGCTCATCCAACCTTTGATGATGTGTATTAAGACGGCGTTCGCCGCCGGATTAATGATAACGGGAAAGATAATGCACGATAGCATCGAAAGCCTGCGCCCGGATGTCATCTTTCTCGAATAAAATCTCATGCCGGGCGCCGGCGATCACCTGCAGCGCCGCTATGCCGGCGTGCCCGGCTCGCGCCCGCGCCTGACAGAACAGCGCCTGACTGTGATTATCCACCACCCGATCATCTTCCGCCTGCAGGATCAGCAGCGGCGTGCTCAGATCCGCCGCATCGGCGATAATCCGCTGGCCGGCCAGCAGCGCTTCTCGCAGCCAGTGGTAAGTCGGTCCGCCCACCCGCAGTTCCGGGTAATCGGCATAAAAGTGCACGTTGCGGCGGTAGCGCTCCCGGCTGTGAGTCAGCACATTCATACTATACGGCAGCGGCCGCCATTGTCCGGTACCGATGGCATAATAATCACGCATTGCCGGACGCCGCTCCGCCCAGTCGAGGATACGCCACGCCAGCCAGCGCGGCACCGGTAAATGAATGCCGAACATCGGCGCGCACAGCACCGCGGCGTCAAAGGTTTGCGGCTGCTGTAGCAGAAACTGCGCCAGAATCGCGCCGCCCATCGAATGCGCCACGGCGAAACGCCGCCGGTAATCGCTGCCGGCCAGACAATGGCGCCAAAACAGCGCGACATCCTCGCTATAGTCGCTGAAACGCTCGACATGCCCGCGATGGCGGTCAGCCAGCAGACGGCCGGAACGCCCCTGGCCGCGATGATCCAGAATCAGCACGTCGTACCCCTGGCGGAACAGATCGTAAGCTACTTCGCCGTACTTAACGTAGCTTTCGATGCGGCCGGGGAAAATAGCGATCACGCGGTCGTGGTCCGGCGAGGTAAAACGCGCGTAGCGAATGGGTATGTCGTCCACGCCGTTAAACTCGCCCTCCTGGCGCCGATGCCAAAAATCAAGCAACGAGCCGGTTGCGAAGGCCGCGAATTGGGCTTCCCGCGTTAACAGATCCAGCGAACAGGACGCCATCTACGCATCCCCGGGCGTCGGGATAACCGCGCCCCCGTCAGCCGGCATTGCCGCCGCGCGTCGGTGAACCCATCGCCATCCTGAGATGTTGATCAAATAGACCTCGCAAATGAAGAAACCAGCCTTGCATGATACGCGGTGACGCATGACGATATTGTGTTGTCCAGCCAACCTGACGCGGCTCGAAGCAGCGCCGCCCGGCGCTCGTTCGGGTCCGCTCAACCGCCTGATTTAGCCCAATAGCGATCTGTAGCACAACAAACGACATTGGCGTATTGTGGCATAAAAAATGGCAATCAGGGAGCTTTCGCCATGACCTTAGACTGGTGGTTAACCTATCTGCTTACAACGCTTATTCTGAGTCTTTCCCCCGGTTCCGGCGCCATCAATACCATGAGCACCGGCATCAGCCACGGCTATCGCGGCGCGGTCGCGTCAATCAGCGGTCTGCAGGTTGGGCTGTCTATTCACATTGTGCTGGTTGGCATTGGGCTGGGCGCGCTGCTGTCGCGTTCTCTGCTGGCGTTCGACATTCTGAAGTGGTTCGGCGCCGCTTACCTGATCTGGCTGGGCATTCAACAATGGCGCGCCGCCGGCTCGCTGGACCTGCACACGCTGGCCAGCGCCATGCCGAGGAAACGTCTGTTCAAACGGGCGGTGCTGGTTAATCTGACCAACCCGAAAAGCATCGTGTTTTTGGCCGCGCTGTTCCCGCAGTTTATTATTCCGCATCAGCCGCAGGCCGCTCAGTACCTGGTGCTGGGCGTCACCACGATCGCGGTGGATATTATCGTGATGATTGGTTACGCCACGCTGGCGACCCATATCGCCGGCTGGCTGAAAGGCCCGCGTCAGATGAAGATGCTCAATCGCACATTCGGGTCGCTGTTCGTGCTGGTCGGCGCCCTGCTGGCCACGGCACGGAAATCCGCCTGACAGCGCGCCGTGGCCGTCAGCGGGAAACGATGGGATGCAGGCGGGAGATAACGCGAGCGACGCCCTGTTAGTCCCCATCCTGATTATCGATATGCTCGCGGATCGCCGTCATAAAGGGGACGCCGAAGCGCTCCAGCTTACGGTGCCCTACGCCGTTGATATTCAACAGCTCGGCCGCCGTCAGCGGCATCAGTTCGGCCATTTCCAGCAGGGTGGCGTCGCTGAACACGACGTAAGGCGGAATATTGGCTTCGTCGGCGATAGACTTACGCAGTTTGCGCAGCCGGGCGAATAGTTTGCGGTCGTAGTTGCCGCTGTAGGATTTCTGGCTGGCGCGCGGGCGCAGATTAATCATGCGCGGCACCGCCAGCTGCAGCGGCGACTCGCCGCGCAGGATCGGTCGAGCCGGCTCCGTCAGCTGCAGCGCGGAGTGTCGGGTGATATTCTGGCTCAGCAGACCCAGGTGAATCAGCTGACGCAGCACGCTGACCCAGTGTTCGTGCGATTGCTCGCGGCCGATGCCGTAAACCGGCAGTTTATCGTGGCCGAATTCGCGAATGCGCTGATTGGCGGAGCCGCGCAGCACATCGACGATATAGCCCATGCCGAAACGCTGACCGACCCGGTATACGCAGGACAGCGCTTTTTGCGCGTCCACCAGTCCGTCATAGCGCCGGGGAGGGTCGAGACAAACATCGCAGTTGCCGCACGGCTCCTGACGCCCTTCGCCGAAGTAATTCAACAGCACCAAACGGCGGCAGGTCTGCGCCTCGGCGAAAGCCCCCATCGCGTTCAGTTTATGGCGCTCGATCTCGGTCTGCGGTCCGGCCGGCTTCTCTTCCAGGCAGCGCCGCAGCCAGGCCATGTCAGCCGGGTCATAGAACAGCGCGGCTTCCGCCGCCAGACCGTCGCGCCCGGCGCGACCGGTTTCCTGGTAGTAGGACTCAATGTTGCGCGGGATGTCAAAATGCACCACGAAACGCACATTGGGCTTATTGATCCCCATGCCGAAGGCCACGGTCGCCACCACGACCTGCAAATCGTCGCGCTGAAATGCTTCCTGCACCTCGGCGCGCCGCTGATTATCCAGCCCGGCGTGATAAGCCGCCACGCTCAGCCCACGGCTCTGCAGGCGGGCGCTGATGTCTTCCACCTTCGCCCGGCTATTACAATAAATGATGCCGCTTTTACCGCGCTGCCCCTGTACAAACATCCACAGCTGGTCGAGCGGTTTAAACTTCTCCACCAGCGTGTAGCGGATATTCGGCCGGTCAAAGCTGCTGATCTGAATCAGCGGCTGATCCAAATCCAGCAGACGCACGATATCGCGCCGCGTGGTCTCATCGGCGGTGGCGGTCAGCGCCATCACCGGCAGCCCGGGGAAGCGCGGCCTAAGCTGGCCGAGCGTACGGTATTCCGGCCGGAAATCATGGCCCCACTGTGAAATACAGTGGGCCTCGTCGACGGCGATCAGCGAAGGATTCCAGTGGCTCAGGTGATCCAAAAAGCTATCGGTGGTCAGGCGTTCCGGCGCAATGTACAGCAGTTTAATCTGACCGTTTCGGCAGCCGGCCATCACCTCAAGCTGCTGTTCGCGGCTCTGAGTGGAATTCAGACAGGCGGCGGACACGCCATAGGCCTGCAGCTGGTCCACCTGATCTTTCATCAGAGAAATCAGCGGGGAAACCACCAGCGTCAGCCCGTCGAGGACCAGCGCGGGAATCTGATAGCAGAGGGACTTCCCTCCACCCGTCGGCATCACCACCAGACAATCCTGACCGCCAATCGCGGCGTTAATGATCGTCTGCTGGCCCGGTCGAAATTGCTGGTAGCCGAAGGTATCTCGCAATACCTGCTCAGCCAGCATCTCCTTATTCACTACTTCTGCCGTAGACACGATTTCCCCAACCCGATGAGATAACAGGCGCTATTGTCAGCGTCACGCCCAAAAACTGCAATTATTTCGCCGCGCAATCGGCGCGGCGGACGCCATCCGTCAGAACATATCGTTCAGCGTCACGCCGACGCCGACGCGCGTCTGACGATGGTTATAATCGATCAGCGACTCGCCGTAGCCGCTAAACACCTTCGTATAAAAACGGACGTGACTGGTCAACGGGTAGCTCCAGCCGAGTTCGCCGCTGCCATAGCCGCTGTTCCAGTTGTAGCGCCCTTCCGCGCTAAACACGCTGTCGCCCCAGATATAGCCGACACGCAGTCGATAATACCCCATGTATTTAGTGATATCCGGGTTATCGTCCTGGCTATCGGAAAAACGCAGCCAGGGTTTAACCTCCACCAGCCAGTCGCCGCGCTGGGCCATCAGGCGAGCATAGGCGCGATTCCAGCTGCGCGACGTCGGCTCTTCGCGGCCGTTGGACTGGTGATTCAGACCAATTTCCACATCGCGCAGCGTCCAGCCCAGCAGCTCGTAGCTGGTCGCCCAGCCGAGAAACACCTGCGGCTCATAATCCGTTTCGCGAAACGGCGACGACTCTTTCTTATTCGACAGCTGCCACCACGAACGTTGAGTATAAGAGGCGCCCAGCAAAGAATTCTCGCCCAAAATGCCGCGCCACAAGGGAAATGCGAGGCTAATCTGGAAATTAACCTCGTCCTTCAGCGCATCGTTCGCCCAGTTGTAGCTCTTAATCGCATCTTTATTCAGATTGCTGGTATAGGTGTACAACAGATAGTTGCTCTCATAGGGATAAAGCACAAAGGGATCGTCATGCCTCTGCAGCAGATTAGCGATAATGCTGCCGCGTACCGCGGGTTTATCCTGAGCCGCTTCCGTTTGCGCGTCATCTGCCCGAACCGGCAGGGTGAAAGCAAGCATGGCCATCGACAGGACAACCATGGCCGACGCCACTGATTTATGCATCAATTCTTATTCTCCTGACTAGCGCGAAAAAATTAGCACCCACGGCGTCATACCGACCATCCCGCAAACTGCGGGTGCGTTGTTGAACAGATAACGCCGCATCAACGCTACGGCGCGGAGCCGAAGGCAGCCGCCACGCGGCCCGTCCCGGACTGAACGGCATTGCCCCACGGCGGAACATTTTACACAGATAATGTCGCTTTGAATCGCTGTCATGCCGTTTATCAGTCATTTCTGGAAATAAACAAAAATGCCGCATAAAATTAACATTCAGGCCACATATTATGTCTGTCGGCCACGGCATCCGCCTGAGACCGGCGGCCGCCAGGCACCGCATGGAGGGGCGCGATGTCAACCACCAGCCTGCTAAACCAAAATGAGATTCGCCAGAGAGTCGGCGATATCTTTGTCTACCAGATGCCGTTCAACGGCGAACTGGGACTCGCCCTGAATCAGTTCACGCCAGATAGCGCCCGGCTGAGCTTCGCGCGCGAACAAAAACTCATCGGCAATGCACTGCAGCAAATACTGCACGGCGGGGTGATTGCCGCCGCGCTGGACGTGGCCGCCGGCCTGGTGTGCATCGGCAACGCCCTGCTGCGCGAAAGCGAAATGACGGAGGAAGAGTTGCTGCGGCGCATGGCGCGCATGGGCACGATCGATATCCGGGTCGATTACCTGCGCCCGGGCCGCGGCGAACATTTTACCCTCGTCAGCCATCTGCTGCGCGCCGGCAATAAGGTCGCCGTGGCGCGCGCGGATCTGCACAACGAGCAGATGCTGCATATCGCCAGCGCGACCGGAACCTGGCTGGTGGGCTGAATCGCAGATGAAAGGCGGGGGACATTCGGGTAGACTACGCCCTTTCCGCTTTTCTCATCGAGTCACCGTTCATGGACGCGCCACAAACCCGTCAGGGGATTTTTTTCGCGCTCGGCGCCTATTTTATCTGGGGTATCGCGCCGGTCTATTTCAAAATGCTGCAGCATGTTCCGGCGGATGAAATCCTGACCCACCGCATCATCTGGTCGTTCTTCTTTATGCTGATCCTGCTGAGCGCCAGCCGCAAGTGGCGGCAGGTTCGCCACGCGTTGAGCAATGTAAAACGGCTGCTGTTGCTGGCGCTGACGGCGCTGCTGATCGGCGGCAACTGGCTGCTGTACATCTGGGCCGTCAATAACCACCACATGCTGGAAGCCAGCCTGGGCTATTTCATCAACCCGCTGGTGAACGTGCTGCTGGGCATTTTGTTTCTGGGCGAGCGTTTTCGCCGCATGCAGTGGCTGGCGGTAGCGCTGGCCATTGGCGGCGTCTTGATCCAGCTGTGGCAGTTCGGTTCGCTGCCGATCATCGGGCTAAGTCTGGCCTTCAGCTTCGCCCTGTATGGTCTGCTGCGTAAGAAAATCGGCATTGACGGGCAGATCGGTATGATGATTGAAACGCTGTGGCTGCTGCCGGCCGCCTGCGTGTATCTGTTTTTTATCGCCGATACGCCCAGCAGCCATCTGCAAAACAACCCCTGGGCGCTCAATCTGCTGTTGGTTTCCGCCGGCGTAATCACTACCGTGCCGCTGCTGCTGTTCACCGCCGCCGCCGTGCGCCTGCGGCTCTCCACCCTCGGCTTCTTTCAGTATCTCGGCCCGACGCTGATGTTCATTCTGGCGGTCGTCTTTTACGATGAGGCCATCGGCCAGGATAAACTGCTGACGTTTGGCTTTATCTGGGGCGCGCTGGCGCTGTTTATCATCGACGCCATCGTTAATCAGCGCCGGATGCGCCGTTTGCAGACCGGCACGGCCAGGCCATAAACGCCGCGGGTCGCCCCGCGGCCGCGTTTACAGCCAGTTCTTGCTCTTGAAATAGAGATACGGCGCCAGACCGGCGAGGATCATCAGCACAATGGCGCCCGGATAGCCGAACGACCAGCTCAGCTCAGGCATAAACTCAAAGTTCATGCCGTAGCTGGAGGCGACCAGCGTCGGCGGCAGGAACACCACCGAGACCACCGAGAAGATCTTAATGATGCGGCTCTGTTCGATATTGATAAAGCCCATCGCCGCCTGCATCAGAAAGTTCACCTTCTGGAACAGCGACTCGTTGTGCGGCAGCAGAGATTCGATATCGCGCAGGATTTCCCGCGCCTGCTCCAGCTGGCCGGAAGGCAGACGCGCCTTGCGCACCAGGAAATTCAGCGCGCGCTGGGTATCCATCAGGCACAGCCGGACCTTCCAGCCGATATCCTCCAGCTCCGCCAGCGTAGACAGCGCTTCGTCATACTCTTCGCCCTGACGGCCTTCCATAATCACGCGGCTCAGCGACTCCAGATCGCTGTAAATCGTTTCAATTTCGTCCGCCAGCTGTTCAATTTTGGTTTCAAACAGATCGAGCAGCAGCTCATAGGCGTTGCCGTCCGTCAGGGTCTGGTTGCGCGCACGCATCCGGTATAGGCGAAACGCCGGCAGCTCGCGCTCGCGCAGCGTATACAGGCGGCCGTCGCGGATGGTAAAAGCGACGGTTGCGTTACCGGCGTGATCTTCCGCATCTTCGAAGAAGAAGAAGGAGTGAATATGCAGGCCGTCCTCATCTTCAAAAAAACGCGCGGACGCCTCGATGTCCTCCAGTTCCGGCCGGGTCGCCAGTTCCTGACCCAGCTCCTGATGGACCTTTTCCCGCTCGTTATCATCCGGCTCGATTAGATCGACCCAGAGCGAGGTGGTGAGATCATCCGAATCATCCAGTTCCAGACGAGATAAACGACATTGATCCAGTTTAAATGCGCTCAGCATAGGCAATAGCTCCCTGTGTAATATCAAGATGGACAGCGCCATGAAGCACAAGAAACCGGGGGCGAAACATCGCCAGCTGATTTCAGACCGTTCGACAGATCTGACTCGGAGCGACAGGAGGGAGCATGTCGCCGACAACCACTAAGGCTATCAGCGCGCAGGAAGATAGCCTTAGAAGTTGTACCTGATTAACAGGTTATTGAGCCACCATCGACTGGGTGTGTCCAAGGCGTGAGTCCTCCGGGAATAATGATGCGCGCATGTTACGCCGAGATGAAAAAGCCTGTCAACTCGAAAACCGTGAACAAAAAGCGCGCGCGCTGGCGAAAAATCGGGCTAAACGGCGCGCTGCCGGGCCTGCGGCGACGTGCGGGGCTCGCGCCGTCGCGCTGGCGACGGCATCATATTATTCCCCTGCGCCGCCTCCCGGGCTATTCATCCTCCGGCAGCCAGGCGGTAACCCGGGCCGGAAAGCTGGGCATTGCGGCGAAGTTCGGCCAGCTGACGTGAATCCAGGCGCCGGTCGCCGGCAACAGCGACAAATTGTTCAGCACTTCGACCTGACAGGCGTTGCGGTTGAGCACATAGTATTCGCCATCCAGCCCGTTATTGCGCCGGAAATCCACCCCGGCGTCGGTATCCAGCGTTTCATGGCCGATGGCGCTGACGCCGCGTTGCTCAAACAGAAAGCGCAGCGCTTCCAGCGACCAGCCGGGCGTATGGCTATCGCCCTGCGCATCCCGATTGGCGAAGGCGTCGGCATCAGGCCAGCGCCGGCACCAGTCGCTGGCGAACGCGACAAAACTGCCGGCCGGAATGGCGCCATACTGCCGTTCAAACTGCGCGATATCCCCGACGCTCAGGCGATAATCCGCGTCCCGCGCCACCTCGGCCTCCTTATGGATGACCAACAGCGGCAACAGCAGCTCTTTGCTGTCCACGCCGTCCAGACAGCGTTTATCGGCGACGAAGTGGCCCGGCGCATCGATGTGCGTTCCGGTCGGCGTGGTAAAAGTGATTTCCTGCGCGTAAAAACCGTGTTGTTCCACGGTAAACAGCGTTTTACTCCGCATATTGCTGAACGCGCTGAACACCGGGCTGGCGCTTGTCACCGGGTGGGTTAAATCAACCCATTTCTTTTTCTTTAATGCGTGAATAATTTGATCCAGCGTCATGTACTCATGCCTCATGTCCATTGAACAAAATAAACCAGTCCGGTTCGCGGTTGTGTCAACGGATAACGGCGTCGCTCTACAAGAATGAAGAAGATAACCTGTTGTTATCACAGCCCGGGAACCCGCCTGGTCATCTGAGAGTACCACATCTATACCCTAAATAATTCGGGTTGCCGGAAGGCGGCGGGCGGGGAGGGAAACGGATCCGATATGGTATTGAGCGGGCCGGGCGACGCCCGACCCTGGCGGATAACGGGGGCCGGCTTAACTCGCAGGCCGCTGAAAAGAGGTCAGACGATCTCCAGCCGGGCGTAGGCGGCAACCAGCCACTTGATGCCCTGGCCCTGGAACGCCACCTGCAAACGGCAGTGTTCGCCGCTGCCTTCCAGATTGATAATGGTGCCGGCGCCGAACTTCGGATGCTGCACCCGCTGGCCCAGCGTGTAGCCGCTGTCGTTTTCCGCCACCGGCGTTCCCAGCCGCTGATGGTTGACCGGCCGCGAAACGCTGGCGCGCAGCCGGACTTCTTCCACGCACTCCACCGGCAGCTCGCCGACAAAGCGCGAAGGACGATGATAAACTTCTTTGCCGTACAGGCGACGCGTTTCCGCCCAGGTCAGCGTCAGCTTTTCCATCGCGCGCGTCACGCCGACATAGGCCAGCCGCCGCTCCTCTTCCAGCCGTCCGCCTTCATCCAGCGACATCTGACTGGGGAACATGCCCTCCTCCATCCCGACGATAAACACCTGCGGAAACTCCAGCCCTTTGGCCGAGTGCAGCGTCATCAGCTGCGCCGCATCCTGATTGGCGTCGGCTTGCCCCTCGCCCGCCTCCAGCGCGGCGTGCGACAGAAACGCCTGCAGCGGCATCAGGTCCTCGTCTTCATCCTGATAGCTGAACTGGCGGGTGGCGGTCACCAATTCCTCCAGGTTTTCGATGCGCGCCTGACCCTTTTCGCCTTTTTCCTGCTGGTACATACTCCACAGGCCGGAGTCTTTAATCACCCGGTCGGTCTGTACGTGCAGCGACATATCCGTAGTCTCGCGCGCCAGCGAATCCACCAGCTCGATAAAACGCTGCAGCGCGCCGGCGGCCCGGCCGGCCAGCGCCTTTTCCTGCAGCAGGGCGCGCGCGGTCTGCCACAGCGTCAGTTGACGATCGCGCGCGCCCTGGCGCACCACGTCCAGCGTACGGTCGCCGATGCCGCGCGTCGGCGTATTGACCACCCGTTCAAACGCCGCGTCGTCGTTACGATTGGCGATCAGGCGCAAATAAGCCAGCGCGTCCTTGATTTCCTGCCGTTCGAAGAAGCGCTGACCGCCATAGATGCGATAAGGCATGTTCTGTTGCAGCAACGCCTCTTCCAGTACGCGCGACTGGGCGTTGCTGCGGTACAGAATGGCGCACTCGCGCAGCGCGCCGCCGCCTTCCTGCCACACCTTTATGCGGTTGACCACATAGCGCGCTTCGTCCAGTTCGTTAAAGGCGCAGTAGAGCGAAATCGGCGCGCCTTCGGCGCCTTCGGTCCACAGATTTTTCCCCAACCGCCCGCCGTTGTGGGCGATGAGCGCATTGGCCGCGTTGAGGATATTGCTGGTGGAGCGGTAATTCTGTTCCAGCCTGATGGTTTGGGCCGCCGGGAAATCGCGCAGAAAGTGCTGAATGTTCTCCACCTGCGCGCCGCGCCAGCCGTAGATCGACTGATCGTCATCGCCGACGATCATCACATTGGCGCGCTCGCCCGCCAGCAGCCGGATCCAGGCGTACTGAATGTTGTTGGTGTCCTGGAATTCATCGACCAGAATATTGCTAAAGCGTTCGCGGTAGTGGTTCAGGATATGCGGCTTATTCAGCCACAGCTCGTGCGCGCGCAGCAACAGCTCGGCGAAATCGACCAGCCCGGCCCGATCGCAGGCCTCCTGATAGGCCTGATAAACGCGCAGCCACGTCTGCTCCACCGGGTTGCCGTAACTTTCGACATGCGCCGGACGCAGGCCGTCATCCTTTTTGCCGTTGATGTACCACATGGCCTGCCGCGGCGGCCACTGCTTCTCATCCAGATTCAGCGCGCGAATCAGCCGCTTCAGCAGACGCAGTTGATCATCGCCGTCGAGGATCTGAAAATCCTGCGGCAGCCCGGCGTCCAGATGATGCGCCCGCAGCAGCCGATGGGCCAGACCGTGAAACGTGCCGATCCACATGCCGCCCTGACTGGTGCCGATCAACTCGTTGATCCGATGGCGCATTTCAGCCGCCGCTTTGTTGGTGAAGGTTACGGCCATAATCGAATACGGCGAATTATTTTCGACCGTCAGCAGCCAGGCGATACGGTGCACCAGCACTCTCGTTTTGCCGCTGCCCGCGCCTGCCAGCACCAGCAGGTTGCCGCGCGGAGCGGCGACCGCTTCGCGTTGTTTGTCATTCAGGCCATCGAGCAGGTCAGAAACGTCCATAGATACTGGTTATCCGCTAAGGTGAAACGCAACGCCGGGCGGCGCCGCATTCTACTGATGATTTATACAGAACAATGAGGGGATTATAACAATGCTGTCAGCGATGCCAACCGGGAAATCTCCAGATGGGGCAGTAAACGACTGTCCGGCGCGCTCAGCAGGTCGCGTTCGCGGTCGTTAATCCAGCAGGACTGAGCGCCGCAGCGCAGCGCGCCCGCCACATCGGTGATCAGATCGTCGCCGACGTGCAGCAGCCCGCGCAGCGGTATACCCAGCCGATCCGCCGCCGCATGATACATATCGCGCCAGGGTTTAGCGCGGCCGTGCGGACCGGCGCGCAGGGTGAAGGCGAAGTAGCCGCCCAGTCCGCAGACGTCCGGGTTGGCGTTGCCGTTGGTGATCGCCACCAGCGGCCAGCGCTGCGCCAGCGCGCTCAGCGTGTCGTGCGTTTCCTGCGGTACGGTGATGCAGCTGCGCCAGCGGGCGAAATTCTCCATCGCCGCATCGGCGCCGTCCTCAGCCTCCGTGCGGCTTAGCCCGCGCCGCGTCAACGCCAGCCGCACCGACTGCCAGCGCCATTCGGTCACATCGTGACAGATCTCCGGGTCCTGCTCGCCCAGCTCGGCCCGCAGATGCTGTAAATCCTCCACGCGCAGCTCACGCAGCGCCGGATGATAGCGCTGAATGAAATCGAGCGATTCGCGCTCCGTACGCGCGATCACCGGCCGGTTGTCATACAGGGTATCATCCAGATCGAACGAAATAACGGACAGCGAATGCAGCGGGCGATAGAAATACATCAGGTTTTTCCTCGTTTGGCGCGCGGATGAGCGGCATCATACACCGATGCCAGATGTTGAAAGTCCAGATGCGTATAGATTTGCGTGGTCGACAGACTGGCATGCCCAAGCAGTTCCTGCACCGCGCGCAAATCTCCGCTCGACTCCAGCACGTGGGTGGCGAACGAATGGCGCAGCTTATGCGGATGAATATGACTGTTCACGCCCTGTTTCACCCCCCACTCGGCGAAACGCTTCTGCACATTGCGCATCGAGATACGGCGCCCCAGACTGGAGACGAACAACGCGTCGTCCTGCGGCGCATAAATATCGCGCAGGGACAGCCAGTGCGTCAGCCAGGTCGCGGCCTTGCCGCCCAGCGGCAGCTTGCGCTCCTTGCTGCCCTTGCCGGTGACGCGCAGATCGCCCGCCGCCAGATCGACATCGCCGCAGTTCATTCCCACCAGCTCCGCCAGACGCAGCCCCGCGCCGTACATCACTTCCAGCATGGCCCGATCGCGCACCGCCAGCGGATCGGATGAATCGATATCCAGCAGTTGATCGACCTCGTCCACATCCATATTCTTCGGCAGCGGACGGCCGGCGCGCGGCGCGGAAACCCCTTTAGCCGGGTTGGCGCTCAGCCGCCCCTGGCTTACCTGCCAGTTCAGAAAACTGCGCAGCGCCGACAGCCGCAGCGCCATGCTGGACGATTTCAGTCCTTCTCGTTTGCTGCGCGTCACGATAGAACGCACGCCGGCCGCGTCCAGCTGCGTCCAGTCGCTGAGACCGAAGCTCTGCGCCACGTCGACTACCGCCTCCAGCTGATGCTGATAGCTGCTCTGGGTCAGCGGGCTAAGCTGCCGCTCCACCCGCAGATAGCGCAAAAATTCCGCCACGGCGGACAGCAGAGGCGAATCCGCTTCACTCATGCTCGTTCGACCCAGCGTTCCAGCATGGCCGGCAGCATCGTCGCCAGTTGCTGGAGCAGAACGGTGCCCATGCCATCCTGATAGTGATAGCTGTCGCGGCTGCTGAAAATCAGCACGCCCAGCTCCTCATTGCCGCCCATCAGCGACAGCGCTACCGAACCAACCTGCTTCGCCTGCGGCAGCAGCAGCAGCAGTTCCGGCCCGTTCAGGCCGCCCAGATAATGATTTTTCTGGCCGAGACGCTGAATGCGCAGCGGCTCGAACAGCGTGCGCGACAGCGCCAGATGGGTGAAGTCGGACGGGGCGCCGATGCGCCATTTATCGCTGAACAGGCGAACCGACGCGCCGGCCAGACCGAGCTTGCGCGCCCAGCGCTGCAAACGATCCAGCATGTCATGCAGGCTATCGGCTCCGGCCAGCTGCGTCTGCAGCTGCAGCAACTGATGGAACAGGCGCTCATTGATGTGCGCCTGTTCCATCAGCAGGGTGATCTCTTCTTCCAGCTGAGCGATATGATGGCGCTGACGCGCCAGTTGCCACTCAACCAGCGAAACCGTGCCGCGCACCGGATGAGGGATCTGCATTTGTTCAATATGCCACGCGTTGCGAATGAAAAAGTCGGGATGCTGCTGTAAAAACTGCAGCACCCGCTCATCGCTCAGTTCGCCCGCGCGCTCCGCCTGCTCTTCGACATTCTTCATAAATGAATAAATCCATCGTAGACATGGGTTGCCGGCCCGGTCAGAAACAGCGGCTTGCCCGGCCCCTCCCAGAGAATATCCAGATGACCGCGCGGCAATTCAACCCGCACCTGCGGGCTCAACAACGCCTGCTGGATGCCCACCGCCACCGCGGCGCAAGCCCCGCTGCCGCAGGCCAGCGTTTCGCCGACGCCGCGTTCGAACACCCGCAGCCGGATGTGCTCGCGGCTGACAACCTGCATAAACCCGATATTCGCCCGCTCGGGAAAACGCTCATGCCGTTCCAGCAGCGGACCGAGCACGTCCACCTTCGCCGTCTCCACATCGTCCACCTGGATCACGCAGTGCGGGTTGCCCATCGACACCACGCCGCACAACACAGTGTGCTCCGCGCTGCGCATGATATAGGTCTTTTCCGCTTTGGCCGCGCGGAACGGCACCTGCTGCGGTTCGAAGTTGGGTTCGCCCATATTGACCCGCACCAGATCGTCGTCGGTAATGCTGAGCACCATGCGCCCCGTATGGGTGCTGACGCAGATATCGCGCTTGTTGGTCAGCCCTTTCAGGCGAACAAAACGGGCGAAACAGCGGGCGCCGTTGCCGCACTGCGCCACTTCGCTGCCGTCGGCATTAAAAATACGGTAATGGAAATCCAGTTCGGGATCGTACGGCGGTTCGATGACCAGCAACTGATCGAACCCCACCCCGGTATAGCGATCCGCCAGCCGGCGAATAAGATCCGGGGAAAAAAAGACATTCTGTGTAACAGCATCGACAACCATAAAATCGTTGCCCAAACCGTGCATTTTAGAGAACTGCATTATCCTGACTCCGCTGACTTAACCGGGCGCGCTAAATCGCTCTATCGTGACCTGTTATTAAGATGATAAACGATATCCCCGCGAATTACTGGCGCGCTGGCGACACGGTCGATTGATGCTGCGCACTGTCGGTTTGCTGCGGCGCGACGGGCTGAGCGGCCTTCTCTTGCGACGGAAAATACAGCGGGCCTTTCAGACCGCATCCCGTCAGAGCAAGCAGCGCCAGCGCAAGGCACAGCGGCTGAAATTCTTTCTTCATGGTATTAATGACCTGTTATTCATAAACGCATGCTCTCTATAATCGCAGGTGGATCATGAAAATCAACAGGAATCGAAAAGAACGCACGCGAGAAGCGCCGCCCGCGCGGCGGATTGATAGCGGCCGCACAAAAATCGCCGGTCGATGCGGCTAAAGCCGTCCCTTAGCGCGCCCGCGCCGACGACATGCGCCAGCGCTGCCCGAGCAACACGCAGGCCATCCCCAGCAGGATAGCCACGCTGCTGAGATTGACCCACACCCAGCCCTGGGCGGAAACCATCATCGCGCCGACGGACAGCGAGGCCAGCATATTGGGCAAATACGTGAGCAGAGAATTAATCCCCTGAATCTTCGCCTTATGCGGCGAATGCGCAAACGCATTGAGCAGAAAGGTGCCGCCATTAAACATCAGCGCCCAGCCGATGCCCGACAGCATCAGCGCCGCCAGAAAATGCCAGAAGCCCTGGCCGGATAACGCGACCAAAATGCCCAGCACGCTGCTGGCCAGCCCGATAATAATAATGGTGCGCGGCGCGGCCCGCGCGCCCCAACGCGCCAGCAGCAGAGAGGGCGCATACATGGCGATAAAGTGCCACTGCAGCACCGTGGCGCTGCTGTCGATGGAGAAATGATGGTGATGCATCGCCAGCGGCGCGGCATTCATGCTCAGCGTCATCACCACAAAGGCGATAGCGCAACTGGCGGTGCCGGCGAAGAACACCCGACTTTTCAGCGCCTGGGACAGCGGCGGCGGATTAGCGGAGACCGGCGCCGGCTCGCTCGCCGGCGGCAGCCGCAGGCAGGCCTGTAGGATCGCGGTAACGCAACAAATCAGTCCGGCCGCGACAAAGCTGCCGAGAAAAGGATAGTCGGCCCAGCCGTCGGCGGCCTGGCTGGCGGCCAGCGGGCCGAGAAAGCCGCCCAGGATCCCGCCGCCGATCACCCAGGCGATGGCGCGATTTTTCTCATGGGGATCACGGTAAATTTCCGCGGCGGCAAAACGGTAATAAGGATTAAAGGCGCTGGACATACCGAGCACAAAGGTCGCCAGCAGCAGCAGCGGAAAACTCTTCGTCACCATCGCCGCGCCGGCCAGCGCCGAGCCCGCCAGGCCGACCAGCGCGCCGATGACGAAACCGCGCGCCCGGCCGTAGCGCGCCATCAGCGAGGAGACGAAATAGATCATTACGGCGGCGCCGCACACGGTCGCGGTAATCGGCAGAGTGGACAACGCGGGAAGCGGCGCCAGCATCACGCCGGCCAGCGTAGAGGTCAGAGTCATCAATGAAATAATGCTGCCGGTCAGGCCCTGGCCCAGCGCCAGCAGAATCAGATTATTGCGCAGTGTCGCAGACATCACGAAACGCCTCCCCGACATCAGGGCCGATAAAAGTGAGGCGGATCGTCGGCCCCACGCGCAGAACGAACAGAAAGGCAGGTCGTTATTGAATTTGTAAACGCTGCTGCTGCACCGCCGGGGTTTTCGCTTCGCTGAGCGGCGTCACGCACAGCTGGGAGAGCGCGCTGCTGCGGAACGGAATAACCTGGGTGCGGCCATCAAGCTGCACAATCTGATAAAACTGCGGCAGGTTGAAATTAATAAAGCTGGAGCCGTAGGTGAAACGATCGTGCGAGGAGGAATAGAAGCGGCTTACGTCGCGAGCCAGTTCTTCCTTACTGCCCTCACAGTGGTGATACACTTCAACCCGATTGGACTCGTCCAGAATATAGATATTAAAGCCCTGATTATCATTGAGGTCTTCAAAGAAGAACTGAATAATGCCCTCGCTGGCGAAACCGTCCACCACCGGCGGCAGGTGAACATGGTTGGTTTCGATCTGCACCGGCAAGCCCTGCAATTTATTGTTCGAAATCGCGCCGTAAAATTCCACCGCGTTTTCCAGCTTCTGCACCGAGACGCTCAGCCGCTCGAAGAACAGCCCCCAGGTCTGGCCGGCCACTTTCACCGCCTTGAAGCGACCCGGATCCTGACGCGTACTGGTCAGGCGCAGTTCGATGCACTCGGACACCAGTTGCTGCACCCGCGTGCGGATCAGCCCGCGCAGATGCTGGCTGTAGCAGAATACCTCCAGCGACTCCGGCAGCGCGGCGTCCTGATGCATCTTGCCCAAAATGGTTTTCAGCGCCTCAAGCACCGCCTGTTCGCCGTTGAAATGCAGCGTACGCACTTCATTCCACGAGTTGCGATACAGCAGATCGATACTGCCGACCAGGCACTGCTGCTGCTGGCCGAAGCTGAATACATCCAGCTGGCGAAAATCGAAGTGCACCACCTGATTGCGGAAAGCGGCGGTCGGATCGTGTTCCAGATTAACGATAATCGCCAGATGGCGGATTTCGCACGGGCTATAGAGCGCCCTGGGCGTGGGCGCCGGCACGCGCAGCGGGAAGTGACTCGATACGTCGGCCACCAGCGCCTGCAGGCGGGTAATATCGCACAGTTTACTGCCCTTGATATGCAGCCGCGTGGTCGGCGTCAGCAGGCCGTTAAAATAGGCCCAGGCCACCAGCTTGTTCAGATAGCGGTTATATTCCAGCGGCTGGTGGCTGATAATCGAGTCCATCAACGGTTCCTGATTATACAGGTACCAGCCG
The DNA here is from genome assembly GCF_008710095.1 of Affinibrenneria salicis. The sequence continues at coordinate 118,938 of NZ_VYKJ01000014.1, forward strand.
GAGCGGTTCGCCCGGCCAGGCGGCACATAAATAAACGTCAGATTGGGTTCGGACAGATCGGGCGAGATCTGTGGGTTGACCAGCGTGACCTTGCCCGGCAGCGCTTCAAAGGCGGCGTACAGTTTGCGGGTCAGCACCCCGATATCCTGCGGGCTGGCGCTGACGCTCAGATTGTTGCGCCGCGCGAAACGAATCAGGTTGCGGTAGGTTTGCATCATGGTGTCGAGCAGCTCGTTGTGCGCTTCGCGCACCTGCTCGATTTTCCAGTTGGCGCGATTATCCAGCATCGCCAGATGCGGCTCGCTCCATCCCCACTCTTTCACCAGTTGATTAAGGATCTGGCGCCGCCAGCCTACGCAGGGGCTGCGCTCGTGCGACAGTTTTTCGCACACCTTCAAATAAAAGCAGCGCCGCACCAGATCGAGCCGGGTAAGGTCGTTAATGCTGGTCAGATAACGCGTTACCCGTTCCAGCATCATGCAGTAAGGATCCAGACCGAAAGAGACGATCTCGCCGTTGTGCAGGTGGCGTTTGATATCCATCGCCAGCAGTTGCGTATCCGGATATTCCCAGGAATAGGCTTCCAGCAGCAGCGTCTTCAACACCGCCTTATAGGGCGAGTCGATGCTTTTATAGAGCTGCCACAGGCTGGCGCCAAAATACTCTTCCGCCGACAGCGTGCTCAGGCCGCCCAGATCGAGCCATTCATTCGGCGCCAGCGCGCCCTGCGCATACAGCGACAGCACATACTCGTCGTAATGGCCTTCTTCTTCTACCGGCACCATATTCCACAGAATCCGCTTGCCCGCCATGCGGACCGCCGTGCGGTAGAACTCATCCAGCAACAGGATGTGCTGCGTGGAGCCGCAGTCCTCGCCGCCCAGGCTACCGCTTTCGTTGTGACGAAAGCGATTTTCATCCATCAGAAAAAAGCTGACTTCCACGCCCTGACTTTCGGCCCAGGTTTCCAGCAGCGTACACTTTTGCTGCAGACGCTGACGCTCATCGTTATCCAGCCACGACTGATGACAAACCCAGATATCCAGATCGGAATGGCAACTCTGGCCGATGGAGGAAGTGCTGCCCATGGAGTACAGGCCGGTGATGGGGAATTCGCCTTTGCCCTGCGGCGCGGCCAGATCGTCCGGGCTCAGGTTCAGGTGGCTGAGGTAACTTTGCTGGCTTTCATCAGGCGAGTGGGTGCAGATGCCGTGGGGGACGTTACCTGCAAGGTAGCCTGGCATCAACGGGTGATGATAATGTAATAAAGTCGGCAGAAGGCGATAGACCTGCTGGAAAGCGGGCTTCATCGCTGCCAGTGCGCGATCGACTCGTAACTGATTGATCGCGTCCAGCCTCTGCTTCAGTGTCTCGATGTAGAAGTACAAGACGTTTCGCCTGATTTATCCCAGTGCCTAAAAAAGAACCCCGTATTTCCTGCCAGGCCAGTAATGATATTAGAAGAATGTCTGGCACAGAATTGCTGGAAACGTGATCAATCTAACACCTCGCAGACAACGCGTAAAGCAAGATAGTTGCCCCGCGCGAAGCGTGAATTTTCCGCCGCGCGCGGGCCGCGCCCGCTTTGCCGTCCGCTTTCATCCGCCGTGCGCGCGCCACTCATCGCGCAGACAGACTGCTTATCTTTTACGCCCCGGCCAGAAACTGACACTCGCGCCTTATCAATGATAGGATTAGGGGCAAATGATAAAACGGTACCCGGTATGTTAGACAATATTCTCAAAATTGCCACCCGGCAAAGCCCTCTGGCCTTATGGCAGGCACAATATGTCCAGCAACAATTAGAACGCTGCCATCCCGGTCTGCGGGTCGAACTGGTGCCGATGGTGACGCGCGGCGACGTGATTCTCGACACCCCGCTGGCAAAAATCGGCGGCAAAGGGCTGTTTGTCAAAGAGCTGGAACTGGCGCTGCTGGACGGCAGGGCCGATATTGCCGTGCACTCCATGAAAGACGTACCGGTCGCCTTTCCGCCCGAACTGGGTCTGGTCACCATTTGCGAACGCGACGATCCGCGCGACGCGTTTGTGTCCAACCGTTACGCCGGCCTTGACGCGCTGCCGGCCGGCGCCTGCGTCGGCACCTCCAGTCTGCGCCGCCAGTGCCAGCTGCGCCGCCGGCGCCCGGATCTGATCGTTCGCGATCTGCGCGGCAACGTCGGCACCCGACTGGCCCGGCTGGACGGCGGCGAATACGACGCCATTATTTTAGCGGTGGCCGGTCTGAAACGTCTGGGCCTCGGCGAACGAATTCGCCGCCCGCTGAGCGTGGAAGAGTCGCTGCCCGCGGTCGGCCAGGGCGCGGTCGGCATCGAATGCCGCCTGCAGGACGCGCGCACCCGCGCGCTGCTGGCTCCGCTCAATCATCGGGCAACCGCCCTGCGCGTCAGCGCCGAACGAGCCATGAACACCCGACTGGAAGGCGGATGCCAGGTTCCGATCGGCAGCTACGCCGAACTGCAGGGCAATCAACTGTGGCTGCGGGCGCTGGTCGGCGCGCCGGACGGCAGCCTGATGGTGCAGGGCGAGCGGCGCGGTCCGGCCGGAGAGGCGGAGCGGATCGGCATCGAACTGGCCGATGAGTTGCTGGCGCGCGGCGCGCGCGAGATCCTGCACGCCGTTTATCAGGCGTCGTCGCCCCAATGACCATTCTGGTCACCCGTCCCTCGCCCGCCGGTGAACAACTGGTCGACCGGCTGCGTCGACTCGGCAAGTCCGCCTGTCACAGCCCACTGATCGAATTCGCGCCGGGCCGCGAACTGTCGCTGTTGCCGGCAAAGCTGGCGGCGATGCGGCCCGGCGATCTGGCGTTCGTGCTGTCGCAGCACGCCGTCGAATACGCTCATCCATGCCTGCAGCGCGCCGGGCTCGTCTGGCCCGCCACGCTGCGCTGGTATGCGGTCGGTCGCGCCAGCGCGCTGGCGCTGCACAAGGTCAGCACTCTGCCGGTCGCCTGGCCCGAAGGGCGCGAAAATAGCGAGACGCTGTTGCAACTGACTGATTTACAAAACCTCGACGGACGGCGGGCGCTGCTGCTGCGCGGCAACGGCGGACGTGAACTGCTGGCCAGCACGCTGGCGCAACGCGGCGCCGCGATCAGCTACTGCGAATGTTATCAGCGCAGCCCGGTACACTACGACGGGCCACAGCAGAGTCAGCGCTGGCGTCAATTGGGAATTGATACGCTGGTGATAACCAGCGGTGAAATGCTACAACGGATCTATACTTTAGTTCCTGATTACTATCGTACTTGCTGGTTACTGAAATGTCGGCTGATCGTGGTAAGCCAGCGTCTGGCCGACCAGGCCAGCCAGCTTGGCTGGCTGGATATCCGGGTGGCCGATAACGCCGATAATGATGCGCTGCTGCGCATACTACAATAAACCTGATCATGGGATGAACCATTATGACGGAACAACATACCCCTTCCCCCCCTTTATCTGAAGAAGGGACTGACGCCGCTCAGCAGCAGGAAAAGTCCGCGACGACAGGCACGCCAACAAAAGAAAAACGCAGCGGTGCGGGAACGGCGCTCGGCATTGTCGCGATCCTGATCGCGCTGGCGCTCGGCGGCGGTCTGTACTATCACGGCCATCAGCAGGCGCAAAGCCAGGCGGAAACCATCGCCGGGCTGCAGTCGCAGCTGTCCTCGCTGCGGCAGAACCAGCAGCAGGCGCAGGAAAACTGGCAAACTCAGCAGCAACAGCAGAGCACCGCGCAGGCAGAGACCGGACGCCGCATCAATGATTTGACGCGCCAGTCGGAAGAGCTGAGCAACAAGCTGGCGACGCTGTCCAGCCATGAAAACAAAACCTGGATGCTGGCGCAGGCCGACTTTCTGGTGAGACTGGCCGGACGCAAACTCTGGAGCGATCGCGATGTCACTACCGCCGCGGCGCTGCTGAAAAGCGCCGACGCCAGCCTGGCCGATATGGACGACCCCAGTCTAATCGAGGTGCGCCGCGCCCTGACGCACGATATCAATACCCTCTCCTCGGTGAGCCAGATCGACTTTGACGGCATTATTCTCAAGGTCAACGAACTGTCCAATAACGTGGATAACCTGCGGCTGGCCGATAACGACAGCGACGAAGCGCCGATGGATGAGCACAGCAGCGAGCTGTCCGCTTCGCTGAGCGAATGGCGGCAGAATCTAAGCAAGAGCTGGCACAACTTTATGGCCGATTTCATCACCATCCAGCGCCGCAACGACACGGCGGAGCCGCTGCTGGCCCCCAACCAGGATATCTACCTGCGCGAAAATATCCGTTCGCGCCTGCTGATCGCGGCGCAGGCCGTACCGCGCCATCAGAACGAGGTGTACCGGCAATCGCTGGAAACCGTCTCTACCTGGGTGCGCGCCTGGTTCGATACCAGCGACGCCAGCACCAAAGCCTTTTTGGATCAGCTGGATGAACTGAGCCAGCAGTCGGTGGCGCTGGATGTCCCCACCGAATTGCAGAGTCAGCCGCTGCTGGAAAAACTGATGCAGACGCGCGTGCGCAATCTGCTGGCCGCGGCGCCGCATAATCCGCAGGAGGGATAATAATGTTACGCATCCTATTGCTGTTCATTATCCTGATTGCCGGTATCGTGGTCGGTCCGATGGTGGCGGGTCATCAGGGCTATGTGCTGATCCAGACCGCCAGCTACGACATTCAGACCAGCGTCACCGGGCTGGTCATCATGCTGGTTCTGCTGCTGGTGATAATGTTTGCGCTGGAGTGGGTGCTGCGGCGTATTTTCCGCACCGGCGCCCGTACACGCGGCTGGTTTCTCGGCCGTAAACGCAGCCGCGCGCGCAAACAGACCCGCGCCGCGCTGCTCAAACTGGCGGAAGGCGACTACCGGCAGGTAGAAAAACTGATGAGCCGCAATGCGGACCACGCCGAACAGCCGGTGGTCAACTATCTGCTGGCCGCGGAAGCCGCCCAGCAGCGCGGCGACGATTTCCGCACCCGTCAATATCTGGAGCGCGCGGCGGAAGTCGCGGATACCGATCAACTGCCGGTGGATATTACCCGGGTGCGCATCCAGTTGGCACGCCACGAAGATCATGCCGCGCGCCACGGCGTCGATCGGCTGCTGGAAGTGGCGCCACGCCATCCTGAAGTACTGCGTCTGGCCGAGCAGGCTTTCCTGCGTACCGGCGCTTACGGCGCGCTGCTGGATATTTTGCCGGCGATGCGCAAAGTGCAGATCCACGACGACGAAGAATTGCAGCAGTTGCAACAGCAAGCCTACATCGGGCTCATGGATCAGGCGATGGCCGACAGCGGCAGCGACGGGCTGAAACAGTGGTGGAATAACCAAAGCCGCAAAGTACGCCATCAGACGGCGCTGCAGGTGGCGATGGTGGAACACCTGCTGCAATGCGACGATCACGACACCGCGCAGCAAATCCTGCTGGACGGTCTGAAGCGTCAGTATGACGAACGTCTGGTGCTGCTGATGCCGCGACTGAAGGCCGGCGATCCGCAACAGCTGGAAAAACAGCTGCGCCAGCAGATTAAGCAGCATGGCGATACGCCGTTGTTGAACAGCACGCTGGGGCAGTTGCTGATGAAACACGGCGAATGGCAGCAGGCCAGCGAAGCATTCCGCGCCGCGCTCAAACAGCGGCCCGACGCCTACGACTACGCCTGGCTGGCCGACGTGTTGGATCGCCTGCGCCAGCCGGATGAAGCGGCGAAAATGCGTCACGAAGGGCTGCTGCTGACGCTGAAATCCAACCCGGAATAGCTCTGGCGAGACGGGCGGCTGGCGTTTTGCCACGTCGGCCGTTCAGGCGCCGCCGGAAAAGGCCGTTCCGCTCCGGCGACGCCATCGCGCTTTTCTTTCATCTGTCCCCCGCGCCTCAGTCCCCCTTTCCCGCCGCCGCGCCCGGCGACGGGCAAAAAAAACGCTTGCCGTCATGGCAAGCGTGGAAAAATCAGGTCTGTAAGACAAAAGATTGGCGCCTTATTCAACGTTGTGTCCAGAATCCGATGGAGCGCAAGTCTTCATCGGTCGGCGGACGCCCCGGGCACCCTAAATTGGCTCTGCGTCATTCCCGGATTTATGAAGCCGAAGCAAACATAGGAAGTGGAATGAGCATCTACAGGCAGATTATTGCATAGTCTGTGCCAGTTTATCGACACGTCGCCGCTGCGCGCAGAAAAATTATCATTACCAATTGAAAAATAAAAGATTTCACAATTTTATCGCCGTTACCAGCCGCCGTCGGGCCGGCGCGCAGGAGAGCGGCAAAGCGTCACCATTCAGAGACAAATAATAGAGCCGGCCAATTTAGCATTATTTTTCATGGCGTTAAATGTCTCTGTCTGGAGACAGGCGGCCGGCGCAGTGTCGCCGGATAACAACAACATCGTGCAGGTATTCAGCCGGCGGCCAGCTGTTCCAGCGCCTGACGCGCCATCCGGTACAGGTAGTGCGCGGTGGGGAACAGCGCGCGATCGTCGACTCGGAATTTCGGATGGTGCAAGGCATAAGGCCCGCCGGATCCCACCATCATAAAAGCGCCCGGCACCTTCTGCTGGTAGAAAGCGAAATCCTCGCCGATCGGGCTGGCCTCAATACGGCGCGCCTCAAATCCTTCGGCGCCGGCCACCTCAAGAGCGAGATCGACCCAGCGGGCGGTATTGACCACCGACGGCGGTCCGGCGTGCCAGATTAGTTCGATATCCGCGCCGAAGGTGGCGCCCAGCCCGCTGACAATCTGGCGAAAACGCCGCTCGATTAGCTCGCGCGCCGCCTGGCTAAAGGTTCTTACCGTCCCTTCGACATAAGCCGTATCCGGGATCACATTCCAGGTGCTGCCGCTGTGCACCTGAGTGATCGACACCACCGCATTATTGTCTGACGGCAGCGTGCGGCTGATGATGGTCTGCAGCGCGGAAATCAACTGGCCGAGAATAACGATCGGATCGTTGCCTTCATGCGGCTTCGCCGCATGGCAGCCCCTGGCGGCGATCTTGATTTCGAAGCGATCCACCCCAGCCGTCAACGCGCCGTCCTTTCCGCCAACCACGCCGACCGGCAGCGTCGGGTCGTTATGAATGCCAAAAATCATCGCGGCCTGGTCAAGCACGCCCGTAGCAATCACCGACGGCGCGCCCAGCCCGGTTTCTTCCGCGGCCTGGAACAGGATGCGCACCGTCCCTTTCAGCGCCGCTTCCGCCTTTTTGAGCAGAATCGCCGCCCCCAGCGCCGCCGATGCATGGAAATCGTGACCGCAGGCGTGCATCACGCCCTGATTCCGCGAGACGAACTCTACGCCGGACTCTTCCTCTATCGGCAACGCATCGATGTCGGCCCGCAACACGACCAGCGGCCCGTCCTGCAATCCGCCCACTTCGGCCACCAGACCGGTTTTTAACGGCAGATCAAGGATGCGGATCTTCTCTTTTTCCAGCGCCGCGCGAATTTTGTCGGTGGTGGCGAACTCCTGGTTCGATAGCTCGGGATGCTGATGCAGATCGTGACGAAATGACTGGATAAACCGGGCCAGCGGCTCGTGCTGAGCACTCACTTTCATTATTGTTACTCCACATTCTCGGGTTGCGCCGCGCCGGCGCAATAAGGCGCAGGCGTCGGCATGCAGGATATCCGCTTTGGCCAAGCTTAACGTTGTTGGCAACGGGTGTCACCGTCGCGCGCCGTATTTGTCCGGCGCGCCGACGATAACCGCCAGACCTAATGTTTATTCAGCCGTTTTTCCAACTGACGAGTAATGCGCGAGATGGGGTAGCAATAAAAAAAGAAGAACAACAACAGCGTAAAATACACCAGGATAGTGAAGTCGATCCGCGCCACGGTATTGCTGGCGATCGTGGCCATGTCCACCACATCATGCACCCCTACCAGGGAAGCCAGCGAGGTGCTCATGGTGATGCTGGCATAAACATTCATCCACGGCGGCAGCATCCGGCGGACGCACTGCGGCAGAATGACGTAGCGAAAAATCTGTCCGCGGCGGAAGGCCATCGACTGCGCGGTTTCCCACTGCGCGCTGGGAATGGACAGCACCGCGCCGCGAAAAATCTCCGCGATAATGGCGCTGGCCGGCAGGCCGAGCCCAATCACCACCTTGATCCAGTCGGGAAAAGGAATATACCAGTGCAGCAAAACGATTTCGAAAGGGAAGACATAGGTGGTGAAATAAATCAGCACCAGCACCGGCGCGTTGCGAAACGTCTGCACCCAGAGCTGGGTCAGCGTACGCAGCAGGCGCGAGGGCGCCAGCGACAGACTGCCCACCACCAGCCCCAACAGCGTGCCCAACAGCATGGCCAACGCGCTGATGCCGATATTGACCCCAATGCCCTGGAACAGCGCCGGCAACCAGCGCCACAGTTGGGTTACGGCGAACGGCGCGCTGTCGGTGAACGCCCAAAGCAGATTAACCGCGATGATCGCCAGCAGCATGAGAAACCAAAAATCGGACAGCGCCGCAGCGATGAGCGGACGACTGCGGGCCGGCCGCAGGATATTTTTTACGACGACATCATTGACCATAACCCGGCATCCTCAAATGATTTTCCAGCCATCTGCCGGCCTTGCTGACCAGCCAGGTCAGCACCGCGAAGTAGATCAGGATGAGTAAGATCAGCTCAAGCACGTTATCGCGCTGCGACCAGATCATAATCGACTGATAGGTCACATCGCCCACGGCTATCGCGGAGGCGATGGCCGTCATCTTGACCAGATCCACCAGATTATTGATCAGCGACGGCAGTGCGAAACGCGTCGCCAGCGGCAACTGCACATACCAGAAAATTTGCCGGCGGCTAAAAGCCATTGAGCGGGAAGCCTCGAGCGTGATTGACGGCACTGCTTCGACGCCGGCGCGCAAAGCTTCGGCATGAAACACCGCCTTATGAATCGAAACCACCAGCACCACCCACATCAGCGGCGAAATAGGGCTGCTGCCCTGCCCCAGCTGCTGACTGATCAGCATATTGAGCACCAGAAAAGCGCAGTACAGCTGCACCAGCGTCGGCGTATTGCGTACCAATTCGACAAAGGCGCCGACCGGCGCGCTCAGCCAGCGCATCTGGCTGGTCAGCGCCGCCGTAATAATCACGCCGGCCAGCAGACTGAACGGAATGGTCAATATACAGAGTTCAAGGGAGACGACCATACCGCTGAGAAACGCCGCCCGGTCGATCGGGTCCAGCACGAATGAATAGTTGAGCCCCAGCACTTTAAAAAACGCCACCAGCTCGTTCAGGAAATCGTGAACCATCGCCATCTCCTTTGCCGTACCGTCGCCGCCGTCTTCATTGCGTTATGTTCCTCCGTCGCGCTGCATGTTGAACTCAGGAAACCGGTTCCGGCGGAGCGGCGTCGTACTCGCCGCGCTGCGCTTTGCCATTGGCGTCGCGGAAATACTCGTCCGGTACGCCGTACTGTTGCCCCAGCTTCAGCAGCGAGCCGGAACGGTGCCAGTCGCGGATCACGTCATCGACGAACTTGCGGGTATCGGCTTCGCCGCGTCGGGTCCAGATTACCGTCGGCGAAGGAATCAGTTGATCGGGCGTTCCCAGCCGGTAATCCTGCCACTGTGACGCGCTTTCCCCGACCAGCACCTGATGCATGGCCGGAGAAATATGCACCGAGGCGTCGCAGGTTCCGCCCTTCAGCGCCAGCAGCGATTCCGGGATCCCGCGCAAACCTTTAACAATAGCGCCGTACTCCTGCAGCGGACGGGTGAAATTACTGCCCTGAGAAACGCAGGCCACCTTGCCCTTTAAATCCTCCCAGCGCTGGACGCTGCTGTCTTTTCGCACCAGCGCCGCCCCGCCGACAAGATTATACGGCGTCGGGGCATAGCTCAGCGCCTCGCTGCGCTCCTGGGTCCACTGAATATTGGCGATCAGCAGGTCGACCTTACCGGACTGCAGGAACTGCACGCGCGTCGAGGCGGTGACCGGCACCACCTCCAGCGTCACGCCCAGCCGCCGGGCGATATCCCGCCCCAGATCGGTCTGAAAACCGCCGATCTTGCCGGTTTTCTGATCGAGCAGACCGAACGGCGGGGAAGCGCCGTCCACCCCCACCACCAGCTTGCCGCGCGCGTTGATCTTATCAAGCGTGGCGTCCGCCAGACTGAGCGAGGAAACCAACGGCAACAGGACGACCGCCAGTGCCGCGCGTAACAGGACATTCTTTTTCTTCATGCGATTGCTCTTTTCGCCAGTGATTCGTTTCGCCCGTAGCCCGTCCCGTCCCGCCAGCGACCGGACGGGCCGCTTATGTCCGTCAGCCGTTCGTGGCGCTGAATTTTGTATGCAGCTCCTGCAGCGCGGGCTGCGGCGGCGTTATACCCAACCGGCTTTCCGTTTCGATCAGCCATCCGCTGCGGTGCCAGCCCTGCACCACCCGATCGACGGCGGCGATGGTGTCGGCCTCGCCTTTGCGCGTCCAGACCACTGAATCCGCCGGCAGGATCTCATTCGCGATCGGGGCGTGATAATCGGCCCATTCGCCGCCCTTGCGCACCAGAGGCTGCAGCAGCGTAGAATCGTGCACCGCCGCCACGCATTGCCCGCCTTTCAGCGCCAGCAGCGAGTCGGAGGAGCTCTTGTAGCCTTTAGGCAGCGCGTCGTAGTCGGCCGCCAGCGGGCGGGTGAAGCTGCTGCCCTGGGAAACGCAGACGTTTTTACCGCGTAAATCCTCCCAGCGGGCGATGCCGCTGTTGCGCAGCGTCAGCGCGGTGCCGCCGACGCGATAAAACGGCGTCGGCGCATAGCCCAGACTCTGCGCCCGTTCCGCATTTAGCTCCATAGAGGCAATCAGCAAGTCCACCTTACCGGCGATCAGAAACTGGGCGCGGGTCGCGGTTTGCACCGGCACCAGCTCTACCTCAACGCCCAGATCGCTGGCCAGACGGCGCGCCAGCTCCGGGTTCCAGCCGGTCATCTGTTTGGTGACGGGGTCAATCGAGCCAAAATCCCCGCCGTTGATCATCACGCCGATAGCCACCTTGCCGCGGGATTTGATTTTATCCAGCGTAGCGTCGGCCTGAACGCCCACCGGTAATAACGCGACCAGCGCCAGCGGGATAAACCATTTCCGCCACGCCGTTTTCTGACGATATTTATTATTATCCATCGAGTGTGCTCATTATCCATTATATTCAACAGAGAAAAGATATTTCACCGATTCCCATACGCTGTGAAATCATTATTTATGCTATAGATAGTCAGAGTTTTTCTGAAAACCAAGCGACGAATAGCTAATTCATCGAAAAATATAAACACGCCGCGCGGTCAGCCGATAAAAAATCACTCCGTCTGCTTTATTGCCAGCGCCCGATCGTCCTCATTCAGCCTGACCCCCTCGGTCAGCCGTTTATAATAAGAGTGGCTGGTATTTAACGCGCCGATAGGGTTATGCGCCAGCACTCTGTCTTTGACAATCAGGTAGGTGACGGGCGCCGCGGAATGTTTAATAAATAACGAGTCATGACCTACGCACAGCCCGCTAATAACGTTCAAGTCCGTATTTTCCTTATTGCATAATTCCGCCTGCATGATGGGATTGCACATGGCTTCATACTGACCCGGCTGAATCTTATCCCGATCCGCAATTCCCACATTGCACTTATCCTGCGCGCCGACTTTACATAACACGCCAAAGGCCTGCAGACCGTTAGCGCGCAGGATGTCGGCAAAGACCCTGTTTTCCTGAATCAGGCCGGCGCACGAGGCGATGCCGATTTTACGCGCGCCGATTTTTTTGGCGAAGACAATGATCTCCTCCACGCGCGTCAGCTGGCCGTAATATTGGCCCTCCACCTCGGCGGAGGCATGCATAATCTTCGTCACCAGCGGATCGCCGGCGTACCTGGCCAGACTGTCCTGCAGCAGGTCGTCGCTCTTCGGCGCCGTAGTCAGACATTTTCTCGGGAATTCATTATCATGACGATAACAATTGAGAAAATTACATTCTGTACAGCTAAATTTATTGGCCACCAGACAACTCCATAAGACATGGCGTAAGTTTCCCTATAAAGTAAAGGGGAAACGTCGTTCTGAAAACCAACGATTCTGCATTTCGATAGTCTAAATATGGCAATCAAATAAACACGGGATATTTTCAGACGCAGGGCGAAAAGAAGCGATAAATAAAACGGCGATAGTATTATATGGAATTAAGTATGCCGAATAATTCTAATACTCATCGTCGTTCACGCCGCAGGGGCGCAGCCTGCCCCGAATCGCTTACCTGAGTAAAGGTATCGGGATTAATGAGAAACATCCGGTCTTTCACCGAAAACCGGCCGCTGGCTGATCTTCCTGCCGTTCGTATTATTTATGTTTATGTGTATATACACAAAATACGCTTTGAATATCTGATATTGTCGTTTGACTCATTCCTTTATCCATGCGGAAGATAGCGCTACGGTTTACCGTTTAGCTAAGAATTAATGACATTAAAACAACATCTATTATTGCCGCGCTGTCCGCTATCGCCGACGGGTTTCAGTCGGCTGAGCCGATGTCCTGAGACCAGAAAAAATAACCCGTTCACCCGGTCGATAATAATCTGAGACGCAATCTACGTAAAAGGAATCCCCGATGTCCACATCCACCCTCTACCGACTTCAACCACAGGCGCTGACGCCCCGGCAATTGCAGGAAGAATTGAATGCAACAGCGGAAATAGCCCTGCTCGACGTCAGAGAGCATGGTTTATATACCCGCGGGCACCTGCTGCTGGCCGCCAATGCGCCGCTGTGGCGACTGAACCTGCTGATCGGCGATCTGGTGCCGCGCCTTTCCACGCGCATCGTGTTGACCGACGAGGACGGCTCGCTGCTGGAACAAGCCGCCAGCCGCCTGATCAACCTTGGCTACCGCAATCTTGCGCTGCTGAGCGGCGGCACCCAGGCCTGGCGGCAGGCCGGGCTGGAAATCTTTATTGATGAAAACGTCCCCAGCAAAGCGCTGGGTGAAGTCGTTGAGATACAGGCGCATACGCCAAACATAACGGTAGAAGAATTGCGCCAGCGCCAGGCGAATGGCGAAAAATTGGTGATTGTCGATGGCCGGACGCCGGAAGAGTTCGACAATTTCAGCCTGCCCGGCGCCCACAATGTTCCCAATGGCGAGCTGCCCTACCGTATCCGCGAGCTGGCGCCCGATCCGGAAACGCTGGTGGTGGTGAACTGCGCCGGACGCACGCGCAGTATTATCGGCGCGCAGACCCTGATCGACGCCGGCCTGCCGAACCGGGTGGCGGCATTAACCAACGGCACCATGGCCTGGCTACTGGCTGACCAGCCGCTAAATAAAGGGCGGCGGACCAGGCTGCCTCAACCCGGCGCCCAACACCTTAGCGCCGCCCGCGAGCAAGCGCATCAGCTGACGCAGCAGGCCGGCCTGACGATCCTTGATGCGTCCGCGCTGGCCGCGCTGCGCGTCAACCCCGCGCGTACGCTGTATCAGTTCGATACCCGCACGCACGACGAGTATCAGGCCGGCCACCTGCCCGGTTTTCGCTGGGCGCCGGGCGGCCAGCTGGTACAGGCGACCGACCATTTCGCCGCCGTGCGCGGCGCGCGCATTGTGCTGGCGGACTGGGACGGCGTGCGCGCCCGGCATACCGCCGTGTGGCTGCAGAGACTGGGCGGATTTGAGGTCTATCTGTACCAACCTGCGCCGGACGCCGAACTGGAACAAGGGCCGTCAACGCCCCGCATACTGCAAGATGCCGCGCTGACGCCGGCGCCGGAAATTACGCCGCAGCAGTTGCAGCCTCTGCTGGAACGTCAGGCGGCTCAGGTCATCGATGTGGATAACAGTCTGCACTTCATTCGCCGTCATATCGCCGGCGCGCGCTTTATCGCCCCGCATCGCCTGCTCGAATGGCTGCCGCGGCTGGCGGCGGCAGACGCTCCGCAACAGTGGGTGTTAACTTCGAAGGATGGCGTTCTTGCCCGCCTGATCGCCAGCGCGCTGCAGAGCTACGCGTTTAACGCTGCGGCGCTGAGCGGCGGCAACCAGGCGTGGTTCGCCGCCGGCCTGCCGACCGTCGGCGGCGATGAGGATATTCTGACCGGGGAAGAAGACCGGCAGCGCAACGGCTACAGCGTCAGCGATCCGGTACGGCGCAATCGCTTATTCCGCAACTATCTGGAGTGGGAAATCGGCCTGGTGCGGCAGTTGGGGCGTCCAGGCGGCGAGCTACGCTTTAACCTGCCGCAGCAGGAAGAGCAACAGCAGTCGACCGTAAACGCATACCCGCGCTAAAGCGGGTTTACGGCGTTTCGCCGCCGGCCTGGCGAAACGCCGCATCAATGTCCTGCGCCAGGTCCTGCCAGTCCTCCAGCCCCACATGCAGCCTCACCACCGGCAGGCGCGCGTCATGCCAGGACGAATGTTCGGCCAGACGGGAAGGCGCGGCAATCAGCGCCAGACTCTCATAGCCGCCCCAGGAGGCGCCAATGGCGAACAGCGTCAGCGCGTCCACAAAATCGGCGGCGAAGCGCGCATCGGCGCGACGGAAAGCGAACGACAGCAGCCCGTTGGCGCCGGTGAAATCCCGCTGCCACAGCCGATGGCCCGGATGGTCAGGCAGCGCCGGGTAAAACACCCGGCTGACCTCGGCATGCTGCTGTAAATGCGCGGCGATACGCAGCGCATTGCTTTGATGCTGGCGCATACGCACGCCCAGCGTACGTATGCCGCGCAGCGTCAGATAAGCGTCATCCGCGCCCACCGTCAGCCCTAAGGCATCGTGGCCGGCGCCGATACGGGCCGCCAGCTGCGCGTCATTGACCGTAACCACGCCCTGCATTACATCCGAATGGCCCGCCAGATATTTGGTGGCCGCCTGCAGCGTCACATCAGCGCCATGCCGCAGCGGCTGGAAGAAATAGCCGCTGCTCCAGGTGTTGTCGGAGACCACCAGTACGCCTTGTTCACGCGCCAGCGCCGCGAGAGCCGGGAAGTCCGTCACCTCGAACAGCAGCGAACCGGGCGACTCCAGATAAAGCAGGCGTGTATTGGGCCGGATCAGCGTGCGCAGGTCATCCCGTTCCGGCGAAAAATAGTCCAGCGTCACGCCGTAGCGCGCCAGCAAGGTACGATCGAGCATCCGCACCGGCGAATAGACGCTATCGGCAACCAGCACGTGGTCGCCGGGCTCGCACAGCGCGATAAACACCAGCGCAATGGCCGACAGCCCGGAGGGCGTCAACCATGAGCGATAGCCGCCCTCCAGTTGCGTAACCGCCTCCTCCAGCGCCTGGTGAGTTTCCAGCCCGTGGCGACCGTAGCTGGCGATCCGCTCGCCGTCCTGACGGCGCTGAGAATAGCGCGCCAGCGTGTCGACGCTATCAAAACGCACGGTGCTGGTGCGCACCACCGGAACATTGATCGGTCCGGCGCCGGGAACGGCCAGCTTAGGCGCGCCGCCGTGCACCAGTTGCGTATCCGGCCGCAATTGTACTTTTTTGTTCATCCGCTTTACGCCCGATTTTCTGAGGGTTTCATTTGCGTCGCATTGTAATTGGTCACCTTACCGGTCACCGGATCGATAGCCACCCGCCGCACCAGCGTTTCCAGCGGCTGACCATACAGGTGTAAATGGCGGGTCGGCCGCGTGCCGGTGACATGAATGCTGTGAATATCGTCCGGCAGAAAAGCCAGCGGCTCACCGGGCTGCACCACGACTTCGCGCAGCAGGCGCAGATCGGCCCGATCGGGCTGGCTGCCGTCATCAAAACGCTGATAAATACGGTTCAGCTCTTCGCCGTCAACGGCGGCGATCGCAGCCCAGGTGGTATGGTCATGCGGCAATGTGCTCTTGCCGGGCAGCAGCGAATTGAGGTACAGCGCCAAATCATTATCGCCATCCTGACTATTCAGGCGGTAACGCGTGGAAGATTCCACCGCTTCCGACGGCGGCGGGAAATCCTCAATATCGAAGAGTTCGTGCTGCCCGGCGAGCTGCGCCAGACGACGGGTCACCTGGTCCAGGATGGCGCGCGACAGCTCGCCCTGCGCCAGAATAGCGCGGATATCGGTTAACGCGGCGGTAACCGCTTGCTGACGCCGGGTAACGATTGTTTCTGCAGATGCCATGGTCTTTCTCCTGTTGCTATTGTTATATGTCTGCAGGCCGGCGGCGATCCCATGCCCCGCCCGCTACACGACAGAGCCGGGAGAGGCAAGCGGGAAACCGTCCCGCCCGCAGCCTGAAAAGGCAGAGCCGCAGGCTCTGCCGGCGATTAGGGTTTAGACAACCACACATCGGCCAGATTGCCTTCCACGCCATCCGCCGTGACCGAATGGTCATTCACCCTGCGGTTGTAGATCGTGATAAATTCGGGCGAAACCAGGCTGATATCCGGTAATTCCTGTCCGACAATCCGCTGGAAGCGCAGAAATTGCTGCGCGCGCCGCGCCGGATCGTTTTCGATCTGCGCCGCCTCCAGCAGTTGATCCACCTCGGGGTTGTGATAGTGCGAGGCGTTCGAGAACGGCACGCCCTTGCGGAAATTTTTGGACCAGTAGATGCGCTGCACGCCGACGGTCGGGTCGAACAAATTACTGTGCCCGTTAACGGTGAAGGCAAAATCCCGGTCGGTATACACCCGGCGAACAAAGGCGGACAGATCCTGCGAGCGCAGCGTGACGCCAATCCCGATTTTGGCCAGCGCGGAACGAATATATTCCGCCGTTTTGCGCAGATCTTCCGCTATCGGGTTATAGTCGAGCGTCACGTTGAAACGCACGCCGTTGGCGCCGCGTGGATAGCCGGCCTCGTCCAGCAGCGCGTTGGCCTGTTTAATATCGAAGGCATAGGGCGAAGGCGCGGCGTCGTGATATTCCGCGATACCGGGAGCAATCGGGGAAGTGCTCACTTTACCGAACCCCAGGTAGGCTACCTGCAAAATGACATTGCGATTAATGGCGTGCGCCACCGCCTGCCTGACGCGCAGATCGCGGAAATGTTGATCGTCCAGATTGAACTGCAACGAAGTCACATTATAGGAATAGCTGTTGCCTTTGGTTTCAAAACCCAACTGCGGCAACGCTTTCAGCCGCGCGATATCGCTCAACGCCACCGGCGAACGGTAGCCCAGTTCGGCATCTCCGGTTTCGAACGCCAGCGAGCGCGCGGCGGCATCAGGAATAAACCGCACCACCAGTTGATCGAGATAAGGGCGTGCCGGATCCCAGTAATGCGGGTTACGTTTATACAGGACATAACTGCCGCGCACCCACTTATCGAACACATAGGGCCCGGTGCCTATCGGCGCGCTATTGTTCGGATTGGTAAGCGCGTCTTTTCCCTCATACAGATGACGGGGCACAATGGGCGACTCCGCCGCCGCAAATGCTTTGATCAAATACGGCGCGGGTTTCGACAGCACAATCACCGCGGTGTTGGCGTCCGGCGTCTCGATGGCGGTCACATTGGCAAAGGTACTCGAACCGCGCGGATGCACTTTTTTCAGCAACTCGATGGACCATGCGACATCGGCCGAGGTGAAATCCTGACCGTCGTGCCATTTCACCCCTTTACGCAAATGAAATGTATAGCGGGTGCCGTCCGGGCTGATTTCCCAGGCGGTGGCCAGTTGGGGCTGAGGATTCAGCGCATAATCATAGCTGAGCAACCCTTCGGTCACTTTTGCGCTGACGCTCAGCGCCGGAGTGGCGACTGTCGTCAGCGCGATCAGCGCGGGCGGCTCATAGTTAAGAACCAAAGTCAGCGTGCCGCCACGCTGCGGTTGAACATCCGCCGCCTGGCCGGTGCTGGTCAACAACAGTAAAAACATCGCCGCCGTCGCGGGCCAAAACGCGGTAAAACGCAACATAAAAGCTCCCATACCGATTAATCCTGAATGATGTAGCCGTACAGCGTACGGGCAGCGTCAGCGCTGACTAACTCATTGTTAATATCCTGACGAAGGGCCGCCGGATCGCGCGAAGTGGGTTCCCCCAGCCCGCCGCCGCCGGGCGTTTCCACCACCAGGCGCTCGCCCGGCGGGATAGTCTGATGCCCCTTGCCGGACAGCGGCTGTCCCGATCCCAGGCTGACCCGTCCGCTGGCGCCATTTCCTCCACCGTCCGCCCCGCGCGCCGGGAATGTGATGCGATCCCAGGCGGCGCCCAGCGCCATCGGCGCCCCGCCGCCATGGGAGAGCTCAATCACCTGCCCCAGGCCGCCGCGATAGCGCCCGGCACCGCCAGAGTCCGGACGATATTCTTTACGCCAGAACACCACCGGGCTGATGGATTCCAGGATTTCCAGCGAGACGTTACGCACCCCGCTGGGGTAGGAGGTCGTGGACAGGCCGTCGATGCCAGGCCGGGCGCCGGTGCCGCCGGTTGAGAAGCTGGTGATGGAGAAACGAGGCTGCCGCAGGAAGTCGCCGGCGTCGAAACCGGGCAGAACGTGGCCGCCGGACAGCTGGATATTCCACAGGCAGGAAGCGCCTTCCGACGGAACCGCATTGGCTTTCGCCTGGCGCAGACAACCGAAGATGACATCCGGCAGCATCTGCCCGATGATATGGCGCGAAGTGACCGCGGCCGGATAAGGCGCGTTGAGGATCGAACCTTCCGGCGCCCTGACCTTAATGACCTCCAGCGAGCCGGCATTGTTCGGCACGTCGGCGCCAATCAGGCAGCGCACGCCAAATGAGCTGTAGGCGTCGGTATAGGCCTTGACCACATTTATCCCTTTCGCGACAAACGGCGAGGTGCCGTCGAAATCGATCTCAATGCCCTGTTCGCTTAAGGTCAGTGCGGCGCGCAGCAAAATCGGCGCATCATAGCCGTCGATCCACATCTCCGACTGCCAGCGTCCCGCCGGCCACTGACGCAGCGCGGCCAGCATCGCTTCGCGCGAATGCGCCAGAATATGTTCTCCCACCGCCTGCAGATCGTCGAGCGCGAACTCGTCCAGCATGGCGGTGAGCCGGCGCGCGCCCACGTCATTACAGGCCACCAGCGCCAGCACGTCCCCCTCCACCTGCTCGGGTTCGCGCACGTTGGCCTTAATAATGCGCAGCACCGTCTGATCCAGTCGGCCGGCCTGAATAAAGCGCAGAATCGGCAGGAACAGTCCCTCGTGATAGATCTGGTGACCGTCGGGGCCCGGCCCCAGTCCGCCGATATCTACAACGTGCAGGGTCGAGGCGAACAGCGCCACGCTTTTTCCCCGCAGGAAGACGGGCGTCACCATGGTGATGTCATATAAATGGCCGGTGCCTTTCCACGGGTCGTTGGTCAGGAACACATCGCCCGGCGCCATATCGGACAGCGGAAATTCGCGCAGAAAGTGTTTTACCGACTCGGCCATCGAGTTAACGTGGCCCGGCGTACCGGTGACCGCCTGGGCGATCATGCGGCTGTCCGGCAAAAATACGCCGGCGGACAGGTCGCCCGCCTCACGGGTCGAGGTGCCGAAGGCGGTGCGGATCAACACCTGCGCCTGCTCTTCCACCACGGAAATCAGGCGATCCCAGATCACCTGATACTGAATAGCGTTCAGACTCATGCGCGTGCTCCTTCGGTTTTCTCTTCTTCCAGCAGCAGGTGCCCCTGCGCCGTCTGCCAGGCGATGAAACCATCATCCACCACGGTGGTGGTTTCCGCCTCGGTAATCAGGGCCGGTCCGCGGATAACGACCTGCGGCGTCAGCTCGCTGCGGACAAAAACCGGCACCGGCACCGGCGCGGATCGATCCGCCAGCAAGACCGCGCGCCGCGCGCCGCCCTCCTCCGGCGCCGGCACGCTGCGCGGCGCGCTCGCCGGATGCCCCTCCACCACTGCGCTCAGCGTACTGACCGTAACCGTCCAGCTAATCGCTTCCACGGCCACGTGATCCAGACTGCGGCCGTACAGCTGGCGATAGACGGCGGTAAAGCGCCGCCGCAGCTCGCCGACCGCATCGGCCGTCAGCGGGCCGTCCGGCAGACTGACCGGAACCTCATGTCCCTGACCGGCATAGCGCAGATAAACCAGACGCTGCAGAGCCAGCGGCGCCTCGCCGCTGGCCTGGCGGACGATATCGCGCGCCTGACGCTCCAGCTCGCCAAGCACCTGGTCGACGGCCTGATGATCAATCCCCTCCAGTTGCTGATAGAAGCTGCGCACCGCCTGGTAGGCGATCGGCGCCGACAGGAAGCCGAGCGCCGAACCGACGCCGGCGGAGCGCGGGACCACCACGCGCCGGATGCCCAGCTTGCGGGCCAGCCGGGCGGCGTGCAGCGGCGCGGCGCCGCCGAAAGCCACCAGGGTGTAGTTCTCTACCTGTTTGCCTAACTCGGTGGCATGCACCCGCGCCGCGTTGGCCATATTTTCCGCCACGATTTCCGTAACCGCCTGCGCCGCCAGATCGGCGCTTAACGCCAGCGGCGCGCCGATTTGCCGCTCGATCGCCTCGGCAGCCAGACCGGGGTTGAGCGTAATCTTGCCCTGCGCGAAGCTCGCCGGATCGATCACGCCGAGCTGCACATTGGCGTCGGTGATGGTGACCTGCGTTCCGCCGAGGTCATAGCTCACCGGGCCAGGCTGTGAGCCGGCGCTATCGGGCCCGACCTGCACCCGACCCAGCGTATCGATACGGGCGATCGAGCCCCCGCCGGCGCCGATTTCCACCATTTCGATCACCGGGATCCGGACCGGCAGCCCGGACCCCTTCTGGTAGCGGTGCACGCGGCCGAATTCAAAACTGCGCGAAATCTGCGGCTGATAGTCGTCGATAAAACAAATTTTGGCGGTCGTGCCGCCCATATCGAACGACAGCACCTTCGGCGTCCGCAGTTGCTCGCCGATCAGCCGCGCCAGGATCGCCCCGCCGGCCGGGCCGGACTCGACCAGCCGCACCGGCTGGCTGATGCCGGTGGCCAGCGTGGTGATCCCGCCGCCGGAGGTCATTAAGAACAGCGGCGCATTGAGCCCCCTGTCGGACAGAATCCGCTCCAGCCGCGTCAGATAGCCCGACATTAGCGGCTGCACATAAGCGTTGGCGCTGGCGGTGGACAAACGTTCGTATTCTCGAATCTCCGGGCAGACATCGCTGGACAGCGTGATGGTCAGATCCGGCAGATGCTGACGCAGTATTTCCGCCGTCCGCCGCTCGTGAACGGGATTAGTGAAGCTCTGCAAATAGACGATGGCGACGCTTTCGATCTCCTGCTGCTTCAGCGTCTGCGCCAGCTGATGCACCGCCGCTTCATCCAGCGGCAGCAGGACTCGCCCCTGAGCGTCGATGCGTTCGGCGATACCGAAGCGCCAGCGCCGCGCCACCAGCGGCGCCGGCTTATGCAGAAAGATGTCGTACTGGGCAAAGCGGTCCTCAAGGCCGATTTCGACCAGATCGCGAAATCCACGCGTGGTGATCAGCGCGGTGCGCGCGCCCTTACGTTCGATCAGCGCGTTGGTCGCCAGCGTCGTGCCCAGAATAACCAGATCGACATCCGCCAGCGTGCGGCCGGCCCGATGCAGGACTTCCTGCGCGCCGTCCAGTACGCCGCGCTCGGGGGAGTCGATGGTGGTCAATACTTTGGTGGTAAAAGGTGTATCGCCGTCCAGCAGCACAACGTCGGTAAAGGTGCCGCCGACATCCACCGCCAGTCGGCGTTTATCGTTTATTTCGCCCGGTAAAGACATGCAAATTCCTTAAAAAATGGTCATAACCCGGTAAATTTCAGCGTGCAGCGTCCCGGCGACCGAAATATTCCGGCCGCATAGTCACGTCAGGTGACGGGATAAGGGAAAGAAACAACTCCGCTACAATATGAAAAATGACAGGGACAGCCTGAGTAATTTCATTATTTGATTTCCATTTACTAATATCTGCGCCCGTCTGACTACTGACTTTTTATAATTAGCTTATCCATTAAGCGCATGGCTTTTTTTTCGCTAAGCTATGCCAACAAATTGATTAACTTTATCGGGTGCGGGCGGAGTGGGAATCATTCGCTCTGTCAGGAATATATTTGAGCATGGCTTAGCGCGACCGGTGATAAAACGGCAAGGCGAACGCCAGCGTAACCGTTTCCCGGCCGCCGCCGGGATAACGGAGAGAAACGATACGCGCGAGGCGTGGATTTAGCCGTCGGTATCCGGCAGCGGAATATCGCCGCTGAAATCCGGCACCTGATAGCCGCGCTGAACGGCGGGTCGGCCGGCCAGACGCAAATACCAGTCGCGCACATGGGGATAGGCGTTCAAATCGATACGATGGTAGTGAAAGCGGGCGACCCACGGCCACAGCGCGATATCGGCAATCGAGTAGTCGTCCTCCACCGTCTGGCGCCCGGCGAGGTGCTGGTTCAGCACGCCGTACAATCGTTCTGCTTCGGCGTGATAACGCTGCTCACCATAAGCGGATTTGCCGGGAAAGTAGTGCAGAAAATGATGCGCCTGGCCGAGCATCGGACCGAAACCGCTCATCTGCCACATTAGCCATTGCAGGGTACGATAGCGCCCGGCGCCGTGCGGGGCGAGCAGACGACCGGCCTTATCCGCCAGATAAATCATAATGGCGCCGGATTCCATCAGCGCCAGACCGTTATCGTTATCGACAATCGCCGGAATTTTACCGTTGGGACTGATCGCGCGAAACGTATGCCGGTGCTGCTCGCCCTTGCCGATATCGACAGGATGGACCCGATAAGGCAGCGCCAGCTCTTCCAGCAGAATCGAAATTTTGCGCCCATTGGGCGTGTTCCAGCTGTAGAGATCGATCATGCGCTGACCTTCCGCGCATCGGCCAACAGAGGATGCTGGCGCAGCACGCCGGCCAGCCGGGCGATTCCCGTACGAATCTGCTCTTCGCTCTCCAGTGCGAAACACAGGCGCAGCCAGTTTTGCGCCGCGTCGCCGTCGACCGCCCAGTCCGGGCCGGGATTAAAGGCGACGCCTACGGCCGCCGCCGGCGCAACCAGCGTGCGCGTGTCTATCCCTTCCGGCAGCGCCAGCCAGAGAAAAATACCGCCTTTCGGCAGCCACAACCTGACGCTGTCGCCCAGTTCCTCCTGCACCGCCGACGTCAGCACCGCCAGCTTACGCGCCAGAGTCGCGCGCAGCCGGCTAAGATGCGCATCAAAGTGGTTGGAAAAATATTCGGCGATGATGATCTGATCGAGCGCGCCGGTGCCGCCATCCGATTTCAGCGACGCCAGCTGGCGCAAAATAGCCGGCGCCGCGCTGATATAGGCCACGCGCACCGCCGGGGCCAGCGTTTTGGAAAACGAACTGACGTGAATCACCTGCTCGGGGCTCAGCGCGTACAGCGCCGGCGGCGTTTCATCGCCCGGCCAGACGATATCGGCGTAACATTCATCTTCGACAATCAGCGTACGGTAACGGGCGGCCAGCGCCAGCAGCTGACGCCGCCGCGCCAGCCCGAGGATCGCGCCGGTCGGATTCTGCACGGTCGGAATGGTATAGATAAACTTCGGCGTCACGCCGCGCTGCGCCAGCTTTTCGAGGATGGTTTCCAGCGCATCGATGCGTATTCCTTCTTCATCGAGCGGTATGCCGACGATATTCGCCTGGCGTCCGCGCAACTTGCGCAGCGCCCCGGCGTAGGAGAAGGCTTCCACCAGTACCGTATCGCCCGGCGTCAGCAGCAAATCACTCACCAAATCCAGCGCCGGTCCGGAACCGGAGGTAATGAGAATATCGTCGATATCCGCCGTGATGCCGCGCGTCGCCAGCTTCTGGCTGACAAAACGGCGCAGGTTCTCGTTGCCCTGCGGCCCGTGGCCCTGATTGTAAATCGCCAGGCTGCGCCCTTCGCGCCGGATGGCGCTCTGCGCCGCGTCGACCAGATCCTCCAGCGGAA
This sequence comes from Affinibrenneria salicis, assembly GCF_008710095.1. The sequence goes on from NZ_VYKJ01000014.1 coordinate 142,781, forward strand.
TCAGCTCCGGCGCATTATGCCCGGCGTTAAAGGTAAATTCCGCCATACCCTGCCAGACAGGCGCAGGATCGGGCAGACCGGTGCGAAACAGCGAGCGGGGATCGAACGATACGGTACTCATGTTTTTATTCCTGAATAGCTGCGAATATGTGTTCTTATAACAATGGATATTTTTCTCACAACTAAATATAAAAGCTATTAAATTGCGCTTGCCGAATAACGTCGGGCGACGGCGCTAAAGAGAACGCGCGCCGGCGAAAGGATTTAGAGACGCAGGTCAATAATGCCGATACGCCGGGTATATTTAATTTAAGACTAATAAAAGGTGAATTAAGCATTTCGCTTTCACCTTTTATTTTCTTTTAATTAGCCTGGTGTCTTTTGATTTTAATTTCGTCCGCAGAGGGAGCAGGCCAGCCCGCCGCCGGACTTGCCGCCGGGAATAACCTGCCGTTATCGTCACGCGTTGCCTCATACCGCCCGCCACGGCACGGCCGGTCGCCCGGTTCCGTCGGAATACCTACAGGAGATTGCTTTATGGTGTCTATGCCGCTAACTGTCCAGGACATACCGCAGGCGAACACCGCCCGGCCCCTGGTGCGAATTCATGATGTCCACCTGACGCTGGGCAATACCCCGGTGCTGCAGGGCATCGATCTGCAGGTCTCGCAGGGGGAAGCCCTGACCATCATCGGCCCCTCGGGTTCGGGCAAGTCGTCGATCCTGCGCTGCATCAACGGATTGGTCACGCCGCACCAGGGAGAGATTTTCATTGGCGATACCGGCGTACATCAGTTGAAAAATGAAAGCGAACGCATCGCCCTGCGTAAACGCATTGGTTTTGTTTTCCAGCAATACAATCTTTTCCCTCACCTTACGGTGCTGGAAAACCTGATGATTGCGCCCATCCGTATTCTGCGTCAGCCTAAAGAGCGGGTGAAAGCGCGCGCCATGGCGTTGCTGGCCCGCGTGCGGCTGGAAAACAAAGCCAACAGTTACCCCGGCGAACTCTCCGGCGGGCAGCAGCAGCGGGTGGCCATCGCCCGAACGCTGACCATGGACCCGGAACTGGTGCTGTTCGATGAGGTGACCTCGGCGCTGGATCCGGAAACCGTCGGCGAAGTGCTGGCGGTGATCCGCGAGCTGATTGGCGAAGGTATGACCTGCATCCTGGTCACCCATGAAATGCGCTTCGCCCAGGAGGTCAGCGATCGCGTCGTGTTTACCGAGCACGGCCGCATTATGGAGCAGGGCACGCCGGAACAAGTATTTCGGCATCCGCAGAATCTGCGCACCCATGCCTTTATCAACGCGTTGAGCGGCTGAAAGTTCGGGCGACGAGTTTCCACCATGTCTGCATCTGTTATCGCGCGGACATCCGACTGCCTGCGGGCACGACGGATGTCCGCTCATCGCCGGCGCGCGCATGGGTTATGCCCGCCGCCGTTTCCTGCCTGGAGAGTATCATCGTATGACACTATGGATAGACGCCGCCACGCTAAAAGCCTGGCAGCATGACGGAGAGCCGCTGGCGCTGCTGGACGTGCGCGAAGCCGGTCAGTTCGGCGCGGGCCATCTGTTGCTGGCCGCGCCGGTCGCCTATAGCCGGCTCGAACTCCGGGCCTGGTCTCTGCTGCCGACGGTCGATCTGCGCGTGGTTCTGTATGCCGACGGCGACGCGCTGGCCGAACGCGCCGTCCGCCGTCTGCGGGACATCGGCTTTACCCGCGTCGCGGCGTTGCGCGGCGGCGTCGACGCCTGGCAGGCGGCCGGTTATCGCCTGTTCGCCGGCGTCAACGTCCCCTCCAAAGCCTTCGGCGAATGGGTGGAGCAGCAGTCGGCCACGCCCCATATTTCTGCGCAGGATTTACATGCCTGGCAGCGGCAGGGCCTGCCGTTCACGCTGCTGGACGGGCGCACGCTGCAAGAGCATCAACGCATGTCCATTCCGGGTTCCGTCGGCTGCCCGAACGGCGAGCTCACGTTACGCTGGCGCAGTCTGGTCGACGATCAGACGACGCCGGTGGTGATCCACTGCGCCGGACGCACGCGCAGCATCATCGGCGCCCAGACGCTGCGCGACCTTGGTCTGCCGAATCCGGTCTATGCGCTGGAAAACGGCACCCAGGGCTGGTTTTTAGCCGATCTGCCGCTTGAGCATGGCAATAACCGGCGTTTTGACATCGACGTCAGCGCCAGCCACCGGCAATCCGCCAGACAGGACGGCGCCCGGCTGGCCCAACGTTTTGCCATCCCTGTTCTGAGCGCGGCGCAGGCGCAGAACTGGCTGCGCGACCCGACGCCGCCCGTTTACCTGTTTGATATCCGCACCGCGGAAGAATTCGCCGCCGGCAGCGTCGCGGGGGCCGTACATGCGCCCGGCGGCCAGCTGCTGCAGGAAACCGATCGCTGGGTCGCCGCGCGGCCGGCCAGAATCATTCTGCTGGATAATGCTGATGGACGCGCCGCGGTGATCGCCAGTTGGCTGCAGCGGATGGGCTTTCAGGCCGCGACGCTGGCGCAGCCGGTGGAGGAACTGCGCGTGCTGTCCGGCTGGCCGCGTAAAGAGACCTTTGCATTAGCGCCGCTGCCTGTCGTCACCCCGGAGCAGCTCAATGCGCAACGACACGACCCGGCTCTGCGCATCGTGGATATCCGCCCCAGTGCGGATTTCAACGTCGCCACGCTGCCCGGCGCGCGCTGGAGTTCGCGTCCGCTGGCGCAGCGCCTGCTCGACGACCTGCCGTCGGCGGTCAACCGGCTGGTCCTGCTGGCGAGTCATCCCGACGATGCGGCGCTATGGCGGGCCGAGCTGTCGCCGCGCGCGCCGACGCTATCCGTACTATCCGGCGGTATCGATGCCTGGCAGGCCGCGGGGCTGCCTGTGCTTGCCCCCGCAACGCCGGTGCCGGATGCCCAGCGCATCGACTTTTTGTTCTTTACGCACGACCGTCATCAAGGGAACAAAGAGGCCGCCCGTCAGTATCTGGCCTGGGAGCAGGCGCTGCTGGAGCAGTTGGATGAAAAGGAACTGGCGGCGATTACCGGCCAGCCGCTGCCCCGGAGCGGGCGGGTCGTCGGCCAGAGCAATCGCCCTGCAGAGACGGCGAAACCACAAGCGCGGTGAAGAAAAGCAAAATCGCAGGCAAAAAAAAAGCAGCGAGTTATAAAAACTCGCTGCCTATCGTATCTTGTCGCCCGGCCCGCGATCGCAGCGGACATTGCGTAATAATGGTCGGCGAGAGAGGATTCGAACCTCCGACCCACTGGTCCCAAACCAGTTGCGCTACCAAGCTGCGCTACTCGCCGTGATACTATCTGTTAATTTGTGTGGTGCGAAGAGAGGGACTTGAACCCTCACGTCCGTTAAGACACTAACACCTGAAGCTAGCGCGTCTACCAATTCCGCCACCTTCGCATACTCACAAATTTAAATCTGGGGTGGCTAATGGGACTCGAACCCACGACAACTGGAATCACAATCCAGGGCTCTACCAACTGAGCTATAGCCACCATATACCACTTTACAGCTTGCACTACGTTGACGCGGTACTTCCTTACGGGGTAAATGTACCACCGCAGCTCTTGCACACAACTTAATGGTGCGCCCGACAGGATTCGAACCTGAGACCTCTGCCTCCGGAGGGCAGCGCTCTATCCAGCTGAGCTACGGGCGCATAGCGCCGTTGCGGGTGGGGATAGTACGGATTTAATGAAAGGCTGTCTAGTGCTTTTTTACTGAAATGATGCGTTTGCTTATGCTTTGCTCATTTAACAGCGAAAACAGCCATTCTTCCGCTCCCCACCCCCGGCCAACGCTACGCCGACGCTTTCTCAGCCTGCTTTTTACCCAGCCCCAGCACAATATAGATGCCGCTGACCACCGCAAGGAAGATCACGCCGACGGTCAGCGACATGCGCGTATCGCTGTTAAAAGACATGCCGACCAGTACGCACAGCAGGAAAGCCATGGTCAGATAATTCACCCAGGGAAACAGGATCGACTTAAACGGGTGGCTGGCCAGCGCCTTGCGGTGCTTCTCGCGAAAACGCAGTTGGCTAATCAACACCACAAACCACGGAATCATACCCGGCAGCACGCTGGCGCTGTACACATAGACAAACACCTTTTCCGGCTGAGGAATAATGTAGTTGAGCAGAGAGCCGGCGATCAGACACAGAATGGATACCATTACCCCCGCCGCCGGCACGCCGCGCGCGGTCACTTTACCGATCCAGGCCGGCAGTTGCCGGTTGTTGGCCAGCGAATAGAGCATTCGCCCGCAGCTGTACATGCCGCTGTTACAGCCCGACAGCGCGGCCGTCAGCACCACAAAGTTAATAATGCCCGCCGCCGCGGTGATGCCGATTTTAGCGAAGGTCAGCACAAACGGACTGCCGGTGGTGCCAATCTCATTCCACGGAAAGATGGTGATAATTACCAGGATCGCCCCGACGTAAAAAATCAGGATGCGCCACAGAATATTATTGATCGCGCGGCGGAGCGTAACCTGCGGATTTTTTGCTTCGCCGGCGGTAATGCCCACCAGCTCCACGCCCTGGTAGGACGCCACGACCAGGCACAGCGCGAACAGCAGCCCCTTCCAGCCGCCGGCGAAAAAGCCGCCGTGAGCCGTCAGGTTGGCGAAGCCGGTCGCATGGCCATGGTTGCCGAAACCAAAGAAAATCACTCCGGCGCCGACCGCAATCATCGCCACGATGGTGGTGATTTTAATCATCGCGAACCAGAATTCGATCTCGCCATACAGCCGCACTGCGGCCAGGTTGGCCAGCGCCACCAGCGAAACCGCGGCGATAGCCGGGATCCACTGCGGCAGTTCCGGGAACCAGTACTGCACGTACACGCCAATCGCGGTGATTTCGGAAATCCCGACCGCCATCCACATAAACCAGTAGCCCCACGCCGTCAGGTAGCCGAAGAACGGTCCCATGTATTTATGCGCGTAGACGGCGAACGAACCGGCCACCGGCTCCACAAACAGCATTTCGCCCATTGAGCGCATAATAAAGAAGACGAAAATCCCGGCGACGATATAAGCCAGCAGAACCGACGGCCCGGCCCACTTCAGCGCGCTGGCCGCGCCCATAAACAGTCCGACGCCGATGGTGCCGCCCAGCGCGATCAGCTCAATGTGCCGCGCCTCGAGACCCCGGTGGAGCTTCTGTTGTTCCTTTTCTCCTGACATAAATTCCTCTGTCCTGTCTTAATAGCCATTCCGGCAACGCCGGTGATATAAACAATAAACGCCGCTATGCGGAATAGCGGCAAACGAACGAATTCCTGACGGCTCAGACGGCGCGAACGAAAGCAACCCGACGCGACCGCAGCCCGGGAAATGAACGGCGTCAGGCCGCCGACACAGTCAGTCTCAGCGCGCGCGGCCCGACGGTCCAGACCTGCAGAAGACGTTGTCGGCAACCTCGTATCGCGGTTTTATCGGGTATGCGCCGCCCTTGCCCGGCAACAGCGGCTGCAGCGAAAAAACCAGGCACTAAGGCGTGAAGACACACGAAAGCGGATGGAAAAGCATCAACTGGAGTACATACTGCGCGGGGAACTACCGTGCTGTATCGCTGCCGGGCCGACGCATACCGGACTCAACCCAGGGCGGAATGATAAAAGATTTTTCATCGGAGTGCGGCATTTTGTTGCAATTTTACTCTGCGGCGCGCCCTAAAGACGACCGCAATAATGCCAGCCTAGATATTTTAACAAGCGAATCTGCCGCGTGATGCGGCCGGGTTGCGCCAGCAGGCGATACAGCCATTCCAGCCCCAGATTTTGCCACGCCAGCGGCGCGCGCTTCACGTGGCCGGTAAACACATCGTACGTGCCGCCGACGCCCATATACAGCGCATCAGGATAGATCTGACGACAATCACGGATCAGTATTTCCTGGCGCGGCGACCCGAGCGCGACAGTCACGATCTGCGCCCCGCTGTCCCACACCTGCTCAAACAGCGTCTGACGCTGCGGCGCCGCGAAATAGCCGTCCTGGCTGCCGACAATGTTCACCCCCCACTGCGCGCGCAGCTTCGCCGCGGTTTGATCCAGCACCTCGGGCTTGCCGCCGATCAAAAACACCGGCGTCCCCAGTTGCCCGGCCCGCTGCATCAGCGCTTCCCACAGATCGGCGCCGGCGATGCGCGCCACCTGCGCCTGCGGATATTTACGCCGGATAGAGCGCACAATGCTGATGCCGTCCGCATACTTGTATTCCGCCGCGTCGAGCAACGCGCGCAGCGCCGCGTCGTTTTCCGCGCTCAACACCTTCTCCGCGTTCATGGCGACCAGCGCGCCGCGCTTTACCGCCGCGCCGGCAAACAAATAGTCGATAAACTGCGCCTGGTGACGAAAGCCCCGAATACTGAAACCGCGAATATCGTACTGCGGAATGGTCTCTTGCTTACTCATTCGGTTATCCCTGAAGGCAGGCCCGGCGTCGGCTCGGTCTGCGACGCACGCGCGGAACCGCTTTCCTGCGGCGCGCCGGTCAGCCGCGGGCGGATCAGGCCGACGCTGTCCAGCAGCCAGTACAACAATTTGGCCAGCAGCAGGCACAGGCCGAACACCAGACAAAAAAACACCACCCGCGACACGAACGCATCAAGCCCTTCGCGCGCCAGCACAATGATGTTGAACACCGCGCCGAAACAAAAGCTCTGCAGAATGGCCGCCGTGTAGCGGTTGCGCGTATTTTTACCGCGCTCGTACAGCCAGTCAAACCACTTCACGATCAGCCCGACGACGACGGCGCCGAGCGGAATAAACAGCACGCCGCCCATCACCACCAGCGACCCCAGCAGCGTGGGCGAAATCGCCAGGCCGGAATGGTTGTTAAGCACTTCCCAGGTGAAGTAGTTGGCGCTGTTCAGCACCAGATTAGGCCGCTCCGGCCACAGCCAGCCGGGAATAAATACGTAGAAATCGCGTATAATCGGCGCCAGTCCCTGAAAATCGATCTGGTCGTAGTTCTGCCACAGCAGCGCCAGATTTTCCCACGGCGAGAAGGTATCGCGCGTCAGGTACAGAAAGGTGTAAAAGGCTTCGGCCCCGCTGACGTCCAGACCGTAGCGTTTGAGCGCCAGCCAGAACATGCCCACCACGCCCAGCGCGCCGGCCGCCATCAGCATCCACAGCGTGATCCAGCCGCGCACAATGCCGATAAACAGAAACAGCGCAAACGCAATGATGATATTGGCGCGCGTACCGCCGACGATCATGTAGGTCAGTACGCCGAACGCCGTGGTGGCGAGCAAAAACAACAGCCAGGCGCGCCAGCTTTGCTGCAGGAAATAGACCACCAGCATAGCCGGAATAAAAAAATAGAAGAAACGCTTCAGGGCCACGCCGGAAACATCGCTGGAAAATATCTGGCTGTAGGCGCGCAGCTTAAACAGCAGAAACCCGTTATGCAGGAAGAACACCATCACCGTGCCCAGCGCCACCAGCGCCAGCAACAGCCAGGTCAGGTGGGTTTCCACCCGGTTCATGTTCAACCCGTCGGGTGCGTTAAACGCCGTCGGCCGACGCAGACGGGTCTTGTAGCTGACGTGATAAACGGCGTAGAACACGGTGGCGGACAGCATCGCCTGCAGCAAATAAGGCGCCGGCGGCGTCTCCACGCCGAATCCGAACGCCAGCAGACAGGTAAACGGAAAGCCGAAGTAGAAAGTCAGGAGATACAGCAAAGAAAACAGGACGTTAAAATTAAAACGCACGCGCCGGAACGCCTGCCACGTCAGCGACAGGATAAAACCCACCGAACATAGCCAGACGACCAGCAGCCCGCCCAATTCACCCGGCGTCATAATGACTCCTCCGCGGCCAGCGTCAGCGCGCGCCGCCAGCCGTCCAGATAACCGGGATAAAAGAACGCGATCCGCTGTTTATCCACGCTGGCCAGCTGGCGCTGCGCTTCACGCACCAGCGCCTCATTCAGTTCATCGCCATAGAACAACACCGGCAGTTGCTGCTCCGTGACATCCTGCCAGAACGGATTCTGCCGACTGAGGACAAAAGGCACGCCAGACTGAATCAGCAGACACAGGGTGCCAATCCCCTGCTGGCGGTTAAAGATAAAGTACCCCAGATCGCAGGTGCGCAACAGATTAAGATAATCGTCGAAGGCCAGTTGCTCCGTCAGAATGTGCAAATTTTTCACGCTGAACCAGCGCAATCCGGCTTCTCGCACCCGGCGGATATAGTCGTCGTTGCCGGCCGGGTAGCCCATCGGCACAATCACCCGCACGTCGGCGCCGAACTGGCGGTGTATCGCCTGCAGCGCCTCAATATGTCGGTTGGTGCGGTCGCCGGAGTTGCCGACCAGAATAGTCATCGGCCCGGCCGCCGGCCGGCTGGTCCGCATCGCGCTCAGTTCGGGATTCATACGCGTGGGGAAATAGAGCAACGAGGCCGGCACGGCCGGGTGACGCAGCCGATAGTGACTCAGATCGCCGCGCGTGGCGAAAACGTGCCCGACCCGCCCCTGCGCCAGCCGGCGCAGCAGATAAAACAGCCGGAAACGCCAGCTGGCGGAATCCTCGTACAGATCCGCACCCCACACATGCCAGCAGGCCTGGGAGGGACGGATTTTACCGCTCAGCAGCGCCAGCCAGATCGTCACGTTGAACTGGCCGTGGAAGAAGAAGCGCGCGCCGCGATCGGCGCGCGCGCGCGCAATCACCGCCTGCGCCAGCGTTTTTTTATCCGGCCAACAGGAGACGGTCAACGCGGGGAAATCGCCCAGCGCTGCGGTATCCCGCGCCGCCACCATAAACTGGCCGGCCCGGCCGTCCGGCGAGCGGGGCGCCAGTTGATCATTAAAAAAGCGCAGTACCGTCTGGTTATGGTGCGGGATGTCCGAACCCAGAACATGAATCAGTGTCGTCATACTCGCCTGCGATAAAGAATGAAAACGCCGCAACACAGCGCAAAATAGAGTACGTAGGTCGCCATATAGGCCTGCGCCGCGCCCAGGGCGCCGTGCTGCGGGATCAGCCAGTGGGAAAAACCGGTCAACAGCAGAAACTGGCTAACCTCGGTCAACAGATAAAAGCGCAGCGCCGCTTTGGCGATTACCAGGTAACCGAACACATACGCGCCGACCTTGAACACATCCCCCACCAGTTGCCAGGCGAACAGATCGCGCATGGCGGTGAACTGACTGGAAAACAGCAGCCAGATGGCGACATCGCGCAGCAACCAGACCAGCAGCCCAACGCCCGCGACGGCCGGCAGGACAAAGCGCAGCGAACGCATGATCTCCTGCGCGATCGCTTTTTTGTCGGTCAGGCGCGACAGCGTCGGCAACAGCCAGACGCTGAATGACGCGGTAATAAATTGCAGCCAGGCGTCGGAAATACTGCTGACGCCCTGCCAAATCCCCACGTCATCCCAGCTATAGTGGGCCGCCAGCAGGTTACGCATCATAATGTAGGCTACCGGCAGCGTGGCCGAGGTCATCAGCGCCATCAGAGTGAATTTCGCCAGCCGGCCGGCCATCGCGCGTTCCCAGCACAGCCGGAGATACGCGCGCGGGAAAGGCATCCTCCGCAGCACCAGCCAGCCGGCGGGCAGCAGCGTCAGCGCCGGCACCAGCGCCAGCCCGGCCAGCGCGCCGCGATAGCCGCCCAGAGAAAAGCACAGGTAATAGGCCAGCACGCCAATCAGGCTGCCGACGACAATCGCCAGCGCATTGCCCAGCGCGTCGCGGTAGCCTTTCAGGATCGCCAGCAGCAGGTTGGCGCCGGCGATACCCATCTGGATAAACGCCAACGCCCGAATCACATCCCGATAATCGTCATGACCGAACAGCGCCACGCCAATCGGTCCCGCCGCCAGCAAGAAAATCAGCGCCAGCAGCGTGGAAAAAACGAGCACCATCGCCGCCGAGGTGCCCAACAGCGCGCGCAGCTGTTCGGGCTGGTGCTGATATTCGGCCACATATTTGGTCACGCCGTTGAATATGCCGGCGCCGGCCAGTACGCCCAGCACCGTAATCAACTGGCGAAAGTTGCCCGCCATCCCGACGCCGCCGGGGCCGAACGAGACCGCCAGCAGTTTAACCACCAGCAGGCCGGCCGCGATTTTGACCAGGGTTGAACCGGCCGTCCAGAGAGACGCTTTTGCCAACGACATATCAGATAAAAAAGCCCAGTACGCTGTTAATCACCGTGCGCTGATTTACATCCGCCAGGTTGTAAAACAGCGGCAGGCGCACCAGACGCTCGCTTTCCTGAGTGGTATAGCGATCTTCCCCGACAAAACGGCCGAAGCGCTCGCCGGCGGGGCAGCTATGCAGCGGGATGTAATGGAATACCGTCAGGATTTCGGCTTCCTTCATATAGCTGATGAACGCGTTGCGGTCGTCCATGTCGCGCAGTTTGATGTAAAACATGTGGGCGTTATGGCTGCACTCCGCCGGCATCTGCGGCAGCGTGATGCGGCCGGCCTGCGCCAGCGGCTGGAAAGCGTCGTAATAGCGCTGCCACAGCTGCAGTCGGCGCCGGTTGATAGCGATGCCCGCCTCCAGCTGCGCCCATAAATAGGCCGCCTGAATATCGGCCATCAGATAACTGGAGCCGATGTCGCGCCAGGTATATTTGTCCACCTGGCCGCGGAAGAACTGACTGCGGTTGGTGCCTTTTTCGCGCACGATCTCCGCCCGTTCGATCAGCGCGGCGTCGTTGATTAGCGTGGCGCCGCCCTCGCCGCCGGCGGTGTAATTCTTTGTTTCATGAAAACTAAAGCAGCCGATGTGGCCGATCGAACCCAGCGCCCGTCCCTTATAGTTCGACATCACGCCCTGCGCGGCATCTTCCACCACAAACAGCTGATGTTTCTGCGCCAGCGCCATGATGGTATCCATCTCGCAGGCGACGCCGGCGTAATGGACCGGTACGATGGCCCGCGTCTTTTCCGTAATCGCCGCCTCGATCTTGCTTTCGTCGATATTCAGCGTATCGGGACGAATATCGACGAAGACAATCTTCGCGCCGCGCAACACAAACGCGTTGGCGGTGGAAACGAAGGTATAGCTCGGCATAATTACTTCATCGCCGGGCTGAATATCCAGCAGGATGGCGGCCATTTCCAGCGAGGCGGTGCAGGATGGCGTCAACAGCGCCTTCCTGCAGCCGGTGTGATGCTCCAGCCACTGCTGGCAGCGGCGGGTAAAGCCGCCGTCGCCGCATAGCTTGCCGCTGTTCATCGCCGCCTGCATATAGTCAAGTTCAGTCCCGACGATCGGGGGTGCGTTAAACGGAATCATCTGTTCACCTGTATAGCCAGTAGGCGGTGCCGTCGATCACGGCGCCGCTGCGAATATAGAGACGTAATGCCGCCACATTGCTGATTTGCGTCGCCACCCGCAGGCGAACGATGCGCCGTCGGCGGCACCAGGCCACGGCCGCCGCCATCAGCCGATCGCCGCAGCCGCCGACGTGCGGCCAACTGGCCAGCAGGCCGATGCGCGCCTCCTCCTGCTCCAGCTGGCGTAGCGTCACGAAACCCAGCGGCCGACGTGCGCGATCTTCCAGCAACAGACACTGGTGATCGAAGGTGCCGCGCACCGCGTTTTCCACCCACTGCGCGTAAAAGCGCCCGCTGTCCTGCGGCCGGTACCAGGGCGCGCGAAAACGGCTGAGCGCGATACGCGTGGCCGCCACCGCCCGCAGCGCGGCGATATCCGCATCCTGCGCCACGCGCAACCCGTCGTCATGCGGCGCGCCATCGACCGACGGCGTCAGCGTCAGACACAAATCGACTTCGCTCTCCGCCAGCCGGAAACCCAGACTGGCCAGCTCATCGGCCAGATCGAGACGTTCAGCCGGAATTTTAGCCTGCACCAGCGGCCAGGCCGCCAGCGCCTGCGGCGTAAGCGGCGCGGCGTCGGGCGAAAAATCCAGCCGGGCGCTGGGGCGCTGAAAAAACGCGCTCTCCCAGCTCAGTTCGCCCAGGCCGGCGTTAATCGTCACCGGGACAGCCCCAGACGCTCGCCGGCGTAGGAGCCGTCCTGCACGCTGCGCCACCAGGCTTCGTTATTCAGATACCACAGCACCGTCTTACGCATGCCGCTTTCAAAGGTTTCCTGCGGGCGCCAGCCCAGCTCGCGTTCGATCTTGCCGGCGTCGATGGCGTAGCGCATATCGTGGCCCGGCCGGTCGGCGACCCAGGTGATCAGATCGCGATACTGCCGCACGCCGACCGGCTTACTGGACGCGGCCAGCTCTTCCAGCAGGTCGCACAGCGTATGCACCACTTCAATGTTTTTACGCTCATTGTGGCCGCCGATATTGTAGGTCTCGCCCGGCTGGCCGTGGTTCACCACGGTATACAGCGCCCGAGCGTGATCTTCGACAAACAGCCAGTCGCGAATCTGGGCGCCGTCGCCGTACACCGGCAGCGGTTTGCCGGCCAGCGCGTTGAGGATCATCAGAGGGATCAGCTTTTCCGGGAAGTGATAAGGCCCGTAATTGTTCGAACAGTTGGTCACCAGCGTCGGCAACCCGTAAGTCCGCAGCCAGGCGCGCACCAGATGGTCGCTGGCGGCCTTCGACGCGGAATAGGGGCTGCTGGGCGCGTAAGGCGTGGTTTCGGTAAACAGATCGTCCGTACCGTGCAGGTCGCCGAACACTTCGTCGGTGGAGATATGGTGGAAACGGAACGCCGATCGGGCGCCCTCCGCCAGCGTCAGCCAGTAGTGGCGTGCGGCCTCAAGCAGAGTATAAGTACCGACGATATTGGTATCGATAAAGGCGGCCGGCCCGTCGATCGAGCGATCGACATGGCTTTCCGCCGCCAGATGCATGACCGCATCCGGCTGCCAGCGGCTAAACACGCGATCGAGCTCGGCGCGATCGCAGATATCCACCTTTTCAAAGGCGTAGCGCGGACTATCGGCCACCGGCGCCAGCGACGCCAGATTGCCGGCATAGGTCAGATTATCGACCACCACTACGCTGTCTTCCGTCGCGCCAATGATATGGCGCACCAGCGCCGAGCCAATAAAGCCGGCGCCGCCGGTAATCAGGATTCGTTTCATCGCCATACCCCTTTGGTGTCCACCACCCAACTTTGCGTAATTTCTTCCGGATCCACAGCCTTAAAGGCGCGGTGGTCCACCAGCATCACCAATACATCGGCGTCGCGCAGCGCGCTCGTCGTATCCACCAGCGTCACCTGCCCTTCCAGCGCCGCCGGCAAGCGTTCGATATTGGGCTCGACCGCCAGCGTCTCTCCGCTGTGCCAGCGGGCGATCATGTCCACGATCCCGACGGCCGGACTTTCGCGCAAATCGTCGATATCCGGTTTAAAGGACAGGCCAAAGCAGGCGATGGTCACCTCGCTGGCGCGCCGGTCGCTCTCGGCCAGACAGTCTGCCACCGCCGATTTAACCTGGTCGACCACCCACAACGGTTTGCCGTCGTTCACCAGCCGCGCGGTATGAATCAACCGCGCCTGCTGCGGATTTTGCGCCACGATAAACCAGGGATCGACCGCAATGCAGTGCCCGCCCACGCCAGGGCCGGGCTGCAGGATATTGACCCGCGGATGACGGTTGGCCAGGCGAATCAGCTCCCACACGTTGATGCCCTGCTCGGCGCAGATCAGCGACAGCTCGTTGGCGAAAGCGATATTCACGTCGCGGAAGCTATTTTCCGTCAGCTTACACATCTCCGCAGTGCGCGAGTTGGTAATCACGCATTCACCTTCAAGAAATATTTTGTACAGTTCGCTGGCGCGTTCCGAACAGCGCGGCGTCATCCCGCCGATCACCCGGTCGTTTTTTATCAGTTCTTCGACCACCTTGCCGGGCAGCACCCGCTCCGGACAGTAGGCGATATTGATGTCGGCCTCTTCGCCGGCGTGCTGAGGAAAGCGAAGATCGCGGCGCGCCAGCTCCAGCCAGTGCGCCAGTTGCTCGGTGGTGCCCACCGGCGAAGTGGATTCCAGAATCACCAGATCGCCCGCTTTCAGCACCGGCGCGATAGACTCCGCCGCCGCCCGCACGTAGCTGAGATCCGGCTCGTGATCGCCTTTAAACGGCGTCGGGACGGCGATCAGGAACGCATCGGCCGCGACCGGTTTAGCCAACGCCTGCAGATACCCGTTTTCCACCGCGACCTTCACCAACGCGCCCAGCTCAGGCTCTACGATGTGGATCGCGCCGCGGTTAATGGTGTCCACCGCGTGTCGGTTCACATCCACGCCGACCACCTTTTTCCTGCGCGACGCAAAGGCCGCGGCTGTGGGCAGGCCGATGTAACCCAACCCGATAACGGAAATCGTTTCAAAACTCATAGTTTCACCTGACGTTTTTTAAAGCATCAATAATTCGCTGACAGGCATTCCCATCGCCATAAGGGTTATGTGCCCGGCTCATCGCCTGATACTCATCATCATGGGTCAGCAACCGGGACACCTCAGACAGAATCTTCTCCACGTCGGTGCCCACCAGCCTGACCGTTCCGGCTTCCACCGCTTCCTGCCGCTCGGTCGTATCGCGCATCACCAACACCGGTTTACCCAGCGACGGCGCCTCTTCCTGAATCCCGCCGGAGTCGGTCAGGATGATCCAGGCCCGGTCCATTAAATACACAAAGGGCAGATATTCCTGCGGCGCAATCAACACCACGTTATCAATCCCGCTCAGGATACGGTTCACCGGCTCGCTGACGTTCGGGTTGAGGTGCACCGGATACACCACCTGAACATCGGGATGGCGGCGGGCGATCTCCGCCAGCGCGCTGCAGATTCGCTCAAAACCGCCGCCAAAGCTCTCGCGCCGGTGGCCGGTGACGAGAATCATCTTTTTATGCGCATCCAGGAAGCCATAGCGCGCATCCAGCTGAGCGCGCAACGTCTCATCGCGCAGAATGCGATCGCGCACCCAGAACAGCGCATCGATCACCGTGTTGCCGGTGACGAAGACATACCTGTCAGACAGATGTTCGCGCAGCAGGTTCTCCCTGGCGTAGGCGGTTGGCGCAAAATGATACATCGCCAGATGGCCGGTCAGTTTACGGTTAGCCTCTTCCGGCCAGGGGGAATACAAATCGCCGGTGCGCAAGCCCGCCTCGATATGGCCGACCGGAATGCGCTGATAAAAAGCCGCCAGACTGGTGGTCAGCGTGGTGGTGGTATCGCCATGCACCAGCACCACGTCGGGTTTGAACGATTCCAGCACCGGCTTTAGCCCGGCCAGAATACGGCAGCTAATCTCGGTCAGCCCCTGGCCGGGCTGCATAATATTTAAATCGTAATCAGGGGTAATCGCGAAAAGGCGCAGCACCTGGTCCAGCATCTCGCGATGCTGGGCCGTGACGCACACTTTCGCCTCAAAGGCTTCATCCTGAGCCAGGGCATGAACCAGCGGCGCCATCTTAATGGCTTCGGGCCGGGTGCCGAAAACAGTCAACACTTTCACTGTGGATCTCTTTTTATCAGGTTAACCGCAGACCAGCTCTGCGAATCAGATATCAATCGGTCGCGGGCGGCCGATTAGCGAGGACGCCTGACCAGCGCCACGCCTGCGCCGATAACGGCGCCGATCGCGCCCCACATCACCATGAGGAACAAGCGGCGAGGGCTATCGCGCTTCACCGGTTCTTCCGGCGTACGCAGATAACGATAGGTCTGGAAACGGTCTTCCAGTACCGGCCCCACATTCAGCGTCGCCAGCATAGCGCGGTTCTGATCATAATCGAGCTCGTAGTGCGGGCCGCTGGCCTGCAGCGACTCCAGACGCGCCTGTAGCATCGGCCGCCCCAGCAAAAACAGTTCGGAATCCGGCAGCTCATCCGAGGGCGCGCTGGTCTGATTACGGCTGATGCCCTGCTGCTGAGCGATTTTCAGCGCCTGCTCCACGCTGCGCATATCGCGCTCGTAAATGGCCCGCGCCACCGCTTCCTGGCGTTTCACCTGCGATTTCATAAAGACGGTGCGCGCCGCCCAGGCGCCGCGAATCTCTTCGTTCAGGTGGCCGGCGGCGCGCTGACTGGCGAAAGCGGTGTACTGCCGCAACAACGTATTGGCCGCCGTAGCCGAATCGGCCACCAGCCTGACGCTGTCATTGGTTTTTTTGGCTTCGTCGCGCGGCGTGAACTGAATATTATTGGTCAGCTCATCCAGCAGCGCGGCATCGGCCTTCGCCTCGCCGCTCTGATGCTGCTTATAGTAATCGCTCTGCAGCCAGAAATCGCGGCGCGTGTCGTAGGCCGCCAGCTGCATGATGAACTCCTGGTAGGCGTCTTCAGAGATTGACGGCCGCGCCGTCGCCGGCGTGGAGAAAGCCTGCGCATCCAGATTACGCAGGAACTGCTGCTGCGAATAGTAGCCGCCCAGCATGTTCACCGTGGGTTTATCGGTAATCGCGGTCGCGCTCCACTTCTGCTCGGCCACCAGCGACCAGGCGAACGCCGCCAGCGCAAAGCCCAGCACGAACGCGACGATGTAGATTTTCCCCCGCCACAGCGCGCTAAACAGACCACGAATATCCAGTTCGTTTTCCACGGACAGATCGTTGCCCACCGGCTTGTTCTCTGATTTCATTACTTCCCCAAAAAGGTATCTGGTTAAGATGACTGGCTATGTTCGCCGGCCTGACGAAGACGCCGCCGGGTGCGTTTAATAAAACGGGCGACGCGCCAGGCGCGTTTTATACAATAGCCGTACAACAAAAACGCTAGCACAAATAGTGCCAACATGACCCATTCGGGTATAAAAGAAAGGTATTCGCCGGCGATGCCGACGGCGGCAAGCAGCGCCGCCGCCAGTGTAATCAGCACGAACGCCTGACGCGAGGTAAAACCCGCGCGCATGATTAAATGATGGATGTGCTGCCGATCGGGCGAAAACGGGCTCATACCTTTACGTAGACGACGATACATGATGGCGATCATGTCCATCAGTGGAATAGCGATAATCCACAGCGCCGTTACCGGGTTGATCGGATGATCCCGTCCCTGGGTGCTCTGCAGCAGGATCCAGATGGCGGTAAAGCCAATCATGGTGCTGCCGGCATCGCCCATGAACACCTTATAGCGGCGGCCGAGCACGCCGAGATTAAGCAGAATATAGGGCAGGATGGCGACGATCATGGCAAAGCACCACATCGCCAGGTTGTCCTCACCCGCCAGATAGAGCAGGATGCCCATAGCGCCGAACGAGACGCTGGACAGCCCGCCCAGCAACCCGTCAATCCCATCCACCATGTTAAAGGCGTTGATCGCCGCCCAGACGGCGAACAGGGTGACCAGATAGCCGAACGGACCGAACGACATCTCCCACGGGCCGAAGATATGCCCCAGATTGCGCAAGTAGAGTCCGGCGAAGACCATCATCACCACGGCGACCAGCGCCTGAACCAAAGCGCGCACGCGGATGCTGATATCGAAGCGATCGTCCAGCGCGCCGGTAAACACCAGGATGCCGGCGCAGATCAGATAGAGACGGAAATGGGGAATGTAGCGTTCGGTGATAAGCCAGGTAAAGCAGATCCCGGCGTAGACGGAAATACCGCCAACCAGCGGTATCAACCCGCGGTGACGTTTGCGGTAGTCGGGGCGATCGACCAGACCTATTTTTCTGGCCGTCAGGCGGGCGATAAACAGAAAGCCCAGAGAAAACAGGAAAACGAATAGTAATTCGGTACTCATAATGAGTCAGTTCACCGTTAGCAGCTCTTGATTTAACTAAGGCTGTTCCATGATGCATATCGGGTTCACGCCGGACCAGAACGCCGCAATCAGCGCGCGCCGGCTGCCCCTTTCTTTATTGTACCGGCCGCAGCGGCGCCGGCTCGGGTAAAGCCTGAAGAAACGTGCGTTTGCCGCCTCCCCGCCGGGAAAATCCTTCGGGTACAGGCCGCGCTCCATCGTACACGCGCAGACAAAAAACGCACAGTGACCGCAGTCTAACTCTCAATGTGACTTGATTATATACCCTTCGGGTTGCCGGCGAGCTCTTCTCGCCTGCCGGACGGCGCCGGAATGCGTTGCCGCGCCGGCGTCACTCCGGCTATCAAGGCTCAGATACAAAAAAACGCCACGGACCGGCGTGGCGTTTTCCCCGAGTTCGTTCTTTTTAGGAACGCTTCATCATATCGAAGAATTCATCGTTGGTTTTCGTCATCGCCAGCTTGTTGATGAGGAATTCCATCGCGTCGATCTCACCCATCGGATGGATGATTTTACGCAGGATCCACATCTTCTGCAGCTCTTCCGACGTGGTAAGCAACTCTTCTTTACGCGTACCCGAACGATTGTAATCAATCGCCGGGAACACGCGTTTTTCGGCGATTTTACGGGCCAGGTGCAGTTCCATGTTGCCTGTCCCTTTAAATTCTTCGTAGATCACTTCGTCCATTTTGGAGCCGGTGTCCACCAGAGCGGTAGCGATAATGGTCAGACTGCCACCCTCTTCCATATTACGCGCCGCGCCGAAAAAGCGCTTCGGACGATGCAGGGCGTTGGCGTCCACACCGCCGGTCAGCACCTTGCCCGAAGCCGGCACCACGGTGTTGTAGGCGCGCGCCAGACGGGTAATGGAGTCCAGCAGAATGATAACGTCTTTTTTGTGTTCAACCAGGCGTTTGGCCTTTTCAATCACCATTTCCGCCACCTGAACGTGGCGCGAAGCCGGTTCGTCAAAGGTGGAGGCGATAACTTCGCCCTTCACCAGACGCTGCATCTCCGTCACTTCTTCCGGACGTTCGTCAATCAGCAGCACCATCAGCACGCAGTCCGGGTGATTGTAGGCGATGCTCTGCGCGATATTCTGCAGCAGCATGGTTTTACCGGCTTTCGGCGGCGCCACAATCAGGCCGCGCTGACCGCGACCGATCGGCGCAGCCAGATCCAGTACGCGCGCGGTTAAGTCTTCCGTCGAGCCATTGCCGCGCTCCATGCGTAAACGAGAGTTCGCGTGCAGCGGCGTCAGGTTTTCGAACAGGATTTTGTTGCGGGCGTTTTCCGGCTTGTCGAAGTTAACTTCGTTGACTTTCAGCAGCGCGAAATAGCGCTCGCCTTCTTTCGGCGGGCGAATTTTACCGGAGATGGTATCGCCTGTGCGAAGATTGAAGCGGCGGATTTGGCTGGGAGAAACGTAAATATCATCGGGACCGGCGAGGTAGGAACTGTCTCCAGAGCGGAGGAAGCCGAAGCCATCCTGCAGAATCTCCAGTACACCGTCACCGAAGATATCTTCGCCACTTTTTGCATGCTGTTTCAGAATGGCGAAGATAATGTCCTGTTTGCGCATGCGGGCCAGATTTTCCAGCCCCATATTTTCGCCGAGAGTAATCAACTCAGAAACCGGCGTATTTTTTAATTCGGTAAGATTCATAGTGGTGGGTTCTTAAACTCGGGGTAAATCTCGAACTATTAACGTGAATGGTATGGCAGCGTCATCCGCGCCTGTATAACAGCTTTCAATCAACAAACGCCCGCATAATCATGCCGTCAACGGCACAGATCCTGCACAAGCGGAAGACTGAAACACCTTGAAACCAATTAATTTAAAACTATTAGATTGCCGGAATCAGATTGCGGAACATGCTGTTAATCAATGACTTTCTGATTCAGACATAGAATAAAACGCTAGATTCTGACTTCACGTTTAAGCCCTGGAGGACTCAAACTGTAGGTAAGTACGATATGCAGTACAGACGAATCTAACACGCTTCCCGGCGGGCGTCCAGCGGTCAATACGAGAATTCATCGTGATGTGACGGAACACCGGTTACCCACAGGGAAAAGCGCGGAAGACGCGTGAAACGTTACAGGTTCGCGTTCAGAAACTCTTTCAGCTGCGTTTTGGACAGCGCGCCCACTTTGGTCGCGGCCACTTCGCCATTTTTGAACAGCAGCAGGGTCGGGATGCCGCGAATGCCGTATTTGGGCGCGGAAGCCGGATTCTCATCGATATTGAGCTTGGCCACGGTCAGTTTGCCGTCATACTCTTCAGCAATTTCATTGAGAATCGGAGCGATCATTTTGCACGGACCGCACCATTCAGCCCAGAAATCAACCAGTGTTACGCCTTCAGCCTGCAATACATCAGTACCAAAACTGTCATCTGTCAGGTGAATTATTTTATCGCTCATGTTTTACTCCACAGGATGTATGTCTGCCTTGTTGGTGTAGCATTAGCCAACAATAAGGTTGACTTTATTTCACTGGATACGCTTTCGTAAAGCAATAGTTAGCTGATATTCTATCATACTATGAGCAAAACATACTTAACTGAACAGAAGTTTTCCGACTTCGCCCTGCACCCTCTGGTTATCGAAGCTCTTGAAAAAAAAGGGTTTCATAATTGTACGCCTATTCAGGCGTTAGCATTACCACTCACCCTTGCGGGTCGTGATGTGGCGGGTCAGGCGCAAACCGGTACAGGGAAGACGCTGGCGTTTCTCGCGTCTGCGTTTCATTATTTACTGTCTCACCCGGCGTCGGCGGAGCGTCAGACCAATCAGCCCCGAGCGCTGATTATGGCTCCCACCCGTGAATTAGCCGTGCAAATTCATGCCGATGCGGCCTCGTTATCCGACCTGACCGGGCTGAAGCTGGGTCTGGCCTACGGCGGCGACGGCTATGACAAGCAGTTGAAGGTGCTGGAAAGCGGCGTGGACGTTCTGATCGGCACCACCGGGCGCCTGATCGATTACACCAAACAAAACTATGTCAATCTGGGCGCCATTCAGGTGGTGGTGCTGGACGAAGCCGATCGCATGTACGATCTGGGTTTTATCAAGGACATTCGTTGGCTGTTCCGCCGGATGCCGCCGGTCACCCAGCGTCTGAATATGCTGTTTTCCGCCACCCTGTCCTGGCGCGTGCGGGAGCTGGCCTTCGAGCAGATGAACAACGCCGAGTACATTGAAGTGGAGCCGGAACAGAAAACCGGGCACCGCATCAAAGAGGAGCTGTTTTATCCTTCCAACGAGGAAAAAATGCGCCTGTTGCAGACGCTGCTGGAAGAAGAATGGCCCGACCGCTGCATCATTTTCGCCAATACCAAACACCGCTGTGAAGATATCTGGGGCCACCTGGCCGCGGATGGTCATCGCGTAGGCCTGCTGACCGGCGACGTGGCGCAGAAAAAACGGCTGCGAATTCTGGACGACTTTACCAAAGGCAACCTGGATATTCTGGTCGCCACCGATGTGGCCGCGCGCGGTCTGCACATTCCTGCGGTGACGCACGTATTTAACTATGATCTGCCCGACGACTGCGAAGACTATGTCCACCGCATCGGCCGTACCGGCCGCGCCGGCGCCAGCGGTTTCTCCATCAGCCTGGCCTGCGAAGAGTACGCGCTGAATCTGCCGGCGATTGAAGAGTATATCGGCCACGGCATTCCGGTCAGCAAATACAACAGCGAAGCGCTGTTGACCGACCTGCCCGCGCCGAAACGCCTGTCGCGCCCGCGCACCGGCAGCGGTCCGCGCCGCAACAGCGCGCCGCGTCGCAGCGGGGCGCCCCGTAATAATCGCAAGCGCCCGGGTTGAGATACTGATGCTTAGTTCTTCTTCTCTCTATGCGGCGATCGATCTGGGTTCCAACAGCTTTCATATGCTGGTGGTGCGCGAAATCGCCGGCAGTATCCAGACGATAACGCGCATTAAACGCAAGGTCAGGCTGGCCGCCGGCCTGGATCGGCATAACCGACTGTCGCAGGAGGCGATGCAGCGCGGCTGGCAGTGTCTGCAGCTATTTTCCGAACGGTTGCAGGATATCCCGCCGGGTCAGGTGCGCATTGTCGCCACCGCGACGCTGCGTCTGGCGACCAACGCCGATGAATTTCTGCAGCAGGCGCAGCAGATCCTCGGTCAGCCAGTGCAAATCATTAGTGGTGAAGAGGAAGCCCGACTGATCTATCAGGGCGTCGCCCATACCACGGGCGGACCGGAACAGCGTCTGGTAGTGGATATCGGCGGCGGCAGCACCGAACTGGTGGCCGGCGACGGCGCCCAGGCGGCGCACCTGATCAGCCTGCCGATGGGCTGCGTCACCTGGCTCGAACGCTACTTCAGCAACCGCAGCCTGACCGGGGAAAACTTCGCTCAGGCGGAGCAGGCGGCGCGCGATATCATTCGGCCGGTCAGCTCGCGGCTGCGCGAACACGGCTGGCAAATCTGCGTGGGCGCCTCCGGCACCGTGCAGGCGCTGCAGGAGATCATGGTGACGCAGGGGATGGATGAATACATCACCCTTGATAAGCTGCTGCGGCTGAAAAAAAAGGCCATCCAGTGCGGCAAGCTGGAAGAGCTGGAGATTGAAGGGTTGACGCTGGAGCGCGCGCTGGTATTCCCCAGCGGCCTGTCGATCCTGCTGGCGGTCTTCCAGGAGCTGAATATCGATAGCATGACGCTGGCCGGCGGCGCGCTGCGCGAAGGACTGGTCTACGGCATGCTGCATTTACCCGTCGATCGCGATGTACGCCACCGTACGCTGCGCAACCTGCAGCGGCGCTATCTGCTGGACAGCGAACAGGCCCAGCGCGTCAGCCAGCTGGCCGATAATTTCTTGCAGCAGGTCGCGCGCGACTGGCAGCTGGATAACCGATGTCGCGAGCTCCTGCAAAGCGCGAGCCTGGTGCATGAGATTGGCCTTAGCATCGATTATCGCCACTCACCGCAACATGCGGCCTACCTTATCCGCAACAGCGATTTACCCGGTTTCACCCCCGCACAGAAAAAACTGCTGGCCACCCTGCTGCAAAACCAGAGCAACCCCGTCGATATCAACCTGCTAAGTCAACAGAACGCCCTGCCTCAGCAGCAGGCGCAGCGGCTGTGCCGTCTGCTGCGGCTGGCGATCATTTTCGCCAGCCGGCGCCGCGACGACACGTTGCCGGCGGTTCGTCTGCGCGCGCAGGACGAACAGCTGCAGGTTATTTTACCGGCAGGCTGGCTGACGCAGCATCCGCTGCGGGCGCAGGCGCTGGAACAGGAAAGCAGCTGGCAGAGCTATGTACACTGGCCGCTGATGCTGGAAGAACAGGCGCACTGAGCGGCCGAACGCCGCCAGCTCGCCAGCGCCGGGCGGGACGTTCCGCGCGGCGTACGTATAGCGCGGCTGAGCGGACGGCATCAAAGCGGAGCGCAAGGCCGTGCTGTGTCCCGCAATTTATTTTCGCTGACTGACGGTGAGAAAAACACATTAATTCTGTGCGTTTTTTGAACTTATTTCGTGAGTGATTACTGCCACGCCCCCTGTCAGGAGCGTGCAATCTCTCATCAACCAGGCAATTGCGGGACATAGCCTAGTCGTGCCGCTCTTTGGCCTGCGCCAGCTGCGCGCGGATGTTGGCCAGGTGGCTCTGCCCTTTCTGCATCCGTTCCTGCGCGCTGACCACTTTGCGCTCGCTTTCCCAGTGTAAATCATCCTGCGGCAGTTCGAGCAGGAAGCGGCTCGGCTCCGGCCGAACCAGCTCGCCGTACTGACGCCGTTCGCGACATAGCGTGAAGGTCAGCGCCCGTTGCGCGCGGGTAATGCCGACATAGGCCAGCCGCCGCTCTTCGTCCACGTTGTCTTCATCAATGCTGCTTTGGTGCGGCAGCAGCCCCTCTTCCATCCCCACCAGGAACACATAGGGAAACTCCAGCCCCTTCGAGGCGTGCAGCGTCATCAACTGGACCTGATCCAGCTCTTCCTCGCTTTCTCCGCGCTCCATCATGTCGCGCAGGGTAAAGCGGGTCACCACCTGGGTTAAGGTCATCGGTTCGTCCAGATCGGAGCCTTCCAGCATCTCGGTCATCCACGAGAAGAGCTGATTGACGTTTTTCATCCGCATCTCCGCCGCTTTGGGACTGGTGGAGCTTTCATACAGCCAGCTTTCGTAATCCGTGCCGTGCAGCAGATCGCGCACGGCGGCCACCGGTTCGCGCTCCGCCAGCCGGGCCAGCTCCGCCATCCAGTGCGTGAAGCGCTGCAGCGACTCCAGCCCGCGTCCTTTCAGCGACTGGCCCAGCCCCAGATCGAAGCTGGCGTTGAACAGGCTTTTATTGCGCTGCCCGGCCCATTCTCCCAGCTTTTGCAGCGAGGTCGGTCCGATTTCCCGCCGCGGCGTATTGACGATGCGCAGAAACGCGCTGTCGTCTTCCGGATTGGTCAGCACGCGCAGATAGGCCAGCAAGTCTTTGATTTCAGGTCGGGAGAAGAACGAGGTGCCGCCGGAAATGCGGTAGGGAATGCGGTTTTGCATCAGCATTTTTTCAAACAGGCGCGACTGGTGGTTGCCCCGATACAGTATCGCGTAATCGCGGTACTGCGTCTTATTGACAAAATGGTGCGCAATCAGTTCGCCCACCACCCGCTCGGCTTCGTGGTCCTCGTTGTTGGCGGTGATCACGTTCAGTACCTCGCCGTAGCCCAGTTCGGAAAACAGTCGTTTTTCAAAGGCATGCGGGTTGTTGGCGATCAGAATATTGGCCGCTTTCAGTATGCGGCCCGACGAGCGATAATTCTGCTCCAGCTTGATCACTTCCAGCTGAGGGAAATCCTGCTGTAACAGCTGCAGGTTCTGCGGACGCGCGCCGCGCCAGGAGTAGATCGACTGGTCGTCATCACCCACCACGGTAAAACGCGCGCGGTTGCCCACCAGCAATTTCACCAGTTCGTACTGGCTGGTATTCGTGTCCTGATATTCATCCACCAGCAGATAGCGCAGGCGGTTCTGCCAGCGTTCGCGCACTTCATCATTGCGCCGAAACAGCAGCGCCGGCAGCAGGATCAGATCGTCGAAGTCCAGCACGTTGCAGGCGCGCAGATGGTCGTGGTACAGGCCATAGCAGTGCGCAAACAGCTTGTCGCGTTCGGAACGCGCGGCGCCGGCCGCGCCGGCCGGGTCCATCAGATCGTTTTTCCAGTTGGAGATGGCGGAGATAAGCTGCTGCAGCAGCGTTTTGTCGTTTTCCAGCCAGGTTTCGGTTAAATCCTTCAGCAGCGCCAGTTGGTCCTGATCGTCAAACAGAGAGAAGTTGGATTTCATACCGAGCGCGGCATATTCGCGTTTGATCACCTCCAGCCCGAGCGTGTGGAAGGTCGCGATAGTCAGGCCGCGCGCTTCTTTGCGCCCCAACGTCTGCGCGACGCGCTCTTTCATCTCGCGCGCCGCTTTGTTGGTAAATGTGACGGCTGCGATATGGCGCGCCTGATAGCCGCACTGGCGGATCAACCAGGCGATTTTATTGGTGATAACTCGCGTTTTGCCGGAACCGGCGCCGGCCAGCACCAGACAAGGGCCGGTCACAAATTCAACTGCACGCTGTTGGCTGGGATTCAAACGCATCGCATTACCCGACTCGATCTGACTAAAAACAGGAGGCGATTGTAGCAGAAAGCCGGGGCGATGCTGAGCGGCAGATTGCGCCGCCGGACGGACAATGGGCTGCACATCCCGGCCGACAAATGTTACATTGGCCGGCCTGAATCATTTTCACAAAAGGGTAATCCAATGGCTAAAACCGCCTCGGCGCTGCATATTCTGGTCGATAATGAACAAAAGGCGAAAGATATTCTGCAGCAGCTGCAGCAGGGCGCCGACTTCCAGCAACTGGCGAAAAAGCACTCTACCTGCCCGTCGAAGCGCGACGGCGGCAACCTGGGCGAATTCCGCCAGGGCGATATGGTGCCGGCGTTCGATAAAGCAGTGTTTTCCTGCGAGCTGCTTAAACCTTTCGGCCCGGTCAAAACCCAGTTCGGCTATCACATCATCAAAGTGCTGTACCGCAACTAAGTCCGCCGTCGACAGCAGAAGTAAAAAAGCACAGCCAACGCTGTGCTTTTTTCTTGTTCCTTGCGGGCCAGGGGATAGCGCGCAAGAAATAACGCTTAGCCCGCTACCGCGATACGTTTCATATCGGTCATGTAGCCACGCAGTTTGCGGCCCACGGCTTCGATCGGGTGGTTGCGGATCGCTTCGTTGACATCGCGCAGTTGAGCATTGTCTACCGTAGTGTCGACGGAAGCCGCCTTGCCCAGGTCGCCCGGCTGCAGGGTCGCCATAAAGGACGCTTTCAGCAGCGGCACCGCGGCGTTGGCGAACAGGTAGTTGCCGTACTCGGCGGTGTCGGAAATAACCACGTTCATTTCGTACAGACGTTTACGCGCAATGGTATTGGCGATCAGCGGCAGTTCGTGCAGAGATTCATAGTAGGCGGATTCTTCGATGATGCCGGAGCTAACCATCGTTTCAAACGCCAGTTCCACGCCGGCCTTAGCCATCGCCACCATCAGTACGCCCTGGTCGAAGTATTCCTGCTCAGAGATTTTACCGTCAAACTGCGGCGCGGTTTCGAACGCGGATTTGCCGGTTTCTTCACGCCAGGTCAGCAGTTTCACGTCGTCGTTGGCCCAGTCGGCCATCATGCCGCTGGAGAATGCGCCGGAAATGATGTCGTCCATATGCTTCTGGAACAGCGGCGCCATAATGCCTTTCAGCTGTTCGGACAGCGCCCAGGCACGCAGTTTCGCCGGGTTGGACAGACGGTCCATCATCAGCGTAATACCGCCCTGTTTCAGCGCTTCGGTGATGGTTTCCCAGCCGAACTGAATCAGTTTTTCGGCATAAGCCGGATCAACGCCGTCGGCGACCAGTTGATCGTAGCTCAGCAGAGAACCAGCCTGCAGCATACCGCACAGGATAGTCTGTTCGCCCATCAGGTCGGATTTCACTTCCGCGACGAAGGAGGACTCCAGTACGCCGGCGCGATGACCGCCGGTCGCCGCCGCCCAGGCTTTGGCAATCGCCATGCCTTCGCCTTTCGGATCGTTTTCCGGGTGAACGGCGATCAGGGTAGGCACGCCGAAACCACGTTTGTATTCTTCGCGAACTTCAGTACCCGGGCACTTCGGCGCCACCATCACGACGGTGATATCTTTACGGATGCTTTCGCCCACTTCAACGATGTTGAAGCCGTGGGAATAGCCCAGCGCGGCGCCCTGTTTCATCAGCGGCTGCACGGCCTGCACCACGGCGGAGTGCTGTTTGTCCGGCGTCAGGTTGACTACCAGATCAGCCTGCGGGATCAGTTCTTCGTAAGTACCGACTTTAAAGCCGTTTTCCGTGGCCTTGCGCCATGAAGCGCGTTTTTCGTCAATCGCGGCCTGACGCAGGGCGTAAGAGATATCCAGACCAGAGTCGCGCATATTCAGACCCTGGTTTAGCCCCTGAGCACCACAGCCGACAATCACCACCTTTTTACCCTTCAGGTAACCTGCTTCATCGGCGAATTCTTCGCGCGCCATAAAGCGACATTTACCCAGTTGCGCCAGCTGCTGACGCAGGTTCAGCGTGTTGAAATAGTTAGCCATGGTGATACTCCGTATGATGTTTCGTTCGCATAATTTGCACCCGTGTGCCCGCTTCGCGAGCACAACCGTATGAACCTATCATATGACAGGAATCGTATTGCTTAAATTGATATATTAACAACGTAATATTGCAAGATCTGCAAGGTCAACGCGAGGCGAATGTCGCATGAATTTACGAGATCTCAGACTGTTTCTGCATCTGGCGGAAAGCCGCCATTTTGGCCGCACGGCCAAAGCGATGCATATCAGCCCGTCAACCCTTTCCCGCCAGATCCAACGGCTGGAAGAGGATATCGGGCAAATACTGTTCCTGCGCGACAACCGCACCGTCCAGTTGACGGAGGCGGGTCAGCAGGTAATAACTTTTGCACAGCAAACGCTGCTGCAGTACCGCCAGCTGCGCCACTCGCTCGGCCAGCACGGTCCGTCGCTGAGCGGCGAACTGCGCCTGTTCTGTTCGGTGACCGCCGCCTATAGCCACCTGCCGCCGATTCTGGACCGCTTCCGGGCCGACCAGCCGCTGGTCGAAATTAAACTGACGACCGGCGACGCTGCCGACGCGGTGGACAAAGTTCAATCCAACAGCGCCGATCTGGGCATTGCCGGTCACCCGGAAACCCTGCCCGGCAGCGTCAGCTTCATGCCGATTGAAAAAATTCCGCTGTCGCTCATCATGCCGGCGCTTCCCTGCCCGGCTCAGGCGCAGATCCGGCAATCCAGCCCGGACTGGGCGCAGATTCCGTTTATCCTGCCGGAACACGGGCCGGTGCGTAAGCGCATCGAACTCTGGTTCCGCCGCCATCGCATCGCCAATCCGCTGATTTACGCCACCGTATCGGGCCACGAAGCGATGGTGTCCATGGTCGCGCTGGGCTGCGGTATCGCGCTAATCCCGGACGTGGTGCTGGAAAACAGCCCCGAGCCGGTGCGCAACCGCGTCTCGGTTTTCGCCGCAAACGCAATGGAGCCGCTCGAACTGGGCGTTTGCGTACAGAAAAAACGACTGAGCGAACCGCTTATCGCCGCTTTCTGGCAAACGCTGCAGGCGCCTTAAGCCGCGCCGGCATAGGCTCAGCGCGGCAAAGAGAACGGCTCGCCGTCTCCGGGCGCCTGATTAACCCGTTTCATCGCCTCAATCTTCATCAGATAGCGATAAAGCGGCTCCAGTTGAGTAAACCCCTGGCTCAGAACATCGATCAGTCTGGCGCTGAATAACGTTTCCATCTGTTGGCTGGTCGCGATGGCGGCAAAGGATTTGCGGTTATACCAGCTTGCCAGCCGCGCATCCTGCTCCCGGATCAAAGGACGCTTATAGCTCTCGCCCTCCAGCGTAAAGATGCCGACCAGACAGTCCGCCACCCGCAGAAACGAGCGCGGGTTGTCGCGCAGCGTCTCACGGAACAGCGCCATGGTATTGCGCGACGCGCTGTAATAACCGAGCCCGTAGCGCCAGAAGTCCGGTCCGATTTCGAAGAAATAGCTCGGCGCATCCGTCCAGCCTTTGCGTGGACGTTTAAACGTCAACCACATTTGACTGCGGTAACGTGATTTATCCCGTGAAAAGCGAGTGTCGCGATGCAGGCGGGATAACGTCTTGCCGACGGCGGGCCGGATTTCAAACTGGTCGTCGATTTGCAGCATCGACAGGCCGAGCGACGCCACCAGCGCGCGAAACGGCGTCAGCAACGCGTCATCATAGACATCGCGATGCGCCTCGAACCACTCCTTGCTGTTCTCCTGCCGCACCTGCTGCAGAAAGGTCAAGCCCCGCTGAGAAAACCCGTTAAATTGTTCGCTCATGTCAGTCATCCGGTTATACCGCCGCCGCACTCACCGCCGGACCGGCGCGCGCATGGCGCGCCGTCCACAGCCGTCAACCCGCCAGGAAGAAGCGGAAGGACGGGTTATTCGTCTCATCGTGGCACTCATAGCCCAGCGCCTGCAGATGATGCTCAAACTCCGGCTCGCGCTCCGCCAGCTCAAAGGCGGCCAGCACGCGACCGAAATCATTGCCGTGGCTGCGATAATGGAACAGGGAAATATTCCAGTGCGTGCCCAGCGTATTCAGAAACTTGAGCAACGCCCCCGGCGACTCCGGGAATTCAAAGCTGTACAGCCGCTCCTGCAGATGATGAGACGGACGCCCGCCGACCATATAGCGCACGTGCAGCTTAGCCATTTCATCATCGGACAGGTCCGCCACCTGATAACCGCCCGCCGTCAGCTCGGCAAGGATTTCGTCGCGTTCCGCATGACCGCGCGTCAGACGCACGCCGACGAAAATGCAGGCGTTGTCCGCATCGGCATAACGGTAGTTGAACTCGGTGACAAAACGTCCGCCCAGCAGATGGCAAAACTTCAGGAAGCTGCCTTTACGTTCGGGAATCGTGACCGCCAGCAGCGCTTCGCGCTGTTCTCCCAGCTCACAACGTTCCGAAACGTAGCGTAAGCCATGGAAATTCACGTTGGCGCCGGACAGTACATGCGCCAGCCGCTCGCCCTGAATCTGGTGCTGCTGGATATATTTTTTCATCCCGGCCAGCGCCAGCGCGCCGGACGGTTCGGCAATCGCCCGCACGTCTTCAAAGATATCTTTGACCGCCGCGCAGATCGCGTCGCTGTCGACCGTAATGACGTCGTCCAGATATTCGCGGCACAGACGAAAGGTTTCGTCGCCGACGCGTTTTACCGCCACGCCTTCGGCAAACAGCCCCACGCGCGCCAGATCGACCGGGTGACCGGCATCCAGCGCCGCGCGCAGGCAGGCGGAATCTTCCGCTTCCACGCCGATCACCTGAATCTGCGGCATCAGCTGTTTAATCAGCACCGCCACGCCGGAGGCCAGACCGCCGCCGCCGACCGGCACGAAAATCCGATCCAGGTGAGCATCCTGCTGCAACAATTCCATCGCCAGCGTCCCCTGCCCGGCGATCACCATCGGGTGATCGAACGGCGGAATGAACGTCAGGTGTTTTTCCTGCGCCAGTTCGATAGCCTTCGCCTTCGCCTCATCGAAATTGGCGCCATGCAGCAAAACCTCGCCGCCGAAACCTCGCACCGCGTCCACTTTAATATCCGCCGTGGCGATCGGCATCACGATCAGCGATTTGATCCCCAGTTGGCGAGAAGAATACGCCACGCCCTGCGCGTGGTTGCCGGCCGATGCCGTCACCACGCCGTGCGCGCGCTGCTCTTCATTCAGACTGGCCATCATGGCGTACGCGCCGCGCAGTTTAAAACTGTGCACCGACTGACGGTCTTCGCGCTTCACCAAAATCACGTTATTCAGCCGCGACGACAGCTTGTCCATCTTTTGCAGCGGCGTGACCTGTGCCGCTTCATAAACCGGCGCACGCAAGATCGCCCGCAAATACTCCGCGCCGCAAGGTTCGGCGGGGAGTGGTTGGGATACTGCCATGAGAGTTAGCCTCCAAGCTTACTTTTATCGCGCACCGCACCCTTATCGGCGCTGGTCGCCAGGCTGGCATAGGCGCGCAGCGCGAAAGAAACCTGACGTTCACGACCATGTGGCGTCCAGGCCAGGTCGCCGCGCGCCAGTTCAACGTCACGACGACGGTTTAGCTCATCATCGCTGACGTCCAGCGCAATACTACGGCCCGGGATATCGATAGCGATCATGTCGCCGTCTTCAACCAGACCGATGATGCCGCCGCTCGCCGCCTCTGGCGACGCATGGCCGATGGACAGGCCCGACGTCCCGCCGGAGAAACGGCCGTCGGTAATCAGGGCGCAGGCTTTGCCTAACCCCATCGATTTCAGGAAGCTGGTGGGATAGAGCATTTCCTGCATGCCCGGACCGCCTTTCGGTCCTTCGTAGCGGATCACCACGACGTCGCCGGCAACCACTTTACCGCCGAGGATCGCTTCTACCGCCGCATCCTGGCTTTCATACACTTTAGCCGGCCCGCGGAACACCAGGCTGCCTTTATCGACGCCGGCCGTTTTCACGATACAGCCATCCTCGGCCAGGTTGCCGTACAGTACGGCCAGACCGCCATCCTGACTGTAGGCGTATTCGCGTGAACGAATGCAGCCCTCTTTACGGTCGGTGTCCAGCGAATCCCAGCGGCAGTCCTGCGAAAACGCCTGCGTGGTGCGGATACCTGCCGGGCCGGCGGAGTACATCGCTTTAACCTGTTCGTTGCTGGTCTGCATCACATCATATTCGGCCAGCGTTTCCGGCAGGGTTTTGCCCAGTACGTTGTATACCTCGCGGTTCAGCAGACCGGCGCGGTCCAGCTCGCCGAGGATGGCGATAACCCCGCCCGCGCGGTGCACATCTTCCATATGGTACTTCTGGGTGCTCGGCGCCACTTTGCACAGGTGCGGTACGCGGCGCGACAGGCGATCGATGTCTTCCATCGTGAAATCGATCTCGCCTTCCTGCGCCGAGGCCAGCAGATGCAGTACGGTATTCGTCGAACCGCCCATGGCGATATCCAGCGTCATGGCATTCTCAAACGCCGCCTTACTGGCGATGCTGCGCGGCAACACGCGTTCGTCGTCCTGCTCATAGTAGCGTTTGGCCAGCTCGACGATACGTTTGCCGGCGTTGAGGAACAGCTGTTTACGATCGGCGTGGGTGGCCAGCAGAGAACCGTTGCCCGGCTGTGACAGGCCCAGCGCTTCGGTCAGGCAGTTCATCGAGTTAGCGGTAAACATACCGGAACAGGAACCGCAGGTCGGGCAGGCGGAGCGTTCGATTTGCTCGCTGTCGGCGTCGCTGACGTTCGGATTCGCGCCCTGCACCATCGCGTCCACCAGATCCAGTTTGATGATCTGATCGGACAACTTCGTTTTCCCGGCCTCCATCGGCCCGCCGGAAACAAAGATCACCGGAATGTTGAGGCGCAGTGAAGCCATCATCATCCCCGGAGTGATTTTGTCGCAGTTGGAAATACACACCATGGCATCGGCGCAGTGCGCGTTCACCATGTATTCCACCGAGTCGGCAATCAATTCGCGCGAAGGCAGGGAGTAAAGCATGCCGCCATGGCCCATGGCGATACCGTCATCGACCGCAATGGTGTTGAACTCTTTGGCAACACCACCGGAGGCTTCTATTTGCTCAGCAACCAGTTTTCCCAGATCGCGCAGATGTACGTGGCCGGGAACGAATTGAGTGAACGAGTTGACCACGGCGATAATCGGTTTGCCGAAATCGGCATCGGTCATCCCGGTGGCGCGCCACAGCGCTCGGGCACCGGCCATGTTGCGGCCATGTGTGGTTGTGGCAGAACGGTACTTAGGCATGCTCTTGTTACTCCAGTTTAAACTTAATGGCAGAAGGCCAAATTAACCTTCTGCTAAGGTCTGTCTTGATTTATCAGGGGTTGACCGGATCCAGCCAACCCCATTTATCTTCTGTTTCGCCGGTGAACAGGCCAAAGAAGGACTTCTGCAGCTGTTTGGTGACCGGACCACATTTGCCGATGCCGACCTGAATGCCGTCAACGCTGCGAACCGGGGTAATTTCAGCGGCGGTGCCGGACATAAACACTTCGTCGGCCAGATACAGCGATTCGCGCGACAGCACCTGTTCACGGATTTCAAAGCCCTGAGCTTTCGCCAGCTTGATGATCGCGTCACGGGTGATGCCCGGCAGAGCCGAAGAAGTGAACGGCGGAGTAAAGATAATGCCGTCTTTCACTTCAAACAGATTTTCGCCGGCCCCTTCAGAAACATAACCGTGGACGTCCAGCGCAATTCCTTCCTGGTAGCCATGGCGGCGCGCTTCGCTGCCGACCAGCAGAGAAGACAGGTAGTTGCCGCCGGCTTTGGCCGCGGTAGGAATAGTATTGGCCGCCGCGCGATGCCAGGAAGAAACCATGGCGTCGATACCCTGATCCAGCGCGTCTTCGCCCAGATAGGCGCCCCACGGGAAGGCGGCGATAATGACATCGGTTTTATAGCCGTCCGGCGGATTAACGCCCATGCCAACGTCGCCGACAAACACCAGCGGACGAATATACGCGCTGGAAAGTTTGTTCTTACGCAATGTGGCGCGGCAGGCTTCCATCAATTCATCAACGCTTTGCGTCAGCGGCATGCGGTAGATCTTGGCGGAATCGCTCAGGCGCTGCATGTGCTCACGGTGACGGAACACCACCGGGCCTTTATGGGAATCATAGCAACGAACGCCTTCAAACACGGAAGTACCGTAATGCAGCGCATGCGACATTACGTGAACTTTGGCCTCGGCCCACGGAACCATCTCCCCGTTAAACCAGATAAAATCAGCTTTTTTTGTCATTCTGTTGTTTCCTTCTTCGTGCCTCAGGCACCTGTTTGTTGTGATGCGAGTTGCTGGATTTCAACACCGGCAACATCCAGCAATTTACTTAGCTGAACCGACAGTAGATCCACCGGACGCTGGCTGGCTACAGTGAGTTCTATATTAACGCGATCGCCATTAGCCGTCTGCGCCATATTCATCGCGCATACCTGGAAACCACGGTGGCGCGCTACGCGTAATACGCGTTCCAGCGTCTCCGGCCGAAAGCGGGCCTGGATCGAAAGATGGTGGTGGATCATGATAAGTTCTCCAGCATAGTTTCATTACCGGCGCCGGGCGGCACCAGCGGCCAGACATTCTCATTTTCGTTGATAGAGACATGCAGCAGATAAGGCCCTTCGCTGTTAAACAGGGCGTCCAGTGCGGAGTCAATCTGGTCTTTACGCGAGATGTGCTGACCGGGGATATCGAATGCGCGTGCCAGCGTTAAAAAATCGGGGTTATCGGAGAGGTTTGTTTCGCTATATCGGCCATCAAAAAACAGTTGTTGCCACTGACGTACCATGCCTAACCGTTGGTTATCCAGCAGGACGATTTTCAGCGGCAACCGTTTTCGTTTTATCGTGCCCAGCTCCTGGATATTCATCATGAACGAACCGTCGCCGGAGATACAAATAACCGTATCGTTGGGGCGCGCAACCTGAGCGCCAACTGCGGCCGGCACGCCGAACCCCATGGTGCCCAGGCCGCTGGACGTGATGAAGTTCTCCGGCCGGGTGAACGACATATGTTGGGCGGTCCACATTTGATGCTGGCCGACGTCGGTGGTGACGACGGCATTATCGCCTTTGCGATCGGAAATTTGTTTCAGCAGCGCCGGCGCGTAGATCGCTTCGCCCGGATGATCATAACGCCACGGATATTCCGCTTTCAGCGCCGCGACTTCCCGGCGCCAGTCGCCGATATTCAGCGGCTGCTGCAGCGCGGGCAGCAGCCGGTTCAAATCGCCGCGCAGCGCCACATTCGCCTGGCGCAACTTGCTCAGCTCGGCCGGGTCGATATCCATATGGATAACCTGAGCGTGCGGCGCGAAAGTATTCAGCTTGCCGGTGACGCGGTCATCGAAACGCGCGCCGACGGCGATCAGCAGGTCGCACTGTTGAACGGACAGGTTGGCCGCTTTAGTGCCGTGCATCCCCAGCATGCCCAGATAACCATCCTCGTGGCTATCAACGGCGCCCAGCCCCTTCAGCGTGACAACCGACGGAATCCGGGTGACAGCGATAAACTCGCGCAGCGCAGGCACCGCCTGCGCCATGCCTGCGCCGCCGCCGACGTACAGCATCGGTTTCTTCGCCTGCGCCAGCATTACGGCCGCCTGACGCAGCTCTTTTTCCGGATAATCCAGGGTTTCTTCGACAGGAATCAGGTGCGGGGACAAATCGCCACTGGCCAGTTGAATATCTTTCGGGATATCGATCAGGACCGGACCGGGCCGTCCGCTGCGAGCTATCGCAAAGGCTTCCGCCATGACCTCCGGCAGCGCTTCCAGCGAATCCACCAGAAAGCTGTGTTTGGTGCAGGCCAGCGATAATCCCAGCACATCGATCTCCTGAAAAGCATCCGTTCCGATCAGCGAGGAGCCGACCTGGCCGGTAATCGCGACGACCGGGACAGAGTCCATCATCGCGTCGGCCAGACCGGTGATTAAATTGGTCGCGCCCGGACCGGAAGTGGCGATACAAACCCCCGTTTTACCGGTGGCGCGGGCATATCCGATCGCCGCCATCGCCGCGCCCTGTTCGTGGCGGCACAACAGGTGTTCCACGCCGCCGTCATAGAGAGCATCGTACACCGGCATGATGGCCCCCCCCGGGTAGCCAAAAACGGTATCCACTCCGTGTGCCTTCAACGTTTTCACCACCCACTGCGCACCATTCATAGTTATTTCCCCGACGTCTTACGGGAATAACAACATTGTTCTCTGTTGTGCATTTTAATGCTTCCTCGCGTTATTGCTTTAACCAATAAAAAACCCCCGACCTTGCGGTGCGGGGGTTTTCTTGAATTCGGCTCGATTTTTAAGCCATTCTTCGTCCAAGTGCAGCCCCGCACGGTGGGATAATAATCACCACCACGTTAATTAGGACCAGGCGAATCACAAGGGCGAGCGCTTTCATAAATCGGCAGTTCGTTAATCAGTAATCGAATGATGCCTACAGAGTTACCATAGTCACACCGTGAATGACAATACTTTTTTTAAGTTATTATCCGGCGCACACGCACAAAAATAAAATAATTCTTCAATAAATCAATGCGTTTTCCATTCACCATCACCCGGCATAAAAAGTGCTATCCATGGGATTTGCGATCACTGCTGACGAGCCACCCCAGTCATACTCAGGCATGCCGTACTACTTCCATTATGATGCGTCATCCGTCATCCACCCGGCCGCTGCCGCACGCTAATCCCATCCGCACAGAATTTCAACCATAAGTATAAAAAATAATTCACGGCGCGCTTCGCAATTACCGCCACCCTCACTCCTGCCCGCCCCGGAAATGCGTCATGCTGCGCGGGAAAAGGGAGGAAATATGACACTGGCCGTCAGTTTTACCCGCGCGAGCATCGGCGTTCAGGCTCCCGGCGTATCTATTGAAGTTCATATCAGCAACGGGCTGCCGGCTTTTAACCTGGTGGGACTGCCGGAAACCACGGTGAAAGAAGCGCGCGACCGGGTGCGCAGCGCCCTGATTAATTGCGGCTTTGCCTTTCCGGCCCGCCGGATTACCGTCAACCTGGCTCCGGCCGATCTTCCCAAAGAGGGAAGCCGCTACGATTTACCCATCGCGCTGGCGATTCTGGCCGCATCGGAGCAGATCAACGGCGCGACCCTAACCCGCTATGAATTTTTCGGCGAACTGGGGCTGGCTGGCGGACTAAGGGCCGTCAACGGCGCGATTCCGGCGGCGCGGGAAGCGCTAAAAGCCGGTCGTCAGCCGGTCCTGCCGGCCGCCAACCGGCAGGAAATGGCGCTGCTGGCGCAACAGGACGTCTGGCTGGCGGAACACCTGCTGCAGGTCTGCGCGTTTTTGCAGGGCGAAGGTACGCTGCCCGCCAGTCCGAACTCGCCGCCGGCCTGCGTCGCCGCAGTCGGTCCCGACCTGGCCGACGTGTCGGGTCAGGAGCAGGCCCGTCGAGCGCTGGAGATCGCCGCAGCCGGAGGCCACAACCTGCTGCTAATCGGTCCGCCCGGCACCGGAAAAACCATGCTGGCCAGCCGGTTAAGCGGCCTTCTGCCGCCGCTCAGCGACGACGAAGCGCTGGAAAGCGCCGCCATCGCCAGCTTAGTGAATATCGATACGGCGCCGACCGAATGGCGCATACGCCCTTTCCGCGCGCCGCATCACAGCGCCTCGCTGGCGGCGCTGGTCGGCGGCGGTGCCCTGCCGAAACCCGGCGAAATATCCCTGGCGCATAACGGCGTATTGTTCCTGGATGAGCTGCCGGAGTTTGAACGCCGGGTGCTGGACGCCCTGCGCGAGCCGCTCGAATCCGGCGAAATCGTCATCTCGCGGGCGCGGGCCAAGGTTCGCTTCCCGGCGCGCATCCAACTGGTGGCCGCGATGAACCCCAGCCCGTCGGGCTATCATCAGGGGGTTCACAACCGCGCGACGGTGAGCCAGATTTTACGCTACCTCAGCCGGCTGTCCGGTCCGTTCCTCGACCGCTTCGATCTGTCCATTGAGGTCCCGTTGCTGCCGCCGGGGACGCTGCGCTATCAGCAAGCCCGGGGTGAAAGCAGCGCCGCCGTCCGGGCGCGGGTCTGCGCCGCCAGGGAGCATCAGCAGCAACGCAGCGGTAAAGTGAATGCGTTGCTGAACAATCAGGAAGTCGCCGCGTACTGCCTCCTCGCGCCTGAAGATGCCCGCTGGCTGGAAGAGGTGATGGGCAAACTGGGTCTGTCCGTCCGCGCCTGGCACCGTGTGCTGAAGGTAGCTCGCACCATTGCCGATCTCGCGGCGGCGGCCGACATCCAACACGATCATTTATCAGAGGCGCTGGGCTACCGCAGTATGGACCGCCTGTTGCGCCAGCTGTATCAGGAACAGTGAATATCCGCCGCGACGATCCGCGGCAAAACGAGCTCAGTACGACGAAAAATAACGGGCCGGCGTTACCCCCAGAGTACGGTGAAACAGCGAGATAAAGGCGCTGACGTTGTCATACCCCAGCGACAGCGCCACATGCTTGACTGACGCACCGGCCGCCAGTTTTTCCAGCGCGCAGAGCAGACGTATCTGCCGACGCCACTGGCCGAAGGTCACACCGGTTTCCCGCGCGAAACGACGCGAGAAAGTACGTAATGACATATCACATGCCGCCGCCCAGATCGCGATTGGTTGGTTATCTTCCGGGCAGACAAGCAGTCGCTGAGCTATCCGCAGCAAACGAGGTTCCTGCGGTAGCGCCACGCCGAGCAGATCCGCTTTCAGCAAGCGGATCTCGTCCAGCAAAACGAGGCATAGCCGATACCCGATCGCCTTCTGCTCCTCGCCAGTCCACGCTAAGATACGCAGAACCAGCTCACGCAACAGTCCGCTGTTTTGCAGAGCGCAGGGGATCTGTGGCAAGCGATCGCACCACTCCGGCTCCACATACAGACTCCAGCCGGTAAAAGGGCCGTGCGAGCGCAGCCCGTGCGCCACCTTCGGCGGCAGCCACACCACGTGCGTCGACGGCACCACCCAACGCGACGCATCGCTATCCACCGATAACAGGCCACTCCATGCCCCGAGCAGTTGCCCCTGAGTATGGCAATGTCTGGAAGTAATCCGCACCGTATCTCCGGTAAAACGCCGGGCATAGAGAACCTCGCTGACGGAAGCGGCAACGGATGTATCGCACATAGCATCTCTCCTGAAAGGCGTTCCGGAAAATGGCCGTTTAACATTATTCATTGGCGTAAATACCGTACTTTACCCGGCAGCATCACGCTATGCTGCGCGTTGCTGATCACCAGAGAGGAATAACGTCCATGACAAACCAGCCTATTGAGTTGAACCTGCAGCAGAAAAAAAACATCATCGAACTGATCCTCGCCGCATTACTCAACCCTGACGTAGCGGCCGAAACGTTGCTGAACTACATTACCCCCGACTATCAGCAGTGGGTAAACGGCATTACGCTGGATCGGCAGGCATTTTTGCAGCATGCGCGTCAGTTGAAGAGCATCCTGCATTCCGGGCAGGCAGTCATTCATCGGTTTACCGGCAACGGCGACAGCGCGGTGAGTATTCATGACGTAGCGGCGACGAAAAATAGCGGTGAACAGATTAATATCCGGGTTATTGCGTGGTTTACCTTTCAGGCGGAGAAAATCTGCGCGGTCGAAGAGATGAGCAGTGTTGCTCTGGGAACAGAACAGGATCATCAGTTGGCTTCATGCCACTAATTCACCGTGGGTAAACCGTGACCAGCGCACTGACGCCGCAATAGAAAACGGGGCCAACGGCCCCGTTCTGCTTAATCATCACTTTCCGTGTATTCTTCCACCACATCCATCTGCGGTTTACCGCCGGATAAGGTATGGAAGCGTTTGGGGCGGCGAATACGATCAATATATTTCGACCATATCCTCTCCATATCCGTTACCGGCAGACGTTCACCGCGGCAGACAGCAACAAACTGTTTCTCATCCTCCGTAACCGGCTCACGCTTGCCGAGATCCAGTTCATTGAAGGCGTAGCCATAGCGTTCCAGCAGTTGCGCCTCTTTAATGGTAAAGTCGCCATGCCGCGAAAAACCGCGCGGATAGAATTTATTGTCAAAAAAACGATTAGTCGTAGAGAAGCTCTCTGCCATGTTACACGCTCCTAATTCTCTAATGGCCGTGCTGTATATGGCGCGGAGTATTAGTTAGGCTTGACATTCTGTAAAACAAAACATTTAAATCATCACGACAAAATTTTTTTGGAGATGGGTGTGGACACCGAATTACTGAAAACCTTTTTAGAGGTCAGCAGGACTCGTCACTTTGGTCGTGCCGCCGAATCCCTTTATC
Source organism: Affinibrenneria salicis (assembly GCF_008710095.1). The sequence continues at coordinate 182,447 of NZ_VYKJ01000014.1, forward strand.
TGACGCAGTCAGCAGTGAGTTTTCGCATCCGCCAGTTAGAGAACCAGCTTGGCGCCAATTTGTTCACTCGCCATCGTAATAATATCCGGCTGACGCCTGCCGGAGAGCGACTGCTGCCCTATGCTGAAAGCTTGATCGGCACCTGGCAATTGGCCAGGAAAGAGGTTGCCCGCTCGCAGCAACACACCCAGCTTTCCATCGGCGCGACCGCCTCGTTATGGGAGGCGTGGCTGACGCCCTGGCTAAAAAGCCTGTATCAGCTCCGTCCGCTGCTGCAGCTTGAAGCGCGCATCGCGCCGCGTCATTCACTGATAAAACAACTACATGAACGACAGCTCGATCTATTGATCACCACCGAACCGCCTAAAATGGATGAGCTGGATAGTCAGCAGATCGGCAATTTCTCCCTGTCGCTGTTTGCGGATAGCCACAGTCAGCAAGATCAGGATTTACCCTACATCCGGCTGGAATGGGGCGCGGACTTTCATCAACAGGAGAGCCGCCTGCTGGCGAGCGATCAGGTTCCCGTACTTACCACCACTTCGGCGCATCTGACGCGTCAGCTTCTGGCTACTACGGGCGGCTGTGCATTTTTGCCCAGCCACTGGCAACAGGAATACCCGGAGATCAGGCTATTGAATGAGATACCCGCCGTCGTGCGTCCCTTTTACGGCGTCTGGCTGCAAGGCAGCGATCAGCATGCGCTGGTTAAGCAATTGCTCAAAACACCGATTGAAACGCGCATTTAACGCCCTCAGCCCTTTGTTTACCCGCAGGAAAGGGCAGTCCCCTCCCGTTCGCCATAATAAGCTCAGAACGGTTTCAGGCCGGCGTTCATATTCCGCGATGAGGATCGCTTATCGCCAGCCGACGCAGGAACAAACGCACGCGGTATTTCCCGTACGGCTGGCTAATGGCAAAAAATCCCGGGAAGGCTAAGGTGGTCTTGCTGACGAATTGAGAACGAAAAAAAACCTCTCGCCGCAAAGCGAAAGGTTTTTGTCTGGCAGGGGCGGAGAGACTCGAACTCCCAACACCCGGTTTTGGAGACCGGTGCTCTACCAATTGAACTACGCCCCTAAATAGGGTGGCGGAACGGACGGGACTCGAACCCGCGACCCCCTGCGTGACAGGCAGGTATTCTAACCAACTGAACTACCGCTCCACCGATTTCTTTTCGCTCTCCGGCTTTTCGCCAAAGACGCGTTATTTGATGCCTGGCAGTGCCCTACTCTCGCATGGGGAGGCCCCACACTACCATCGGCGCTGCGGCGTTTCACTTCTGAGTTCGGCATGGGGTCAGGTGGGACCACCGCGCTGTCGCCGCCAGGCA
>NZ_VYKJ01000015.1 GCF_008710095.1 Affinibrenneria salicis
AATTTGCCTGGCGGCGACAGCGCGGTGGTCCCACCTGACCCCATGCCGAACTCAGAAGTGAAACGCCGCAGCGCCGATGGTAGTGTGGGGCCTCCCCATGCGAGAGTAGGGCACTGCCAGGCATCAATTTCCAGGTGCGCTGATATGGCTCAGTTGGTAGAGCGCACCCTTGGTAAGGGTGAGGTCCCCAGTTCGACTCTGGGTATCAGCACCACTTTAAACAGTTATTGTGGGTTAGTAGTTCGGCAAAAAAGAATTTACCTGGCGGCGATAGCGCGGTGGTCCCACCTGACCCCATGCCGAACTCAGAAGTGAAACGCCGTAGCGCCGATGGTAGTGTGGGGTCTCCCCATGTGAGAGTAGGGAACTGCCAGGTTTTTATTAAAAGAAAAAGCCTCATACATAAGTATGAGGCTTTTTTCTGCTTTCCATTCCGGCGCTGTTCAGCGTCTATCTACAGATTCATCCCGGGCATCAAAAAAACAGCTAAACCGCCGTGCAGCAAGAGACGTAAAAAAACAACCCCCATCGCGCTGATGGAGGTTGTCGGTCGCAGAGAACTTTTTTAACTGTAGGCGGAAAATTAGCCTCGTTGCATTGTTCAGATATCAATAAACAAAATCTTTGAACGACGGTGGTAGTTGTACAGCTCTTTCTTCTTCTTCGGCAGCATTTCCACATCGGCCAGCTGGAAACCGCGTTCCTGGAACCAGTGAATACTGTGAGTGGTAAGGACAAATAGCTTTTTAAGCCCCTGTATCCGCGCCTGCGAGGCGATACGGTGCAGCAGCATGTCCCCGCGAGAGGAGTTGCGGTAGTCCGGATGAACCGCTACGCAGGCCATCTCGCCCAGTTGCTCTTCCGGGAATGGATACAGCGCCGCGCAGGCTATGGTCAGGTTATCACGCACCACAACGGTAAATTTATCAATTTCCATTTCCAGCTGCTCGCGCGAACGGCGCACCAGAATACCCTGTTGCTCCAGCGGCCGGATCAGCTCCAGAATCCCGCCAATATCGTTAATCGTGGCCCGACGCACCTGTTCGGCGCTTTCCATGACGATCTGTGTACCGATACCATCGCGCGAGAACAGCTCCTGAACCAGCGCGCCGTCTTCCTGGTAGCTGATCAGATGGCAGCGTCTGACCCCGCTGCGGCAGGCTTTCACCGCGCCGCGCAGAAAGCGGACGGTGCCGGAGTTGTAGTCGCCGGACTGCTCAAGGGCATTGATCCGCTCCTGCGCTTCATCCGGAAACAGCTCGGAAATAATCTGGCCGTCTTCGTTGGTGACGCCCTGCGAAGAGCTAAAGCCAATCATTTTTTCCGCTTTGAGTTTTATCGCCAGTTGGGTCGCCACCTCTTCAGAGGTCAGGTTGAAACTTTCCCCGGTCACGGATACGGCGACTGGCCCCATCAGTACAATAGCGTCGCTGGCCAGCTGACGATGCAGCGCTTCTTCGTCGATCCTGCGGATGCGTCCGCTGTGACAGTAATCGATACCGTCATCCACGCCCAGCGGCTGAGCGATGATGAAATTACCGCTGACGACGTTAATATGCGCCCCCTGCAGCGGCGTGTTGTTCAGGCTCATAGACAGACGTGCGGTGATATCCAACTGCAGCGTACCCGCCGCCTGTTTCACCATTTCCAGCGTTGTCGCGTCGGTGACCCGAATATGCTTGTGGTAGGCAGGTTCATGGTTATGGGCGGCCAGATTTGCGTCTATCTGAGGACGCGCGCCATACACTACAACCAGGCGAATACCCAGACTATGCAGCAGGCCTATATCATTAACAATATTAGAGAAGTTATCATGTTCGATGGCCTCACCTTCCAGCATAATGACGAATGTTTTGCCGCGGTGAGCATTGATATAAGGAACTGAGTGGCGAAAGCCCTGAACCAGTTCTGTGCTACGTTCCTTCACTGCAAACCCTCTTTGTGAATTTTTATTCGATATTTCTGTATTTTTATTCTTTTACGGGTCAAAACGCAAGGGCCTTTGGCCGGTAAATGGTCTGGAAACGCTAATTACCGCATTATTATTCATAAACCATAAACATGATTTTTGCATGACATAATCCGGCAGATTCGCTAAAGTTTCGCCTGTTTTTCTGGACGAAATGGTTCAGCGTATTGGCTTACTATGCGGCAATAAAATCGGAGCGCCATGTCTGACTCGAATCACAATCTGACCCGACGTCGCTTATTGCAAGGGGCGGCGGCCGCATGGCTGTTAAGCGTGAGCGGAACCGGGCTGGCGGCGGTGGCGCAAGTGATCGCGGTGCGCGTCTGGCCTTCGAGCGCTTATACCCGCGTGACGCTGGAATCGACCCTGCCGCTCAAATACCGCCAGTTTACGCTGAATGACCCGGAGCGGGTGGTCGTCGATATTGAAGATATGCGCCTGAACGGCGTGCTGAAAGATATTGCGGAGCGCTTTCAGGCGGACGATCCGCTGGTGAAGGTCGCCCGTATCGGTCAGTTTGATAAGAATACAGTGCGTCTGGTGCTGGAGCTAAAGCAGAGCAGTAATCCAAAGGTCTTTACCCTGCAGCCGGTGGCCGGTTTTAAAAATCGTCTGGTGCTGGACCTTTATCCGATGACCGACCGCTATGCCGGCGAGGACGATCCGCTGTTGGCCCTGCTGGAAGATTATAATAAAGGAGAATTGGATCGATCGCTGCCGGCCGAGGCGCCGCAGGCCGGCAAGGCGGGGAAAGATCGTCCGCTGGTGATCATGCTCGATCCCGGCCACGGCGGCGAGGATCCCGGCGCTATCGGTAAAAATAAAACGCGCGAAAAGGATATTGTGCTGCAGATTGCCCGTCGCCTGCGCACGCTGATCGAACGCGAGCCGGATATGAAGGTCTATATGACTCGCAATGAAGATGTTTTTATTCCGCTGCGGGTCAGGGTGGCGAAAGCGCGCAAACAGCGGGCCGATCTGTTTATTTCGATTCATGCCGATGCGTTTACCAATCGATCGGCGCGCGGATCGTCAGTGTTTGCGCTGTCGAAAAAGGGCGCCACCAGCAATGCGGCGCGCTTTCTGGCCCAGACTCAGAATGAGTCCGACCTTATCGGCGGAGTGAGCATGAGCGGCGATCGCTATCTCGATCACACGATGTTCGATCTGGTGCAAACGGCGACCATCAGCGACAGCCTGAAGTTTGGCCATGAGGTGTTGACCCGGGTGGGCAGGATTAACCACCTACACAAAAACAGCGTCGACCAGGCCGGTTTCGCCGTGCTGAAAGCGCCGGATATCCCGTCGATTTTGGTGGAGACCGCGTTTATCAGCAATCTGGAAGAAGAGCGCAAACTGCGCACCAGTCGTTTTCAGCAGCAGATGGCGGAATCGATGCTGGCGGGGATCAAAGTCTGGGTTGCGCGTCAGAACGGGTTAAAAAATAGCTAGCCGGCAGGCCATCGGGGCAGTCACCCGCCGCCCGCACATCGATTATCACGGTTTTCCAGCGGCATCGTACAGGGGCAGGATCATATCGCATGAAAAAGCCAGACTCCTATCTTCCCGGTATCATTATCTCCCTGCTGCTCGCCGGCTGGCTGGCGTTTCTGGCGCTTACCGCCGTCAGCAACGACGAGATGGGATGGGGAACCATCGGCCTGGTGCTGGGCGCGCTTTATATCGGCGGCCCGTTGGCGATCCTGCTGTTGTGCATGTGGATTTGGTATATGGTGCGCGCGCGAGGTCAGTTGCCGGGCCGGATTCACGCCTGGTTGCTGCTGCCGACGCTGTTCGCTGTCCTGATCGTGCCATTGGACGAGTTGATTCGCGAGAAAAAAAGAGAGCGCTTTGACGAAGCGCATCCACCGGTGCGCGAAACTCACATCAACCTGAGCGGCCAGGATCTCGGGCTGGATGCGGGCCGCGGAACGGACGGCAAACCGATTAAGGCCGGCGCGCAGCGATTCGTCAGCATGACTCGCTATCCGGATGCCGCATCGATCGCCGCGGGCGCGTTTCCCTATGTCGGCACGCGCCTGCGCGACGATATCACCAGCTATAGATATCAGCCGGTGTCCGGGCTGAACCCGCCCGTGCCGGCTGACGCCACCCGACCGCTGCGGCGCCAGCCCGATCCGGATGTTCCTGCTTTACTGGCGGTGGGCGGCGCAGACGCCGCTGAGCTGGTTTATTTATACTTCCACTACCCCGGTCATGTGGCGTTCGCGCCCGCAATCGCCCTGCGGTCGATGACGCAGATTATACGGCTTAAAAATAACCGGCAGGATACGCGCGCATTGGTGTTGTTCCGCGCCTACAATTATTTGTCGTCGCCTGTCGCCCGGCTGGAAGTCAATGGCCAAACGCTGGACCTCGGGGAATTCGCACTTAGCCATACTCCGCCGTGGCCGGCGCCGTGCCGCGATTTTTCGCGCCCGACCGGGGCCGCTTTAATCGACCTTCAGCCGCCGCTGACTCTGCGCTGGCAAACGCTTGACGAGCCGCTCAGGTGGCGGACCGCACTGGTCGACGTTCCCGACTTTCCTCAGCCGCTTGCGTCGACGGAGAGCGCCGTTCCGCTGCGCGTGCTGTTGTATCTGTTGCCGGACGATAGCGTTGTCGCGGAGCGTTATCTGGAAGTCAGACTGCCGGATGAAAAGCTGGCGGTGCGCGCCACCGGGCTGCCGGAACAGGCCAGACCGTACGCCTCCTGCGGCGGCGCCTGGTCGAGCTACGATCCCGAACGGGTGCAATTATTGTCTGCGGAGACAGAGGAAAAGAGCGTTCTCCCGCCGCTGCCTCCGCCTGCGATGCCTCCCCGGCCATAGCCGGACGATTATGGGCGATCACGGCGCCGCGTACTGCGCGAGGATGGCATATTGCGTTCTGGGGCGATGGTCGGCAGCGGCGGCCGAATAGCCGATTTTACCAGATGATAATTGATTGATTTCGTTTGTTGAGGTTAATCGACAGGCGATAAAAAAATAAGGGGCTATAACAGATAAACGACGGGGAAATATTTTACTGCGGAGCGAGGAGAAAAATAGCTTGACATTCAATGTTATCGATTGGTTGCGGGGGCCGGATTTGAACCGACGACCTTCGGGTTATGAGCCCGACGAGCTACCAGGCTGCTCCACCCCGCGTCCGTCTCGATACTTTCACATTGTATTAATGCCGGTGGAAACCACCCTTTATGCATTAATTGGTTGCGGGAGCCGGATTTGAACCGACGACCTTCGGGTTATGAGCCCGACGAGCTACCAGGCTGCTCCATCCCGCGTCCGTGGATGCGCACTATACTCGCCACGCGTTTTGATGCAACCCCTTTTTGCAAAAAAAGGCAAATAAGCGTTATTTTTGTTGAATTTATCGACGAATGGCTGCTTTTTGAGCATATTCGCGCCGCTTTCTGTGCGGGTACGTTTCTTTCTCCGTATGCGTTTGTTATCGTGCGCAACGCATGCGTTGCTACTATATAAAGAGAGTGCTGAGATGAATGGATGTTGGAAGAAGTACTTGCTGACCGGGGTAGTGGTCGCGCTATTAGCGGGCTGTCAGTCAAAACCGACCGATCGCGGCCAGCAGTATAAGGATGGACATCTCAATCAGCCTCTGGAACTGGTTAATGAACCGAGCGCCAGCGGGAAACCAGTGAATGCCAGAGACTACGTTAGTCAGGTTATGGAGATCCGATCCGCTTCGCCGGGCCTGTTCTCCGGCAATAGCGATACCTTTCAGGCAGCGCAGAACTGGATGCTGGCCGGCGGCGATACCCGTCAGCTCGGTCAGTTTGGCCTGAGCGCCTGGCAGATGGAAGGCGTGGATAATTTTGGCAACGTGCAGTTTACCGGTTACTACACCCCGGTTCTGCAGGCGCGCTATAGCCGCCAGGGCGAGTTCCGCTACCCGTTGTATGCTATGCCGGCGCGTGGCAAGAAGAATCGCCGCTTGCCCAGTCGGGCGGAGATCTATGCTGGCGGATTAAGCGATAATCTGGTTCTTGCCTGGACTAATTCGCTGGTCGATAACTTTATGATGGAAGTACAGGGCAGCGGCTATCTCGATTTTGGCGATGGCCGCCCGCTGACCTTTTTTGGCTATGCCGGCAAGAATGGTCACGCCTATCGCAGCGTCGGCAAGGTGCTGATCGACCGTGGCGAGGTTCCGCGCGAGGAAATGTCGATGCAGGCTATCCGTAAATGGACCGAAACGCACAGTGAATATGAAGTGCGCGAGCTGCTGGAGCAGAATCCCTCTTTTGTCTTCTTTAAACCGATGATGTCCGCGCCGGTCAAAGGCGCCAGCGCGGTGCCGCTGGTGGCGAAAGCCTCGGTCGCCTCGGACCGTTCTCTGATCCCGCCCGGCACTACGCTGCTGGCGGAAGTTCCGCTGCTGGATAATCAGGGCAAGTTCACCGGTAAGTATGAGCTGCGCATGATGATTGCCCTTGACGTCGGCGGAGCGATTAAAGGTCATCATTTCGATATTTATCAGGGGATCGGCCATGAGGCCGGCCACGCGGCCGGCTTCTATAATCATTATGGTCGGGTCTGGGTGCTGAAGCGGCGGCCGAATGAGGGCTTGTTGTTCGGTTCGGGCAATAGCGAGGGGGTGCTGAATCAGAGCACGAACAATGGTTCCGCCCTGCTGAGCAAGCCGGGCGGTTAAACGCGCGGGTTCTCCCCTCTCCAACGCCCCGATCGGAATGGCCGCGTCAGTTCAAAGCTGCAGCGGCCATTGCGTCGCCGGCGCGCTCAGGATTGTCGCCAGCCCTGTCGGGTAAACGGTCTCGCTGGCGTGTTGGAGTTCCGCCACCGACCACCAGCGGTACCGGCTAATGACGCTTTTTTCATGCTCGCTCCAGTGAGCGTCCGTGATTTCGCCGCCGGCCGCCGTGACGATAAAGAAATGCTCGTCCGCCATGACCTGCTCGCCGCTGGGCAGCAGCATGCTAAAACGCTGTTGAGCTACACAGGGACCGACCTCCTGACGGACAATTCCGGTTTCTTCGAACAGCTCCCGGATAGCCGCCCGTTCAAACGATTCGCCTTGTTCCAGCCCGCCGCCGGGCGTGGCCCAGTATGAACGGCCGTTCAGGGCATCGCCGTGATGGGCAAAACGAAACAGCAGAACTCTGCTGTCAGGGTCAATAATCAGCACTCTGGCCGAGGGACGCACTCTCATTACGCACCTTCCTTTATGGGCATATTGGGCGGAGGCGGCCAATGTTACGCCTCCGGGGGGACAGGATGAAACATTTTTCGCCGCCGGCTGATTAATATATGCCGCGGCGGCGGGGACAATAATTGATGTTTCTATTGCTTTATGTTGTTAAATATATAGCGAGGCGGTTGGCATTAAATTAATCCTGTTGGTTATAAGGTTATTCTTTTATTTCCCCTATCCCCGACCGATTACAGGTTACGGATGCGTTGGCTGCGCTCAATTATCCGATCCGTCTTTTGATTCGTTGCCTGCGGGCCGACGCCAGCGGCGTGCAAGTTCGCGTCCGGCGGCGTTATCACCCGCTAACCGCGCTACAGGCGCATAAATGCTCCTGACCGTAAAGAGCCAATGCGTTGCGTTGTTCAAAACGATAACGTTTTGTTCTGCACCCGAGTTATATCGGGTATATAAGCTTTGCCGTATTTTTTATTAGCGGCGCGCCGTGCATTATTTTTGCCAATGCGATAGATTTATTTTTCCTGCGTCTGCTGACTGGCGCGACTGGTTATTTATTCGTTTTATTTTGCTGAGGCCGTCATGACCATTAAACGTTATCCGCATCTTGCTCACTGGGGGGCGTTTACTGCCGTAGTGGAAGATGGCAGGCTGATTCGCTGCGAACCTTTTGCCGACGATCCGGCGCCGTCGCCGATGCTGGATTCGATCGTGCCGCTGGTTTATTCGGATCAGCGCATCCGTAAACCGGCGGTGCGCCGTTCCTGGCTGCAGCGGCGTGAGAACAGCGACGGGGCGCTGCGCGGCAAGGAAGATTTCGTTGAGGTGGAGTGGGACGTGGCGCTGGCGCTGGTGGCGGAGGAAAATCGCCGGGTGCGCGATCGCCATGGCGCAGACGGGCTGTTCGCCGGCTCCTATGGCTGGTCGTCGGCCGGGCGTTTTCACCATGCCCGCACCCAGGTGCGTCGCTTCTATTTCGCCGGCGGCGGCGCCGTCGATCAGCAGGGCAACTATAGCTGGGGCGCGGCGCAGTTTTTTCTGCCTTATGTCATCGGCACTTATCATCCGCTGACAGGTAAAGTCACCGAGTGGCGCAGCGTGGTGCAGCACTGCGACATTTTTCTCGCCTTTGGCGGGCTGGCGCTGAAAAATGCTCAGGTCGCTTCCGGCGGCGCCGGGCATCACACGCTGAAACCCGCGCTGGAGCAACTGGTGGCCAAAGGGATCCCGATAATCAATATCAGCCCGATGCGCGACGACTGCCCGGCGTTCGTCAATGCCGAATGGATCCCGATCCGGCCGAATACCGATGTGGCGCTGATGCTGGCGCTGGGGTATGAAATCCAGCGGCTTGGCGCGGAAGACAGCGATTTCCTGCAGCGTTACTGCGTCGGTTACCAACAGCTGCGCGATTATCTCACCGGACGCAAAGACGGCGTGGCGAAAACGCCGGAGTGGGCCGGCGCCATCACCGGTATTCCCGCCGCGCGCATTAGCCGGCTGGCGCAGCAATTGATCGGCGTGCGCAGCTTTATAACCTGCGCCTACTCCGTACAGCGCGCGCACCGCGGCGAACAGCCTTACTGGATGATGATCGCTCTGTCGTCTATGCTCGGCCAGGTCGGCTTGCCCGGCGGCGGTTTCTCTTTTGGCCACGGCTCGATGAACAGCGTGGGGAACGAGCGGGTTTCCACCCCGGCGCCGGCTCTGTCGGCCGGCGACAACGTCGGCCAGTCGATCCCGGTGGCGCGCATTGGCGATATGTTGCTCAATCCCGGCCAGCCCTATACCTTTCAGGGGGAAACGCACGCTTATCCGGCGGTTCGCCTGATCCATTGGGCCGGCGGCAACCCATTTCATCACCATCAGCAGCTTAACCGGCTGGTTGAGGGCTGGCGCCGGATGGATACGGTTATCGTGCAGGATATTGTCTGGACGCCGGCGGCGCGCATGGCGGATATCGTGTTGCCGGTGACCACCACGCTGGAGCGTAACGACATCGGCGGATCTTCGCGCGACCGCTTTGTCTTTGCAATGCATCAGGCTATTGCGCCGCAGCATCAGGCGCGGCACGATTTCGACATTTTCAGCGAACTGGCCGAACGGCTCGGCTATCGCCAACGCTTTACTGAAGATCGCGACGAAGCCGGCTGGATCGAGAAACTGTATTACGACTGCCGGGAACGACAGCGCGGGCTGGGCGAGCCGTGGCCGGATTTCGCCGGGTTCTGGCGCAACGGGCAGGTCGCGGTGCCGATGGATGACAAGCCGTTTGTCTTTTTTGAAGAATTCCGCGCCGATCCGCAAGGCCACGCCCTGCAGACGCCGAGCGGCAAGATCGAGCTGTTCAGCGAGACCATCGCCGGCTACCAGTATCCCGATTTTGCCCCGCACCCGGAGTGGCAGCCGCCGGTCGAATGGCTGGGGGCGCCGGACGCCGAGCGCTGGCCGCTGCATTTTATCTCGATTCAGCCGTCCGATCGTCTGCACAGCCAACTGGCGATGACGCCGCAGGTGACGGCCAATAAAACCGTCGGCAGGGAGACGCTGTATATGCATCCGCGCGACGCCGCCGCGCGTAATATTATCGACCTGTCTCAGGTTGAGGTGCGCAATGCGCGCGGGCGGATTTATGCCGGGGTGCGGATTACCGATGGCGTGACGCCGGGCGTAGTGATTATGTCCACCGGCGCCTGGTTCGAACCCGGATTCGGCCGCGCCGAGTGGCACCCGGTCGAACAGTCCGGCAACGCCAACGTGTTGACGCTGGATATCGGCACCTCGCCGCTGACTCAGGGCGCCAACGCCATGAGCTGTCTGGTTGAAGTCGTGGGGTTATAATCGCGGCGCGGGCGGCAGGAAACGATTGGCATCCCGCCCGCGGCGTTTTATGATCGCGCTGTCCGTACGAACAGTATGAACGTTATACAATATAGCGGCGCCGTGTTTATCGGTGCCGTTTTCTTTTTTCTGGTAGAGGTCGGGTAGTTATGAGTACGCAACACTCCGCCGCGTATTTACAGCGTTTCGGCGGTACTGCGCGTTTATACGGCGTACAGGCTTTGACTTTGTTTTCGCAGGCGCATATTTGCGTTATCGGCATCGGCGGCGTGGGGTCCTGGGCGGCGGAAGCGCTGGCGCGCACCGGTATTGGCGCGATCACGCTGATCGATATGGACGATGTGTGCGTCAGCAACACCAACCGGCAGATCCACAGCCTGCGTGAACACATTGGTCAGCCAAAGACCGCGATCATGGCCGAGCGTATTCTGGCGATCAATCCGGAATGCCGGGTAACCTGTATCGATGATTTTATCAGCGCGGACAACGTTGCTGAGTTGCTGGCCGGCCCGTTTGATTATGTTATTGATGCGATCGACAGCGTGCGTCCCAAGGCGGCGCTGATCGCCTGGTGTCGGCGCCATAAGATCCCGCTGGTGACTACCGGCGGCGCGGGCGGGCAAATCGATCCAACCCGCATTAGCGTCGCCGATTTGGCGAAAACCATTCAGGATCCGCTGGCGGCTAAGCTACGCGAACGGTTGAAACATGATTTTGGCATCGTGAAAAGCAGTAAGGGCAAGTTGGGGATCGACTGCGTTTTTTCCAGTGAACCGCTGGTGTATCCGCAGCCCGACGGCTCGGTATGCGCATCGAAACATACGGCGGACGGCGTCAAGCGAATGGATTGCGCATCCGGTTTTGGCGCGGCGGCCATGGTGACCGCCACGTTTGGTTTCGTCGCCGTTTCTCACGCGCTGAAAAAAATGTTGGCGAAGGCGCAGCGCGCTGCATCCGGGACGGTCAGCTAAGCGCCTGCTGCTGCGCGATGTGGCGGATGCGCTGCGCCAGCGCATCCAGCCCGCCGGCGCGCGAGGCGCTTAGCTGCGCGCGCAGGCCAAGTTGGTCAAACAGCGCCAGCGGATCCTGCTGGCTCAGTTCCTGCGCCGTTTTCCCTTCCGCCGCGGTCAGCAGCACCGCCAGCAGTCCGCGCACAATGCGTCCGTCGCTGTCGCCGTAGAAATGCAATGCGCCGTTTTCCCGCGGTTGATACCCCAGCCAGACGTTGTTTTCACAGCCGTTCAGCGCGATATCCTGCCGGCGCAGCGCCTCGGGCAGCGGCGGCAATTGGCGCGCCAGCATGATCAACTGACGATAGCGCTCCTCCCATGATCGACAATCGGCAAAGCGCGCTCGCAGGTCGGCGGCGCTGATGCTGCGCCCAAACGGGTGGGGGGCGATAAGCGGTTCGGTTACATTCATCGGTTATTCATCCGTCAGGAGCGCCAGCGCCTGGCCGACGCCTTCGACCAGTCTGTCGACATCCTGTTGATTATTATAGGGAGCAAAAGAGGCGCGCAGCGCGCCGCCGAGGCCCAGCGCGCGCATCAGCGGCTGAGCGCAATGGTGGCCGCTGCGCAGCGCGATGTCGTTTTCCGCCAGCAGGGTGACCAGATCGCTATGGTGCACGCCGGCGAACCCGAACGACAGCAGACAGCTGCCGGGGCTGCGCAACGAGTGGAAACCGGCGAAACGCGCCAGCCGTTCTTCGGCCTGACAGGCTAACTGACCGCTGTAGCGCTCCGCGGCCGTCAGGTCCTGGTCAGCGAGCCAGTCGATGGCCGCCGCCAGCCCGATAACGCCGGCGATATGCGGCGTTCCCGCCTCAAAACGCTGCGGCACGGCTTGCGGCGTAAAGCCATCAAAGGATACCTGCGTCATCATTTTCCCGCCGCCCTGCCAGGGCGGCATCTGTTCCAGCAGGGCGGTTTTGCCGTACAGCACGCCGATACCGGTCGGACCATAGAGTTTATGGCCGGAGAATACGTAGAAATCGATATCCAGCGCCTGTACGTCTACCGGCGCGTGCACCGCGCCCTGGGCGCCATCCACCACCACCACGGCTCCGTAGCGGTGCGCCAGGTCGATAGCGCGCGGCAGATCGGGCATTCCGCCGGTGACGTTCGACATTTGCCCCAGCGCCAGCAGACGCGTACACGGCGTAAATAGCCCGGCTAAGCGATCGATATCCGGCAGCCGATCGGCGCCCAGCGGCAGTTTCACCACGCGGGCGCCGGTCTGCTCCGCCACCATAAGCCACGGGATCAGGTTGGCGTGATGCTCCGCCTCGCTGACGATGATTTCATCGCCCGGCGCCAGGCGAGGGCGGGCGTAGCTCTGCGCCACCAGATTAATGGCTTCGGTGGCGCCGCGCGTCCAGACGATGTCTTCGCGGCGCGGCGCGCGGAGCCAGCGCGCCACCCGAGCGCGCGCCTGCTCAAAGCGGGCGGTCAACGCCTGGGCGCCGTGGTGCTGACTGCGGTGTACGGTGCCGCCAGCGTGGTAGAACGCCTGTACTGCGTCAATCACGGGCTGTGGTTTGAGCGCGGTGGCGGCGCTGTCCAGATAAACGCCGTATTGGGCCAGCGCCGGGAACTGGCGGCGAAAAGAAGCAGGATTAAAGGGTGTCATAGCGTCCTCATACAGGAGGCCGATCCTGTCGTATTTTCTGCCGTGAAACAAGGCTTAGTCTGATTTATGCGCGCTGTTTTTGGCAAAGCAGAGAAAGTTTGCTAACCTTTTTAAGGCTACCTGATGGAATTTCCTGATGCATAAAATCGAATAAGCGAGATTTTTATTTAACGGGAGTTGTCTATGAAGAATAAGATATCGATTCTGGCCGCAGTTGTCATGGCTTTCTCTCTGGCCGCCTGTTCGTCTAATTATGTGCTGCATACCGATGACGGGCGAACGATTATCGCGGATGGAAAACCCAAAGTTGATGATGATACCGGGCTGATCAGCTATACCGACGCATACGGACATGAGCAGCAGATCAACCGGGCCAATGTCAAAGAAATGGTGAAGATGGAGTGATGGATTGTGCATTGCCGGCCGCCTGAGTCGGGCGGTCCGTCCATCAGACGCAGCGAAGTCCTGTTTCCTCATTGATTTCAGCAAACGACAGGCATAAAAAAAGCACCGCAAACGCGGTGCTATATAAAATCACTATAGACAGACAGGGGAATGCGTCGGAAGTACAAAGCAGCAAGGCTGCCTCATCTGTTGTTCCGGACAATTAGCAAACACAACATCACAACCACAAGCCAAAAGCACCTCGGGAAAACCCTCCGCACTTTTCGTTCCGGCTCAGGAAGCTCGGTTAATATAGGTATTTGCTGGTGCATCCTCAACGGACAAATTATAATGTCTCGGATTATAAAAACTAATGGCTGAAGCAACGCGGTCCGCCGGGTATTTAGCCGTAAATTAAAGCATTTTACCTATGTCAAAACGTCTGCCGCCGTTAAATTCGTTACGTGTATTTGATGCCGCCGCACGCCATCTCAGCTTCACCAAAGCGGCCGAGGAACTGTTCGTTACTCAGGCGGCCGTCAGCCATCAAATCAAATCGCTGGAAGACTTTCTCGGCCTGAAACTGTTCCGGCGGCGCAATCGCTCGCTGCTGCTGACCGAAGAGGGACAAAGCTACTATCTCGACATCAAAGAGATTTTCTCCTCCCTGCATGAAGCCACGCGCAAACTGCAGTCGCGCAGCGCGAAAGGGGCGCTGACCGTTAGTCTGCTGCCCAGCTTCGCCATCCAGTGGCTGGTTCCGCGCCTGAGCAGTTTCAATACCGAATACCCCGGCATCGATGTGCGTATTCAGGCGGTCGATCGCGACGATGACCGGCTGGCCGACGACGTGGACGTCGCCATCGTCTATGGCCGCGGCAACTGGCCGGGGCTGCGGGTGGAGAAATTGTACGCCGAATATCTGCTGCCGGTGTGCTCGCCGGCGTTGCTCAGCGGCGATCGCCCGCTAAAAACGCCGGCGGATCTGGCGCGCCATACTCTGCTGCATGACGCCTCGCGCCGCGACTGGCTGGCCTATACCCGCCAGCTCGGCCTGCAGCATATTAATGTCCAGCAGGGGCCGATTTTCAGCCACAGCGCCATGGTTTTGCAGGCTGCGATTCACGGTCAGGGGGTTGCGCTGTCCAATAATGTGATGGCGCAGTCTGAAATCGAAGCCGGTCGTCTGGTGTGCCCGTTTAATGACGTGCTGGTCAGTAAAAATGCTTTTTATCTGGTATGTCATGACAGTCAGGCAGAACTGGGTAAAATAGCCGCCTTTCGACAATGGATCCTGGCCCGTGCGGCCAGCGAACAGGAAAAATTCCATTTTCGCTATGATAACGACATGCGATAAGGCTTTCTGGCCGGCGGTCGTAGGGACTAATTTTAATTGGATTAATAACGATGAATAGTCGTTTTATGCTGGTGTTTGCCGCGATTAGCGGTTTTATCTTTGTGGCTCTGGGGGCGTTCGGCGCCCACGTGCTGAGCAAATCATTGGGCGAAGCGGAGATGGCCTGGCTGCACACCGGTTTGCAATACCAGGCGTTTCACACCCTGGCGATTCTGGCGCTATCGGTGGCCATGCAGCTGCGCGCCAGTCTGTGGTTCTACTGGAGCGGCATACTGCTGGCGCTCGGCACGGTGCTGTTCAGCGGCAGCCTGTATTGCCTGGCGCTGTCGCATCTGAAAATCTGGGTCTATGTCACGCCGGTGGGCGGCGCCTGCTTCCTGATCGGCTGGGGACTCATGTTGACCGGCGCGCTGCGTCTGAAGAGGAAGGCGGAACGCCATGAATAAAGTGATTTTGTACTGTCGCCCGGGCTTTGAAAAAGAGTGCGCGGCGGAGATAACCGACAAAGCGGCACAGTACGAAGTATATGGCTTCGTGCGCGTCAAGGACCACAGCGGTTATGTGATCTTCGAATGCTATCAGCATGAAGACGCCGACCGGCTGATGAAAGAACTGCCGTTCCACTCGTTGATTTTCGCCCGGCAGATGTTTGTCTGCGGCGAGCTGCTGCGCGATTTGCCGCCGGAAGATCGCATTACGCCGATTGTCGGTATGTTGACCGGCGTCATCGATCGCGCCGGCGAGCTGCGGGCGGAGGTGCCGGACACCAACGAAAGCAAGGAACTGATGAGGTTCTGCCGCAAGTTTACCGTTCCGCTGCGCGCCGCGCTGCGCGAGCAGAATATTTTGCTCGCGCAGGAAAATCCCGGCCGGCCGGTGGTGCACGTGCTGTTTATCGCGCCGGGCTGCTGCTATGTCGGTTACTCGTATAGCAATAATAATTCCCGTTTCTATATGGGCATTCCACGCCTGAAATTTCCCGCCGATGCGCCCAGCCGCTCGACGCTGAAACTGGAAGAGGCGTTCCACGTGTTCATTCCGGCCGATGAGTGGGACGAACGACTGGCCAGCGGTATGTATGCGGTGGATCTCGGCGCCTGTCCGGGCGGCTGGACCTGGCAATTGGTTCAGCGCAGCATGATGGTCTACGCGGTAGATAACGGGCCGATGGCGCCTTCTCTGATGGATACCGGACAAGTAATGCATCACAAGGCCGATGGTTTCCGCTTTGAGCCGCCGCGTAATAACGTCTACTGGCTGGTGTGCGATATGGTGGAAAAACCGGCCAAAGTCGCCAGCCGAATGGCCGACTGGCTGGTAAACGGCTGGTGCCGCGAGGCGATCTTCAACCTGAAGCTGCCGATGAAAAAGCGCTATGAAGAGGTGATGCAAAACCTGGCGTTGCTGCGTGACCGGCTGGAAGAACAGGGTATCAATGCGGAATACCACGCCAAACACCTGTATCACGATCGTGAAGAAGTGACGGTGCATGTACGGCGTATGTGGAGCTCGGTTCCCGGTCGGCGCGACGAGCGTTAAGCCTGAGCCGGCGCCTGCCGCTACCGTCTGGAGTTAAAGCGACGGGCGCGTCGACGGCAGGCGCAGTTGCTGCAGATTACCATGCAGCGTCAGATCGGTGCGCAGCGTGGCGACCTGGCGGCAGATGAACGCTATCTCGCGCTGCTGCGCCAGCTTGTCGCGCCAGCGAGGCGGCACTTCGTCGAGCCGCTGGTACAGCGTTTCCAGATCCGGCGCCTGCTGCAACAGCTGCGCCGCGCTTTTCGGCCCTATTCCGGTCACGCCGGGAATTTTACTGCTGCTTATTCCGGCCAGCCCCCAGTAGTCCGGCAACTGATGCGGCTCCACGCCGAACGCCTGACGAATAAAGGGCAAATCCAGCCAGCGCTTCTGAAAATAATCGCGTATCTGAATCGCCGGCGCCAGCAGCTGACAATACCCCTTGTCGGTTGAGACGATCGTCGCCTGCTGTCCGGATGCCGCCACTTTACTGGCCAGCGTCGCCGCCAGATCGTCGGCTTCATTGCCCGCGCTGGACCAGCACGCGACGCCGGCGTCGTTAAACGCCGCCTTGATGGCGTCCAGTTCCTGCTGCAGATTTTCCGGCATGGGCGGCCGGCCGGCCTTATAGTCAGGCAGCGTCTGGTGGCGCCAGCTGGTATCGCGATCGTCATGATCGAACACGGCGACGGCGTGCGTCGGCTGGCTATGTTGCAGAAGCTGGTGCAGCGCATGCAGGCAGGCCGTCACGCAGGGGGAGCCCTGGACCGCATGAATGCGCCGGATCAGATTCAGTGCGTCAACTATCAGTAAATGTACATTCATGCATGCATCCTGCCGCAGGGTAAATAAAACGGGCGGCGCGCCGCTGTCCGTCGTCGTCGCCGGACAGAATCAGGCGCAAATCTCATAGCAGGGAATATAGGCCGTTCCCGGCAGCTTCATGCGCTGCTGAGCGACAAACCCCTGCAGCAGAATATCCATGCTCTTCATCATTTGCGCATCGCCGTGCAGTTTGTAAGGCCCGTATTGCTCAATGGCGCGGATCCCCACCTCTTTTACGTTGCCGGCCACAATGCCGGAAAACGCCCGACGCAGCGCGGCGGCCAGCTGTTCCGGCGGCTGATCGGGATGCAGATTGAGGCCGGCCATGTTTTCGTGACTGGGGTCAAAGGGCAACTGAAGGTCCGGGGCGATCTTCAGCGACCAGTTGAAGCTGTAGGCGTCGCCACTGTGGTGGCGGCTTTCTTTCACCCTCGGCATCGCTTTTTTCATCTGGTGCGCCACTTCTCTGGCGTCGTTGATGACGATGCTATAGTAGCGGCGCGCCTGACGCCCCAGCGTACTGACGATAAAATCATCCAGCACGCGAAAATAATCCGCGCTTTCTTCCGGACCGGTCAGAACAATCGGCAGCACCTGCTCGCTGTTTTCCGGATTCATCATAATACCCAGCAGATAGAGGAACTCTTCCGCCGTACCTACGCCGCCCGGAAAAATAACGATGCCGTGAGCGATCCGCACGAAGGCTTCCAGCCGTTTTTCAATATCCGGCATGATGATCAGTTCATTGACCAGCGGGTTCGGCGGTTCGGCCGCAATGATCGACGGCTCGGTCATACCGATAAAGCGCCCTTCTTTGTAGCGCTGCTGCGCGTGGCCGACCGCCGCGCCTTTCATCGGCGCCTCCATCGCGCCGGGCCCGCATCCGGTGCAGATGTTCAATTCGCGCAGGCCGAGCTCGCTGCCCACTTTGCGCGCGTACAAATATTCTTTCTCGTTAATCGAATGGCCGCCCCAGCACACCACCATATTGGGTTCTTCGCCGACGTGCAGCGCTCTGGCGTTGCGCAGAATAGAGAACACCAGATTGGTGATATGAACGGAGTTTTCCAGATTCAGGTGCTGGTAATAGCCGGCGCTGGCGATCTGGCCGTTGACGAACAGAATATCCCGCAGCACGGCAAACAGGTTGGCCTGCAGAGAACGAATGATATTGCCGTCGACAAACGCGTCTTCCGGCGGGTTGACCAACTCCAGTTTGACGCCGCGTTCGCGCCGCAGCACGTTGATATCGAAATCTTCATAACGCGACAGCAACTCCTGGCTGTTGTCGGTCTGGCTGCCGGAGTTCAGCACGGCAAGGGAACAGTTGCGGAATAAACGGTACAAATCGCTGCTGGCGGTGCTTTTCAGCATATCCACTTCCAGCTGCGATAAAAGATCCATCGAGCCCAGCGGGCTAATATGTATAATCAATGTGACTCCCTGCACCGTACCAGACGATGCGATTAATCCGATTAATATCCTGAGTTTATTCGCCTTTACCTTAGCGCTCCGTCATCTCTTTTGCCAATGCCTGCGGCGAATGTGCGCGGCGTCGCGCACATATTGTTACTGGCGCGCCAGACGGCCGCGCGGCGGCTCGAAAGGATAGTTGCTGCGCCATGGGTTGATATCCAGCCCGCCGCGTCGGGTATAGCGCGCGTACACGCTGAGCCGCTCGGGCTGATAAAAGCGCATAATATCGTTGAAAATACGCTCCACGCACTGTTCGTGGAATTCGTTATGATGTCGGAACGACACCAGATAGCGCAGCAGAGCTTCGCGATCAATGCGTGCGCCGCGGTAGTGAATTTGCACGGACCCCCAGTCGGGCTGGTGCGTGATCAGACAGTTGGATTTCAGCAGATGGCTGACCAGCGTTTCTTCGACCACGCCCTGGCGGCGCGGCGCGTCGGACAGATAGCCGGCGTTGAACTGATAGTCGTCGATCTGGATATCCTGCTCGTCGATACAGTCGCCCGCCAGCGTGGCGATCGCCTGCCCCTCGATCTCGGACAGTTTAAAAATTCTGATGTGTACTTTGCCCTGCGCGCACTGACTAAGATCGCGTTCCATTGTAGTCCGCACATCCTGCCAGCTGGCAAAACGCGTCTGGTTAAAGCTGTTCAGGTACAGTTTGAAGCTTTTTGATTCAATCAGGTTCAGGCTGCCGGCATCAAGACTCATTTCCCCGAGCGCCACCTGCGGCAGGCCGTTGCCGTTTAGCCAGGATAGTTCGTACAGCGTCCAGATATCGGCGCCATGGAACGGCAGATTATCGGGGCGCAGGCCCAGCGGTTCGCGGTTGAGGCTGCGCGGCACGGCCTGCAGCAGGCTGGCGTCGTAACGATCGCGCCAGACGGTGGTTTTGCCCAGCGTGAGTTCGTTCAACGCCGGATGATTATCATAAAGGGACATGTTGTTACCTTACGGACACAGGTCGAGTACAATGCTGCCTAGTGTAACCTGGGCAGGGAAATGATGAGAGATTTTATGGACAAGCAAGTCAAACAGGCACTCTATGATTTTACCCAGCGCTATATCGCGCACTGGCGGCAGGAAACCGGCCATCCGCCGGCCAGCGCGGATTTGTACGGCGTGCCTTCGCCCTGTATCGTCGAGACGCTGGAGCACAAGGTGCGCTGGCTGCCGCAGCCGGCGTCGCTCGGCGATGCGCTTAGCGGGGTGGAGCGGGCGTTGGATATCGCCCTGCATCCCGCGATTCACTCGTTTTACAGCGTGCAGTACGCCGGCGATATGCAGGCGCGTTTTGGCGATATCGACTGCTCGCTGCTGCAGGTCTGGAGCGACGACGATCTCGTTCGTATGCAGGAGAACCTGATCGGCCACCTGCTGACGCAAAAACGGCTGAAGCTGCCGCCCACGCTGTTTCTGGCGACCACCGGTTCGGAAATGACATTGATTTCATTATCAAATGTGACCGGCAAGGTGGTGCTGGAAGAGTTCGGCACCCGGCGCCAGCAGCCGCTGGCCGATTCGTTAGCGGATTTTTTATCCGCGTTGACGCCTCTCGCGGACTGAATCCATCACGCCGGTGTCGGTTCGGCGTGTTTGCGTGTGAGAGATCTCTTACATTTTCTGTGCGAGATCTCTCTGATTTCATTCCGTCGAATATTTATTATTTTCATTTTTTATTTATTAATCAGTAAATTATATTTAATTTTCTTTTCTGATAAAAAGCGTAACGCCACCAGCGACGCGATTTTGTTGCCAGATGCGATTAATTAATACATCTTATGGGTTATGCTATAAAGCATTGCAGATGACAGCGGCATCTGGCGGCTATCACAGCAAAACGTATCAGGATGATTTTCAGCATGATGCTGAAACTTTTTCAGGAAGAAACAGGGACACCTCCAGGAGGGAGACAGGGAGCCGTTCGGGATGAACGGCGGGTCAGGATGACTTTGAAGGACGGACTCAGGATGAGACAGGACGAAATGTCAGGATGAAAGAGGGACGCGGGCAGGATGCCAGAGTAAGGATCGCTGCAGGGAAAAGTTTTCAGGGATGAGCAGGGAGCATCGCAGGTAGCCGGATCGCTGCAAAACGCATCGGGGGTACTGAATTTCAGTACCCCCTTTTTCTGTCCGCGATTCGGCTGGAACGTTGGGCGGGGCAGGGTTCAATGTTATCCTTTACCCTTTGACCCGGCAGGAAACGATGATGAGTACAGAACAGCAGATAAGAGCGTCGCTATTGGCGATCGAACAGGCGATGCGGGATATCGCTTTATGGCAGACGCAGCCGCCGGCCGGCGAAGCCTTTGCCAGCAGCGAGCCGTTCTGTATTGATACGCTGCGCCCTGAACAGTGGCTGCAGTGGGTGCTGCTGCCGCGTATGCACGCTTTGCTAGACAGCGGCGCGGCGCTGCCGGCGCGCTTCGTCATCACGCCCTATTTTGAAGAGGCGCTGGAAGGCGATGCCGCCGGGCTGGCGCGGCTGTTGGCCCATCTGCGCCAGCTGGATACTTTTTTTGCCGGAGATAGCGATGCCTGAAATCATTTATCAGGATGAACATCTGGTGGCGGTCAATAAGCCTTCCGGCTGGCTGGTGCACCGAAGCTGGCTCGATCGTAAAGAGAAAGTGGTGCTGATGCAGACCGTGCGCGACATGATCGGACAGCATGTATATACGGTCCATCGCCTGGATCGCCCTACGTCCGGCATATTGCTGATGGCGCTATCGCCCGAGGTGGCCCGCCTGCTGTCGCAGCAGTTCGAGCGGCACGGCGTACGCAAGGTTTATCACGCCGTGGTGCGCGGCTACGTCCATGAGCAGGACACCATCGATTACGCGCTGACCGAAGAGCTGGATAAAATCGCCGACAAGTTCAGCTCGCCGGATAAAGCGCCGCAGCCGGCCGTCAGCCATTACCGCGCGCTAGCCCGCGTCGAACGGCCGGTAGCGGTCGGCCGCTACGACAGCGTGCGCTACAGCCTGCTGGAGCTGACGCCGGAAACCGGCCGCAAGCATCAGCTGCGCCGCCATCTTTCCCATATCCGTCACCCGATTATCGGCGATTCGGCCCACGGCGATCTACGGCAGAATCGCGCCATGGCCGCGCATTTCGGCTGCCCCCGCTTGATGCTGCACGCCAGCCGGCTGACGCTGACGCATCCGATCAGCGGCGAACCGCTGGCGCTGGACGCCCGCTGGGACGCCCCGTGGCAGGGCGCGATGCGGCAATTTGGCTGGCAAGGGCTTCTCCCTGATTTTGAAAGGGTTGAGTTTGCCGCGCAGTCCGGTCAGGATAGCAGCTCTTTTTTATAAGACAGTCGAACCAATATTCGTCCGGTTCCGGATGCGGCCGATCGGCGCCGCGCTGAACAACGACGGGTATCTAAGCTAAGCCGCTAACTACAGGAGTCAGAGAGATGGCGCAGATTGGTATTTTTGTGGGAACGGTCTACGGAAATGCGTTGCTGGTGGCCGAAGAAGCAGAAAATATCCTCAGAGAGCGCGGACACGACGTTACGCTGTTTGAGGAAGGCTCGCTTGAATCCTGGCAGCGTTATCAGCATGTGCTGGTGGTGACCTCCACCACCGGGCAAGGCGATCTGCCGGATACTATTGCGCCGCTCTATCAGGCGCTGCGCGACGGCGGCGTCTATCAGCCGACGCTGCATTACGGGCTGATCGCGTTGGGCGACAGCAGTTACGATCACTTTTGCGGCGCGGGCCGTAAGTTCGATGCGTTGTTACAGGAAACTGGCGCGCAGCGCAGCGGGGACGTGCTGGAGATTGACGCCACCGAGAATCCGGAACCGGAAGTGGTCGCCTGTCCGTGGGTTGAGGCCTGGGCTCAGCAGATTGAGGTCTGAGTCACGGGATCGCACCGCGGCGGCAGGTTGGCTACCCCGGTGCGCGTAAAGCATTAGCGATTTTTGCTTAGTTTTTCCAGATCGGCTTCGATTTCACGGATTTTGTTGTTAACCACATTTTCCAGATGACGCAGGTCGTCGAGAATCTTGCGTTTCAGATCGACTTCCACCTGTTCATGCTGGCAAATCTGGTCCAGCTCATCGATCACATAGCGCAGGTTTGGACTGATCTCGTTGATCTCTTTATACCCCTGGCCGGAGTTGTCGGCCATGATCGTTTTACGCTGGCGCGGGTATTTAAATTTCACGCTGCGGGAAAAAAACTCGCCTTTGTCCTTGCGGAAATAGATCTTCAGGATATCGTTGCTGGCCTCCTGGCGCAGGCTATAACGTTCGATCTCACCCGGATCGGCAATGCCCAGGCTTTTCAGATTGTCGTACATGGATCCACCTTTGTCGTCTTCAGCGTTATCGTTTCATTACGGCCTTGAATCGCCTACCCGGCCATGCCTGCTTGTTGATCTATCTTGATAACGTTCAGGCTGCCCGCAGCACGGAGACGGCTCTCCGCCCGCAGCCTGACGCTATCGTACGGCGCCCAACGGCGCCGAATGCGCTTTAGTCGATGGTACGCAGCAGTTCGTTGATGCCGACTTTACCGCGGGTCTTGGCATCCACTTTTTTCACGATTACCGCGCAGTACAGGCTGTAGCGGCCATCTTTGGACGGCAGGTTGCCGGAAACCACCACCGAGCCCGCCGGTACGCGGCCATAATGCACTTCGCCGGTTTCACGGTCGTAGATTTTGGTGCTCTGACCGATAAAGACGCCCATGGAGATCACCGAGCCCTCTTCTACGATCACGCCTTCCACTACTTCGGAACGGGCGCCGATAAAGCAGTTGTCTTCGATGATGGTCGGGTTGGCCTGCAGCGGCTCCAGCACGCCGCCGATGCCGACGCCGCCGGACAGGTGAACGTTTTTACCAATCTGCGCGCAGGAACCGACGGTGGCCCAGGTGTCGACCATGGTGCCTTCGTCAACGTGAGCGCCGATATTGACGTAGGACGGCATCAACACGGTATTGCGGGCGATAAACGCGCCCTGGCGCACGCTGGCCGGCGGAACGACGCGGAAGCCTTCCCGCTGAAAACGCGCTTCGTCGTAGTCGGCGAATTTCATCGGCACTTTATCGTAGTAGCGGGTTTCCGCTCCTTCGGAGATGCGGTTATCGTTAATGCGGAAAGAGAGCAGAACTGCTTTCTTCAGCCACTGATGGGTCACCCACTGGCCGTCAATCTTTTCTGCCACGCGCAGGGCGCCGCTATCCAGCAGGCCAATGACCTGATTAACCGCTTCACGCGTGACGGTATCCACGCTGGCCGGCGTAATTTCAGCGCGGCGTTCGAAGGCTTGTTCAATAACGTTTTGTAATTGCTGCATCCTGTTATTCTCTTTCCTGATGATCATGGGTAAAAATTAATAGTCAGCCGGCTGACGGCCTGTCGCTCCGTCCCGTCGCGCAACGTTCGCATGGCGCGACGCTGGGCGGGGAGGCGATGGCGACGAGGCCGTCAGGGCGTTGCGTTCACATCACCCATCTTACGATATTTTATCGTTCGGGTTGAGTGTATCTATCAACCGCTGGCGTAATTCGCCGCGCAATTCGGGACTCAGTGCACGCCGCGCGCCGTCGGCCAGAATAAATAAGTCTTCCACCCGTTCGCCGATCGTGGTGATGCGCGCGCCGTGCAGCGATAGATTCAGATCGGCGAAAACCTCGCCGATGCGCGCCAGCAGACCTGGCTGGTCGAGCGCGATCAGCTCCATGTAGCTGCGGCGATCGGTGTGGGTCGGCAGGAAGTTGACTTCAGTCGGCACGCTGAAATGGCGCAGGCGGGCCGCGGCGCGGCGCGCGCGCGGATTCTGATAGTGGCGCTGGGTCAACGCCTGTTCCAGCGCGTAGCGGATCATTTCATGCCGATCCTGCGCCAGCGGACTGCCGTCCGGCTCCAGTACGATAAACGTATCCATCGCCATTCCGTCGCGGCTGGTAAAGATCTGCGCGTCATGTACGCTCAGGTTGCGCCGATCCAGTTCGCCGGCCACCGCCGCGAACAGATAGGGTCGGTCCGGGCTCCAGATAAAGATCTCGGTGCCGCCGCGGCTGGCCTGATGGCTGATCAACACCAGCGGTTTACTGGTATCGTGCTCCAGCAGATGACGGGCATGCCACGCCAGCTGGTTGGGCGAGTGACGCAGGAAGTAGTCGGCGCGGCAGCGGCTCCAGATATTGTGCAGCGCCTCTTCGTCGATATTGTCCATGCGCAGCAGCGCCAGCGCCTGCAGGCGGTGGTGGCGCACTCGCTCGCGCAGGTCGGGCGTATTCTGCATGCCGCGCCGCAGCTGTTTTTCCGTGGCGAAGTAGAGTTCGCGCAACAGGCTCTGTTTCCAGCTGTTCCACAACGTTTCGTTGGTGGCGCAAATATCGGCTACGGTCAGGCTGACCAGGTAGCGCAGGCGGGTTTCGCTCTGCACTTCGGCGGCAAACTGCTGAATGACGGTCGGATCCTGAATATCCCGGCGCTGGGCGGTCACCGACATCATCAGGTGGCGACGCACCAGCCAGGAAACCAGTTGCGCTTCGCGCGAATTCAGGCCGTGCAGCGCCGCGAATTCCAGCGCGTCCTGCGCGCCCAGCTCCGAGTGGTCGCCGCCGCGTCCTTTCGCGATATCGTGGAACAGCGCCGCCAGCAGCAGCAGTTCGGGCTGCGGCAGCCGGGGATAGATCTCGACGCACAGCGGATGCTGCTGGCGCATTCTCTCGTCGGAGAAGCTTTCCAGTTTCAGCAGGACGCGAATGGTGTGCTCGTCGACGGTATAGGCATGGAACAGATCGAACTGCATCTGGCCGACGATCTTGTGCCACTGCGGCATATAGGCCCACAGCACGCTGTGGCGATGCATCGGCAGCAGCGCCCGTTTAACGGCGCGAGGGTGGCGCAGAATCGACATAAACAGCCGGCGCGCTTCGGGAATGGTGCACAGCGGGCTGCTCAGATTGCGGCGCGCGTGGCGCAACTGGCGCAGGGTAGTGGAGTAGATGCCCTTGATCTCACGGTTGCGCACCATCAGATAGAACATCCGCATGATGGACTCGGGCTGACGCATGAACAGCGTCTCGTCGCGCAGGTCGATTAAGCGGCCGCGCAGCTGAAAGTCCCGATCGAGCGGGCGCGGTTTTTCGCAGGTTTCCAGCGCCAGAATCGCTTCGTCGAACAGCTGCAGCAGCATATGGTTCAGTTCGCTGACGCGGCGGGTGACGCGGAAGAAGTCCTTCATCATATGCTCTACCGGGGCGTTGCCTTCCCCTTCGTAGTGCAGCATATGCGCCACGCTAAGCTGCCGGTCGAACAGCAGGCGGTTATCGTAACGGGTCAACACCAGGTGCAGCGCAAAGCGGATGCGCCACAGAAAGCTCTGGCATTCGTTCAGCTCCTTGCGTTCGGCTTCGGTCAGAAAACCAAAACCGACCATTTCATCCAGCGAAGTGGCGCCGAAGTGGCGGCGCGCGACCCACAGCAACGTATGAATATCGCGCAGCCCGCCGGGGCTGCTTTTAATATCCGGCTCCAGGTTATAGCTGGTGCTGTGATAGTGCTGATGGCGCTCCTGTTGCTCGGTCAGTTTGGCCGAAAAGAACTGCTGCGACGGCCAGAAACTGTCGCTGAACACCTGTTTTTGCAGTTGCAGAAACAGCGTCACGTCGCCGCACACCAGACGGGATTCGATTAGATTGGTGGCGACGGAAATATCGGCCAGTCCTTCCTGCAGGCACTGCGCCAGGGTGCGCACGCTGTGGCCGACTTCCAGCTTCAGATCCCACAGCAGAGTGATCAACTGGCCGGCCAGCTGCGCCTGGTCGTCGTCGAGCTTATCCTGGCTCAGGATCAGTACGTCGATGTCGGACAGCGGATGCAGTTCTCCGCGCCCATAGCCGCCGACGGCGACCAGCGCGCAGGCCGGGATCTGTTCAAAACCGTAAAAACGCCACAGACGCTGCAGCAGATGATCGATGAACAGCGTGCGCGCGTCGATCAGCGTTTCCGCGTCAACGCCCTGGCGAAAGCGTTCGGCCATCCAGTTCTGATGTTGCTCCAGCGCCTGCTTGAGCGCGGCGCACCCCAGCATGTCATCGCTGTAGCTCAGTGGGGATGCGGGTTGCCCGGCATCGATAGCGCGATCGGATTGCGCGAGTCTGTCGTTCATAATGCTCATCCCATCCATTTAGCAACTGGATTCGCCGGACAATGCCGTCCCCCTCGTTTCCGCGCCGCGCCGGCTCCGCTCATGGAGTCAGGCGACGATTCTCATGAGGTTTCTCCGCCCGTGCGGGCGGGGAGCGGCGGTCTGACGGAGAGGGAAGCGATGCCGCGGAATATTACGCGTCGGCGGTTTAACCGCCCGTGTCGGCGGGCGGCTACGCTGAGCGATAGCGGCGTTGGTTTACCCCTGATGGGTAATGACGGCGGGGATGGTGTCATCCTTGCGCAGCGTCATTATTTCGCAGCCGTTTTCGGTTACCACAATAGTATGCTCATACTGCGCCGACAAGCTGCGATCTTTGGTTTTTACCGTCCAGCCGTCTTTCATGGTGCGGATGCGGTAGTCGCCGGCGTTGACCATCGGTTCGATGGTGAAGGCCATGCCCGGCTGCAGCACCACGCCGCCGTCGTCGGCGTCATAGTGCAGCACCTGCGGCTCTTCGTGGAAGCCGGTGCCGATGCCGTGGCCGCAGTATTCTCGCACCACGGAGAAGTCATGTCCTTCGACGAATTTTTGAATCTCTTTGCCGAGGGTGCGCAGACGAATGCCCGGTTTGACCATGCGCAGCGCCAGGTAAAGGCTTTCCTGCGTGATATGGCACAGGCGTTCGCCGAGAATGGTCGGCTTGCCGGCGATAAACATTTTCGACGTATCGCCATGGAAACCGTCTTTAATGACCGTGACGTCGATGTTGACGATGTCGCCGTCTTTCAGCTTTTTGTCGTCGCTGGGAATACCGTGGCAGACCACTTCATTGATCGAAATGCAGACGGATTTGGGGAAACCGTGATAGCCGAGGCAGGCGGAAACGGCTTTTTGTTTATTAACAATGTGATCGTGACAGATTCTGTCCAGTTCGCCGGTGCTGACGCCCGGCACTACGTGGGGTTCGATAATTTCCAGCACTTCGGCGGCCAGACGTCCGGCCACGCGCATTTTTTCGATATCTTCAGCTGTCTTTATTGATATTGCCATGAAAAGTTGTCCGCAGGTGTCGTATAAGCGACGGAATGAATTAAGGAACGAAACTAATAACCTATGTTATCAGCCCTGTCAGACGGTGCCAAATTATCATTCTGTCGGCGCGCGCGAAGCGCAACAAATGTTGGTGTCCCGGGCGGGATTATGGTATAAAGCGCGCCGGTGATCCGGCTGGATATCTTTCGCGTTATCGGCCGATACACCGGAAACTCACTTTGTGTATATAACACACACGTGTCGGCACATGCGCCGGGGTGCTCCCGGGTCTTTTACCCTGGGGTCGGCGTTATGGGACACGTGGAGGCATAACCCCATACTTAATTTATAGAGGTAATCATGGCAACTGTTTCCATGCGCGACATGCTCAAGGCTGGCGTACACTTTGGTCACCAGACCCGTTACTGGAACCCGAAAATGAAACCGTTCATCTTCGGCGCGCGTAACAAAGTTCATATCATCAACCTTGAGAAAACCGTCCCCCTGTTTAATGATGCCCTGGCCGAGCTGAGCAAAATCGCTTCTCGTAAAGGCAAAATTCTGTTTGTGGGCACCAAACGCGCAGCAAGCGAAGCGGTAAAAGAAGCTGCAGTCAGCTGCGATCAGTTCTTCGTGAACCATCGCTGGCTGGGCGGCATGCTGACTAACTGGAAAACCGTTCGTCAGTCCATCAAGCGTTTGAAAGATCTGGAAACCCAGTCCCAGGACGGCACTTTCGATAAGCTGACCAAGAAAGAGGCGCTGATGCGCGCTCGTGAACTGGACAAGCTGGAAAACAGCCTGGGCGGTATCAAAGATATGGGTGGCCTGCCAGACGCGCTGTTCGTTGTTGATGCTGACCACGAACACATTGCAATCAAAGAAGCCAACAACCTGGGTATTCCGGTATTTTCTATCGTTGATACCAACTCCGATCCGGATGGCGTTGACTTCATTATCCCTGGTAACGACGATGCGATCCGTGCAGTTAACCTGTACCTGAGCGCAGTTGCCACCGCTATCCGTGAAGGCCGTTCTCAGGATCTGGTCGAACAGGCGGAAGAAAGCTTCACTGAAGCTGAATAATAAGGCCTGCTCGCAAGAGCCCTTATTAACCAGGTATTGACATATGTTGGTTAGGGGCCTTTACGGCCCCTTTTTTACTTATCTCCCCACCATGAGATAACCGAGGAAAAGATAATGGCTGAAATTACCGCTGCCCTGGTAAAAGAACTGCGTGAGCGTACTGGCGCAGGCATGATGGAATGTAAAAAAGCGCTGGTTGAAGCAAACGGCGATATCGAACTGGCTATCGACAACATGCGTAAGTCCGGCCAGGCTAAAGCCGCTAAGAAAGCAGGCCGTGTGGCTGCTGAAGGTATTATCCTGACTAAAATTTCCGCTGACGGCAAATTTGGCGTCATCGTTGAGCTGAACTGTGAAACCGACTTTGTCGCCAAAGATGCCGGCTTCAAAGCGTTTGGCGAAGAAGTGGTCAGCGCCGCGCTCAACGAACGCATCAGCGACGTTGAAGTACTGAAAGCGAAATTCGAAGACACCCGTACCGCACTGGTGGCGAAAATTGGTGAAAACATCAATATCCGTCGCGTGACCGTTCTGGAAGGCGAACTGCTGGGTTCTTACCTGCACGGCGCCCGCATCGGCGTGCTGATTGCCGCTACCGGCGCGGACGAAGAGCTGATCAAACACATCGCGATGCACATCGCCGCCAGCAAACCGGAATACGTTAAGCCTGAAGACGTACCGGCCGACGTCGTTGCGCGCGAACACCAGATCCAGCTGGATATCGCCGTACAGTCCGGCAAACCGCGTGAAATCGCGGAAAAAATGGTTGAAGGCCGCATGCGCAAGTTCACCGGCGAGATCTCTCTGACCGGCCAGCACTTCGTGATGGACCCGAACAAAACCGTTGCTCAACTGCTGAAAGAGCACAATGCTGACGTTACCGGCTTCGTTCGTTTCGAAGTTGGCGAAGGTATTGAGAAGGCTGAAGTTGATTTCGCGGCGGAAGTCGCTGCGATGAGCAAGCAGTCTTAAGTAACATGAGGAGCCGCCGACTGGCGGTTCCTTTTTATCCTGCCACACTAAATTCAGCCGCTCTCTGCCGCTCTGCTGGCGTATAACGAGAGGTTGCGGCACAATTTCCAGTACAACAACGGCTTGTTAGGACAAGAACACCATGGCAACCAATGCAAAACCTGTATATCAACGAATCCTGCTTAAACTGAGTGGCGAAGCGCTGCAAGGTCCAGATGGTTTTGGTATCGATGCGAGCATTCTGGACCGCATGGCTCAGGAAGTGAAAGAACTGGTTGAACTGGGCATTCAGGTCGGTGTGGTAATCGGCGGCGGCAATCTGTTCCGCGGCGCGGGCCTGGCGAAAGCGGGGATGAATCGTGTTGTGGGCGACCACATGGGGATGCTGGCTACCGTCATGAATGGCCTCGCCATGCGCGACGCATTGCATCGTGCCTATGTGAACGCCCGTCTGATGTCCGCTATTCCGCTTAATGGCGTCTGCGATAACTATAGCTGGGCCGAGGCGATCAGCCTGCTGCGCAATAATCGCGTGGTGATTTTATCGGCGGGCACCGGCAATCCTTTCTTCACCACCGATTCGGCCGCCTGTCTGCGCGGTATTGAAATCGAGGCCGATGCGGTGCTGAAAGCCACTAAGGTCGACGGCGTCTATTCGGCCGATCCGGTGCAGGATCCGACGGCAGTGCTGTACGAAACCCTGAGCTATCAGGAAGTGCTGGAACGTGAACTCAAAGTGATGGACCTGGCCGCCTTTACCCTCGCACGCGATCACAATCTGCCGATTCGCGTATTCAATATGAATAAACCCGGCGCGCTGCGTCGCGTGGTGATGGGCGAAAAAGAAGGGACGCTGATTAGCAGCAACGGCTGACGGCAATACTCTGCCGGCGGCTTTCAGGCTCGGCGGCGGGAGAACGCCTCCGCGGTTTTAAAGCGGTCGGCTATAAGGTAATATCATGCGCTGGTGATGCGTGAGATTGCCCGCTTCGGCCAGTCGTGACGGCTGGCGTTAATATTCATCGGATCGCGCTCTGGCGCGGTCCGCCAGGCAACCAGTTTTGCAAGGGTTCACAACGTGATTAGTCAAATCAGAAAAGATGCTGAAACACGCATGGATAAGTGCGTTGAGGTTTTCAAATCTCAGATCAGCAAAGTTCGTACCGGCCGGGCATCGCCCAGTCTTCTCGACGGCATTCAGGTCGAGTATTATGGCAGCGCGACACCGCTGCGCCAGCTGGCAAACGTGGTGGCGGAAGACTCCCGCACTCTGGCCATTACGGTATTTGACCGTAGCCTCGGCCCGGCGGTGGAAAAAGCGATCATGGCCTCTGATTTAGGCCTTAACCCTTCCTCCGCCGGTGCGGTGATTCGCGTTCCGCTGCCGCCGCTGACGGAAGAGCGTCGTAAAGATCTGATTAAAATTGTGCGTGGTGAAGCCGAACAGAGCCGCGTATCGGTGCGTAACGTGCGCCGCGATGCGAACGATAAACTGAAAGCGCAGCTGAAAGACAAAGCGATCAGCGAAGATGAAGAGCGTCGCGCACAGGATGATATCCAGAAGCTGACCGACGGTTTTATCAAAAAAATAGATGCCGCGCTGGCGGAAAAAGAAACCGAGTTAATGGATTTCTAATCCATTAACTGCAGGGAGCGTCGCAGAGTGAGAGTCTTCGCTGTTCGCAGTGAACTCGCCTGCGGCGCTTTATTTTTTATCATTGGTTAATGACTCCATTGATGCAGGCTAAGCCTCTCAGGACGTTCAGGTTTGTTGTCGTCATTTTGCTATGTGCTTCATAGACAGATGATGGCCGTGCTATCAGACTCACGTACCTTCCTGCTATCAAATCCAGTTATTCAGAGCATGTTGATGAAGCAACTGACTATTCTTGGCTCCACTGGTTCCATTGGCACCAGCACGCTGGCCGTGATCAAAGCAAACCCGGATAAATTTTCCGTCAGGGCCCTGGTGGCCGGGCGCAATGTGGCGTTAATGGCGCGGCAGTGCCTGGCCTTTCGTCCGGCGTGGGCCGCGATGGCCGATGAAGCCGCGGCGCAGGCGCTGCGCGAGATCCTGCGCCAGCAGGGCTGCCGGACGGAGGTGTTATCCGGGCCGCAGGCCGCCTGCGAGCTGGCGGCGCTGGATGACGTGGACCAGGTAATGGCGGCGATCGTCGGGGCGGCCGGGCTGCTGCCGACGCTGGCGGCCATTCGGGCCGGAAAACAGGTGCTGCTGGCTAATAAAGAAGCGCTGGTGACCTGCGGCCGTCTGTTTATGGACGCGGTGGCGCACAGCGGCGCGCAGCTTTTACCGATAGACAGCGAACATAATGCTATTTTTCAGAGTTTACCTGAGCAAATTCAGCGCCAGTTAGGCTACGCTTCTCTGGAGCGCAATGGAATTGAGCGCATTGTTCTGACCGGCTCGGGCGGTCCTTTCCGTGAAACGCCGCTGGCCGCGCTGCGGGAGGTGACGCCGGACCAGGCGTGCGCGCACCCCAATTGGTCGATGGGGCGTAAGATCTCGGTCGATTCCGCGACCATGATGAATAAAGGTCTGGAGTACATCGAGGCGCGCTGGCTGTTTAACGCTTCGGCGAAGCAGATGGAAGTGATCATTCATCCGCAGTCGGTGATTCATTCGATGGTGCGCTACCGGGACGGCAGCGTGTTGGCGCAACTGGGCTCGCCGGATATGCGTACGCCGATTGCGCACGCGATGGCTTATCCGCAGCGGGTCGATGCCGGGGTAACGCCGCTGGACTTTTGCCGGCTGGGCGCACTGACCTTTAGCGCGCCCGACTACCAACGCTATCCCTGTCTGCAACTGGCTATCGATGCGTTTGAACAGGGCCAGGCCGCCACCACGGCGCTCAATGCGGCCAATGAAGTGGCGGTGGAAGCCTTTTTGCAGTCCCGCATCCGTTTTACCGATATTGCCGCGATTAATCAGCAGGTGATCGACCGGCTGACGTTGGCGGAACCGGTAAGCGTTGATGAGGTCTTATCAATCGATCGTTGGGCTCGTCAGAGCGCCAATCAGCGTCTGGTAAGTTACCGGAAGTAAAGCGCGTGTCGCTCTCGCTCAGTTTGTTCATGCACGATGGAGGTGGTATAGTCTGCGCCTCTCATCATCGGTAACAGAATGTTATGATACCGGCGATGCGAACAGCCGTGCTTGCTCACGGCTTTTTTGCGCTCACGGGTCTGATGTTACGGAAGGACTGTTGTATTTCTTACTTGAGGAAATAAGTACGCGTTATGCCGTCCGAAAATCAACAAAGTGCAAATAATTTGCCATTCTCCGGGCCGCGGCACGTCGCTATCATTATGGATGGCAACGGCCGCTGGGCGAAAAGCCGGGGGAAACTGCGGATCTTCGGTCACCAGGCCGGTGTGAAATCTGTGCGGCGCGCGGTCAGTTTCGCTGTCAGTCGTCACCTGGATGCGTTGACGCTGTACGCGTTTAGCAGTGAAAACTGGAACCGCCCCGCGCAGGAAGTGACGGCGCTGATGGAGCTGTTTGTCCGCGCGCTGGATAGTGAAGTGAAAAGTTTACATAAACATCATGTCCGTCTGCGCATCATCGGCGATATCAGCCGTTTTAGCCCGCGCCTGCAGGAACGCATTCGCCGTTCCGAAGAATTAACTAAAAATAATCCGGGACTCACGCTGAATATTGCGGCGAATTATGGCGGCCGTTGGGATATTATTCAGGGGGTGCAACGTCTGGCGGAACAGGTACAGGAAGGGCAACTGCGCCCGGATGAGATCACTGAAGAATCCTTATGCCAGCATGTTTGCCTGAACGAACAGGCGCCGGTGGACTTAGTGATCAGGACCGGCGGTGAACATCGCATCAGTAATTTTTTGCTGTGGCAGATCGCCTACGCCGAACTGTTCTTTACCGATGTTCTCTGGCCCGATTTTGATGAACAAGTCTTTGAAGGTGCGCTGACTGCATTTGCGCAGCGTGAGCGCCGCTTCGGGGGAACAACACCTGCCGATGCTGAGCATCCTGGGGGGAACTTTTGCTGAAGTATCGCCTGATAACCGCTTTTATTTTAATTCCAGTTGTCATCGCCGCTCTGTTTTTATTACCGCCGCTCGGTTTCGCGTTGGTCACGCTGGCGGTGTGTATGCTGGCCGCCTGGGAATGGGGCCAGATGGCCGGTTTCGCTTCCCACTGCCAGCGCGTCTGGCTGGCTGTCTTCTGTGGTTTTTTGCTGGCGCTGATGATGCTCTCGCTGCCGGCGTACCATTATTCTGTTAATGTTTTGCAAATCAGTACCGCATTGTGGGTCGCGCTGGTATGGTGGCTCGTTGCGCTGGCGCTGGTTTTGTTTTATCCGGCGTCCGCGGCGCTGTGGCACCATTCCCGCGTCCTGCGCCTGGTGTTCGGCGTGTTGACGATTATCCCGTTTTTCTGGGGTATGATGGCGCTGCGCCAGTACAATTATGATGTGGATCCGTTTTCCGGCGCCTGGTGGCTGCTGTACGTCATGCTGCTGGTCTGGGGGGCGGACAGCGGCGCTTATGTATTCGGCAAGCTGTTCGGCCGGCATAAGCTGGCGCCGAAAGTGTCGCCGGGCAAAACCTGGGAAGGGCTGGTCGGCGGCCTGGCCACCTCGGCCGTGTTGTCCTGGCTGTTCGGCCGCTATGCGCCGCTGGCGATTGCGCCGCTCACGTTGCTGATTTGTTCGGTGGTCGCCGCGCTGGCTTCGGTACTGGGCGATCTGACCGAAAGCATGTTTAAACGCGAAGCGGGCATTAAGGACAGCAGCCATCTGATCCCGGGGCACGGCGGCGTGCTGGATCGTATTGATAGCCTGACGGCGGCGGTACCGGTTTTTGCCTGCCTGTTGCTGCTGGTGTTTAAAACCGTTTAAGGCGAACGTTAGGGATTATTTATGATGAATATCCTCTGGAGTCTGGCTGCGTTTATCGTTGCACTGGGTATCCTGATCACCGTGCATGAATTCGGCCACTTCTGGGTTGCTCGTCGCTGCGGAGTGCAGGTCGAGCGTTTCTCGATAGGCTTTGGCCGCGCGCTGTGGCGCCGCCGCGATCGCCAGGGGACGGAGTTCGTCATCGCGCTTATTCCGCTTGGCGGCTATGTTAAAATGCTGGATGAGCGTGTCGATACGGTGGCGCCGGAGCTGCGCCATCTGGCCTTCAATCATAAAACCGTCTGGCAGCGCGCGGCGATTGTCAGCGCCGGACCGATTGCCAATTTCCTCTTTGCCGTTATCGCCTGGTGGCTGGTCTTTGTGATCGGCGTGCCCGGCGTTCGGCCGGTGGTTGGCGAAATATTGCCCGATTCTATCGCTTTGCAGGCGGAAATCACGCCCGGAATGGAACTAAAGTCCGTTGACGGCATCGAAACGCCTGACTGGGATACGGCGCGCCTGGCGCTGATCGGTAAAATCGGCGACGGCGAAGTGACGATCGAAACCGCGCCTTTCGGCTCCGATCGACTCACGCGCAAAACGCTGGATCTGCGCGACTGGCATTTCGATCCCGAGAGGCAGGATCCGGTGACCTCGCTGGGCATTATTCCGCGCGGCCCGCAAATCGAGTCGGTTTTGACTCAGGTTCAGGCCGGTTCGGCGGCGCAAAATGCGGGTTTACAAGTCGGGGACAGGATCGTTAAAGTCGATGGGCTGCCGCTGACGCGCTGGCAGACGCTGGCCACCACTATCCGGGATAATCCCGGCAGCGACATTCTGCTGGAGGTGGAACGGGGCGGCGCCAGTCTGACGCTAACGCTGATTCCGGCGAGCAAATCGGCCTCCCGCGGGCGGATCGAAGGCTTTGCCGGCATTGTGCCGAAGGTCACGCCGCTGCCGGAAGAATACAGAATGCTGCGTCAGTATGGCCCGTTTAACGCCATTTATCATGCCGGAGAGAAAACCTGGCAACTGATGAAGCTGACGGTCAGTATGTTAGGTAAGCTGATTACCGGCGATGTAAAGCTGAACAACCTGAGCGGCCCGGTTTCGATTGCGCAGGGGGCAGGGGTGTCAGCGGACTACGGGTTGATTTATTACCTGATGTTTTTGGCGCTGATTAGCGTCAACTTAGGCATTATCAATCTGTTCCCTCTGCCGGTGTTAGATGGTGGACACCTGCTCTTTTTGGCGATTGAAAAGCTGAAAGGCAGGCCGGTTTCTGAGCGAGTACAGGACTTCAGTTATCGCGTCGGTACGATTCTGCTGATGCTGTTAATGGGGCTTGCACTTTTCAATGATTTCTCCCGCCTGTAGGGCGTGGGGCAGACCAGGAAAAACGCATAACAACGATGGCGATGAAAAAGTTGCTCATAGCGTCGCTGCTGTTCAGCAGCGCCACCGTATACGGTGCAGACGGGTTCGTAGTGAAAGATATTCATTTCGAGGGCCTGCAGCGGGTTGCTGTCGGTGCGGCATTGCTTAGCATGCCGGTCCGCGTTGGCGATAGCATCAGCGATGACGATATCGGTAATACGATTCGAGCGCTGTTCGCCACCGGTAATTTTGAAGACGTTCGGGTTCTGCGCGACGGCGGTACGCTGATTGTGCAGGTGAAAGAACGTCCGACCATCGCCAGTATCACCTTCTCCGGCAATAAGTCGGTGAAAGACGACATGCTGAAACAGAACCTGGAAGCCTCCGGGGTGCGGGTCGGCGAGGCGCTCGATCGCACCGCGTTGTCCAGCATCGAGAAAGGTCTGGAGGATTTCTACTACAGCGTAGGGAAATACAGCGCGTCGGTGAAAGCCGTGGTCACGCCGCTGCCGCGTAATCGCGTAGACCTGAAGCTGGTGTTTACCGAAGGCATGTCGGCGCAGATCCAGCAGATCAATATCGTTGGTAATCATGCGTTCAGCACCGAAGAGCTGATTTCGCGTTTCCAGCTGCGCGACGAGGTGCCCTGGTGGAACGTGGTCGGCGACCGCAAATACCAGAAGCAGAAACTGTCCGGCGATCTTGAAACGCTGCGCAGTTTCTATCTTGATCGCGGTTACGCGCGTTTTAATATTGATTCCACCCAGGTCAGCCTGACGCCGGACAAGAAAGGCATTTATATCACCATCAACCTGACGGAAGGCGATCAGTACAAACTGTCCGGCGTGGTGGTGAACGGCAACCTGGCCGGCCACTCCGCCGAAGTCGAAGGACTGACGAAGATCGAACCGGGCGAGCTGTACAACGGCACCCGGGTAACGCGCATGGAAGAAGATATTAAAAAGCTGCTGGGCCGCTATGGCTACGCTTACCCACGCGTGATTACGCAGCCGGATATCAACGATGCGGATAAGACGGTTAAACTGAATATTAATGTGGATGCGGGCAACCGTTTCTACGTGCGCCGCGTGCGCTTTGAGGGCAACGATACCTCCAAAGATTCTGTGCTGCGCCGTGAAATGCGCCAGATGGAAGGCGGCTGGCTGGGCAACGATCTGGTCGAACAGGGCAAAGAGCGCCTGAACCGTCTGGGCTATTTTGAAAGCGTGGACGTGGAAACGCAGCGCGTGCCGGGCACCGCCGATCAGGTCGACGTGACCTATAAGGTGAAAGAGCGTAATACCGGCAGCTTTAACTTCGGCATCGGCTTCGGTACGGAAAGCGGCGTCAGCTTCCAGGCGGGCGTGCAGCAGGACAACTGGCTGGGTACCGGTAATTCGGTCGGTATCAGCGGTACCAAAAACGACTATCAGACCTACGTCGAACTGTCGTTGACCGACCCGTACTTCACCGTCGACGGCGTTAGCCTGGGCGGGCGCATTTTCTATAACGATTTTAAAGCCTATGACGCGGACCTGTCCGATTACACCAATCGCAGTTACGGCATCGGCAGCACCCTCGGCTTCCCGATTAACGAGAACAACTCGCTGCGTCTCGGCCTCGACTACGTGCATAACGACGTGGCCGATATGTCGCCGCAGGTGTCGATGTGGCGCTATCTGAATAAAGTCGGCGTAGAGCCGGATATCGTCACCACCAATTCCCATTCCAACGCCGACTTTAAAGCGAATGATTTCTTCGTCAACGCCGGCTGGGTATACAACAATCTGGATCGCGGCTTCTTCCCGACCGACGGCACACGCGCCTCGCTAAACGCCAAGGTGACCGTGCCCGGTTCGGACAACGAATATTATAAAGTGACCTTTGATTCGGCCAGCTACTTCCCGATAAGCGATAATCACAATTGGGTACTGATGGGCCGCGCGCGCGCGGGCTATGCCGACGGTCTGGGCGGTAAGGAAGTGCCGTTCTACGATAACTTCTATGCTGGCGGCTCCAGTTCGGTGCGCGGTTTCCAGTCGAATACCATTGGCCCGAAAGCGGCCTACTACAGGTGCTCGTCCGCCAATGCCTCGTACGCCAACTGTCCGGTGGAAAAATCGGATGACGCCATCGGCGGCAACGCTATGGCGGTGCTGAGCGCCGAGCTGATTGTGCCGACGCCGTTTATCAGCGAAAAATACGCCAACTCGGTGCGCACCTCGCTGTTTGTCGATGGCGGTACGGTGTGGGATACCAACTGGGAAAATACGTACTATACGACGGAAGCCGGCGTGCCTGATTACAGCAAACCCGATAACTTCCGCGTATCGACGGGTATTGCCTTACAATGGATGTCTCCGCTTGGGCCATTGGTGTTCTCCTATGCCCAGCCGGTTAAAAAGTACGATGGAGACAAGTCGGAACAGTTCCAGTTTAATATCGGTAAAACCTGGTAATGTGACGTCGGCAGAACGTATCTCCCTGCCGGATTTCAGGCGGCGGCCGGTAGCCGAAAGCCTTCCCTGGCGCTTAGTCGAGAAGACGGGCGCGGGAAGACGGGAAGCCCGCCGCGCGCGGTCTGAAAGACCAAAAGGGGATAGCTATAAAGGTAAGTTACAGGTGTGACATGGCCGGGCGTTACACCGCCAGGGCGGTCGGGCTTTCAGGCCTTGCTCCCCGGTTTAACACGGTAAAAGTGTCATCGACACAAACAGGTTATGTTGAGGAGTTTATAGTGAAAAAGTGGTTATGTGCCGCAGGTTTAGGTTTAGCTCTGGCAGCTTCTGCCGGCGTTCAGGCAGCAGACAAAATTGCGGTGGTCAATGTCGCCAGCATTTTCCAGCAGTTGCCGCAGCGTGATACGGTGGCGAAACAGCTGGAAAACGAATTCAAGGGCCGCGCCTCTGAACTTCAGTCCCAGGAACGCGATCTGCAAACCAAAATGCAGCGTCTGCAGCGCGATGGTTCGACCATGAAGGCCAGCGAACGCAGCAAGCTGGAAAAAGACGTGATGGCGCAGCGCGAACAGTTCTCCAACAAAGCGCAGGCTTTCGAGCAGGATAACCGCCGCCGTCAGATGGAAGAACGCAATAAGATCCTGAGCCGTATTCAGGACGCCGTGAAATCCGTCGCCAGCAAAGAAGGTTATGACGTGGTGATCGACGCCAATGCCGTGGCTTACGCTGCTAATGCGAAAGATATCACCGCTGATGTTTTGAAACAGGTTAAATAATACATGCACTCAGTTCGACTGGCCGATCTGGCACAACAGTTGGATGCGCAACTACACGGTGATGGCGACATCGTCATCACCGGTGTAGCGTCTATGCATTCGGCGCAGGCTGGGCAGATTACGTTTTTGTCAGACAGCCGTTACCGTGAGCAACTGGCGGCGACGCAGGCCGACGCCGTGGTGTTGACGGAAGCGGATTTGCCATACTGCCAGCGTGCGGCGCTGGTGGTGAAAAATCCCTATCTGACCTATGCGCGTATGGCGCAACTGATGGATACCACGCCCTCTCCGGCGCAGGATATCGCGCCGGGCGCGGTCATTTCTCCGCAGGCTACCCTCGGGCAGCGCGTCGCCGTTGGGGCGAATGCGGTGATTGAATCCGGCGCGGTGCTAGGCGATGACGTGGTCATCGGCGCCGGCTGCTTTATCGGCAAAGAGGCGCGCATTGGCAACGGCACCCGTCTGTGGGCCAACGTCACGATTTATCATCGGGTGGAAATCGGCGAAAAATGCCTGATTCAGTCCGGTGCGGTGATCGGCTCGGATGGCTTCGGCTATGCGAACGATCGCGGCAATTGGGTTAAAATCCCTCAGCTCGGCACGGTGCGTATCGGCGATCGGGTAGAGATCGGCGCCAGTACCACTATTGACCGCGGCGCGCTGGACGACACGGTGATTGGTCACGGCGTCATCATTGATAACCAATGTCAGATTGCGCATAACGTGGTGATTGGCGACAATACCGCGGTGGCGGGCGGCGTGATCATGGCCGGTAGTCTGAAGATCGGTCGTTACTGTATGATTGGCGGCGCCAGCGTGATCAACGGCCACATGGAAATCTGCGACAAAGTGACGGTAACGGGAATGGGCATGGTTATGCGACCAATTTCCGAACCTGGGGTATACTCTTCGGGGATTCCGTTGCAGCCCAACAAGGTCTGGCGCAAGACGGCGGCGCTGGTGATGAATATTGATGAGATAAATAAACGGTTAAAAGCCGTTGAACGAAAAATCGATAAAGACTAGTCATCGGTGTCTTGCCTTACCGGGTAGTGAGTTACAGTAACGGTGCGAGCGTTTTTAAGCGTTCCATTCTAAATTTGCGGCCTGCCGGTTGACCCTTGTTTGGGGTCGGTGCAGGCCGTGTTGTTGATGTCATCCGAATTTATTGACAGGAAGAGTATTTTGACTACTGACACTCATACTCTGCATATTGAAGAGATTTTAGAGCTGCTACCACATCGTTTTCCTTTTTTGCTGGTAGATCGCGTCCTCGATTTTGAGGAAGGGAAGTTTTTACGTGCAGTTAAGAATGTTACATTTAACGAACCGTTCTTCCAGGGGCATTTTCCTGGCAAACCTATTTTTCCGGGCGTGCTGATTCTGGAAGCCATGGCTCAGGCCACCGGCATTCTGGCGTTTAAAAGCGTCGGTAAACTGGAGCCAGGCGAACTGTATTATTTCGCGGCCATTGATGAGGCGCGTTTTAAACGTCCTGTAGAGCCAGGGGATCAGATGATCCTGGAGGTCGAGTTTATTAAAGAGCGGCGCGGCGTTGCGCGTTTCAAAGGGGTGGCCAAGGTTGATGGCGAAATTGCCTGTGAAGCGTCAATGATGTGTGCTCGTCGTCGGGAGGCCTGATATCGTGATTGATCAAACCGCCTTTATTCACCCCAGCTCCATTGTGGAAGACGGCGCCGTCATCGGCGCCGGCGCGCACATTGGCCCGTTTTGCTTTATTGGCAGCCAGGTGGAAATCGGCGCCGGCACGGTACTGAAATCACACGTTGTGGTTAATGGCATCACTAAGATTGGCCGTGATAATGAAATTTATCAGTTTGCCTCTATTGGTGAAGTTAATCAGGACCTGAAATACGCCGGTGAGCCAACTCGCGTTGAGGTGGGCGATCGCAATCGTATCCGCGAAAGCGTCACCATTCATCGCGGCACCGAACAGGGCGGGGGAGTGACTAAAGTCGGCAGCGATAACCTGCTGATGATCAATACACATATTGCGCACGACTGCGTGGTTGGCGATCGCTGTATTCTGGCCAACAATGCGACGCTGGGCGGCCACGTTTCGGTGGACGATTACGCCATCATCGGCGGCATGACCGCGGTGCATCAGTTCTGCGTCATCGGCGCCCACGTTATGGTGGGCGGCTGTTCCGGCGTGGCGCAGGACGTGCCGCCGTTCGTGATCGCGCAGGGTAACCACGCCACGCCGTTCGGCATCAATATCGAAGGTCTGAAACGGCGCGGGTTCGATAAAGCGGCCCAGCATGCGATTCGCAATGCCTACAAGCTTATTTATCGCAGTGGCAAAACCCTGGATGAAGTAAAGCCAGAGATCGAAGCGCTGGCGGCGGAGTGCAAAGAAGTGCAGTCATTTGTCGACTTCTTTGCCCGCTCGACGCGCGGCATCATTCGTTAATCCATGCCGCGCCCGTTAGTGATTGGATTAGTCGCCGGAGAAACCTCCGGCGATATTCTTGGCGCCGGACTGATCCGCGCGCTAAAAGCGAAGGTGCCGGACGCCCGTTTTGTCGGCGTGGCCGGGCCGCGTATGCAGGCCGAGGGCTGCGAAGCCTGGTACGAGATGGAAGAACTGGCCGTGATGGGCGTGGTGGAAGTGCTGGAGCGTTTGCCCCGGCTGCTGAAAATCCGTCGCGATCTGACCCGGCGTTTCAGCCAACTCAAACCGGATGTGTTCGTCGGCATCGACGCGCCGGATTTCAATATCACGCTGGAAGGACGGTTGAAACAGCGCGGTATCTGCACTATTCATTATGTCAGCCCGTCCGTCTGGGCCTGGCGTCAAAAACGCGTTTTCAAAATTGGCAAGGCGACCGATCTGGTGCTGGCGTTTTTACCTTTTGAAAAAGCCTTTTACGATCGATTCAACGTTCCCTGCCGCTTTATTGGCCATACCATGGCCGATGCGATGCCGCTGCAGCCGGATAAACTGGCGGCCAGAGCAACGCTCGGGCTGGCGCCGGATGCGCGCTGTCTGGCTCTGCTGCCGGGCAGTCGGGGCGCGGAAGTGGAAATGCTGAGCGCCGATTTTCTGCGAACGGCCAGTCTGTTGCGGGCGCGTTTCCCGGCGCTGGAGATTGTGGTTCCGCTGGTCAACCAGAAGCGGCGGCAACAGTTTGAGGCGATTA
This sequence comes from Affinibrenneria salicis, assembly GCF_008710095.1. The sequence continues at coordinate 42,065 of NZ_VYKJ01000015.1, forward strand.
AACTGGCGGTGGCGCCTGATTTGGCGCTGCACCTGCTGGACGGGCAGGCGCGCGAGGCGATGATCGCCAGCGATGCCGCGCTGCTGGCTTCCGGCACCGCGGCGCTGGAGTGTATGCTGGCTAAATGTCCGATGGTGGTTGGTTACCGGATGAAGCCGCTGACCTTCTGGCTGGCGCGCAAGCTGGTGAAAACCCAGTGGGTGTCGTTGCCGAATCTGCTGGCCGGACGCGAGCTGGTGACGGAGCTGTTGCAGCAGGATTGCGTGCCCGACAAACTGGCGGCGGCGCTGCTGCCGTGGCTGGAAGGCGGCGAACGCGCCGAGTCGCTGCGGCGCGACTTTCTGCAACTGCACCGGCAGATTCGCTGCAATGCGGACGAACAGGCGGCACAGGCGGTGCTGGAACGAGTTAAAGCATGAGTGATGTATTCATTTACCCGTCGGCGGCGCTGATTGCCGGCGTGGATGAGGTGGGGCGCGGTCCGCTGGTCGGCGCCGTGGTGACGGCGGCGGTGATTCTCGATCCGACCCGGCCGATTGTCGGCCTGGCGGACTCGAAAAAATTGAGCGAAAAACGTCGTCAGGCGCTGAGTCTGGAAATTAAACAGAAGGCGCTGGCCTGGAGTCTGGGGCGCGCCGAGCCGGAGGAGATCGACCGGCTCAATATCCTGCACGCCACCATGCTGGCGATGCAGCGCGCCGTCGCGGGTCTGGCCGTCACGCCCGAATGGGTGCTGGTGGACGGCAATCGCTGCCCCGCGCTGCCGATGCCGTCGCTGGCGGTGGTGAAAGGCGATAGCCGCGTGGCGGAAATTAGCGCGGCGTCGATTCTGGCCAAAGTGGCGCGCGATAGCGAAATGGTTGAGCTCGATCGGCGTTTCCCCGAATATGGCTTTGCGCAGCATAAAGGCTACCCGACCGCCTTTCATCTGGAAAAATTGGCCCTGCTGGGCGCGACGATCTATCACCGACGCAGCTTCGCGCCGGTTAAACGCGCGCTCGGTCTGGCTTAGCGCATTATTCCATTGCATTCCGGCGCCGTGTGCGGGCGCGTGATGTTGCCGCGCTGCGCCGGAGACGATGAATATACGCACCGCCTATCGGAGGGTTGCCCCGGGTAACCTGCTGACTAATCGATTAACTCTGGTATCTGGATATGGCCGAACCACGTTTTGTTCACCTGCGTGTTCACAGTGACTATTCCATGATTGATGGCCTGGCTAAAACCGGGCCGCTGGTCAAAAAGGCCGCCTCGATGGGGATGCCGGCGCTGGCGATCACTGATTTCACCAACCTGTGCGGTCTGGTGAAGTTTTACGGCGGCGCCAACGGGGCCGGCGTTAAGCCGATCGTCGGCGCGGATATTTATCTGCAGAGCGAACTGCTGGGCGATGAGCTGGCGCATCTGACCATCCTGGCGATGGACAACGAAGGTTACCAGAACCTGACGTTGCTGATTTCGCAGGCCTACCAGAACGGGTATGGCGCGGCCGGACCGGTCATTCAGCGCGATTGGCTGATCGGGCGCAGCCACGGCTTGCTGCTGCTGTCGGGCGGCCGCATGGGCGATACCGGCAAATTCATTCTGCGCGGCAACCAGGCGCTGGTCGATCAGTGTCTGGATTTCTGGCAGGAGCATTTTCCCGATCGCTACTACCTGGAACTGATCCGCACCGGTCGACCGGACGAAGAGAGTTACCTGCATGCGGCGGTGGCGTTGGCCACCGAACGCGGGCTGCCGGTAGTGGCGACCAACGATGTGTGCTTCATCAGTCCTGAAGACTTTGATGCGCATGAGATTCGGGTAGCCATTCACGACGGTTATACGCTGGACGATCCCAAACGGCCGCGCAACTACAGCCAGCAGCAGTATCTGCGCAGCGAAGAAGAGATGTGCGAGCTGTTCGCCGACATTCCCGAAGCCCTGATCAACAGCGTGGAAATCGCCAAACGCTGCAACGTGACCATCCGTCTGGGCGAATACTTCCTGCCTCAGTTCCCGACCGGCGACATGTCGACGGAAGATTATCTGGTAAAACGCGCCAAAGAGGGGCTGGAGGAACGGCTGGCGTTCCTGTTCCCGGATCCGCAGGTGCGGGCGCAGAAGCGGCCGGAGTATGACGAGCGTCTGGAGATTGAGCTCCAGGTGGTCAACCAAATGGGCTTTCCCGGCTACTTCCTGATTGTGATGGAATTTATCCAGTGGTCGAAGGATAACGATGTGCCGGTAGGACCGGGACGAGGGTCGGGCGCCGGCTCGCTGGTGGCCTACTCGTTGAAAATCACCGATCTCGATCCGCTGGAGTTTGATCTGCTGTTCGAACGCTTCCTTAACCCGGAACGCGTCTCTATGCCCGACTTCGACGTCGACTTTTGTATGGAGAAGCGCGACCGGGTTATCGATCACGTGGCGGAGATGTACGGCCGCGACGCGGTATCGCAGATTATCACCTTCGGCACCATGGCGGCGAAAGCGGTCATCCGCGACGTTGGCCGGGTGCTCGGCCATCCCTATGGTTTTGTCGATCGGATCTCTAAGCTGGTGCCGCCCGACCCGGGCATGACGCTGGAAAAGGCGTTCGCCGCCGAGCCGCAGCTGCAGGAAATCTATGATGCGGACGAGGAAGTCAAGGCGCTGATCGATATGGCGCGCAAGCTGGAAGGGGTCACGCGTAACGCCGGTAAACATGCGGGCGGCGTGGTGATCTCGCCGACTAAAATTACCGACTTCGCGCCGCTATACTGCGACGCCGAAGGCAACCATCCGGTGACTCAGTTCGACAAAAACGATGTTGAGTATGCCGGTCTGGTGAAGTTCGACTTCCTCGGCCTGCGTACGCTGACCATCATCGACTGGGCGCTGGAGATGATCAATGCGCGCCGGGCCAAACAGGGTCTGGAGCCGATCGATATTGCGGCCATTCCGCTCGACGATAAAAAAAGTTTCGATATGCTGCAGCGTTCGGAAACCACTGCGGTGTTCCAGCTTGAATCGCGCGGCATGAAGGATTTGATCAAACGCCTGAAGCCGGACTGCTTTGAAGATATGATCGCGCTGGTGGCGCTGTTCCGCCCCGGCCCGCTGCAGTCGGGCATGGTGGATAACTTTATCGACCGTAAGCACGGGCGAGAAGAGCTTTCCTACCCGGATAGCCAGTGGCAGCACGAGTCGCTCAAGCCGGTGCTGGAGCCGACCTATGGTATTATCCTGTATCAGGAACAGGTGATGCAGATTGCCCAGGTGCTGGCTGGCTATACGCTGGGCGGCGCGGATATGCTGCGCCGCGCGATGGGTAAGAAAAAGCCGGAGGAGATGGCGAAACAGCGCTCGGTGTTTAAAGAGGGCGCGGAGAGGATGGGCATCGACGGCGAGCTGTCGATGAAAATCTTCGACCTGGTGGAGAAATTCGCCGGTTACGGCTTTAACAAATCTCACTCGGCGGCCTATGCGCTGGTTTCCTATCAGACGCTGTGGCTGAAGGCGCATTATCCGGCGGAGTTCATGGCGGCCGTAATGACGGCGGATATGGACAACACCGATAAGGTGGTTGGTCTGGTGGATGAATGCTGGCGTATGGGGCTGAAAATTCTGCCGCCGGATATCAACAGCGGGTTATACCACTTCCACGTCAATGACAACGGCGAGATCGTGTACGGTATCGGCGCGATCAAGGGCGTGGGCGAAGGGCCGATCGAAGCGATTATCGAAGCGCGCAACCAGGGCGGCTATTTTAAAGAGCTGTTCGACCTGTGCGCGCGCACCGATATCAAAAAGCTTAACCGGCGCGTGCTGGAAAAGCTGATTATGTCCGGCGCCTTCGATCGGCTGGGGCCGCACAGGGCCGCGCTGATGAACTCGCTGGGCGATGCGCTGAAGGCGGCCGATCAGCATGCCAAAGCGGAGGCCATCGGCCAGACCGATATGTTCGGCGTGCTGGCCGAAGCGCCGGAGCAGATCGAACAGTCGTACAGTACGGTGGCGGCGTGGCCTGAACAGGTGGTGCTCGACGGCGAGCGGGAAACGCTGGGTCTGTATCTGACCGGCCACCCGATAACGCAGTATCTGAAAGAAATAGAACGTTATACCGGCGGGCTGCGCCTGAAGGATATGCATCCTACGGAGCGCGGCAAAATGACCACCGCCGTTGGGCTGGTGCTGGGTGCGCGCGTGATGGTGACCAAACGCGGCAACCGCATCGGCGTGTGTACGCTGGATGATCGTTCCGGTCGTCTGGAAGTGATGCTATTCACCGATGCGCTGGAAAAATATCAGCATTTGCTGGAAAAAGACCGTATCCTGATAGCAGTTGGACAGGTCAGCTTTGATGACTTTAGCGGGGGACTTAAAATGACTGCCCGCGAGTTAATGGATATCAGCGAAGCGCGGGAAAAATATGCGCGCGGTCTTGCTATCTCGCTGACCGACAGGCAAATTGATGACCAGCTTTTAAACCGTCTCCGCCAGTCGCTGGAACCCCATCGATCGGGGACGATTCCGGTGCATCTCTACTACCAGCGCGAGGATGCGCGAGCCCGGTTACGCTTTGGCGCGGCATGGCGGGTTACGCCAGCCGAAGCTTTGCTCATTGAGCTGCGTAAGCTGGTGGGTCTGGAACAGGTGGAACTGGAATTTGACTAATATAGGAATACTATGAGTCTTAATTTTCTTGATTTTGAGCAGCCGATTGCAGAGCTGGAAGCGAAAATTGACTCGCTGACTGCAGTCAGCCGTCAGGATGAAAAATTAGATATTAATCTGGACGAAGAAGTTCGCCGGCTGCGTGAAAAAAGCGTTGAGCTGACGCGTAAAATCTTCGCCGACCTCGGCGCATGGCAGATCGCTCAACTGGCGCGTCATCCGCAGCGTCCTTATACGCTGGATTATGTGCGTCAGATTTTCACGGACTTTGATGAACTGGCCGGCGACCGCGCCTATGCCGATGATAAGGCGATCGTCGGCGGTATCGCGCGTCTCGAAGGGCGTCCGCTGATGGTGATTGGTCATCAGAAGGGCCGTGAAACCAAAGAAAAAATCCGGCGTAACTTCGGGATGCCGGCGCCGGAAGGCTACCGCAAGGCGCTGCGCCTGATGGAAATGGCCGAACGCTTTAAGATGCCGATCGTGACCTTTATCGACACGCCGGGGGCTTATCCTGGCGTAGGCGCGGAAGAGCGCGGTCAGTCTGAAGCCATTGCCCGCAACCTGCGCGAAATGTCCGGCCTGCGCGTGCCGATCGTCTGTACGGTGATTGGCGAGGGCGGTTCCGGCGGCGCGCTGGCGATCGGCGTCGGCGATAAGGTTAATATGCTGCAGTACAGCACCTACTCGGTGATCTCTCCCGAGGGCTGCGCCTCCATTCTGTGGAAGAGCGCCGACAAGGCGCCGCTGGCGGCGGAGGCGATGGGTATTACCGCTCCGCGCCTGAAAGAGCTGAAGATGATCGACAGCGTGATTCCCGAACCGCTGGGCGCGGCGCATCGCGATGTGGCGGCGATGGCGGAGTCGCTGAAGGCGCAACTGCTGGCCGATCTCGGCGAGCTGGAGTTGCTGAGCGAAGAAGAACTGCTTAACCGGCGCTATCAGCGTTTGATGAGTTACGGCTACTGCTAAAGCAGAGGCCCGCTGCGCAAAGTCCGCTGTCAGTCATGAGAGCGGACTTTTTTGTTATTATGGGGCCGCATCTGTTTCGCCCCGCATCCGCAGGCGACGACCGTTTTGGAGACCGCAATGATAAAACTGCTTGATGTCGACCATATCGCAATCATTGCCGCGGATTATCAACGCAGTAAACGTTTTTACTGCGACGTGTTGGGGTTTCGCCTGCTCGGCGAGGTTTATCGCGCCGCGCGCGACTCCTGGAAGGGGGATCTGGCGCTGGGCGAGCGCTATGTGATTGAACTGTTCTCGTTCCCCTCGCCCCCGCCGCGCGTCAGCCGGCCGGAAGCCTGTGGTTTGCGCCATCTGGCGTTTGCGGTGGCGGATATTGAACAATCCGTCGCCTGGCTGAACGGACACGGCGTAGCGTGCGAACCGATACGCATTGATGAACACACGCAGCGCCGTTTTACCTTTTTTTCCGATCCTGACGATTTGCCGCTTGAACTGTATGAACGCTGAATTCGACATTGATAACAACGATGACGAGGAATTGCTGGCGCTGGTCAGCCGTCACGCCGGATCCGTGCGGCGAGTGCTGGTGGCCTACAGCGGCGGGCTCGATTCCAGCGTGCTGCTGCACCTGATGACGCGCTGGCGCGAGGCCGGACCATCGCGCGAGGTGCGCGCCGTCTATATTCACCACGGTTTGAGTCTGCATGCCGATGAGTGGGCGCGCCACTGCCGGCAGCGCTGCGACGCGTGGCGGGTGCCTTTTGCCGTGCTGCCGGTGCAGGTCGATGCCAGAGAGCACGGCCTTGAAGGCGCGGCGCGCGGCGCCCGTTATCAGGCGCTCAATCAGCATCTGCAGGATGATGAAACGCTGTTGACCGCGCAGCATCTGGACGATCAAAGTGAAACCTTTTTACTGGCGTTGAAGCGCGGCAGCGGCCCGGCGGGGCTGTCGGCGATGGCGGCGCGCGGCGCGCTGGGGCGGCATACGCTGCTGCGTCCGCTGCTTGAGGTTTCCCGCCGCCGACTGGAAAGCTACGCCCGCCGGCAGCGGTTGAGCTGGATTGAGGATGAAAGCAATCAGGACGATCGCTTCGATCGCAATTTTCTGCGTCTGCGCATTCTGCCCGCACTGAAACGGCGCTGGCCGCATTTCCCTGCCGCCGTGGCGCGCAGCGCGCAGTTATGCGCGGAGCAGGAACAACTGCTGGATGAACTGCTGAGCGAGTCATTGCAGGCGCTGTGCGAGGCCGACGGCGCGTTGCGCATCGACGGTCTGCTGCCGTTCAGCGCGGTCCGGCGCGCAGCCCTGTTGCGGCGCTGGCTGGCGGCGGGCGGCGCAAGAATGCCGTCGCGCGACCAACTGCAGCGTCTGTGGGATGAGGTCGCTGAGTCTCGTCGGGATGCGGAGCCGCTGCTGCAGCTGGGCGATCGACAGATCCGCCGTTTTCGCCGGTGCCTTTATCTGCTGCCGTCGATGCGTTCGCTCAGAGGGCTGGTGTTGGACTGGCCGCGGCTGGACAGATCGCTGGTCTTACCGGACGGGCTGGGCAGCCTGTCCTGGGCCGACGAGGGTATTGCGCTGCGCGCGCCGGCTAATGATGAGCGGGTTACCGTTCGCTTCACGGCTCAGGGTATGATCAATGTGGTCGGACGCCGGCACGGGCGTCCGCTCAAGAAACTGTGGCAGGAATTGGGCGTGCCGCCCTGGCTACGCGATCGCACGCCGCTGCTGTTTTACAACGAACAGCCGATCGCCGCCCTGGGACGGTTCATCACGCGCGAAGGGCAGGCGCAGGATGCGCGGCCCGTTTGGTTTGTTCGCTGGCGCCCGTAACGGGGCCGGAAGGGGGAGTAAAACGGGCAGCGATACGGCTACCCGTTTTGTTAAAGAAGGGAAAGGCTTCAGGATTCGCTAACCACCACCGTACCGATTTTGGGATGGCTGAAGCTGGCAATATGATCGAGGCGCAGTTCGCGCAGCGAACCGGACTCCTCTATCACCAGATACTCTACCTGCTTGCGCGAAATCATATCGCGGGCTTTACCGGTTATGATTTCTCCACTACGCAGTTCTACCGTCAGCTCTAAATGCTGCTGACAGGTGAGCTCCAGATTGTCATAGTCGTCGCAATTGATGGGTTGATATTCATTACTCATTGACATAATGTCTCCACAAATAATCAACTATAAAATCAATAACTTAATCATTATGCCATTATTCCCTGTTAAACTTTAGTATAGCCGATATCACTGTAACGCAAATAGATCGCTATTGTTAGCAGGATTATAAGAACAGCGATACTCAATGCCATACAGCGTGTTGCCGCGCGCCGGCGTAGCCTGGCGGGCGGGCGCGAATGTGCCCGATCGCGCTTTGCGTCGGTGCGAACATAGCGCGCGACCTGGCGCTGTCGCGCGTTGAACGCGCGGCGGGAAAATCGGGTGAAGACAGGGAATGGAAAGCTCCGCCTGAAAATAAGCGGCAGCAGGCGTGGTTTGTGACTAGAGTAAGCGCACGCTTCGTGGGCGGTCCGGTTTGAGTGCGAGCTGGCCCGGCGCTGCCGCCGTGCGGGGCGTTACGCCAGCCGGTTAGCGCACGGTTGCCATCTGGCGTTGGCGTTACTTATCCGCACACAGATCGCTGACCAGCAAATTCGCGGCGGCATAAGCGCACTGTTCGCGAACGGCATAGGGCAGATCTTCATTGGCCGCCACCTCGTTCAGCGCTTTGAGCGCGCAACCCAGCGCATCGGAAATATAGCCGATATCGCCGCCGGCGATCTCCGCGCGTAAGCGGCGTATTAATTCGCAGTATTGCTGCATAGTCAGTTCTCCTTAAGTGATTCGGCTGGCCGCGGCGCGGCCGCGTGACTATAACACAGCCCGCCGCTGTCCGCTTTTTGGGGCTTATCATGCCATATGCGGCAGCTTTGCTGTGAGCCGGGACGAATCTCAAGTACACTTTCTGCTACTATTAATGAGGTGAAGAATGGCGTTAAAAGCAACCATTTATAAAGCAGCGGTCAATATTGCCGATCTGGATCGGCATTTCTTTTATGACGCCAGCCTCACGCTGGCGCAGCATCCATCAGAAACCGATCAGCGCATGATGCTGCGTCTGCTGGCCTGGATTTGTCATGCGCATGAGCAACTGCGCTTTACCAAAGGGTTGTGCGCCGACGATGAGCCGGAGATTTGGCTGCATGACGACAGTCAGCAAATTCTGCTGTGGATTGAACTGGGGCTGCCCGATGAACGCCGGCTGAAAAAGGCCTGCAGCCTGGCGCGTGAGGTGGTGCTATACGCCTACGGCGAACGGGCCGCCAGCGTCTGGCGGCAAAACATCGCGCAGAAAACCGGCGGGCATAAAAATCTGACCATCCGCTTTCTGGATGACAATCAACTGGCGCAATTGGCTGCGCTGGCGCAACGCAATATGACACTGCAGGCGACGCTGCAGGAAGGCACTATCTGGTTATCTGACGCTGAGAATAATCTGGAAATCGCCTTCAGCGACTGGCAAAGTCCGCCTCAATCGTGATGATGGTGGGGATTTTGCAGGAATAAAGACTATACCCAATAAATTTCAGGATGCGGGATGGCGGTAAATGCCGGCATCGACAGGCTCAGGGCGGACGGTTTGCCGTAGCCCGGAAACGGGCCGTATTTTGCGCCGCAAGCGCGCCCGCAGGCTGAAAAATGGAGGGGATACACTGGAGATAGGGTGTGAAAACATTAACCACAGGCATTCTGCTGGCGCTGGGACTATCCATTTTAATTGGTTGTCACAGCCGGGCTGTTGTACAGGAGGCCTCTCTGCGGCCAATGCCCCAAAGTTATCGCGGCGTTTTGCCTTGCGCAGATTGCTCCGGCATCGAAACCACGCTGTTCCTCGATACTGATGGAACCTTTGTTCTAACCGAACACTATCAAAGTTCACGTCCAGGAACGGATACCTTTTCGGAATACGGCCTGTGGGCGCGTACGGCAGATAAGCTAGTGCTTACTCGCAATGACGGCGATAAACGCTATTTCCGCCCGCGCGACAACGGGCTGGAGGTGCTGAGCACCGATGGCGCGCCGATTAAGTCGTCACTGAATTATCGACTCGATGCGACGGAAACGCCGTTGCCGGTAACGCCGATGAGTATGCAGGGGCTTTATCGCTATATGGCGGAAGCGTCGCTGTTCACCGATTGTTTTACCGGCAAAACGCTGCCGGTAGTCAGCAACCTGACGCTGGAAAAACAGTACCTGAGCCTGGGAACGCGCGACGGCGCGCCAGCTCTGATGTCGCTTGAGGCGCATTTTGCGCTGGTGCCGTCGGTGAAAGAGGGGCAAACGGTGAAAAGCGTGGTGCCGGATAGTCAGAAGATTAAGCTCGACGCCAGCCAGCACTGCCCGCTGTAACCGGCCGAACGTTAGGCGGCCGGCCGCGGTCCGTTAATTCGGCTTCAACCGTTATGATGCCGGCAACCAAACATACTTTGCCGCGATGCGGGCAAAGTGCGTTGGCGTTCAACGCCCGCACCGCCCCGCGTGAATCCGCCGATGTTAGTGAACGCTTCGTGTTTCTCCTGAAACGGAGCTTCTCTTCTGTGCAGTGCGGACGAGTAACGCCTTGCGCTTGCAGTAAGTCTTTACTTACCCAGTCGGAGCCGAATTCCGGCTCTCGGCCACGGCGTCAGGTTCTGTTTCTGCTGCATATCTAATATCGTCGACTGACAGGCGGATTATGATGCCGGCATCGCGGGTGACGAACGATCAGACCTGTGATGCGAACATAAATAAAAAATCCCACCATCAGCCCGCGGGCGCTGACCCTTTTTTTTCAGCTATTTATAATTAATTGATTTTATGACTATTATCTTGTCTGGCAGACAAAAGGGTTTTTACGCCGTTAATCCTTTTTCTCTTTAACTATCAGGAATAAACCACTATTTTATAACGGTGCACTGCCGTACAGGCAGCTTAGAAAGGATAGCGGACCGGCGGCAGGGTGTCCCACAGGTGCACTGCCGTACAGGCAGCTTAGAAAAGAGGGCTACGACTACCAGCGTGACGATGAAGGTGCACTGCCGTACAGGCAGCTTAGAAAAGCGCAAAACGTCATCAAGGGGAACTTCACACAAGCACTGCCGTACAGGCAGCTTAGAAATTACCGCCAGTTACAATCAGCGGAGAAACCCTGTGCACTGCCGTACAGGCAGCTTAGAAAGGCCGGCAAGATACTGAACGATAAATTCCGGCGTGCACTGCCGTACAGGCAGCTTAGAAACGATTTCGATCGTACGCCAGCGTCATTTCCAGGTGCACTGCCGTACAGGCAGCTTAGAAAGCACGAGAACGTAACAAGTTACCCGGAGGATTGTGCACTGCCGTACAGGCAGCTTAGAAATTACCGCCAGTTACAATCAGCGGAGAAACCCTGTGCACTGCCGTACAGGCAGCTTAGAAAGGCCGGCAAGATACTGAACGATAAATTCCGGCGTGCACTGCCGTACAGGCAGCTTAGAAACGATTTCGATCGTACGCCAGCGTCATTTCCAGGTGCACTGCCGTACAGGCAGCTTAGAAAGCACGAGAACGTAACAAGTTACCCGGAGGATTGTGCACTGCCGTACAGGCAGCTTAGAAATATTCGGCATGGTGTATTTTGTGTATAGATGCGTGCACTGCCGTACAGGCAGCTTAGAAATTCCTCCATGGCGGTTTTCAATGCGGCCGCATGTGCACTGCCGTACAGGCAGCTTAGAAAGTGCTGGGGGTCGGTAGCCGAATCGAATGCATGTGCACTGCCGTACAGGCAGCTTAGAAAAGAGATCCGGATATCAGTTTTAAAAACGAAATGTGCACTGCCGTACAGGCAGCTTAGAAAAACTCATCACTGCTTGCCAGTTTTGCCGCAGAGTGCACTGCCGTACAGGCAGCTTAGAAATGACGGAACTAAAAACCAAAACACAGGACTGGGTGCACTGCCGTACAGGCAGCTTAGAAAGTCAAAACCATCAAGCCATGCAGACTCAATGAGTGCACTGCCGTACAGGCAGCTTAGAAAAGCCACGTATCATCGCCGATCACAAACAGATCGTGCACTGCCGTACAGGCAGCTTAGAAACGAGTGGATGGGCGGCACGCCGGGGCAGAACGGGTGCACTGCCGTACAGGCAGCTTAGAAAGCTCAGGTGTCGTTCAATGACATGCCGACGACGTGCACTGCCGTACAGGCAGCTTAGAAAGCTGGCAGCAGTCATCCGGCATCGCCGACCCGGTGCACTGCCGTACAGGCAGCTTAGAAATATCGAATTCTCCACCAGTCAGAATCTGACGGGTGCACTGCCGTACAGGCAGCTTAGAAATCAATGAAATCATTTGATAGCGATTCATAGTGCACTGCCGTACAGGCAGCTTAGAAATGCCGGAATGATGCCGATTGCCGGACATGAACGTGCACTGCCGTACAGGCAGCTTAGAAAGGAAAAATTCCGCGTTGTGGGCGAAGACGGGAGTGCACTGCCGTACAGGCAGCTTAGAAAAGCGCCCAGAAACTGGCAATAAATAGCACTGTTTGCACTGCCGTACAGGCAGCTTAGAAACACAATCATATGGTCCAGCACATTGATATCAACGTGCACTGCCGTACAGGCAGCTTAGAAAAGTGATACCCCATGGCTTGTGTATCATCATCAGTGCACTGCCGTACAGGCAGCATGGAAACATATGGACAGCCAGGATAGCACGGCTCTGGCGAAAATATTCGGTTCGCGCCAGAGCCTGCGGAGCGCTTACACCATGTTTTTTAGCCGATAGAGCCAGTCCAGCGCCTGACGCGGCGTTAATGCGTCGGGATCGAGCGCTTCCAGCGCCTCTATGGCCGGAGAGGGTTCCTCGCTGGCGGGCAGCAGCGCGAGCTGCGAGCCGTCGACATGGCTGGCCGAGGTATTTGCGGACAGCGTTTCCAGCTCCCTCAGCTTTTGCCGGGCGCGCTTAATTACGTCGCGCGGTACGCCCGCCAGCGCGGCGACCGCCAACCCGTAGCTCTTGCTGGCCGCGCCGTCCTGCACGCTATGCATAAAGGCAATGGTATCGCCGTGCTCACGTGCGTCGAGATGGACGTTCACCACGCCTTCCATTTTTTCCGGCAGGTTGGTCAGTTCGAAATAGTGGGTGGCGAACAGCGTCATGGCTTTGATGCGGCTGGCCAGGTTTTCCGCGCAGGCCCAGGCCAGCGAGAGACCGTCGTAGGTGGAGGTGCCGCGGCCGATCTCATCCATCAGCACCAGGCTGTGTTCCGTGGCATTATGCAGAATATTGGCGGTTTCCGTCATTTCAACCATAAAGGTCGAACGGCCGGACGCCAGATCGTCAGCCGCGCCAACGCGCGTGAAGATACGATCGACCGGACCAATCACCGCCTGGCTGGCCGGTACAAAGCTGCCGATATAGGCCATCAGCACAATCAGCGCCACCTGACGCATGTAGGTGCTTTTACCGCCCATGTTCGGACCGGTGATAATCAGCATCCTGCGCTGTGGCGACAGGGCCAGCGGATTGGAGATAAAAGGTTCGCTCAGTACCTGTTCAACCACCGGATGGCGCCCCTCGCTGATTTTGATGCCGGGTTTCTCCGTGATGGTCGGGCAAACATAGTTGAGCGTTTCGGCGCGTTCCGCCAGATTGGCCAGTACGTCCAGTTCGGCCAGCGCGCTGGCGCTTTGCTGCAGCTCCGCCAGATGCGGCAGCAGTAAATCGAACAGCTGGTCGTACAGCGCTCTTTCCAGCGACAGGGCTTTCCCTTTGGATGTCAGAACTTTATCTTCGTACTCTTTCAACTCGGGAATGATATAACGCTCGGCGTTTTTTAGCGTCTGACGGCGTACGTAGTGAATCGGCACCAAATGGCTCTGACCGCGGCTGACCTGAATGTAGTAGCCGTGCACGCCGTTAAAGCCGACTTTCAGCGTATCCAGTCCCAGTTTTTCCCGCTCGCGAACCTCCAGACGTTCCAGATAGTCGCTGGCGCCGTCCGCCAGCGCGCGCCACTCATCCAGTTCGTCGTTATATTCGCTGGCGATCACGCCGCCGTCGCGCACCAGTACCGGCGGCGTCTCCACGATGGCTTTTTCCAGCAGCTCGCGCAGTTCGTCAAACTGACCGATGCGGCAGGACAGCTGTTTCACGTGCTCGCCGGCTATGCCGGCCAGCAGCGCATGAATATCCGGTAACTGCTGGAACGCATGACGCATTCGCGCCAGATCGCGCGGGCGAGCCGTGCGCAGGGCCAGACGCGCCAGAATACGTTCCAGATCGCCAACCTGGCGCAAATAGGGCTGCAGCTCGGCGGCCAGATCCTGCAGAACGCTAATCGTCTGCTGGCGGTGGTTGAGCACGGCGATGTCGCGCCCCGGCATATGTATCCAGCGTTTCAGCATCCGGCTGCCCATGGGGGTGACGGTGCGATCGAGAATCGCCGCCAGCGTATTTTCGCTGCCGCCGGCCAGGTTCTGCGTCAGCTCCAGATTGCGCCGGGTCGCCGCATCCATGATGATGCCGTCTTCCTGACGCTCCATGGTGATGCCGCGGATATGCGGCAGCGCGGTGCGCTGGGTATCTTTGGCATACTGCAGCAGACAGCCGGCGGCGCGCAGCGCCAGATGCGCCTGCTCGACGCCAAAACCAATTAAATCGCGAGTGCCAAACTGCAGGTTCAACTGCTGCCGGGCGGTATCCAGCTCAAATTCCCATAGCGGGCGACGGCGCAACCCGTGGCGCGATTCGATCAGATCCATCGCGGCAAAGTCTTCCGGATACAGCAACTCGGCCGGGTTGGTACGCTGCAGTTCGGCCGCCATCGTTTCCCGATCGGCGGGTTCGGTCACGCGAAAACGCCCGGAACTGATATCCAGCGTCGCGTAGCCAAAACCGCGTGAATCCAGCCAGATCGCCGCCAGCAGGCTATCTTGCTTCTCCTGCAGCAGCGCTTCATCGCTGATGGTGCCTGGCGTGACGATGCGCACGACCTTACGCTCCACTGGCCCCTTGCTGGCGGCCGGATCGCCTATCTGCTCGCAGATCGCAACGGATTCGCCTAGCTGCACCAGCTTCGCCAGATAATTCTCCACCGCATGATAGGGAACGCCCGCCATCGGGATCGGTTCGCCCGCCGAAGCGCCGCGTTTGGTCAGGGAAATATCCAGCAGCTGTGAGGCGCGTTTCGCATCGTCGTAAAACAGCTCGTAGAAATCCCCCATGCGATAGAACAGCAAAATTTCCGGATGCTCAGCCTTTAGTTTGAGGTACTGCTGCATCATGGGCGTATGGGCGGTGAAGTCCTTGTCAGTAGACTCTTTCATATTAATTTTACTCGATTTTTAGCCTTTCAGAGGGATCATGTGACCGCTTGTAAAATCGTCAAAAATCCACATTAACCTATAAATTTGTATCGCCGGAGTATACCAGATAAGAAGCGGTAAACGTTCCCTGACGCTGGCGTGCATGAAACAACAGCGTCGAAAATAACATTCAATCTACCGACTATAATCAATAAGTTATCTTTCCTGTTCGCGTGTTTTTCTGTTCCCGGAGGGCGCATTCTCTACACCGGCTTTCCTGAGGAGGCCTCGCCTTGTCAGCAAAAAAACTGCGGGATTTTGCCTAAAATCAGCGTCAGGCAAAGATATACAATTATCCAATAACGGGTTGATTTTCGCAGACGGCGTGCCAACGCCGGCAAAGCACAACGGAAAGTTATCAGAGCAACGATGGGAAATGTATCTGATTTTGCAATCAGTGATCAGCTTCGCGAAGCATTTCGAAGTTTTGCCCAAATCAGGGCGTATGTCGGCGGTTTGCCCGTGTCGGGAATGTCATCCCGGATTTAATTCAGCGAATTTTATCTCCGGACACATGTGCTGCACGGGGGAAGGCGGTATTCGCTTTATTCTGATAGCGTGATGCTATTATGGAGTAATAATTTATAAATTAATGAGTTATGGTCTTTCGAGCTAACGTATAGGCTTTTCTGAACGTTAAGTCACCGTTAGATATCAATATAAGCGCAGACCAGAGGGCGTCCGTGAAGCGGGCTGTCAACGAGGCCCGTCGACAGACTTTTATTCCGCTTAACCGCCAGTGCGCAATCCGTGCCGGGGTTTTACGATAAGGTCGGCTGTTTTTTCGGCACGGCACGGACCCATTCAATAATGTCCTTTATCACCACATCGCTGAACTGAGGGTGTTCTGCTCTTTGTTTTATATTCATAAAATTATGATCCAGCGCCGGGTAGAATTTAAAGCGAGCACGCTCGCCCAGCGGCGACAGTGCCTGCTGCCAGCGATGATAATCCTCTTCCAGTACCTTATAGTCCTGGCCGCCCTGCATAACCAGCGTAGGCAGGCCGAGGCGGCGCACTTCGTCGGTGGGATTGATTGTCTCCAGGCTGGCGAGATAGCTGGCGGGTAAGTGAAAGGGGTAAGGCGGGGTATCGATCCCCTGGGTTTTATGCGCCTGCCAGTTGTTAATCTGGCCATTGAGCGCCTCGATCTGCGCTTCATATTTAGCGTGGTTGGCTGGAAATGCGCGCTGCAGGGTGTGCAGCTGTCGAACGGCGCGCAATGCAATGTCTGCGTCGGCAGGCGTGGCCAGCAGGATAAGGCCCGAGACGTCGTTTTTTAACCGGCTGGCGATTCGCGCGATAAATACTCCGCCCTGGCTATGGCCGATTAGCAATAGCGGCGCGCCGTCGACCCCTTGTTCCGATGCGATATACCGGGCGGCGGTGACGGCATCGTCAATGACTTCATCTTCAGGGGCGTATGCTTTGCCGATAAAACTGCCCGGGGAACTGAGGGTTCTTTTGTCGAAGCGAACAGAAGCGATGCCTGCAGACGCCAGACCGTTGGCGAGGTCTAAAAAGGGTGCAACCTCACCTTGCGTTTCGTTGCGATCTGTCGCCCCGCTGCCGGGAATCAACACGCTGACCGCGCGGATTTTTTGACTGGGTAATAGCACGGTTGCATTTAACGGCGGGGCGCCTTTCTCTCCCGGAATAATAACGTCTTTAATCCTGAAGTCAGGAGACATTGTCTTTTTATCTGACTCTTGCGCCGGGATGATTCTGAATCCTGACAGATCACCGCGGCTATCGCAAAGCGAGAATAACAATACATCGCTTTTTTGGTAATGAATCCGGGTAGAGAAACGATGAGCGCCGCCCATTGATTGTATTTTATCGCTGCGGGTTAATTTCCCATAATTCGACAGCATTGCTTTTACGCTATCCAGTTTTTCATTGCTAAGCGCCTGATTCAGACTGGCGGACCAACCGCTTCTGTCAATACTCCCCGAGTCTGATTTTAACCAGCTGATTATATTGCCGGTTTCAGTTAAACATTGTTGTTCTTCATGCTGTTTTTCACTCAATGATAAAGGTGTTTCTGCCGCGGAGATGCTGTGAGCCGATAAAAAAATCAATAGCGACAGGATACCTGCGATATTACGTTTGCCAAACATGTTATCAATCCCCGATCCGTAAAATAAATATGTTCTCGCCTGCAGTATTTAATTATTGTGACTATAACTACGTATAGTAACTGATACAGTAATCATGGCCTTGCCTGGCTACTTTATCGTTGCCTGATGCCGTTGCTGTATACTTATGAAAGCATACTGTTGTTTCATTTTTGAGTCATAAATCAAAGTATTGTAGTGGATATTCCCTGTGCTTAAACGCCGTGCCGGCCAAAACGCTATCGGAATGAACAGGCCAGCGGACAACGATAAGGCTGCTGTTGGCGAGCCGGTTTGCGCCAGCCTGGGGTGTGTCCCGTAACTGTTTTTTGTACAGAACAGCATTGTTATAACTGTGCAAAAACGCCTTTAAGCGATAAAAACAGCCCTAAAAATGCTCAATATTCAACCCACAAACACATTCCGGAAATGATTACTGCATCACTTTTTGGTATGCAGGGAGGTTAAGGGACACACACTAAAACCAGTCTGTCCTGTGAACGTGGAACGCTATGTTCAGCCCCCTTCTCAGGTCGTCACGTTTCTCAAAATGCTGTGTCTAACCCCGGATAAGCGTCTGCTTCCCGCATGGATTACCCGTTTGTCTGTTCCGCAAAAATACCTTACCGGATAAACATGGCATTATGCAGCAGACCGGCAAATGCCGGATATCCCCCGCCGTACGCCTGATGATCTGCGTCGTACCGCTCTTCGGGGCTATTACGTGAGGCTATTTCGGGCCATACGCGCGGTGGAATGGGGCGTTTATAATCTGTATCAATATGATGTTGGGTGCGGCAGAGTGGTTACAGATTTGGGCGGGTTACCTTGATAGTCTGGTTAGATAAAATGCACTGGTTTATCAGGTATGCGTTCATTGGATTATCGTTGGGTTTTTTCTGTTAGCGCCGCTGTTGTCGTTATCATTGGCATTACCATACTGACCCTGATCGCCATTGAGAAAAATATCGGCTTAACGGACCTAATCGAAAATTAGAGCGTTTCCCCCCGCCCGCTAACTAAGTATATTTCCCCACTAAATTTCTGCGCCGAATAAATAGCTTCGCATAATAGCGCTACACGTGCCCTACAGGTTGCAGTGACAATGCTATTATAATTAAATCATAATTATCTGTTTTTAATGATTACTTTAATGCTCTTATCATCAGTTACGCGCTGTGGCATGGTCAAAAGTGAAGCAGCAATGCGCGAAGCTATTTATCTGCTGCGCCTGTTATTTATTGGCACGTTAGCGCATCACACTACAAGCCCTATGTGGCGCCGTTTAGCGGCGAAAATGCCTGGCTAATCCTTTGTGTTACAAGGGCCGGCTAAAAGTAGGGGCACTATTCGATGCCGTTATTTGCCACCGACGACGTATTCGCCGCAGGCGGGGATTTCTATACCGCCCTGTGGCGTGTCAGCGTTACCTCGCTCCTTAACTGCCGGCAAAGCATTATCTCCGCTGGCGGTCGCCATCAGATAACCCATGGTTAAACAATCGGATAGGTAATAATGGGGGCGTTCTTACCCACGAGTTTCAGCAATGCTTTATATAAAAAACGCAAATGCTTAACCATTTATTTTATTGGTATATACCAGATGCCCGGTGATAGCGTATTTATCAGAACCGAATAATTTCTCACCCGTTTTATACCTAATGGATTGAGAGACGCAGGAAGTCGACAAGCGCGTTCAAATTCGTCTGGAATGGATTTGAACGCCGCTTGCGGCGGCCCAGTCGGTCGGGTAATACAGCCAAAGGCTCTGTCACCTGGCAGATGACGGATATATGAAAATTATTTATGCGAGTCACCATGATAAAAATTAAATTGATGCTGGAGTATTTTCATCCCTGGCCTAATTCGGCCGGTTATTACGTTGCCAGGGAAAACCATTTTTATTCCGAACAGAATTTGGATGTTGAAATCGTCGTCGGCGATCCGCATTTTGGCGACGCGTTAAGTTATTTACAGCGTAAAGAGGTCACTTTCGGCGTATTCCCGTCAAACCGATTACTGGTCCGCCGCGCGGAGGGACAACCCCTGAAAGGCGTGGCCGCCATCAATCATACCGGTCTGGAATCGATTCAAACGCTCGCGGGGCGCGGAATATCCCGTCCGCGGGACCTGGAGGGCAAACGTCTGGCATTGAATCCCACTCCGCGCGGCGTGGCGATGGTTCGCCATTTGGTGCGGCAGGACGGCGGCGATCCGGATAAGTTGATCTTTATTGATAGCGGCGTACGCGAACTCACGCCCGAAGAGCTGAAGGCCGGTATAGCGGATGCCAGTTTTGGCGGCTACTGGGCATGGGAAGCGCTCATGAGCAGTTCAGTGCCGGATGAGGAACGTGTGGTTATGCCGGTAAGCGACCACGGTGCTCCGCCTTATCACAGTTATCTGTTGGGCGCCCATGAAGATACCCTCGCCAATAGCCCGGATGTGGTGCGCCGTTTTATCGCCGCCACTTCCAGAGGGTATTACCATACGGCCGCGCACCCGGAAGAGGCGTTGCGCATTTTCGAAAAAACCACTCCGTATTTCCCGTCAGATTTGTTGTCCGCATCATTAAACGCGATTACGCCTACCTGGTTCCATCAACGCCAATGGGGCATACAGCGGGAGTCATTACTGCAACCCTATGCACAGTGGCTGCATCAAAACGGCATTATCAATCATGCCGGGATCTGGCGTGACGCGACCACCAATCGCTTTCTGCCGGAGGTGACGCATGTCGGATAATATGGGCGCTGATGCTCACGGCATGGGGACCGATGCGGTGGCTGCGGATTGGCCCGCCATGACTCAAGACGATCTGACCCGGTTACTGGCGCATTACCCGGCGCTGGGAAAACTGCAGGCCAGGCACTGGCGCAGCCCGCGGCCGTTCTCCTGCGCGGAAATTATTGCCACCGAGCACGGATCGCTATTCGTCAAACGCTATCATCATCGGGTTCGCCAACCGGAGGGGTTGATCGAAGAGCACCGTTTCATGACGCACCTGGCCGAACAGGGCATCCCGGTGCCCCATATTTACCGCAGCCTGACGGGGGACAGCGCGCTGCGACTCGGTGACTGGACTTATGAAATACACGGTCTTTCGTCTGGCGAGGACTGGTATCGGGATACCCGCTCCTGGGAACCCTTTCATTCCGCCGATGACGCCCGGGCGGCTGGGGCTATGCTCGCCAGATGCCATATCGCCGCCGCGGACTATCAGGCGCCTTGCCGTCGGCAACAGCCGTTGATCGCCAATCTACGTCTCTTCAGCCAGAAAAATCCTCTTGAGGCGCTGCAGCGCCATATCGCCGGCCGGCCGGCGCTAATGGCCTACTTCGCCGATAAACCCTGGCGACAGACCATCGACCAACACATACTGCCCTGGCATCGGAAAGTGTTTCCTTATCTGGCGCAACAAAAACCACTCTGGACGCACAACGATTGGCACGCGTCGAACCTCTTATGGCGGCGCACCCCGACGCGCCCGGAAGTCGCCTGCGTCATTGATTTTGGCTTAAGCGATCGGACATTTGCTCTTTTCGATCTGGCTACGGCAATAGAGCGCAACGCCATTGCCTGGTTATCGCTGACGCCGGCGCACAGCCCCGAGGCGGATTTGTCGGCGGTGACGGCGCTGCTGGCAGGCTACCGCGAGCATCTGGCGTTGACCGATACCGATCTGCTGGTCCTTTCCCTGTTACTGCCGATTGTTCACGCCGACTTCGCGCTTTCCGAGCTCGATTATTTTGCGGATATCCTCAAAAACAGAACCTATGCGGATCTGGCCTGGTTCGACTATTTATTCGGCCACGCGGCCTGGTTCAGCCAGCCGGCCGGCCAGCGCCTGCTGCGGCATATCCGCACGCCATCACGGCGCCGGCGACAGACAGAAGGAACTCCACATCATGCATAATCAACGCCGGCATATCCTCATTGAATGCCAGGACTTAAACACGCGCCTACAGACTCCCGGCCTCGTCGTGCTGGATGCCACCGTCGGCTTGCCCGCGCCCCGTTTTGACGGCGACTATCGGACAACGCATGGCGCTGATGGCTGGCGACAGGAGCATATTCCGGGTTCCCGCCATGCGGACCTGCTGCATGACTTATCGGATCTAAACGCCAGCTACAGTTTTGCCAATCCGCCATTGCCGCAATTCCGGCAGGGGCTGCGCGCGCTGGGGGTGACGGACCACAGCGAGATTGTGATTTACGATCGGGCCGATGGTTTTTGGGCCGCGCGTTTATGGTGGATGTTGCGCAGTACAGGCATCGCAGCACGGGTGCTCAACGGCGGCTGGCAAGCCTGGCGACAGGCAGGCTACGCGACGGAGCAGGGCGAGCCCGCTTTTGCGCCGCCACGACCGGGGAACTTGACGCTGCGTCAACAGCCCGGGTTTTGGTGCGATCGGCAGGACGTGGCCGCGGTTCTGACGGGCGAAAAAACCGGCGCCGTCATCTGCGCGCTCTCTGAAGCGGTGTATCGCGGGAAAACGCCCACCCGTTACGCGCGGCGCGGTCATATTCCGGACAGCGGCAATATACCGGCCAGGCGCTTTCTCGATGAGACGGGGCGTTATCTCGACTCATCCGATCTGACAATACGTGCCGCCTCGTACGGTTACTCCCAACATACTCCGCTGCTCCTGTACTGCGGCGGCGGTATTTCCGCCGCATCGCTGGCGCTTAGCCTGACGCTGGCCGGTTATCGGCAACTGACAATTTACGATGGCTCGTTGCAAGAGTGGGCTGCGGATCCTTCACTGACGCTAATCGCTGATACTCACCATGACTAATACCGCAATGGTCTCCGTGCGCCATCAACGCTTTCCGCGATCCTCACATAACCACAGCGCTGCCTCGCCTGGCCGGCCGGGGCAGAGGCCGGTGCCTGTAAGCCAATCCTGTTCGTGGCAATCGGCTCCGCGCTCTTTATGGCGTTAAAGAAGACTTGCCCTTAACGCGTAAGCGGCAATTGAAACTACAGGCTCTGGCGTTGCAGCAATCAATCGGGCCAAACCTTTAACCCGGCGCCGTGAGGCGCCGCTCCAACAGAAGGAAGAGAGACGTTATGTCGCCGTTAGAAGTTGTTGCCGTCATCATCAATGTTATCGGGGTCTGGCTCACCACTCAGCGCATTCGCTGGTGCTGGCCGGTCAACGTGGTCGCCGTATTGCTGTATGTATGGATTTTCTTTGAGATTAAGCTCTATTCAGACATGCTGCTGCAGCTGATTTTCGCCCTGTTGCAGGGATATGGCTGGTGGCGTTGGAGCACCGGACGCATTGAAACCGGCAAGGTCCGGGTGGAACGTTTACCACGCCGTGAAGCGTTGATCAGCCTGCTGCTGGGTTTGGGCGGCGCGATAGCGCTGGGTGCGCTGATGCATACTTATACCGATGCCTCGCTGCCCTGGCTGGACTCTCTGCTTACGGCATTCAGTCTGGTCGCCAGCCTGTGGGCGGCACGCAAATATGTGGCCAGTTGGTGGCTATGGATCGTGCTGGATATTATCTACGTGGGACTGTTCCTGTATAAAGATCTGCGCCTGACCGCCGCGCTCTATGCCGGTTTTGTGCTACTGGCCGTCTACGGCCTGCGCGCCTGGCGCGCCGATCTGCGTAATCAGGAGAAAAATCAGTCAACTGCGACAGCAGAGGTGCTGTAATAAATTCATCCTCCAGGCTTTAGCCGGCCGACGACGCTTCGGACCGTCGGCACGCCCGTGCGGCCCGCTTGCAGTCCCCGGCAACCAACGGTACTCTGGGCCAGCCGGGCCGGTTATCTCTGGGGATGACGGCGTTCGGCGTTCACTCGCCATTGGCGCACTGGGGCGTACGTAACGCTGGCGGGCGCGCAGGCGTTTACTCTGGTCATTGCAACCAAACGGAACCCCGGATGTCTTTCATCCCCTATTCACATCACTACCAACGAATCCGCGACCAACTCGCCAGCGACATTGCCCAGGGCGCCTCGCAGGCCGATGAGAAGCTGCCTTCCGAACGAGAAATGATCGAACGTTTCGGCTGTACCCGCGTTACTTTGCGCCAGGCGCTGCAACAGCTGGAGGCTGAAGGGCTGGTGTACCGTGAAAACCGGCGCGGCTGGTTCGTCTGCCCGTCGCGTATCCGTTATGATCCTACGCGCATCAGCGGTTTCATGGAGTATGTCAGCGCCCAGGGACGCACCCCGCGCACCGAATGTCTGCTGGCCGAACGGCGTCCGGCAGGCGATTGGCTGGCCCAGCGCATGGGGCTGGCTTCAGCGGATGAGCCGGTCTTTTTTCTCCAGCGCCGGCGCTGGATTGATCGGCGTCCGGTGTTGCTGGAATACAACGTGTTGTTGGCCAGTTGGTGCCCGGGACTGCTCGACATCGACCTGAATACTTCCCTGACCCGCGTCCTGCGCGAACACTTCGCCAGGGTGCAATCGCGCTGCAAGCTGGAAATGCACATCGGCACGGTCAACGAGGAACAGGCGGAATTGCTGCAGCTTTCTCCGGGCGCAAGCAGTATTCATCTGGAACGTCTTAACTTCGGCGAAGAGAACCAGATAGTCGAATTCGATCAGGAATTCTGGCGGCCGGATGCGTTGTCGATCGTGATGGAAACCCGGCCTCCGGAAATGAAATAGATCCTCTGGATAGATTTTTGTAATTGCCTGATTCTGTTCAACCTTCAAATGAAGGTTGATGTACGGACGAAAAACAGTTGCCGGCTCTGGCTAACCGGCGGACCAAAAATCTCAAAACGTCAGACGCTGCCGGCCTGTCGGTTCGCTTACTGAAGAATCAGCGCCGGGGCCGCATCCACGACGTCGGGGAAACTTTCCGCCATGGTTTTAATTGCGGCGCGGCGCTTGTCCGGCCCGCAAGGCATGAGCGCTATAGCGGGTCTTTTTCGTCGCCGGTATAGGTCAGAATGTCCGCCGGCTGGCAATCCAGATAGCGGCAGATCGCCCCCAGCGTGGCGAGCCGGATACCTTTTACTTTCCCCTGTTTAAGCAGAGACAGGTTCTGTTCGGTAATGCCGATGGCCGCCGCCAGATCCTTTGATTTGACCTTTCTTCTGGCGAGCATCACATTCAGTGTTATTTCAATAGGCATCTTAGGCTCATACAAATTGCTGATTTTCATCATTGATTTCACTTGCCCGGCGCAAAATGCGTGCGATCACGATGATGCACGCCGCCAGGAAAAGGGCGACCGCTCCCGCGGAGT
Organism: Affinibrenneria salicis; assembly: GCF_008710095.1. Next base: position 66,405 of record NZ_VYKJ01000015.1, read on the forward strand.
CAAAACTCAGCGATAGCAGGCGTTGGCCCGCGGGTTCCCGCATGGTAAGCCATAAACTCAGTAAAGGCTCGCAGACGATGTTCAGCGCAACCCACGCCGCGACGGCGCGCCCCATTTTTTCCATGCAGGCCGAAGACGACGGCGAGAAGTAATCGCCCGTGGCGTAGTTTTTGAATAAGGCGCGCAGATTTAACAGCCCCACGGTCAGCATCAGCAATGGAATGCTGGACAATAAAATCGCGCCCAGTTTTTGCCACAAGGGGTAGGTCGTCAGATCTAATCCGGGCATGGAAATCATCTGGTCGGATAGGTAGAAGGCAAGACCGGATCCGCCTTCCATGGAGGATAACTGCGGGAAAAGCCACACCGCGGCATTCAGCGCGAGCATAACGATGACGAACCCAAGGGAGAGCGCCGCCATACGGTGACTGACAACAGCTAAACGATCGAGAGCCATGATAAACCTCCAGAATGATTGAGAACGGAATTTTAGCATTTAATTATCGTAAAACAATAATTTTTTATTCTTAGGTGTTAATTTTTCGCCGGCGTTAATCCGATGTATTTCTGTGTTTAACGTTTTCAGACCGTCCGGGCTCGCCCTGCGTCTTATAAAACGCCGCGCGCCGCCAGTGATTAGACGCCACGCGCCGCACCGGCCAAAAGGGCTGTGCGAATAACGAGTTAGCGCCGCCAGCTCGTCTGTCGCGCGGCTGGCGGCTGTAGTATCATTGTCGCTTTCGGCAAAGGGCAATGACATGACGCATAATCAGCGCCTGAAGGCGTTGTTGACGCAGCTTGACGTCGGCGCGGAGGCCGCGGCGAGCAATGCGGAACTGCTGGCGGTGCTGGACCGTGCGAAATCGTTCGGCGGCCAGCTGAAGTATGACAACAAAGCGCTGTTCTGGTGGCTTGCTCTCGGGCTGTGTATTTGCGCCGGCGCGCTGATTTACTACCTGGCGCTGGTCAACCATGTCGGTTCAGTGTCCGGCGACGCGGAGCGGCGGCTTTGGTATGCGGGTGCGCTCGGCGTGGCGCTTAGCGCCGTGCCGATTTTTCTTCTGCTGGCGCGCAAGAAAAACGTTGATGATCTGTCGGCGAAAATTGTACGCAAGAAGATCCTGTTCGATAACGATCTGGTGGACAGGACGCCGCCGGCCGATCTCATCAAGTGTCTGTGTCAGGAATTTTACGAATTTAATCGCGGCAACTATAGCCGGGAAATTCGCGGCTGGACGACCGGCGTCGCTTCGCCGGCGCGCGGCTTCGAGATCGACTATTACCATTTGCACTATGTCAATCAGCGCACGGAAACGCGTTTGGTGTCCGACGGGCGCGGCGGCACGAAACAAGAGACTAAAACGGTCTACGATCACTTCAATCGCTATATGCTGGTCGCGCCCCTGCCTCAGTTGAAAGGGCTTTGCGTCCTGACCGAGCCGAATGGCCATAAAGGGATTACGTGGAAGCCGTCTTCCGGGCAGTTTAATCGTATTTTCAGCGTGCGGGCGCCCTCGGAGCATCTGGCGGCTAAATTTCTGCAGCCCGCGGTGATTCTGGCGTTTTTGCAGCTCAACGGCGAGTTTAAGCGGGTGAATGTGGAAGTATCGCCGCTGGGCGAGGGGCGCTGCTGTATTTCATTCCGCGACGCCGATCTGCTGCGTATTGACCTGGGGACCAACATTGAAACGCCGGACGCTTTCGTCAGGGCCTTGTTCTCTGCGCCCTGTCCGCTGCCGAAATATCAACGGGCGGTCAGTTTTATTAAAGAGATCGCGCGTTTTAACGATAATAATTTTCAGTGACGTCAGTCAATAACATTGAGGTGAAGCATGGGGTCTGTGATTTTTCTGGCGGTGGTGGCCGCGCTGATCGCGCTGGCGATTATTTTTATCTACAACAATATTATCGCCCGCCACAACCTGGTTTTGCGCGCCTGGGCCGACGTTATCGCCTATCAGCGGCAGTTTAATAAGACCATCCCGGCGCTGGAGGAGATCGTCCGTGGGTATAAAGAGTTCGAATCGTCTCTGGTGACCCGGGTGACCGAGCTAAGATCCTCCATCAATAAGCTGAGTGAGAGCCGGATCGACCCGGAGGGACTGGAGCGGGTGAGCGCGGAGACATCGCAACTGATGGCGGGCCTGCGCGTGACGATCGAAGCCTATCCGCAAATCACCAGCGTGACGCCGGTGAGCGGGCTAATGACGGAGATCAGTGAATTGCAGGAAAATGTTTCGGCGGCGCTGGTGATCTTTAACGGCAATGTCGCCGAGTTTAACAACAGTATTACCCAGTTCCCGGGCGTGCTGATTAATCAATATTTCGCCAAAAAGGATGCGGTGAAAACATTCAGCGACAACCGCGCCTCGGCGGATTTCGACTACCATCCGTAACGACGCCGGCTTACCGTCGCGCAATTTCCGCGACGGTAAGCCTTTTCCTTCCGCCTGCCGTTACATTGCCTTATCGGTCAGCAGGTCAACGTGACTCGCCGCCGCGACGCGTTCAATATAGCGCGCGACATTCGCCCCCGTTTTAACGCCTTTCACAATGGTGAGCGTGCGCAGGATGGGGAATAAAATAAAGTCGGTGCTGGAGATCGGGCGTTCATCGGCCAGCAGCGGCTCCAGCTGCGCCAGTTTTTGTTCAACCTCCGCCTGCAGCGCCGGCGTGTCCGCCATCAGCGCCTCCAGATCGCCAAACGCCTTTTCTTCCCGCAGGCGGTAGGCCTCGCGCGCTGGCGCGCTGGCCAGTTCGCTGAAATCGGCTTTGGTGAAACGCGGCACCGCCAGTTTGAAGATCGCGCCGCTGGCGGCTTTACACCAGGCGTCGATTGCCGGATCGACCGGCTGATCCGCGATTAACGGCGCTTGCAGGCTATCGATATGGTGCACGATATCCATGCTTTCCGGCATGTAGGCGCCATCCTCTTTTTGCAGGATCGGCACCACCTTGCGGCCGACCATGCGGGTAGGGGTTTCCGCGTCGCCTTCCATAATGACGGACAGTTCGAGGGGGATGCCCTTCAGCCCGAAAATCATTCTGGCTCTGGCGCAGAACGGACAGTGTTCATAGATGAAAAGTTTCATGTTTGGCACCTTCGTGATGTAAAAACGGCAGGCCGTTCATGCCGGACTTGCCGATGCTCATCAACCAGAGTAATACCCGCGGCGGCGGAGAGTAAAGAGAATGTCGCGCGGCGATGGGCGGAAGGGCGCGCCGCCGGGACGGCCGACTCCCGTCGCCTGCCGGACGGAACCGGCAGGCCTGGGGCGAGTCCGTTACTTGCGGGCTTCCAGTAACTGAGCGGCGTTTTCCATGGTCACTTCCGTCCAGGGAACGGAGTAGCGTTTAGCCGTCCCATTGTCCCACGCCATCTGGCCGGCATACTGTTGCCAGATATCGGATTGCGGCTGATAGCTGTCGCCTTTTACCGCGCGCAGCGCCACATCGATCGAGCCCTGCATCTGGGCGCGCGCGTCCTGCAGAATGGAAACCATCTCGCCGGCCTGCACCGCGCGGATCGCATCCGAGACGCCATCCACGCCGGCGATGGCGAAGTCTTTCACGTTCAGATTGGCGCCTTTGATCGCCTCAATCGCGCCGAGCGCCATTTCGTCATTCTGCGCTATCACGCCCTGAATCTGCCCGCGATGCTTCTGCAGCCAGTTTTCCATCAGCGGCAGCGCTTCGGCGCGCGACCAGTTGGCGGTTTTGCGCTCCAGCACTTTCACCTTGCCTGAACCGCATTCGGCAATCGCTCTGTCATTACCCTGGCCGCGCTGAATCTCGCCGCTGCCGCCTTTCGGCCCTTCGATGATCACCACGTTGCCCTGACAGTTCATTTTTTTCAGTACCGCTTTGGCTTCCAGATAGCCGCCGAGCACGTCATCGGATACCACTTCGGAGGTCATCTTATCGGTATTCAGCCGTGCGTTGGTCACGATAACCGGAATTTTCGCCTCGTTGGCCATCGTTACGACGTCAATATTGGCTTCATAATCCATCGGATTGATGATGATGGCGTCGGTTTTAGTCTGAATAGCGGTTTCCGCCTGATTATTCTGCACCATCGGATCGTAGCGGCCGTCGTAAACCGTCAACTGCACGTCGCCGCTTTTCACCGCCGGATGCTCCTTCGCCGCCTTCTCCATCAACTGGACAAATTCGGCTTTCATGCCGTACATCAGCACCGCCATTTTGACCGGCGCCGACTGAGCCGCGCCGATGGCGCCCAGCATCAGCGCCGGGGTCAGCAAGGCTATTTTCGTCATCTGTTTCATGGTTCTCTCCTGGTAGGGTTTTTATACCCTGGCGGCTTTCTGGCTGCGGGGAAGGGCTTGCCGTCGCCTGAAATCGATGGGGTATATTGATTGGCTTACGGGCTAATCGCGCTGTTGTTTGCGCGAAGGATCAAGCAATACGGCGATCACAATTAACGCGCCCTTGATGATTTGCTGGTAGTACGACTGCACCCCGAGCAAATCGAGTCCGTTATTCATTACGCCGATAATTAAAATGCCGAACAGCGTGCCGACCAGGGTGCCGACCCCGCCGGCCATACTGGTGCCGCCGATGACCACAGCGGCGATGGCGTCCAGCTCGTAGGCGGCGCCGGCGTTGGTCTGCGCGGAACCGGTGCGCGCGGTGAGGATTAGTCCGGCGATACCGGCCAGCGCGCCGCACAGGGTGTAAACCAGCACTTTTATCGTCAGCACGTTGATGCCGGAGGTGCGTGCGCTTTTCTGATTGCCGCCCACCGCGTAGACATAACGACCGAAGATCGTCTTGTTCAGCAGCAGCCAGGCGGCGGCGAACAGGACGACAAACAGGATCACCGGCACCGGGATGCCGAGCAGGTAACCGTTGCCCAGCCAGCGGAAATCGCCGTTAAGCTGCGACACCGGATTGCCGTCGGTGGTCAGCATCGTCAGCCCGCGCGCGGCCGAAAGCATCCCCATGGTGACGATGAAGGGCTGCAGGCGATAGCGGGCGAGAATGGTGCCGTTGATCAGGCCGCAGACAATGCCGATGCCCAACGCAATGAGCAACGGCATCAGCACCGCGTTGGCGCTATCGCCTATCGACAGCCCGCTGTTGGTGGTGGCGAAGCGGGCGGCGACGATACCGCTCAGCGCCAGCACCGAGCCGACGGAGAGATCGACGCCGGCGGTGATAATGACAAACGTCATGCCGACGGCGAGAATGCCGTTAATCGAAATCTGGCGCAGGACGATCAGCGTATTTTCATTGCTGAGAAAATAGTTGCTGCTCCAGGCGCCTTTCGCTACCTGTATTTCGCCAATCACGGTGACGATTAAACACAGTGCAAAGAACGCGACGACAATACCGTATTTATGCAGGCGCCTTTTATTGCGCTCAAGGAAAGCGATTCCAGGTGTTAATGACGGTGTAGCGCTCATAATAGTGTCCTCTAAAAGGTCAGCGGCTAGACCGCCAGCTTCATCAATTCGGCCTGGGTGGCCTCTTGCGCCGATAATTCTCCGGCCAGTTCGCCGCGGCGAAACACCAGAATGCGGTCGCTCATGCCGATAATTTCGGACAGTTCGGAAGAGACCATAATGATGCCCTTGTTTTTCAAAGCGAATTCGGACATGAAACGGTAGATCTCCTTTTTGGCGCCGACGTCGATGCCGCGCGTGGGCTCATCCAGCAGCATCACGTCGGGGTCAAGCAGCGCCCAGCGGCCCAGCACCACCTTCTGTTGATTGCCGCCGCTGAGATTGCCGACGATATGGCCGGCGTCGGGCGTCCTGACGTTAAACAATGCGATCATCGCCTCGGCGCGCATCTTCTCCTGTCGATCGTTGATAAAGCCCGCCCGGCTGACCGCGCTGAACGACGCGATATTGATGTTTTCACTCACCGAACGGCACAGTACCAGCCCGCTGTCTTTTCGATCCTCGGTGACATAGGCGATGCCGCTTCTGATCGCCTCGCCGGGCGAATGGCGGCCGAGCCGACGATCGCCGATATGGATGGTGCCGCTGTCGGCGTGAGTAATGCCGAAGATCAGATCGAGAAATTCGCTGCGTCCCGAGCCCACTAGTCCGTAGATGCCGAGGATTTCGCCGCGTTTCAGCGTCAGGCTGATATCGTTGATCTTTTTCCCCCAGCGCAGATTCCTGACCTCCATCATCACCTCCTCGCCCGGCTGGTTGAATTTGGCGAATTCGTTTTCGAACTCGCCGCCGATGATGTGCTCAATCAGCTGTTCGCGCGTGATGTCCTGAATCAGACCTTCATGGATGTAGCTGCCGTCGCGGAAGATGGTATAGCTATCGGCGATCTGGAAGATCTCCGACAGGCGGTGCGAGACATAGATGATTCCTTTACCCTTCGCCGCCAGCCGGGTAATGGTCTGGAAGATCTTGCGCACGTCCTCTTCGCCGATGGCCGAGGTGGGTTCATCCATGATAATGATGTCGGCGTTGGCGTGGGACAGCGCTTTGGCTATCTCGACCAGTTGCTGCTCCGCTACGCTCAGGTTGCGCATTTTTTCCGTCGGCGAGATGGCGAAATGCAGATCCTCCAGCAGCGCCGCGGTCTGCTGATTCATGGTGGTGAAGTCTACGAAGCCGAAGCGGCGCGGTTCGCGTCCCAGCCAGATGTTTTCCGCCACGCTCAGATCCGGTATTGCGCTCAGTTCCTGCTGCACAATGGCGATGCCGGCCGCCAGCGCTTCGCGCGGATGGCTGAATTCACAACGCCGGCCGTTGATAAAGATGTCTCCGCCGTCGGGCTGAATAAAACCCATCAGAATGCTGAGAAAGGTCGATTTGCCTGCGCCGTTGCCGCCGCACAGCGCGTGGATCGATCCGCGGCGCAGGCAGAATTCGGCGTTTTTCAGCGCCACCACCGGGCCGAAGGCCTTTTTCACGCCGCTGACTTCCAGCAGATAAGCCGGTTGCTGAGTATGGGTATCCAGGGTCACAGTCGCACCTCCGGCCAGGACTGTTGCAGTTGCCGCAGGTAATCGGCGTACAGCCCGGCGTACTGTTGCCGCCGCTGCGGATCGGGCCGCGTGCGGGTGGATTCGTCCAGACGGACAAAGCGTCGGCACAGTGCGTCCAGCAACGGAGCGGGAGCGAGGGCCGGATCGTCGGCCAACTGGTCGCACCACATCGCCTGAATGGCCGCCCCCAGCGCCGCGCTCTCTTTTTCCGCCAGACAGACCACGGGGCAATCCATCACGTCGGCCACGATCTGCCGCCAGCGCGGGCTGCGCGCGCCGCCGCCGGTCAGCCGGATTTCGCCGGCTTCCAGCCCCTGGGCGCGAAACAGATCGATGCCGTAGCGCAGGCCGTAAGTCGCGCTCTCCACCACCGCCAGACAGAGATTGGCGCGGGTAAAGTTATCGCTGTCCAGGTTGTGCAGGCTGGCGCGGGCGTGGGGCAATTGCGGTACGCGTTCGCCGTTGAAGAACGGCAGCATCACGATGCCGCCCGCGCCGGGCCGCGTCTGTTCCAGCAACTGGTTAAACGCGGCGATATCCTCTTGCAGCAACTGGCGGACGGTGGTGGTGGCGGAGGTGACGTTCATGGTGCAGATCAGCGGCAGCCAGCCGTTGTTGCTGGAGCAGAAGCCGGCGATCATCTCCGACGAGGCGACGACCGGCGCATCCGCGTAGGTGAACAGCGTGCCGGACGTGCCGAGGCTCAGGGTGATGGTGCCGGGCTGAATATTACCGGTGCCGATCGCCGCCATCATGTTGTCGCCGCCGCCGCTGGCCACCCGGGCGGCGGGATTGAGCCCCAGCCGTCGCGCCGCCTCCGGACGCAGCCTGCCCACACACTGTTCCGCCCGTTGCAGCGGCGGCAGCGCCTTCCACAGCCGGCCGCTGTCGTCGATCAGATCCGCGGTATGGCGATCCCACTGGCGTGTGCGGATATTGAACAGGCCGGTGCCGGAGGCGTCGCCATATTCGGCGACCCGTTCGCCGGTCAGCCAGAAATTCAGATAGTCGTGCGGCAGCAGCACGGTGTGCAGCCGCTGCCAGCGCTGCGGGTAATGGTTTTTGAACCAGAGGATTTTCGATGCGGTGTAGCCGGTGGCCACCATCAACCCCAGCCGCGCCAGCGAGCCCTCTATGCCGCCCAGTTTCTGCAGCAGTTGTGCGTTCTCTTCGGCGGTTTCGGTATCGCACCACAGTTTTACCGCGTGCAGCACATCGCCCTGCTGGTCCAGCGCCACGAAGCCGTGCTGCTGGCCGGAGACCGACAGGGCGGCGATCTGGCCAGCATCGATCGCCGCCTGGGCTACCGCCTGCTTAAAGGCCAATTCCAGCGCGTCGATCCACCATCCGGCCAGCTGTTCGCGCCGGCCGGACGAGTCGCTGATCAGTCGATGCGGGGCGCTGCCCTCACCGAGCAGCGTGCCCTTGTCGCCATCGACAATCACCACCTTGCTACCCTGTGTGCCACAGTCAATGCCAGCATAGAGCGCCATGAGTTACTCCATTTCCAGCATGATTTTGATATCCGAAGGGCGGCCTGACGCCGCGCGTTCAAAGGCGGCTACGCTGTCGGCGAATTTATAGGTTTGCGAGATCAGCGGCTGGACGCGCAGCTTGCCCGAACTCAGCAGACGCAGCGTGCGCGGATACATGTTGGCGTAGCGGAAAATCGTTTTGAAGGTGACCTCTTTGGCCTGTGCGGCCACGATATCCAGCGGGGCCGCGTCCACCGGCATACCCACCAGCACGGCCGTGCCGCCGGGAGCGATATGCGCGGCGATTCCGGCGATGGCCGGCTTTGCGCCGCTGCATTCGAATACGATATCCACGCCGTTGCCGCTGGTCAGCCGGGCGACGGTCTCCGCCAGCGCGCCGGACTGATTATTCACCGCATGCAGGCCGTCATAGCTGGCCGCTACCTGCAGCTTTTCATCGTACAAATCGCAAATGATTACGTCCGAACAGCCGCCGGCCAGCGCCGCCAGCGCGGTCACCACGCCGATGGGGCCGGCGCCGATCACCAGCGCGATATCGCCCGGTTTGATGCCGGCTTTGGTGGCGGCGTGCATGCCAATCGCCAGCGGCTCCACCATCGCGCCTTCTGCGAAGCCGACGTTATCGGGCAGCCGGAAAGTGAACGCGCCGGGATGAATCACCGTTTCGCGCAGGCAGCCGTGGATCGGCGGGGTGGCCCAGAAACGCACCGCCGGGTCCAGGTTATAGATGCCGGCCCGGGTCTGGGCGGAGTTCATATCGGGAATTCCCGGCTCCATACAGACGCGATCGCCCGTTTTTACGTGACGCACGTTTTTCCCGACGGCCAGCACCACGCCGGCGGCTTCGTGGCCGAGCACCATCGGAGCGTTGACGACAAAGGGACCGATGCGGCCGTGCTGATAATAGTGCACGTCGCTGCCGCAGATGCCGACGGAATGGATTTTGATCTGCACATCGTTATCGCCCAGCGTCTCGTCGAACTGGCGCTCCTGAATGGCGATTTTCCCGGCTTGTTCAAGGACTAATGCTTTCATGGTCTCATCCTCACGGTGGTGATGAATCATTTTTATGGTATCGATAACATTTTGAGTGAGGCGGATGTTAGGGCAGATAAGCGATTCAATGTGTGATGATGGTTAAATATTTTACAAATACGCAACTGAAGGCGTGGTGTTTAGGTGAATAATGGCGGAATTAGTCACAAAACGACGCTTTTATACCAATTCTAATGATAACGATAACAATCAGAGACGGGAGGAGTATCATGAAGTCTATCGCTGACGCTGTCGCCGGCACGCTGCAATATTTGCGCTTCGCTAATATTCAGCTGACTGAATATGAAGAGAAAAATATAGAGATAGCCACTTTCGGCCTGCCCGATTATCCGCGCACCGGCCTGCAGTTGCTGACCTACATCAATACGCCGCGCTACTGCGCTAAGGAACTGGTGCTGTTTCCGCGACAGACCTGCCCGGAGCATCGGCATCCGCCATTTGCCGGTCTGCCGGGCAAACAGGAAACCTTCCGTTGCCGCTGGGGAGCGGTTTATCTGTTCGTCGATGATGACGCGCTGACGCCGATCGAGGCCGACGGCCGGCCGGTTTGCCTTGCGCCGCCGGGCAGCGAGCGCTGGTACAACTGCCGACGCTACATTCTGCTGCGTCCCGGCGAGCAATACACCATTGCGCCGAATACGCGCCACTGGTTTCAGGCGGGAGAAGAGGGCGCGGTGGTGTCGGAATTCTCTTCCGAAAGCCGCGACGAGCTGGATATCTTCACCGATCCCAGGGTAAAAAGAACCGGGTAATATCACCATTAGCATCATGACGCCGGATCTGTCATGATGCCTGAATGGTACAAAATGACGTGATTTAACTAAGGAGCCAACATTGGCGGCAGGTCGGGGGCAGAAAGCCACGCTGGAAAGCGTGGCGGTGGAGTCGAACGTCAGTAAAATTACCGTGTCGCGCGCTTTTTCTCAGCCCGAGAAAGTACATCCTGAAACCCTGAGGCGCATCCTGGCAACCGCCGAACGCATGGGCTATGTGGTGAATACGGCGGCGCGTAATCTGCGGGCGAAAACCAGTAAAACCATTGGCATCGTTAACCCGGATATGGCGAATCCTTTCTTCGGCGGGCTGACGAAATTGATGACGCTGGAGGCGCAAAAGGCGGGCTACGATACGCTGGTGTTTGACTCGTATGAATCGCAGGAAAATGAAAACCGTATCATCGACAAGCTGATCGGCTACAACGTGGACGCCATCATTCTGTCGGTGATCTCGTCCGACTGTCTCTATTACCCGGAGTACCTGAACCGGCTGGAGAAACTGAATATTCCCGTGGTGCTGGTGGACCGCGAGCTGGACAGCAGGCACTGCAGCGGCGTCTATATCGATAATTTCGATTGCGGTCTGCAGGCCGGGCGCTATCTGCTGGAGCAGCGCGCGCAGCGCGTGGTGGTGGTGTCCGGGCCGGAAGATTCGACCGTGGCGCGGGAGCGGATCACCGGTATTACGGCGGTATTGCAGGGCAAGGTGGCCGCGCTGGATATTTTGCACGCCGATTTTTTTATGGATATCGCCTCGCGGGTGACCAGCGATTACCTGCGGCGGCACCGGCCGCCGGATTTTTTCGTCGGCTGCAATAATCAGATCTCGCTCGGCATCATTAAATCCTGCATTGAGCAGGGCTTGCGGCCGATGAAGGATGTCTCGTTATTCAGCATCGACGAAGTCTCGCTCGCGGCGATCTACGGCTTCCATTTCCCGTGCGTTTCCCACGATTTGCATGAAATCGCCTGGCAGGCGCTGAACCTGGCGATACGCCGTTCGACCGAAAGCGATGTCAAGCCAGGCAAGGTGATTGTGCGCGGGAAAATGCTGGCCTGAACTCGCGCTACACCAGCATGACCTGCACGCCTTTTTCCCGCAGCTGTTGGATCACCGCCGGCGCGGCGTCTTTGCCGGTGATCAGTACATCGATCCGGTTGGCGCCGCAAAACAGCATACCGGCACGCTGGCCGATTTTGCTGCTGTCGGTCAGCACCACCAGTTTGCCCACGTGAGCCAGCATTTTTTGCTCCGCCATCGCGGTCAGCATATCCATCTTGTACAGCCCGTCGGAGGTCAGCCCTTTGCCGCTGGTGAACATCCAGTGGCCGGCATAGAGCGAAGAGATCTCATCCTGCGGCGCCAGGGTGATGGACTGGCTTTTATTGTATTGCCCGCCGATGATTACCACGCCGTCGTGTTCATGCTCGATCAGGTAGTTGGCCAGCGGAAAATAGTTGGTGATCACCTGGACATCCTGGCCGCAGATTTCCTGGCCGAGCAGAAAGGCGGTGGAGCCGCAGTTAATTACCGCGCTTTCGCCGGGTTGCACCAGCGCCGCCGCCGCCTGGGCGATGCGCACCTTTTCGTCGTGATTGGAGGCCTGATGCAGATTAAACGGCAGCCAGAACGCTTTTCTGGACGCCAGCACCTCCGCCCCGTTGCGCACCTTGCGCAGCTTTCCAGAGTCATTGAGCTTATTAATATCCCGGCGCGCCGTGGCCGGTGAAATATCAAAAGCCTGCATCAGGCCGGCCACCGTGAGGTGCCGCTTCTGCTGCAGCATCTCCAGGATGGCGCTATGTCGTTGTGCTTCTGTCATCGGTTATCCGCTATATATGATTATTAGTGATTTTTTATGATTTTATAACGAGCGTGTCGGGAAAAAAAGTCGGCCGCCGAAACGGCCGGCGCCCGTTGTCCGGCGCGTCAGGTCGGCGTCGGTCCGGCGTCCAGTCCCATCTGCCGCAGGCGCGATCTGGCCAGACGCAGATTCCCGGCCCAATGCTCATCCTGAGCCCACATTTCCAGCACCAGCGGGGCCGAATAATCGATCTCCGCCAGCGTACGGAAGATCGCCGGGAAATCCACCTCGCCTTCGCCAATCACCAGATCGCGGAACTGGCCTGGGCTTTTCGCCGTGACCTTCAGCGTATCCTTCAGATGGATCTGTACGATGTGCTGGCTGCTGAGCTTCAGTTCGGTGCAAATGTCATAGTTCCAGCCGCTGATATTGCCCACGTCGGGATAGGCCATAAACCACGGAGAGGGGACGGACTTTTTCAGTACTTCGAACTTGCTGAGTGAATTCAGATAGGGCGTATCCATAATTTCGACGCCGAGCATAACGCCGGCCTGTTCGGCCATACTGGCCGCCGCCTGCATGCCGGCGATGAACCGGCGATGGGTTTCCGCGCTCTGCGTTTCGTAATAGACATCGTACCCCGCCAGTTGAATACAGCGAATGCCGAGTTTATACGCCAGCGTAATGGCTTGCTCCATAATGGCGTGGGCCCGCTGGCGAATCGCTTCATCCGCGGAGCCGAATGGAAAACGGCGGTGGGCGCTCAGGCACATAGAATGCAGCGGCATAGCCTGCCGTTCGCACAGGCGGCGCAAATGATAAATTTCATCGTCGCGCCACTCGAGGCGCTGCAGCCGGGCATCGCTTTCATCAATAGATATTTCGATGAAATCGAAGCCCAGCGTTTTGGCGGCCTCGATTTTCTGTTCCCAGCTCAGTTCGGCGGGCATCGCCTTTTCATACAGCCCCAGACGAAGGGGCTTATTAACATTGTGCATCGCGCACCTCTGTTATTGCGGCGGGAAATATTCGGCGATGATTTCGCCGATCCCCAGACCATTGTTGGTTTCCCGCGTGACCCGATCCGCCACCTGGCGTACCGCTTCGTCGGCGTTGGCCATCGCGACGCCCAGCCCGGCCAGCTGCAGCATGGAGATGTCGTTATGGTTGTCGCCGATGGCCACCACCTGGGCGGGCGCGATGTTCTGCTGCGCCAGCAGCGCGGCCAGACGGACGCCTTTGGTGTTGCCCTTACGGGAAAAGTCGATGCGGTTCGACCAGGATTTTTCGCCGATGAAATGTTCGTTCACCCAGGGCAAACGGGAAAACGCCTCGATGCTGGCGATATCGCCTTCCGCCACGAACTTCCAGATATAGCGGCTGGCTTCCATCTCATCGTACAGCGAGTCGATTCGCTCGATTTCGGGCCGAACCGCGGCCGGGCACTGCTGCGCCCACTCTTCCATCGTTTTCATGTAAACGACCGGGCTGACGGCGGGATACACCATTTTGTCGGTGACGTACATCACCAGGTTCAGCCGATGCGCCTGCGCCAGATCCAGAAATTTTTTGGCGTTGGCGCGCTCGATCGCGTTTTCCGCCAGCACGCTATTGTTCTGGTAGTCGTAAACGTAGGTGCCGTTGCAGCAGATAATCGGGGTATTCAGTCCCAGCTCGGCGTAATAGGGGCGGGCCGCCGTGTGGTGGCGCCCGGTCACCAGCAGCACCATTACACGATCTTTGATACGGTTGATGGCCTCTTTCACCTGGGGCGGAATTTGATGATCGCTGTTCAGCGTGGTGCCATCCAAATCCAGTGCCAGTACGCGGTATGTCACGGTTATTTCTCCTGATGGTCAGTATGCAAAGGTTAACGGCACTCCGTCGGCGATCCTCCATCGGCTTTCAGGCTGCCGGCGCGGGCCGTCGCTCTGTGACTGCCCCGCGGCGCGGCACGCCGCATGAAAATCTGTTGCGCGCCGGGGAATTCCCCGGTCGCGGCGTTCCCTGAGCGCCAGAGACGTCACGCGCCTGGCGTTATGCGGTATCCCGAAAGCGGTAGGATCGGCGGAGTAAACCCGGGCGGCAAACGGGCCGGCGTCATGACCGGCCGCGTTCCGCCGCTACCGACCGCATTTTACAGGAATGACTTGAACGGTAGCTCGGGTTCGTCGACGAAAATATCATCAAACCCGCGCGGATGCTGGTAATACATCTTCGTTTTATCCGTCGGGAAGGTGTATTTGCCGCCGACCTGCCAGAAAAAGGGCCGGAAACCGTAACCCAGGCGATCTTTTTTCATCCGCCACAGCACTTCTATTTCTCGCGGGTCGCTCTGGAAGTTGGCCCAGATGTCGTGATGGATCGGGATCACCACCTGGCTATTCAGCGACTCGCCGGCGCGCAGGATATCGGATGACGTCATTTTATCGGTCACGCCGCGCGGGTTTTCGCCGTAGGAGAGCAGCGCCACATCGATCTGGTGCTCATTGCCGTGTTTCGCGAAGTAGTTTGAATAGTGAGAGTCGCCGGAATGGTACAGGTTGCCGCCGCTGGTCTGGATCAGATAGTTCACCGCGCGCTGATCCATGCTGTCCAGGATGCCCTTATCGCGCGAGGAAACGCCTTCCGGCAGGGTAACCAGCGCCGTGCGGTCGAACGCGTCCAGCACCTTGATGGTCAGATCGCCGACGATAATTTGCTGGCCGACCTGCGCCACGATACAGCGTTCGGCCGGCACGCCCCAGCTTGTCCACAGGTTGACGCAGGCCTGCGGGCCGATAAATTTCACCTGCGGGCCGCCGTTGCGCAGCACCGCCGCCGCGACGTTAATGTCGATATGGTCGGCGTGATCGTGGGTAGCCAGCACCGCATCGATTTTTTTGATGCTGAACGGATCGAGAACAAACGGCGACGTGCGCAGGTTCGGCTGCAGATTGCGCACGCCGCCCATACGCATCATCTGGTGCTGTTTTTTCATATAGGGATTGGCGTGCGTCCGTTTGCCGGTGCCGCACCAGAAGTCGATGGAAATATTGGTGTCGCCCGCGGACTTCAGCCAGATGCCGGTGCACCCCAGCCACCACATGGCGAAGGTGCCTGGCGCCACCGCCTCCTGTTCGATCTCTTCATTCAGCCAGCTGCCCCATTCCGGGAATGTATTTAATACCCAGGATTCACGTGTAATTTCGTCTATCTTACTCATCTGATGTTACCTCTTTTTCTATTCGTCTGGCCCGGAAAATGAGGAGATGGATCCACCCCGATGATGATCCCGCCCCACTGCGATGGTGATTAATTAATGATTCTTTTGTGACTATAAAAATCATAATGGTGATTATCAACGCTGGATGTTGTTTTTTGTGATCCCGGTATGGAAATGGCATTCAATTGAGCGGGGATGAACTAAAAATAATTTATTTACAGTTTGTTATATGGCTTTGGGATTTTTATTTCATTGGCCAGGAATTCGCCTTTGGCAGGCCGGTCGGCGCGATGATTGCGAAGGTCGGGGAAATATGAACGAGATCATTCTCACATAACGTCAAATTTTGACTTTTTATGATTTATTATGATTGCTATGGTGGCGGCGTAAGCGAAAACAGATTGAGATCCAAAACAAGCGAAACATAAGAAACGGCGAGCGAGCCTCTCCGAACGAATGAGCAATACGGTGTCTTCACCTTGTTGACGGAGCATCATTATGCAAACCCTATACGATATTTTTTACATCTTCTACAGCCAGGTCATGACCAAGGCGCCGCTGCTGCTGGGCCTGGTCACCTGTATCGGCTACATTCTGCTCAGGCGCGATGTCACCACGGTGATCAAAGGCACGATCAAAACCATCGTCGGTTTTATGCTGGTGCAGGTCGGAGCCAATACCCTGGTCGCCGGTTTTAAACCGGTGATCGATAAGATTGCCGAGTTTCATGGCCTGACCGGTTCGGTCATCGATCCTTACACCACCATGATGGCCACCATGGAAACCATGGGCGATAACTATTCCTGGGTCGGTTATGCGGTGCTGATAGCGTTGGGCATCAATATCCTGCTGGTCGTGTTCCGCCGCTATACCGGTATTCGCACCATCATGTTGACCGGGCACATCATGTTCCAGCAGGCGGGGCTGATCGCGGTGTTTTACTTCGTGCTGGGTGCTTCGATGTGGGAAACCATCATTTACTCGGCGGTGATCATGGCGCTGTATTGGGGGATCTCCTCCAATATCATGTTCAAGCCCACCGAAGAGGTCACCGGCGGCGCCGGTTTCTCCATCGGCCATCAGCAACAGGTCGCGTCGTGGATCGCCACTAAAGTCGCGCCGCGGCTGGGCAACAAAGAAGACAGCGTCGACCATCTCAAGCTGCCGAAATGGCTGCATATCTTTCATGACAGCATCACCGCCACGGCGATCGTGATGACGTTGTTCTTCGGTATCATCCTGCTGTCGTTCGGTCTGAAGAATCTGCAATCGATGGCCGGCACTACGCACTGGACTCTCTATATTCTGGAAACCGGGCTGAAATTCGCCGTCGCCATTCAGATTATCGTCGCCGGCGTGCGGATGTTCGTCGCCGAGCTGTCCGAAGCCTTCAAAGGCATTTCGGAACGGGTCATCCCGAACGCGGTGCTGGCTATCGACTGCGCGGCTATCTACGCCTACTCGCCCAACGCCATGGTGTTCGGTTTTATGTGGGGCGCGATGGGCCAGTTCGTGGCGGTGCTGGGCATGCTGTTCTTCCAGGCGCCGATCATGATCATTCCAGGCTTCATTCCGATGTTTTTCTCCAACGCCACCATCGGTGTTTTCGCCAACCACTTCGGCGGCTGGAAAGCGGTAATGAAAATCTGTTTCGTTATGGGCATCATCGAGGTACTGGGGTCCGCCTGGGCGATCCATCTGTTCGCGCAACGGGGAGCGGCGTTTAACGGCTGGATGGGAATGGCCGACTGGGCGCTGGTGTTCCCGCCGATTATGCAGGCGCTGTCTTTCTCGTCGCTGTTCTTCCTGCTGTTGCTGGCCGGGGCGGGCGCGTATATGTATTTCGCCGCCAGAACGCTGCGCGCCGAAGAGGACGCCGCCGCGCATGACGCGACCGACGTCCAGCCGGTCGCCGCGCCGGAGGCGTCGGCCGGCGATATCGGTCGCGGTCGGGCGGTGCGTATTCTGGCGGTCTGCGGCAACGGCCAGGGCTCTTCCATGATGATGAAAATGAAGATTGGCAAGTATCTGGAACAGCAGGGGGTGCCGCACGTCATGGATTCCTGCGCCGTTGCCGACTACAAATCTAAGCTGTCGACCACGGATATTATCGTGTCCTCCCGCCACCTCGCCGGGGAGATGCAGCCGGGAGAAGGCAAATTCGTACTGGGCGTGCAGAACATGCTGAATCCGAATTCCTTCGGCGACGAGCTGCTGGGCCTGATTAAACAGCATTTCTTACGTTAATGTCGTACATCCTGCCGTTACCCCCCGGCAACGGCAGGCAACAGGAGTTCACCATGAAGTTAAAACAATCGCTGATCGAAAACCGCTCCATCCGACTGCAGGCCAGCGCCGCGGACTGGCGGGAGGCCATTCGTCTCGGCACCGATATGTTGATCGCCTCCGGTGCCGTGGAGCCGCGTTACCATAACGCCATCATCAGCAGCATTGAGCAGCTCGGTCCTTATATCGTCATCGCGCCGCAGTTCGCCATGCCGCACGCGCGGCCGGAAGACGGCGTGAACCGCACCGCCTTTGCGCTGGTGACGCTGACCAGACCGGTAAAATTCGACGGCGAAGACGAGCCGGTGGATGTGCTGGTGACGCTGGCCGGCAGTTCGTCCGACGAGCATATGGACGGACTGATGGAAGTGACTCAGGTGCTGGAAGACGACAGCAGTCCAACCGGCATTAACCTCGATAAACTGCGCGCCTGCCGCAGCGAGGAGGATGTCTGGCGGGTAATCGACGACGCGCTGGCGGCGGCCAGCTAGCCAGCGCCCTCCGGCGCTGTCGCCCCGGTCGGGGCGCGGATACGGGAGAACGGCAATGTTTACTGCACTGAAAGAAAGCGTGCTGGCGGCAAACCTGATGCTGCCGAAGTTCGGCCTGGTGACCTTCACCTGGGGCAATGTTTCACAGATCGATCGGCGGCGCGGCGTCATCGCCATCAAGCCATCCGGCGTCAGCTATGACGCCATGACGGCAGACGATATCGTGGTGCTGGATATGGCGGGCGAGGTGGTGCAGGGCGACTGTCGGCCATCCAGCGATACCGCTACCCACCTGGCGCTGTATCGGGCGTTTCCCGCGCTGGGCGGCATCGTTCATACGCACTCGCGCCACGGCACGGTCTGGGCGCAGGCGGGAATGGATATTCCGGCGCTGGGCACCACGCACGCCGACTATTTCTATGGCGACATCCCCTGTACCCGGCAACTGACGCCGCAGGAGATCGCCAACGATTATGAAAAAAATACCGGTCTGGTCATCGTGGACGAGTTTGGTCGGCGGGGCATCGATCCGGTGGCCGTTCCCGGCGTGCTGATCGCCGGTCATGCGCCGTTCGCGTGGGGCCGGGACGCGGAGGACGCGGTGCACAATGCGGTGGTTCTGGAGGAGGTGGCGGCCATGGCGTTGTCGACTCGCGCGCTGAACCCGCATATCCATATTCAGCAGGCGCTGTCGGATAAGCACTATAGCCGCAAGCACGGGGCCGGCGCCTATTACGGGCAACCCTGATTATCCTGTCGCCACGCAGCATCGCGCGCAGGCGGACAATAAACCCAGGTTCCGGCGTGCGCAAGACGGCGGAAACAGAAGAACACATTATAACGGCAAGCGCTGACGCCCCGGCGCCGCATTCGGGCGAAACGGGGCGCGCCGTCTTGCCGCAGCCAACAAGGATATACATCATGACTAAGCCTCTGTTACAGATAGCCCTGGACTCCACCGATCTTGCCGCGGCGGTCGCCATCGCCAGCGAGGTGGCGGGTTTTGTCGACGTGATTGAAATCGGCACCATTCTGGCCTTTGCCGAGGGTATGTCGGCGGTGAGCACGCTGCGACGGCGTCACCCCGAACACATTATTGTCTGCGATATGAAAACCACGGACGGCGGAGCGATTCTGGCCAGAATGGCGTTTGAGGCCGGCGCCGACTGGATCACCGTGTCCGCCGCCGCGCATATCGCCACCGTGACCGCCTGTAAAAAAGTCGCGGATGAGTTCGACGGCGAAATCCAGATTGAGCTGTACGGCCACTGGACGGAGCAGGACGCGCAAAGCTGGATTGCGCTGGGCATTCGTCAGGCTATTTATCATCGTTCGCGCGATGCCGAACTGGCCGGCGTCAGCTGGACGCCGGAGGACATCAGCCGCATGCGCGCCCTGTCGGCGATGGGATTTGAAGTCTCGATCACCGGCGGCATCGTGCCGCAGGATATTCACCTGTTTAAGGGCATCACCGCGAAGACATTTATTGCCGGCCGCGCGCTGGCGGGCGAACAGGGTAAGGTCACCGCCGAAGCTCTGCGTCAGCAGATCAATCAGTACTGGTAAAACGGCGGGCGGAACCGCCGGTCGTGCGGCCGGTGGATCCGCAGCCGCGTGAAAATCATCGCCCGCGTTCCGAACTCAGCACATCAGACCAGCGACAAATCCCCTTAGTTATCATTCAGACAGCGGCGCCCGCGTTTGTTTTCCGCGCGCCGCGGCGAAACTTTGTTTAACTTTCTGCGTTTTTTGGTCGATATACTGTCTTACGGGCGTTACCCGTGAGCCAATTCGCGCTACAGACAAAACGATATCCGGGCCGGCCGACGGCGTCGTGGTCAGGCCCGCTTTCCCGACGTACGGGCGCGCGCTGATAACGCGCTTTGTCAGCGATCCGAGTTCGCTATGGTTAAAGGACAGTTGTACAGGCGTTCTTCGTCTCATTCATTCGATACTCCAGGTTGGTAGCCATGAATTCCGCAGTACCGGCGCCCTGCGCGCGATGTAAAGATAGCGGTAGCCTTGGTTTTGATTTTACCATGGCGTTTCAGCCGATTGTGGACTGCGCCGAGCGGCGTATTTTTGGTTATGAGGCGTTGGTGCGCGGCACTAATAATGAGTCGGCGTTCAGCGTGATCTCGCAGGTCAGTCAGGAGATGCTCTATAACTTCGATCAGCAGTGCCGCATAAAGGCGATCGCGCTGGCGGCCCGGCTGCGGCTGCCCGGGATGCTCAGCATTAATTTTTTGCCGAGGGCGATTTACCGGCCGGAGCGCTGTATCCGCGCCACGCTGGAAACGGCGCGCCGCTGCCGGTTTCCGGTTGAGAACATCATGTTTGAATTTACCGAGACGGAACAGACGCAGGACAGTAAGCATATCCAGAGCATTGTGGCCTGCTACAAAACGCTGGGGTTTAAAACAGCCATTGATGATTTTGGCGCCGGTTATTCCGGTCTGAATCTGTTGGCGGATTTTCAGACCGATATCGTTAAACTGGATATGGCGCTGATCCGTGAAGTCGATAAAGATCGCACGCGTCAGATCATCGTATCCAACAGTATCAGCATGCTGAAAGAGCTCAATGTCCGGATACTGGCGGAAGGCATTGAAACCGAACAGGAATATGGGTTTTTGCGACGGCTGGGCATTGATTACGCGCAGGGCTACTATTTTGCCCGTCCTGGGTTTGAATCTCTGCCGCAGGTCGATCAGGCGCTTATTTAGCCGACAACGGCCAGAGGATGGCTGTTGCGACACCTCCCCGGTTCGTCGTCGTTCCGCGCTCTCCGGCATTATTTTTTACGCCGGCCAACGACAACATCCGGCGCCGCGTGCGGGCCGGCATGTAAAAAATCAGATTTTCCCGGACTACTTGAGCAGCAGCTGATACTGCGGATTAAACTCGTCGAATATCGGCAGCGCGGCGGCGCCCAACGCCGCGGTATCGCTGCCGGTCATGCCGATCTTGACCCGCATATCGTCCAGATAGCGGCTGCGCACCGACTGGTGCAGCGGCGGCAAACGTTTGATGATCTTTTTCAGCAGCGGCTGCGGCATCATGCCGCCGACAACCACCGTTTCCGCATCGAACAGGCATTCGATCACATTGATCGCCTGGCGCAGCGGCGGCAGTACGCTGTCGATCCAACTGTCGAACAGCGCCGGATCCACCGCCAGCAGATCGTCCGGCAACGCGCGCATCGGATCCAATCCGCAGTGTTCATAGGCGGCCAGCAAGGAAACATAGCGCTCGAGACAACCGTGATTGCCGCAGTAGCACGGCCGTCCGCCGGGCTGCACCACGATATGGCCGATTTCGCCCGCGTTGTGCGCGTGGCCGGTATAGATCTGACCATCGGCGAAGATACCGGCGCCGAGGCCGGTGCCGATGTACAGGTAGATGAAGGAGTTTAGTTTGCGCGCCACGCCGTGGAAGCGTTCGCCAATCGCCGCGACGGTGGCGTCGTTTTCCAGCGTGACCGGCAGTCCGCTGGCCAGCGCCAGATGCTGTTTAACATCCACCCCCTCCCAGCCGTTCAGCGTCGTCGGCCCGCGCGACGAGATCCCCTCTACGCCGAACGGACCGGGCATCACCACGCCGATACCCAGCACCTTGCGCCAGCGTTCGCCCATCTGCTGCTTTATCTCGTTCAGCACTTGCGCGATCAGCGCCAGCGTTGCACCTGGCTGGGGCTTTTGCACCATGATAAGGCGTCGAAAGTGGATCCCGCCGGTCAGATCGACCAGTACGATCAGCAGCGTCTGGTGATCCAGATGAATGCCGATCGACCAGGCGCTGGCCGGGTTGAGCGTGATCGGAATCGCGGGCTGACCGCGGCCGTTGACCTTGCGCGGCGTGTGGGAAGAGAGGATACCCGCCTGCTGCAGCTCCGCCACAATATTAGAGACGGTCTGCGGCGTCAGCGCCGTCAGCCGCGCCAGCTCGGCGCGCGTCAGCTCGCCGTGCAGGCGAATGGCTTCAATAATCACGCGTCGGTTATGCGCGCGGGCGTGCTCAAGATTGGTTCCCGAGGTTTTCATCAGTGGATTCCCTGCATACGGACGGCCCAGTATCCGATCGCGTCCGCGCTCAATCAAACGAATTCTTTGATTCTGCACGTCATTTTCCCCATTCGCTGTCCGTCAGGCGTGCGGATGAACGGAGAAGGGCGGCAAAATGTTTTTCAGTCTGGCACAGGCTTTGCATTATTTTTCGCCATGGGTCATACCTGCACCAGGGGCTGATCCTTTTTTACGCCTTATTAAATCAATCAAATTGATTTAATAATTAATCATACTATATCGCAGCGTACTGGAGAGAGAGAATGAAAAGTCCATTCACCCCGCGCCTGAACGGTTGTCTGCTTGCATTTATGGTCCTGACCGGTTCCGCTCAGGCCGCGCAAACGCAGCTTAACGCACTGTTTATGACCCAGGCGGCATACAGTGAAAACGACATTCGTGCCATGACCAGTGATTTTGAGAAACAGCACCCGGATGTCCGCGTTAACCTGGAGTTTGTGCCTTACGAGGCGCTGCATGACAAGATTGTCGCGGCGCGCGGAGCGGGCAGCAATGGTTATGACGTCGTGCTGTTCGACGCCGTCTGGCCGGCCGAGTTTTCCCGCTTCAACCTGCTGCAGGATGTCTCTGCGCGTATCGCCGCCGACGAGCAGGCGAAAATTTTCCCGGGCGCGATGAATACTGTGGTTTACAAAGGGAAAACGCTCGGCATGCCGTGGATCCTCGATACCAAATATCTTTTCTATAACAAAGCGATGCTGGCGAAAGCGGGCATCAGCCAGCCGCCGCAGACGCTGCAACAGCTGATGGACGACGCGCAGATCCTGAAAGATAAAGGCATCGTGAAATATCCGCTGGTATGGAGCTGGTCGCAATCGGAAGCGCTGGTGTGCGATTACACCACGCTGGTATCCGGCTTCGGCGGCGAATTTTACCAGAACGGCAAGCTGAGCTTCACCAGCCCGGCGTCGCTCAACGCGGTCAACTATATGAAAACCACGCTGGATAAAGGCCTCACCAATCCTGCGTCGCGCGAATATCTGGAAGAAGACGTGCGCAAGGCTTTCTCTAACGGCGATGCCGCGTTTGCCCTCAACTGGACCTATATGTACGGCATGGCCAACGACGCGAAGCAGAGCAAAGTGGCGGGCGACGTGGGGATCGTGCCAGCGCCGGGCGATGCGGCGGGCAAAGTCGGCGCGCTGAACGGCTCGATGGGGCTGGGCATCACCACGACCAGCCCGCACGCGGAGCAGTCATGGCAGTATATCCGCTATATGACTTCGCAGCCGGTGCAGGATAAATACGCCCGGCTGAGCCTGCCGATCTGGAAATCCTCTTACGATGATCCGGCGGTGCGGCAAGGGCAGGAAGCGCTGATCGTCGCGGCGAAACAGGCGCTGGACGTGATGCTGTCGCGGCCGGAAACCGCCGATTACTCGCGCTTGTCGAACATCCTGCAACAGCAACTGCAGCAGATCCTGCAGGGACAGACGACGCCGGAGGCGGGGCTGCAGGCGGCGGATAAAAGCGCGGCCCGTCTGCGCTAAGGATATACGATGCTGAGTTTGCAACAACGCGAGCATCGTCAGGCATGGGGGCTGCTGGCGCCCATGCTGATCGTGATGTTTTTGCTGACGGCCTGGCCGCTGGCGCGCACTATCTGGCTGAGTTTCACCGATGCGGCATTGATCGGCAGCGGCGAGACGCCGGCCTGGATAGGGCTGGAGAACTATCTGTTCGCCCTGACCGACGCCGATTTTCTGGCTGCGATTGCGCGCACGCTCTATTTCACCGTGGTGTCGGTGGCGCTGGAAGGGGTGATTGGCGTGCTGGTGGCGCTGCTGCTCAATCAGCGCTTCCACGGGCGCAACGTACTGCGCGTGCTGGTGATTTTGCCGTGGGCGCTGCCGACCATCGTCAACGCCATGATGTGGCGCCTTAACTTCAACCCGGATTACGGCAGCATCAATGCGTTGCTGACGCAGTTGGGCGTGATTGACGGCTACCGCAGCTGGTTGGGGGGGCCGGATTCCGCGCTTAACGCCGTGATGCTGGCCGATATCTGGAAAAACTACCCGCTGGTGACGCTGCTGGTGCTGGCTGCGCTGCAGTCGGTGCCGGAGGATCTGTACGAGGCCGCGCGGCTGGATGGCGCCTCCGCCTGGCGCCGTTTCCGCGCGATTACCTTTCCGGCGATCGTCGCGCCGCTCAGCGTGGCGCTGGTGCTGCGCACCATCGATGCCTTTAAGATTTTCGACATTATCTACGTGATGACGCGCGGCGGCCCGGTAGACAGCACCAAAACGCTGAGCTTTTTTGTTTATCAGGAATCTTTCAGCTATCTGCGCGCGGGCAGCGGCGCCGCCTACGCCATTCTGATGGCGCTGATGTGCGGCGTGCTGATCGCGATTTACATGCTGATGCTGCTGCGTCAGCGTCGCCGGAGTACCGCTCATGAAACGTAATCTTCGTTTGTTGCCGCGCTATCTGGCCGCTCTGCTGGTGGCGGTCAGTATTCTCGGTCCAATGCTGTGGCTGTTTTTGATGAGCGTCAGTTCCACCAGCGATCTGACGCGGGTGCCGCTGGAGTGGCTGCCGCGCCAGTGGGATTTCAGCCGCTATGCGCGTCTGAGCTCGCTGCAGGACGGCCAGCCCGGCGCGCTGTTTCTGCACGCGCTGTGGAACAGTATCCTGGTGGCCAGCGTCGCCACGCTGATCTCGCTGCTGCTGGCGATCCCGGCGGCGTTCAGTTTCTCGCGCTATCCAGGGCGCGACGGCCTGCTGTTCGGCTGCCTGGCGATCTACATGGTGCCGCCGGTGGCGTTTGTTTTGCCGCTCTATTTCGTCCTGCAGCAACTGGGGCTGCTCAATACCCATGCCGGGCTGGTGCTGGTGTATTGCTCGCTGATTCTGCCGTTCCTGACCTGGATGCTGAAGAATCAGTTCGATGCGCTGCCGCGCGATATCGAGCAGGCGGCGCGGCTCGACGGCCTGCGCTTCTGGCAGGTGCTGCTGCGCATTACGCTGCCGCTGGCTAAGCCGATTCTCGGCGCCTCGGCGCTGTTCGGCTGGCTGCTGGCGTGGGATGAGTTTTTCTATGCCCTACTGTTCACCAGCAACATTCAGGCGCAAACCCTGCCGGTCACGATTTCCGGTTTCACCGCCGGCCGCGCTACCGACGACGGCCTGATCGCCGCGGTCGGTATCCTCGCGTCGGTGCCTCCGTTGTTTATTGCCATCTGGCTGCAGAAAACGCTGGTTAGCGGTCTGGCCAGTGGCGGCAGTAAGGGATGAACATGGACAAAACGCTCAACGCCACGCTGTACGTGGTGGGCAACATTAATGTCGATTTGATTATGAGTACGCTGGAGCGCTGGCCGCAGCCGGGTACGGAAACCATGCTGGAGCACAGCGAACTGCGCCCCGGCGGATCGGCCGGCAACTGCGCGCTGGCGCTGGCGGCGATGCGGGTGCCGCACCGGGCGGTGGCCAATCAGGGCAATGACGGCTTCAGCGCCTGGCTGGCCGGCTACTTTCCGGATAGCGCGCCGGGCTGGCCCCGGTACCCCTGCGATACCTCGCTCACTATCGGGGTGACGCACCCGGATAAGGAACGCTCGTTCATCAGCAACCAGGGACACATCGTGCGTCTGAGCGCCGGCGACGTACTGGAGCAAATGCCGGCGCAGGCGCGCTCCGGCGATATCGTGCTGCTGTGCGGCACCTTTCTGTGCACCACGCTGTTTGATGCCTATCCGACGCTGCTGGCCACGCTGCGCCGGCGCGGCTTTCGGGTCGCGATCGATACCGGCTGGCCGCCGCAGGGCTGGACCGTCGCGCTGCGTCAGCAGTTGACGCGCTGGCTGGGCGACTGCGACTACCTGTTGCTGAACGAGGTGGAAACGCTGGGTTTTGCCGATAGCGACTCGCTGGCGGAGTCTGCCAGCTGGCTGGCGCAACATCTGAGCGGCCGCGGCGGCTGCGTGGTGAAGCGCGGCGCCGACGGCGCCTGGTTCAGCACGCGCCAAACCCGGCTGCACGCGCCGGCGCGCCGCGTCGAGGTGGTGGACACCATCGGCGCAGGCGACAGTTTTAACGCCGGTTTTCTCAGCGCGCTGTTGTGTGGCGAATCCCACGCGACCGCGCTGCTGTGGGGGATTGAAGTGGCGGCGCATGCCATCAGCAGTTCGCCGCGCCGCTATCCCGACTGGCATACATTGCAACAACGAATGAAGGAGAGCTGAGTCATGGCCAGCGTAGAACTTGTAAAGGTAGCCAGACGTTACGGTAAAAACACCGTGCTGCATCCGCTGGATCTGACCATTCCCGACGGCAGCTTTACCGTGCTGGTGGGGCCGTCCGGCTGCGGAAAATCAACCCTGCTGCGGCTGCTGGCCGGACTGGAAACGCTGTCGGACGGGGCGATCCTGATGAACGATCGCCAGATCGACGATCTCGATCCGGCGGAACGCGATATCGCGATGGTCTTCCAGAGCTATGCGCTCTATCCGCATCTGACGGTGGCGGAAAATCTTGCTTTTCATATGCAGGTGAAAAAGGTTAAACGCGAGGAGCAGCGAAGCAAAATCGAGCGCATCGCCACGATTCTGGGCATCGATAAGTTGCTCAACCGCTACCCGCGCGCGCTGTCCGGCGGTCAACGGCAGCGGGTGGCGATGGGGCGCGCGATGGTGCGTAATCCGCAAGTCTTCCTGTTCGACGAGCCGCTTTCCAATCTGGATGCGCAACTGCGTATGGAGTTGCGGGCGGAGATTAAGTCGCTGCACCAGCGCTTTAAAACGACCATGGTCTATGTCACGCACGATCAGGTGGAGGCGATGACGCTGGCGGATCAGATCGTGGTGCTGCGCGACGGCAGGATCGTCCAGCAGGGCGCGCCGCTGACTATCTACGATCGGCCGGCCAACACCTTCGTCGCCCGCTTTATCGGATCGCCGCCGATGAATCTGCTGGAAGGCAAGATCGACAATCGCGGCGGGCAAACCGGCGTCAGCTGCGGCGAGCTGTGGTTCGCGCTGCCGGAAAAATGGCTGGCGGCGGCGCAGGCGCAGGGCGACAGACCGGTGACCGTCGGCTTACGGCCGCACGATATCCGTCTGGCGGAGGAGGGGCCGACGGCCACGGTGAAACTGCTGGAGGTAACCGGCGAATCCACGCTATTGCACCTCAACTGGCAGGGATTCGCGCTGCACGTGCAGAGCGCGGGGCGCGTTGAATTAGGCGCCGGCGACGGCGTGCCGCTGGCGATTGTGTCCGACAAGATGCATCTGTTCGACGGCGTAAGCGGCGAGCGGCTGAGCGAATCGGCGTAAGCGATCGCAGCCATAAAGGACGGTTGTCAGCGGTCCGCCCTGCAGGCCCGGCGCCTGCCGGCGACGTCGATCGGCGAACAGCATGTCGATGTTTTTTTAACTGAGCGGGCGCGTCGTTCGGCGGGAGGGAGAGAAAAGCAGAGCGCTGACGCCCGGCCAGTATGGCCGGCCGGCGTCGGCGAGTCCGTCAGCCGCTCGCGGAATCTGAAAACGCGGCCGGCGCGTGAGGGCGGTTAAAGCTGTTTGCTGTTGATCGAACCCGCGCCGGCAACCGGCAGGCTGTTGGCGTTCGGCGTTAACGGCGCTTTGGTTTTCGCCGCGGCCCGCCGCGAGGCGGGCTTGATTTCGCGTTCGTTGTAGAGTTTTAATGCAATCACCAGCGCCGCCAGCAGCGTCGTGATACCGTTAGCCGTCATAACCGGCACATCCTGCACTTTGAAACCGTAGGCGGTCCAGCAGGATACGCCAAAGAACAGGGCGGCATACATGCCGAGCGAGATACCGGTGGTGTCTTTGTTGCGGATGATGTGCAGTACCTGCAAAAAGAAAGAGCCGGTGGTGACCCAGGCGGCCAGGGTGCCCAGCGCGATCGGCCAGCGATAGAGGGCCAGGATAGACAGCCCCGCGGCGACCACGGTGGCCAACACAATCATCAAATGCTTTTTCATGTTATCTCCCCTTATGTGACGCCGCGAGCGTACTTTCAACTTCATCGACGGCGGAACGCAGATGATCGGCGAAAGCGTTCTGGCGGCGTACTGTACCGAACAGCGCGGGCTGGGCGGCAAACGCGGCCAGCGGATCGCGCGCGCTAAAAATACCGTCCACATCCATACTGTCTATGGCGCGATCTTCATAGCTGAACGGCAGGTCGCCGTTGTGATGGCGCTGCATGAACAGGAAAAACAGCGCCGGCAAGCGCAGCGTCGCCTGCGGAATTTTTTCCTGACCGTAACAGTCTTTCAGCGTCGGAACGATAAAGCCGTGCAGTTTGGCGATGCTGTCGGAGGAGACGCGGGCGACCGTATCCCGTACCCAGCGATTGCCGAAACGGGCCAGCACGCTGTCGCATTCGGCCGGCAGATCGAGCTCCACGCCGCGCTGCTGCAGCGCCGCGCCGACGTCCTGCAGTACATAGTCGCGGATCCAGTTGGTGACGTGCCCGGGCAGACTTTCATCAATATAGCGCCGGCCGTGGAGCGCGCCCGCCCAGGCGATACCGCTGTGGCTGGCGTTGAGCAGACGAATTTTGGCTTCTTCGATCGTCGTCACGTCGTCGACAAACTCGACGCCCACCCGCTCAAGCTCGGGACGATCGCTGGCGAAGTGATCTTCGATCACCCAGCGGGCGAAACTTTCGCATGACAGCGGCGCCGCGTCGCCGCTGATGCCCTGTTTTTGCAGCCGCGCATACAGCGCCTCATCAAATTTCGGCGTGATGCGGTCGACCATACTGTTGGGCGCGCTGGTGTTCCGTTGCATCCAGTCGATCAGATCGGGGCGCTGTTTGGCCGTCAGGAATTCGATCATCCCTTGCGAGAAACTGTCGCCGTTCTGGCGCAGGTTGTCGCAGCACAGTAGCGTCAGCGGACCGCTTTGTTGCTGCTGGCGAGCGATCAGAATCAGCGTCAGCGCGCCGTATAAAGTATTTATTTCACCTTCATCATGAAGATCCGCCCGGACGGCCGGGTGGGATAATTCAAGATGGCCATCGTCGTCAAGGAAGTAGCCACCTTCGGTAACGGTGAAAGAAATAATTTTTGTGCTCGGATCGGCGCCAATGGCGACAGTGGAGGCGAGACGGCTGTCCCACAGCAGAATCTGATCGACCGCGTCGATGGTTTCGTAGTTGAGCTCGCCTTCCGGCGAAATAGTCTCGAGCGTGTAGCGACCGTGCTGAGCTTTAAGCTGCTGCAGGGTCTTTTGCGTGGAACTGTTGCGGATATTGGCTAACGCCATGTGCCAGTCATTATTACCTTCCCGGCGCAGCTGGTTAAGATACCAGGCCTGATGCGCGCGGAAGAAAGCACCTGCGCCGAGGTGCAGCCATGTTGAAATGTTTTTTTTCGATATATGCAAACCTTGTCCTTACTCCGCTGGAGGTTATTTATCCAACTTTAAGGCTAACATTTTTCCGGTGAGAATAAAAATATAATAATTATTAATAGGTTATTTGGGTAAAGTGCGGTTTTTAAACAGTCTTTCACGTTTTTATCGGCAATATGCCTGTTGAACGTCGTTTTTTTAGCCGGATTATCTGTGCGTCGGCCCACCGTCTCCGGCAGGACAGGGTAACTTATTGATTTTATGTCAGGTCGCACAGAGAGGAACACGCGGCGTCGATGCCGACCGGCTTTAATGACCCGCATCTTCCATCAGACTAACCGCTTACGACCGCTATCTACGCGCAGGCCTGTTATCATGCGGCCTGACGACGCATTCGCCCTGTCATCGGCGGCCGATCCGCATTAACGAATTGGCAGCAAAACAGGGTGCGGTTTTCTGTAACGGTAGAATAATCCACTGCTGAATCGAGTCAATTTGCCGTATTAAGCCATAATGCTCTGGAATGTGTATTTGTCGCGCCGTTGCCGGGGCGGGGAAATTGCGGGGCAGGCCGACCTGCCGGCGTTATTGACCGGCGACAGGCCTCATGCCACAGTGGCGCATCCGGCGCCTGACTCATGAGTTAGCCGCACCGCGGGTTCATGAGGGCTGCTATCCTGGCGTCCCGGTCAGGGCCATCGGTGTGCTTTAATGGGTTAAGGAGGGAGGGATGCTGCAACCGGATATTGATTGCGCAAGATTACTGCTCAGGCCTTTTACGGTCGCTGATGCCACAACGGTGCATCAGTTGGTTAACTCTCCACAGATATCCGGCGTGACGGCCAATATTCCTTATCCCTACACGCATGAGCTGGCGCTTGAATGGATTGCGCGGCACCCCGAATGGTGGCGCCTCAATAAGATTGCCGCCTGGGCCATTATCCAAAAAGAAAATCAGCGCCTGACTGGCGCAATCTCGCTTATTGGCGTCGGGAGTAATAAACCGAGTATCGGATATTGGGTCGGCGTTGAATATTGGGGCCGGGGTTTTTGCAGCGAAGCGGCTAACGCCGTATGCCGTCTGGCTTTCGAGCGGCTGGCCATTCGGCAAATTGGCGCTTGCCATCTTGCGCGTAATCCCGCCTCGGGCAGGGTATTAACCAAAACGGGGTTTCTGTTCGCGAAACAGCAAATGGAATTAATAAAAAACAGCAACCGACGGGAGGCCGTCAGATATTACACCCTGCTGCCGCAAAATCTCCCCGGATATGCCGAATAGCCCGCGGCCGTTCTCTTTGCGCCGGACGCTTTCACCCGGATGACGTTTCGGTCGGGAGGGACATCTCCCGGCGGATCTGCGGCATAAATCACACTTGCGGCCACCTATCTCAGTTATGTTCTGGTGACGCAGATCACTGCTTACCCTTCATTTTTCAGGTCGCCGTCCGCGCGTTTTCGAGCGGGTTATGCGCTAACCGCCGCACAGCCCGGCGTTGGCCGGCGGCGCGACGCCTGCGATCTGTTGGGTAGATACCGGCATATTCTCTGTTTTTATCCCGTTACCGTCCCCCGCGCGAGAGGTTACTGTGCGGCGGCCCGGATGGCGACAGACGCGCTCAGCGCTGCGCCCGCACGGAGTATGCCGCTGCCGGTAAGTCAGAACAGAATAAGGAAAATAATGTTAAAAAATAATATGTTGATAAATCATGCGGCGCTGGCCGCACTGCTGTTCGCCTCCGGCGCAACGTTGGCTCAGACGGTTAAAATCAGCGACGGCGCGCTGCAGGGCGGCAGTGAACAGGGCGTGGAGTTTTTTAAAGGTATTCCTTACGCGCAGCCGCCGGTCGGCGATTTGCGCTGGCGCGCCCCGCAGCCGGTTAAACCGTGGGGCGGCGTGCTGGAGGCGAAGAATTACGGCCACGACTGCGCTCAGCAACCCTTTCCCGGCGACGCCGCTCCGTTGCTGAATGCCGTCACCAGCGAGGACTGTCTGGTGCTCAACGTTTGGCGACCGGCTTCGCCAGCGGAGAAGGCGCTGCCGGTAATGGTATGGATACACGGCGGCGGCTTCGTCAACGGCGGCGCCTCGCCGGCGGTGTATGACGGCAGCGAATTCGCCCGCCAGGGCGTGATCTTTGTCAGCTTAAACTATCGTCTTGGCCGGTTTGGCTTTTTCGCCCATCCGGCTTTGCAGCAGGATGCGTTAAAAGGCAACTATGGCCTGATGGATCAGATCGCCGCCCTGCATTGGGTTCAGCGCCATATCGCGGATTTCGGCGGTGATAAAAACAACGTGACCGTGTTCGGCGAATCGGCCGGCGGCTTCTCGGTCATCAGTCTGCTTACCACGCCGGAGGCGAAAGGGCTGTTCAGCAAAGCGATTATTCAGTCTGGTTCCGGCCGGCAGAATATTACCCCCGGACTGAGCTGGCAGCAGGCGCAAAACGCCGGCGTCGCGTTTGCCAAACGCTGGGGCATAGAGGGAGAAGGGGGGCAGGCGCTGGCGGCGCTGCGCGCGTTGCCGGCGGATAAGCTGGTCGACGGGTTGAATATGGCGACCATGAACCGGCCCGACTATTCCGGCCCGATGATCGACGGCCGGATTATTCGCGGCGAGCCGCAGGACACTTACCGCAGCGGCCAGTTCGCCCGTGTGCCGATTATGATTGGCGCCAACGATCAGGATATCGGTTTCGCGCCGGTAGTCACGACCCTGCGCGAGGCGCTGGCGCCGTTTGACGATAAGCGTTATCAGACGGTTCTGCCGCTGTACCAGGCGGAGGGCAATACGCCCCAGCAGGTGGCGCAGACGCTGGCCAGCGACCGCTTTATGGTGGAGCCTGCGCGCTATGTCGCCAGTGTATTCAGCCGTGCCGGCCTGCCGGCCTGGCACTATCGCTTTGCTTACGTCGCCGACAGCATGCGGCCGGAGTGGTCGGGGGCGGTGCACGCCAGTGAAATTCCTTATGTGTTTAATACCGTTTCGGCCCGCTACGGCCAGCAGCTCAGCGGCAGGGATCGCGATATGGCGCGCCAGGTTCACCAGTATTGGGTCAATTTCGCCCGCGCCGGCGATCCGAACGGCGAACAGTTGCCGCGCTGGCTGCCGTATCAGGCGGAGAAAGACAATCTTATGCTGTTCCCGGCCGGCGGCGCCGCCGACAGCGCTCAGGTCCGCGATCCGTGGGAGAAAAGGCTGAACCAGGTTGCTGCGCTGGCGGATGAAAAAAGCTAGTATCGCTCATGCGCGGCGTTAAAGGCGGTTCGTCGGCTACGACGGCGGACCGCGTTATCGTCGGCGCGCATGGCATTCTTCTGCCTTTCCGACATGCTTCCCGCGCGCCGGAGAGGCGCCGCGCCGGCATCCCGCCAGGCGCTATCCCCGGGGAAGAACGAGCATGAACGACAAATTCTACCAGTTGAAAATAACGCTGCGTGATGTCCAGCCGGCGGTCTGGCGGCAGTTTGTGGTGCCCGCCGTTATTACGCTCGACAGACTGCATGATGTGATACAAATCGTGATGGGCTGGCAGGACAGCCATCTGCATGAGTTTAATCTCGGTAAACAACGCTTTACCGAACTGCCGGAGCAGGAGGCCCACGGCGAGGAGGAAGCCGATTTCAGGCTGGGTTCGCTGGTAACACGTAAAGGGCAGCGTTTTAGCTATCTGTACGATTTCGGCGACAGCTGGCTGCACGAGCTGACGCTGGAGAACAGTCGCTATGACCCGGAAGATCTGCCGTTGCCGGTGCTGTGTTTTGACGGCGCCGGCGCCTGCCCGCCGGAGGATTGCGGCGGCGCGCCGGGTTATCAGAACCTGCGTGCGATTCTGAACGACCCGGCGCATGAAGAGTATCAGGACAGCGTAACGTGGGTGAATGAACTGTTCGGCGACGAGGGCCTTGAAGTCATGATGGCCGATCGCTTCAGCGTGGAAGAAGTCAATGAGCTCTTAATGCTGTACTGGCGCTGGGCGCGCGATCGCCCGCAACCGTGGTTTGCGGATCCGGGCTGACCGCCCGCGCCGCTGCGGCGCAAGCCGGCGTGTTACACCGCCAGAATACCCGCCATACTGCAGGTGACCGCTGCGTTGGCTTTGCTGCCGGCCCGGCGTCGTTCGGACCGATTGGTTGTTCGCTTGCCGATAGCGAGCCGACGTTTTGCGTTGTGCGAAAAGATAACGTTTTGTTGTGCGGGAAGCGATATTTATTTTTAAAACAACAGGATGACAGTTGTTGTCGTGCGAAAAACGACGTGTTAAGAAATCGAAAGGATGGGTAAATAAGCGTCAGAACGCATTGTTTAGGATATTTCTTTATTCCAGCGCCGAAAGTTGTAAGCGATATTGTGTTCCTGCAACCGGACAGAGCGGTTGCTTATTTGAGGAACATGTTATGAATAAGAAAACGCTGGTTCTGGTAATAAGCTTGTTTACTGTAAGTGGCGCTTTTTCTACCTCCACTCTGGCCGATGGGCCGGGCAGACAATGGCAGCACGGCGATCGCGATCGTCGCGACGGCGGCCACCGCGATGAGCGCAGGGGACCCGGCGGGCGAGATTTTCACGACGGCCGTCGCGACCGCGGCGGCGATCGCTTCGCCTGGCATGGCCACGATTTCCGGCGCGGGCATCCGGTTCCTCCACGTTATCGCGGTGATTCTTATCGGGTCAACGACTGGCGTACGCGCGGGCTATACCGTCCGCCGGTGGGGCAGCACTGGGCCTATATCGACGGCAACTATGTACTGATCGCGGCGGCGACCGGGATTATTACGGCGATGATTTTAGGCAACGCCTTCGGCCATTAATCCATTCGGGTTAGCGGTATGCGACTTGTCCTGACCGAGCCGGCCTGCGAAACCGCCGCAGGCCGCGTCCAAATCAGCTACAGACTTTGTTGTTTCCCGGAGCGCCCGGTCGCTAAATCCGTTCAGCGACTGGTTTGCGTCAGCCCGCCGCCTGGCTGTTGTCGGCAATCTGCCGGCCTTGCGCCTGCGCGGCGCTGGTTTTAAAGAACTGCATTTCATTATCGAGCAGCGCGGCCTGTTCCGACAGTGATTGCGTCGCGGATGACGCCTCCTCGACTAACGTGGCATTTTGCTGCGCTACCTGCTCCAGCTGTACGATGGCCACATTCACCTGCTCGATGCCTTTATTCTGCTCTGTTGACGCCAGCGAGATCTCGGCAATCAGATCGTTGACCTTATTCACCTCGTTAAACAGCAATTCCATATCCGTTCCCGAACTGGCGGCCACTTCTGTTCCCCGGCGAACCTCGTGCTCGGTCTCTTCGATCAGTCCTTTAATCTCTTTGGCGGAATTGGCGCTGCGCTGGGCCAGATTGCGCACCTCGGTGGCGACCACGGCGAAACCTTTGCCCGCCTCGCCGGCGCGCGCGGCTTCTACCGCGGCGTTGAGCGCCAGGATATTGGTCTGAAAGGCGATTGAGTCCATCAGCCCGATGATGTTGTTAATCTTGCCGGAGCTTTCGGCGATGGCGCTGATGCGGTTGATGATATTTTTTACATTCTCGCTGTTTTTATTCGTCAGCGAAGCCATGGTGGTGGTCATATCCCGTACGCTTTGGGTATTTTGGGCGTTTTCCTTCACGGATGCGGTCAGTTCTTCCATGCTGGCGGCGGTTTGTTCAATAGAGGCGGCCTGTTCTTCCGTTCTGGCGGAAAAATCATGGTTGCCGGCGGAAATTTGCTGCGTGCCGGTGGCGATAGTGGTGGCGGCGTCCCTGACGTTGGATACAATCCCATGCAGCGAATCTTTCATGTTATTTAATGACGTCAGCAATTCTCCCATTTCAGTGGTCGGCTGCGGCGGAATTTTTACCGACAGATCGCCATTTTCTATTACCGAGACAAAACTTTTCGCTACGTCGATCGGCGCCAGAATAACCACGCGAATCAGTTTATACAGCGCGATGACTACCACTGCGGAGATTAGAATACTGATCGCGATGATAATTAAATATTTACTATAGGCATTATTCGCCGAGGCAATCTCGCTATTGCCGATATTGGATGCGAACTGTGAAAAAGCCATCACGCTTTGCCGAAAATTCTCTCCGCGTACCGACAGGTTAGGAATAATATGATCGTAATATAAATCAATGTTATTTTTTAACAGCGCGGCGCTCATCGGCTTAATCGCTTCGGCCAGATAAGTGTCGTAATTTTTATCTATTTCTCCGCGAATCGCCTTTCCCTGTTCAGTAAGCGGCTTGATCGCACGCAGGCTGTTCATTGAAGATTGCGCCGAGGCGACATAGCTGTCCAGCTTGTCGAACATCGGCCCAACTTTTTCCATATTTTGCTTCGATTCAATGATCAGCGCAATATTCTGCCCGACGATGCGCGCGCTCAACAGATCGGTATAAATGGAATAAATAGGGATGATCTGATCGCCTTCAATCATGTCGACTTTTAATAATGACTCATTACCCTTATGAATAGAGAACAGACTAAATGAACTGATGGCGATGATGATAAGACTAAATATGCCAATCGCTATATAAAGGCTGCTTTTTATTTTTATATTTCTGAACATTGCTCTCTCCTGGTGATATTAGCGGAGTTAGCAATATCGGTTGTGATGTGTTATTCTTTAGCTAAAGCATTTTTTCAAAATTAAATCCCGTAAAATCAATGTTATTTAACCGTTAATGCTATTTTTAGCTTATTTTTAAGCCCATATGCCTGACAATAAAAGTGTAGCGTGCTTATTATTTCCGTGGTTTTTCGGCGCATGAAAAGATAATGGTTTGCGAGTGACAGGATGAGGGGAGACGGATGCGGCGCAGCGACACTAAGCTGCAGGAAAGCAACAGCACTACCCAAAATGGGGATAAAAAGGTAAAATAACGACCTTACGATTATTAATAAAATGATTTTATTCTCTTTTTTCAGGTAAATTTATGCAAAAGCTTCCAGATTGTCCCCAGTGCGGATCAGAATATACATGGCAGGCCGATGAGGTGCTGAACTGTCCTGAATGCGGTCATGAATGGCCGCTCAACGGCGAATCGGCCGCACAGGAAGAAGGACTGATTGTGCGCGACGCCAACGGCAACCTACTGGCGGACGGCGACTCCGTCACCGTGGTGAAGGATCTCAAAGTGAAAGGCAGCTCCTCGGCGCTTAAAATCGGCACCAAAGTGAAGAGCATTCGCCTGGTGGAAGGCGATCATAATATCGATTGCAAAATTGATGGTTTTGGCGCGATGCAGCTGAAATCGGAATTTGTGAAGAAAAACTAATTTCCTCCGGCGCCGTTGGTTTCCGCTGCGGGATGTGATGCGCTAACTAACTTCGCAGATTGATGCCCCACTTCTCGGTGTGCGGGGCCAGTGCTGGTGGGATGTCATGTTCTGCAAGCGTAGCGCTATTATGCGAAGCCATTTAGCTAAAGCAGGACGGAAATAGAAGGCCGTTGCCGCGCGAGTCGGGGCGACGGCCTTTTTATCTATCGCCTGCCCGCCGGCGCGGCCCATTACCGCGGCATTCTGGCATGATGCGGCGGCGCGGCCATCCGTTTCCTCTATCGACGATAAGACGATAAAAAGAAAACATCGCGAGTATTCATACTGTATGACTAATACCTCCGCTTCATCCGCCTCCGGGCAAACCGTCGGCCTGCGTGCCTTGCTGTGTTCGCCACGCCTGTTGTTGCGCGAGTGCCTGGCCGGGGTCGTCACCGCGCTGGCGCTGATCCCGGAAGTGATCTCCTTTTCCGTCATCGCCGGCGTCGACCCGAAGGTCAGTCTGATCGCCTCGGTGGTGCTCTGTTTTACCCTGTCTCTGCTGGGCGGGCGCCCGGCGATGGTCACCGCGGCGGCAGGCTCGGTGGCGCTGGTGATCGGTCCAATGGTCAGGGCGCACGGCGTAGACTATATTTTCCCCGCCGTGCTGCTGGCGGGCGTGGTGCAGATTGTCTTCGGCGTCGCGGGATTTGCCCGGATGATGCGCTATATTCCTCATTCGGTGATGGTCGGTTTTGTCAACGCGCTGGGGATCCTGATCTTTCTGGCCCAGGTGCCGCACGTGCTGCATCAGCCACCGATGGTCTGGTTGCCGTTTGCGTCGGCCATCGCCATCGTGCTGCTGTTTCCTCGCCTGTCGAAAAGTATCCCCTCGCCGCTGGTGGCGATCGTGTTGTTGACGGCCGTCTCGATGTTCGCCGCTCTGCAGGTGCCGACGGTGGGCGATAAAGGGGCGATGCAGCCCGGTCTGCCGGGGCTAAGCAGTCTGCAGGTGCCGCTGAGTCTGGCCACGCTGCAGATTATCTGGCCGACTGCGCTAAGCATCGCCTTTGTCGGATTGCTGGAATCTCTGCTGACCGCCAAACTGGTCGACGGCCTGACCGATACGCGCTCCAGCAAAAGTCGCGAGTCCTGGGCGCTGGGCATCGGCAACCTCTGCGCGGGCTGTTACGGCGGGATTGCCGGCTGCGCCATGATCGGCCAGACCATCGTCAATGTGGATCTGGGGCAGGCCAGAACGCGTCTCTCCACGCTGGTCGCTGCGCTGGTTCTGCTGCTGTTGGTGACCGGGCTGAGTCGGATTATGGCGCAGATCCCGATGGTGGTGCTGGCCGCCATCATGATGATTGTGGCGTTGAAGACCGTTAGCTGGCACAGCATTCGGCCGGCGACGCTGGCGAAAATGCCGCTGTCCGAAACCATCGTAATGCTGCTGACGGTTATCGTTACCGTGCTGACCGAAAATTTGGCCGTCGGCGTTATCGGCGGCGCGATTCTGGCGATGCTGCTGTTCGCCCGTCGCGTGGCGCACCTTATCGAGGCGAGCAGGACGCTGAGCGCGGACGGGGAATCGGTGCGCTACGACGTGCGCGGCCCGCTGTTTTTCGGCAGTAGCAACGATCTGGTCGAACGCTTTTCCTATGCGCAGGATCCGGCGCGCATCACCATCGATTTGACGTATTCCGCGATCTGGGACGCATCCAGCGTGGCGGCGCTGGACGCCATCCAGAACCGTTATGAGAAACACGATAAGGCGGTGCGGTTCACCGGGCTGGATGCGCGCAGCCGGCGGCTGCACGGCAAGCTGAGCGGTAAGCTGTGACGGTTTGACTTAACGCACCACCAGTTCGGGTTGAATGCGCACCGTGGCCGCGGCGCCGGCGCATCCTGACAGTACCTGTTTCAGGTTAATCAGCACCTGTTTAACCAGTTGCTCCACCGGCTGGCGCACGGTGGTCAGCCGGTAGCCCTGCCAGTTGGCCATCGGCGTATCGTCGCAGCCGATCACCGGGCGGCGGCGGTGATCCTCCAGCCGCTGGGCGTCCAGCGCGCCGAACGCCAGCGCGTCGCAGGCGCAGAACACTCCCTCAGCGTGCGGCGCGTGGCGTATAATGCGCTGCATGGCGCGATAACCGCTCTGGTAGGCGTAGTCCTGATTCAGTATCACCAGCGGCGCCGGCAGCGCACGTTCCTGCAGGCGCGCGCAGAATCCCTGCTGGCGTTCCTGCGATGCCTGGCCGTCCTGACGACCGCTGATAAACGCCAACCGGGTCAGGCCGGCATCGGCCAGATAATCGGCGGCCAGCCGCCCGGCATAGCGATTATCCGACAGCACGGCGGTGACCTTTTTCTGGCGATCTTCCCGCCCCATCAGCACCATGGGCAACTGCAGTTCCAGACAGCGTTCGGTCGCCGCTTGCGACAGGCTGCCGGCGGAGATGATCGCCGCTTCGACCTGCCAGGCCTGTGCCTGCAGCAGGCTGGTGTGGATGTCGCAGTCGGCCGTAACGTTGATCAGCATCGGAATATAGCCGGCCTGCTGCAGCGCCTGAGTCAGCAGACTAAACAGGTAGGGTTGGAATGGATTATCGAATTCGCTCATAACCACGGCGACGGTGCCCGATCCCTGGCGGCCGGAGTTCACCAGCGCCCGCGCCAGCGCGTTGGGGTGATAGCCCAGCGCGTCGGCCGCCGCCAGCACCTTTTGACGTGTGGCGGCGCTGACCTTGTGCTGTGCGGTATAGGTGCGCGACACGGCCGAGGGCGATACGCCGGCGTATCGCGCCACATCGATCGAGGTAATGCGCTTGACGCTCATGCTGCGCTCCCGGCCGGCCGCGGCGGACAGGCCAGCCAGCGCTGCTGACTCAGGCGCCAGCGGTCGCCCTGTTCCGGCAGAAAGACGCCGGCGCTGTCGGCGATAGCCTGCTGCAGTCGGGATCGCTGTTGCTGCTGAATGTGATAGAGCCCGAGCGGCGCGCCGGGCTTGCGCGCCAGATCGCGGATCGACGACCAGCAGCCGTGATACGGGGCGTCGTCGTCGACGGAAAAACACTCGATCAGCGCCATATCAGCCTGAAGCAGCAACGCGGCGCCGGCGGGCGACAGACGGCCGTCGCCGCTGTAAAGCAGCGAGCCGGCGCTTCCGCTCAGCAGCAGCGAGGAGTTGGGCAGCGAATGGCGGGTCGGCGCCAGCCGGCATTGCCAGGGGCCGAGTCGGGTCAAGCGTTCGCTTGCCTGCCAGCCGATAGTGAAACAGGGTTTGCCCGCCGGCCAGAACGCGTAATGAGCCAACTGGCGCAGCACCTCCAGTTGCCGACGCGGGGCGATAATGTGCAGCGGCGCGCGCCGGCCGAGGGATTCCTGCCAGTTGAGCAGGCTGGTCAGCCCCAGCGCATGGTCGGGATGGCAATGCGTAAAGAAAATCGCGTCAATCTCGTCCGGCGCCAGCTGGCGTCGCCATAGCGCCTGCGGTACGCCCGGGCCGCAGTCAATCAACAGGCGAAAGTGCGCCTCGTCAAGCAGCACCGATGCGTTGACCCGCAGGCTGTCGTAAGCTTCGCCGCTGCCCAGAATCTCCATTTCCATCGTTATTCTCCGCAGGCCAGCATCACCGGCCGCTGCGCCGGAACGAGCCCGGCATCGTCGAGCCGTTTGCCCTGGCGATCAAACCAGTGGCAGTCGGTCTGGTCGACGTTTAACGCCAGCCGATCGCCGGGCGCATACGGCCGGCGGGTTTCCACAACGGCGCGCTGCTGCGGCTGAGCGAGCAGATGGCCGTGCAGTTGCCAGGCGGCGCCGGTGCTTTCCACCAGATCGACCTGAAAAGCCGGCGCGCCGGGCGCGACGCCGAACGCATCCGGCCGGACGCCGAGCGTGCAGGCGCCGGACGGCGCCGGCTGCGGCAGCCAGCCGCCCGGCTCAGGCTGATCATCCAGCGGAAAAAAATTCATCTCCGGCGAACCGATGAAACCCGCCACGAACAGACTGGCCGGCCGGCGGTAGAGCGCCTGCGGCGTACCTATTTGCGCGATTTCGCCGTCGCGCAGCACCACGATGCGATCGGCCAGCGTCATCGCCTCGACCTGGTCGTGCGTCACATAGATCATCGTGGTGCCCAACTGCTGGTGCAGCGTTTTGATCTGCACGCGCGTATGGCCGCGCAGTTTGGCGTCCAGACTGGAAAGCGGCTCGTCGAACAGAAACAGCTGAGGTTTGCGCACGATGGCGCGGCCGATGGCGACGCGCTGGCGCTGGCCGCCCGACAGCGCGCCGGGCTTACGCGCAAGCAGCGGCGTAAGTTGCAGCATATCGGCAACGTGTTTCACCTTCTGCTCGATGAGCGGCCGCGCCAGCCCGGCCATTTTGAGCGCGAACCCCATGTTTTCCTCGACCGTCATGTGCGGGTAGAGCGCGTACGACTGAAAGACCATCGCCATTTCCCGTTGGCCGGGCGGCTGGCGCGAGATATCTTTTCCGTTCAGCCACAGCTGACCGGCGTCCTGGCGTTCCAGACCGGCGATAATGCGCAGCAGGGTGGATTTGCCGCTGCCGGACGGGCCGACGAAGACCAGCAGTTCGCCGGGCGTGACCTGCAGGTCGATCTGTTTGAGGATCGGCTGTTTGCCGAACGTTTTGCTGATACGGGTTAACTGTAGCTGATTCATCATCGATCCCTATTTGCTGCTGACGGCAAAGCCGCGTAACAGATAACGTTGCACGAATCCGGCGACCAGTAGCACCGGCAGGGAGGAGAGCAGACCGATACTCATCAGTTCGCCCCAGTAGACCTGGTTTTCCGTCATAAAGCTGGCGACGAACAGCGGCAGGGTGAACTGCTGCGGCGTCTGCAGGTACAGCAGCGCGAACAGGAATTCGTTCCACGCCATAATCAGGGTAAAGATCGCCGTGGCGACAAGGCCGGGTGTGCAAGCGGGAATAACCACATAGCGCAGGCGTCGCCACAGGCCGGCGCCGTCCATCGCCGCGGCCTCTTCCAGCGCCAGCGGAATCTCGCGGATAAAGCTGAGCAGCATCCAGATGCAGAACGGCAGG
This sequence comes from Affinibrenneria salicis, assembly GCF_008710095.1. Next base: position 108,232 of record NZ_VYKJ01000015.1, read on the forward strand.
GTATAGACCTGGTAGGCCAGCATCAGCCCGAGCGGCTGGTTGAGCAGGTTGAGCGCTTTCAGCAGCGAGTAGAGCGGAATGGCGACCACGATCGGCGGCATCATTTTTATCAGCAGCACCAGCAGCAGAAACACCTGGTCCAGCCGGGCCGGAAAGCGATGGCGCGCCAGGCCGTAAGCCGCCATAAAGCCGATCGTCAGCGACAGCAGCGTAGCGCCGGCGGCGATCCGCAGCGTATTGAACAGCCGCGCCAGCACGCCGTTGTCCAGCAGGCTGCGCAGATGGGCCAGCGTCCAGTGTTGCGGCCAGAATGGGCTGCCGAGACTGGAAAATTCGGCGGTGGATTTAAATGCGGCGGCGATCATCCAGACTACCGGCAGCATGAAGAACAGCATGGCGCAGGCCAGCAGGGCGAAACGCAGGATGGCTATCCCGTTGAATGAATGATGCATCAGCGATCTCCGTGGTCGGGACGGCGCAGCATCTGCCACGCATAGCCGAGGCTCAGTGCGCCGGCGAACAGCAGCATGATCACCGCGGCGGCGCTGGCCAGGCCGAGATTGAAAAATTTGAAGCCCTGCTGGTAGATGTAGAGCGACAGCGTTTCGGTCGCGTAGCCGGGGCCGCCGCCGGTCAGCGCGTACACCTTGTCGAACAGTTTAAAGGTGTCGATGGAGCGCAGCAGCAGCGCCAGCATCAGCGGCTGGCGGATCAGCGGCAGGATGATGTGCCATAACTGGCGCCAGCGGTTGGCGCCGTCGCTCTGCGCCGCTTCCAGCACCTCTTTCGGAATCGACTGCAGTCCGGCCAGGATGATCAGGCAGGCCATCGGCGTCCACTGCCAGATATCGACCAGCATTACCGACAGCAGCGCCAGTTGCGGACTGGAGAGCCACTCCAGCGGCATTAGCCCCAGCGCGCGCAAACAGCTGTTCAGCAGGCCGAAATCATAGTGAAACCATACTCGCCAGATTGCCGAGCAGACGAGGGTGGAGAGCATCATAGGATAAATCAGCAGGCTGAGTATCCACTGCCGCCCGCGGAACGGACGGTAGAGCAGCAGCGCCAGACCGAGGCCCAGACCGACCTGGATCAGTGAACCGGCGATGGAAAAACTCAGCGTGTTTTTCAGACTGGTGGTGAAAAACCAGTCGCTGAACAGCTCGCGGTAGTTATCCCAGCCGGCCCACTCGCGGCTGGCGGCGGCGTAATCGACGTGGCTGAACGAATAGATCAGCATCTGGCCGATGGGGTAAAGCGTTAGCGCCGCCAGCAGCATGACGGCGGGCAGGAGCAGCGCCAGACGCTGCCGGCGCGAATCAAATAGCATGACCTTTCCTTAGCGCGGCGAAGAAAGCGTCTCTTCGCCCGCCGGTTATTTCAGTATCCGGGTGATTTTTTGGTTTGCCTGCTGCAGAGCGACCTCTGCCGGCATCTGATCCATCAGCGCCAGCTGCAGATAATCGCCGAGAATACTTTCGATCTGCTGCCAGTTTTTAACCCGCGGCCGGGCTTTGCCGGACTCCAGCGCGCTCAGCTGCGCCGGATACCAGCGCCAGGCGTCCAGCACCTGGCGATCCTGATAGACGCTGCGGCGGGTGGGCGGCAAGCCGAGTTCCAGCGCCAGCGCCTTCTGATTTTCCGCGCTGGTCAGATAGCGCAGAAACGCCTGAGCCAGTTCGCTATGCTGGCTCTTGCTGGTCAGCGCCATCTGCCAGATGCCCAGCATCGGCGACGGGCCGGCGACCTGACCGGGCGCGGGCTGCATCTCCACTTTGCCCACCACCCGCGATTTGGCCGGATCGTCGAACGGGGCCACCCAGGCGGGCCAGACTTCCAGCGCCATGGCGGCTTTGCCCTGTTCCATCGTCTGACGCACATCGGCGGCGTTATAGACATCCACTCCGGTCGGCGCCAGCGGTTTCAGCGCCTTAAAGGTTCGCAGCGCTTCCAGCGCGGCGGGCGAATCCAGCACGGCTTTACCGTCTTTGATCACGTCGCCGTCGTAAGCCCACAGGATCGGCATAAAAGCGGAAACGATCGGGTTGCCCTTCATACCGCGAAACACCACGCCCGCAGTGCCTGGCTCTTTCTGCTGCAGCGTGGCGGCGCTGCTGAGTACTTCCCGCCAGCTGGTCGGGGCGGGCAGTTGATGTTTATCGAACAGATCCTTGCGGATGGCGAACATTTCCACGTTGCCGACCACCGGCAGGCTGTAGACCGGGCCGCTATGTTCCGGCACGCGTCCAACCGCCATAACGGCCGGGATAAAGTCATTGTCCTGCAGGCTGGCCGGCAGGGGTTGCAGCCAGCCGTTGCCGGCGAATTCCGGGCTCCAGCTGTCGTCCATCAACACCAGATCATAGGCGGACGCGTTTTCACGCAGGGAGATGACCAGTTTTTCATACAGACTGGCGTAGGGCAGCTTAAGAAGTTCGATCTCTTTACCCGGATGCTGTTGTTGAAAACGCGCCAGCGTGCTGTCCAGGGCCTTGCCATAGACATCGTCGCGGCCCGCGATGACCAGATCGGCCGCACCGCAGGTCAGGCTGATTAGCAGGCCGGAAGCAAGCATCAGTCGGGAAAAATAGTTTTTGCCAAACATGGGAGGCGCCTCGTCGAGTTGTGTGCATACGTTTGCACAGGCGCTATCTTTACCGGGAAAAATGACAGCAGCATGAAAAGCAGATGAACAAACCGTTGTACCGTCCGGCGCCGGAATCGGGGGGCGCCGGTATTGTTAACGGAGGGCGTTAACGCGCGATCAGCCGGTTCCTGCCCTGGCGTTTTGCCTCGTAGAGCGCGGCGTCGGCCGCCTGATACAGGACGCTGAAGTTACTCTGCCCGCCGGCGGCGCTGATGCCGAAGCTGACCGTGACCCGACGCTGGGGCAGAGGCGACAGCGGGGTTTCGTTCAGGCTGGCGTGAATGGTCTGCGCCAGTTCGACCGCCTGCGTCAGGCCGCCGCCGGCCAGCAGAATGGTAAATTCCTCGCCGCCGATCCGCCCGATATGGCCGCGATCCTGCACCAGTTGACGGATACGCGCGATCAGCGCGCAGATCACGGCATCGCCGGTCGGATGGCCGTAGCTGTCGTTAATCTGTTTGAAATGATCGATATCCAGCAGGATCAGCGCCGCCCGTCCCTGTTCCAGCGCCCGGCCGATCCGATCGATAATCGCCCCGCGGTTATACACGTCGGTCAGCGGATCGTGCGTCGCTTTGTATTCCAGCGCCACCGTCAACTGATGCAGCTGGCTGTTCAGCCGGTTCAGTTCCCGCTCGGCCCGGTCGCTGCGCGATATCAGACGCTGCGATTCCCGCACCAGCCGCTGATAGTGTTCAGTCAGCGCCAGCAGCGTATCGCGGTAGAAGTCGGCGGGCATATCCTGGCTGCTGGCGACGCCGCGCGCCGCCAGCAGGATGTCATACTCCATGGTAAACAGTTCCCTGCTGCTCATCGGTTACTCCAGCGCGTGAGGGTGAAAAGCAAGAGCGGGAAAATCGATATGCAATTCTTCGCCGAATTCCCCGGTAATATCGTCTTCCTGATGGTAATACCAGTGCAACGCAATGCTCAGTCCCCGTTCGGCCGCCTGATTGAGTACGCTAAACAGGCTGAATAACATTTTGGTGCTGGAACTATTGAAATAGGTGAGGGAGACATGGATTTCGAGCGGCGGCAGATCGGCATCGTTAAGCCCGGATTCGCTCAACTGGTCGAGGAAGTCCTGCAGGCTGGCGACGATCGGGCGATAAAACGCCGCCGCGTTTTCAGGGTAGGACTCGCCGGAAAGCATCAGATGATGGCGGCCGAAGCTGAAGTTCACCGCCGGGGTGCAGGCGGTGGCGACGATGTTCAGGTCACTGATGTTAAGCGCGTTGCTCATGTTAAATGATTACCTTGAGGGAAAACGTGGACAGTCCGCTGACGGCGTTGGCGTGAAAGGTGAACGCTAACGGTTCGCTGGCGTCTCTGGCTACCGTCAGCAGACCGATATCCGCTCCTTTGCTCCATGCCGGCGTTTCATCGCGCAGCGAAGCCTGCCAGGCGCGTTTGATTTCCGCCTGACTCATGGTGCTCAACGGCTCCAGATGGCTGCGCAGCCTTTCGATATCCTGCGCCTGCACCGGGTTGGCGCACAGCAGGACATATTTGCCGTCGTGCTGACTCATGCACACGGAGCCATGCCGCACTTCGTCCGTCTGGTCGGCGGCAGTCAGGCGATCGGCGGAATAGCGGGTGATGTTTTGCACCACTTCGATAAAGGTTGAAAACACCCTGCGCCGAACGCCCGGCGGAATCTGCTGCTTTTCGAACTGCAGTCGCAGGGTTTCCGCCAGCGAACTGATAATGTTTTGTGAAAAATAGCCAACGTAGTACAGCGTAATATCACGCTGACGGGTGGCGCTGAAGATTTCAGCGTAAGGGTTATCTGACGGCATAAAACGGCACCTGGTTAGACACATTGCTGCGCATATCTGAATCCCCAAAACGTCAGATCGTCACGTCGGGTCTGCTGTCCCTGATAATCGGCATGCTCCCGCAATAGCTGGCGGGCAAGCTCCTGCATGGGATGAGATTGATGCCGCAGCAGCGCGTCCTTCAGCCGCTGCCTGCCGTACATAATATGGCGCTTGCCGCCGATCTGATCGGTCAGGCCGTCGGTAGAGGTAAAGAAGAGATCCCGTTCGTGCAGCGGACGGGTAAAGCTGGGCCAGCGGTAATCGTATGGGGTCTCGCTATAGCCGATCCCCATGCGATCGTTTTCCAGCGCGATAATCTGATCGCTTTCCGGCGTAAGGATAAAGGCCGGCATTCTGGCGCTGGCCCAGGTGAGACTCTGCGCGCGACGATCGACGAAGACGATGATCGCATCGCAACCGTCGTTGGAGCGGCTTTTCTGCCGCAGCTGGCCGTCGCCGCTCTGGCCCAGGGTATCTTTAATATGCTGATTGATGCAGGGCAGCAGATGTGCGGGACTGGTCGCGCCGTGCAGCGCAATGGCCTGTTCCAGCGCCGAGGCGAAGATCAGCGTCATAAAGGCGCCGGGCACGCCATGGCCGGTGCAGTCGGCCAGCGCGCATAGCCATCCCTGGTCGACCGACTTAAAGTAGTAACTGTCGCCGCCCACGCAGTCGCGCGGTTGCCACTGCAGGCACCAGTCTGTCAGTTCATTGGCCATGGCGTGGCGCGACGGAGAGAGCATCGAGGCCTGAATCACGCTGGCGTATTCGATGCTCTGCATAATCTGTTGATGCTGACGCACGTGAATATCGGCGACCGCCTTGATCAGATCGATGCCTGAGCCGATGCCGAGATAGCGGCCGTTTTCACAGATGATAAAGCCGTCGGTCAGTGTTTTATCGCCGGATACCACCGTCTTGCCGGCCACCTCGCCGAGCGTCGCGTCGGCGTCGACGATGAGCGGGTTTTTATCCATAAAGGCAATACAGCTCTTTTTATCGTATAGCTCATGGAAAAATGGCCGCGCCATCTGGGACAGGAAGATATGCCGGTTAATCAGGCCGAACGGTCGCCCGTCCTCCACCACCGGCAGACTGGTCAGGTGTTTGTGCGTATTAAACAGCTTGAGCACCGTGATGTTATCCGTGTCGGGGGAAACATCGGGCGTGAACAGGCAGAGATCCCGTGCCGTGGGGGAGCCCTGGGGGTGAGCCGCGTTGTTAACCGCAGATAAGGCCATCATCGTTACCTGTGCGCCGACAAAAAGTCTGGACGAATCATAGCGCTGTCAGATGAATAAATGATGACATCCGCACGGCCGGCGCGGCAGTTTCAGCGCGCGCCGCCAGGCATCTGCAGCACGACCTGATTCCGCCAGGCGACCCCGGAATACAGGGTGAGCCGCACGAGGTATTTACACACCGGTTTGTCGCAGGGGGCCGGTTTGATGGGGTTCGCGACGTCGCGTTTTAGCGCTTAATGCGCGCCTGATATAGCTGTTGCTCGCTGAGCGGCTGATTAAGTTGCCCGTCCAGCAGCAGCCTGAGATTGCGCGCGATCAGATCGATCGGGTCTTCGAAGGTGCCGAGCAGTTGAAAATCCGTCACCGGCATCGGATGGTAGTTTAATCGCGATTTGCCGCTGTAGCTGGTCGATTCGTCGCTGGTGCCCATCGGCGTCTGCATATAGGCGCTTGCCCGCGCATGCGTAATAACGTTGGCCACCAGCAGCGTGCGGGAATGCATGGCTTTCTGGTTATAGATATAGCCCGGATCGGCCTGCTTATCCCAGATCGGTTTGACCAGAATCATATGCAGGGTGTTTATCCCTTGCCGGCTCAGATCGCCTATCAGATTAAGCTGCCCGCGATTGATGCCGAAATAGAGCGTCTGGCGCTGCCTGTCCTGCGCCGGAAACTTGTGCTTAAGCTCCAGTTCCCAGTACCTGTCGCGGTATTCGATAATCCGGTCCAAATCCCACACCCATGTGAAGAAGGGCTGAATGACGAAATTTTTCAGCACCCGATTGAGCAGCACCTCATTAATAAAATCCTGCTCATTGGGAAATGCCGTCGGCAGACGGCCCCAGACCGCGCTGATTTGTCGGTCGCGATTGCGCACCGGATCGGCAATCTCCGTAAAAGGGATGTCGCGCAGCCGGCGTTTGTTCTGTAGCCAGGCCTGTAGCGGCATTTCTATATCGCTCCGGCCGGGTCGGTGGGCGAAGAAAGTCATCGCGGCGGCGTCATAGCGCACGAGGAACGTGGTGAGCGGCGCGATGCGCTGCAGGGTGGCGATATAGTTCCGGCTGCTGGCCGACGGCCGGCGATCCCAGATGAAGATCGCGCGCGGAAAGCGCTGCCTGCCTTCCGGACGCTGCTGGCAGATAATGGTGACCACGTCGAGCTGCTTTATATCCTGCGTCGACAGGCGATCGGCATACTCCATTGCGATCGGCTCGATCTGCAGTCCTTCCAGCGTCTGGTGCTTATCGTGGCTCAGGATGGCGAACTGAATATTGCGCTGATGCAGGTCCAGCCTGGAAAGCGGCGTCAGGCCGTCGATCGGGGTCAGGGTCTCAATATTCATAGCGTTACTCGCGTTGACGTGGAACGCTATGATAAGCGAAAGCGGGGGTTTTCTGTAGCGCTGGCGAGCGGATAGCGGAGCGTTTGCGGACTAATCCGCATCGTCGGCCGGCAAAGCGAACGGATGAATGCCCTGCGTATCGATCTGCGCGTGGCCGTCGCTGGCGCACAGCCACTCTTCGATGCGTTCGCTCAGCGCATTATCATCCAGTTTCAGACGGCCGCGCAGCGCGCACTCCCAGACAATAAGGACCTTCCAGCCCTGTTGCGCCAGGGTGCGCATCACTTCCCGGTCGCGCCTGACGTTGGCGCCGATTTTGTTCAGCCAGAACTCGGTGCGGGTGGCCGGCACCTTAAACAGATAGCACCGATGATAATGCCAGAAACAGCCGTGCGAAAAAACGATGGCCCGGTAGTCGTCCAGCACGAAGTCGGGTTTGCCGCATAGCTCGCCGACCTGCATGCGATAAGTGAGCCCCAACTGGTCGAAGACCGCCGCCAGCCGCTTTTCTATCGCCGTATCGCTGTTGCGAATGGCGCGCATATTCTTGCTGCGGGTGGCGGGATTATGCACATCGGCCATATTTTCCTCAGGCGACCTGATTTTCCTGCGCCGTCACCGCCCTGATGATATAGGGCTTCAGCAGGCGGGCGACGGCGGCGAACACCGGCACCACCACCGAGTTGCCGAACTGGCGGTAGGCTTGCGTATCGGAAACCGGAATATGAAACGCCGGGCCGTTCGGGGTTTCAAACCCCATCAGGCGCGCGCATTCGCGCGGCGTCAGGCGGCGCGGGCGGTTGGCCTGGTTGTGCGCATCGTCGAAATCCCGCTCGCCCAGCGCTTTATCCCAGCCGCGGTCCACCAGAATTTCCGAACCATCTTTATGGTAACGGGCGGACAACGTGCGCGCCACGCTGTTCGGGTTAGACGGGTCCACCAGGCCGAAACCGAAGCCGTTGCCCTTCGCCTGATGCTTGCGGGCGTAGTTATACAGATATTTCCACAGCAGCGGCGAGAGGACGTATTTACTGTCGACCTCCCGCTCCAACAGCTCGGCGAAGGTTGGGCGCCGCGCCGGGAAACAACTGCGGATATTCCTTAACGTGAAATCGCGCCGGATATTTAAGTCGCGCCGAAAGCCGACCAGCACGATACGCTCGCGGTGCTGCGGCAGGAAATGCTGACCGTCGATGATCTTCGGGTCGTCGGCGCCGCTGGCGTCGGCGTCGGCCACGTCGTAGCCCAGCTCCGCCAGCGTCGACATAATGATCCTGAAGGTCTTGCCCTTGTCATGACTCTTCAGATTCTTGACGTTTTCCAGCAGAAAGATCGCCGGCCTTTTGGCGGCGATGATCCGCGCGACGTCAAAGAACAGCGTGCCCTGCGCCTCGCACTCGAATCCGTGCGCCCGGCCGAGCGAATTTTTTTTGGAGACGCCGGCCAGCGAAAAAGGCTGGCAGGGGAACCCCGCCAGCAGCACGTCGTGATCGGGAATCTCGCGATCGATGTGTTCATAGGCCTGCTGCTCGCTGACCTGCGGCTGCTCGCTCAGGGTGATCTCGCGAATATCGGTATTGAACTTATGCTGCTGCGGATCGCAATACCAGTTGGCTTTATAGGTCCGCACCGCGTCTTTGTTCCATTCGCTGGTGAACACGCACTGGCCGCCGATATCCTCGAAGCCTTTGCGGATCCCGCCGATGCCGGCGAACAGGTCGATAAAACGGAAAGCATAGTGCGGATGAGCCGGCGGAGGCGGCGGCAACATCCTTTCCAGCAGCGTGACCTCCACCTCGGTCAACGTCTTCTGCGTCGTTTTGCCGTTGAACCAGCGGTTGAGCGATTCGCGCGTCCAGTCATTCTGGCTGACCTTGCGCAGGATTTCGGCGAGAGCTTTCTGATCGTAAATTTCAAGCAGACGCCGAACCAGCGCCTTATCCTCCGCCAGGCGCTGCTGCTGCCTGATTTGCGCCTGTTGCAGAAGCTCCCCGGCGAGGGAATCAAACTCTTTCATCAATTAACGACCATATATAGAGGGAAAAATCTGGTGATACTCTATCACTCGACTGACCCAGATTAAAGGCGCAACGCGCCGGTTAAAGCCGGCAGCCGCGCGGCGCATGACGGATAAAATGGTCGGCGGCGGCGCTCAGGCGGAGGTAAAGGGTGCATTCTGCGCGCCAGTCGCGCATCATAACCGACGATGCCGCAGCACAGGTTTGTGACGGGCAGGAGTGGGCGCCGGCGGTCTGAGGCCGATAGCGTATTGCCTGCATCGCCGGGCGGGCCTGCTGAACTATATTGAAAGGGTAATTGTGATGAAAAGGATATTTAACGCTTTTATGCTGGTCGTCGTGGTGTGTTTCGCGTCTCTCGCCGCCGCCGCAGAAAATCTCCCTCATGTCGTCATTCTGGCTACCGGCGGCACTATTGCCGGCTCTGGCGGCTCGAATACGCAAACCACCGGTTATAAGGCCGGGGTGATTGGCGTAGACTCGCTGATTAACGCCGTACCGGAAATGAAAACTCTGGCTAATGTGTCCGGAGAACAGGTGGTGAATATCGCCAGCGAAAACATGACCAGCGATGTGCTGCTCAAGCTGGCTAAACGGGTGAATGAACTGCTGGCCCGCGGCGATGTGGACGGCGTGGTCATTACGCACGGCACCGATACGCTGGAAGAGTCGGCCTATTTTCTTAACCTGACGGTAAAAAGCGATAAGCCGGTGGTGTTTACTGCGGCCATGCGCCCGTCTACCGCCATCAGCGCCGACGGCCCAATGAACCTGTACAACTCGGTGCTGGTGGCGGCGGATAAAAACGCCCGCGGCAGAGGCGTGATGATCATGCTTAACGATCGTATTGGCTCGGCCCGTTTTATCAGCAAGACCAATACCACGTCGCTGGATACCTTCAAGGCGCAGGAGGATGGCTATCTGGGCGTGGTCACCGGCGGTAAAGCCTGGTTCCAGACCCGTCTCGATAAGGCGCACACCATGCGTTCAGTGTTCGATATCAGCCAACTGGAGACATTGCCGTCGGTTGATATTATCTATGGCTACCAGGATGACCCGGAATATGTCTATGACGCGGCTATCCAGCACGGCGTGAAAGGCATCGTGCTGGCCGGCGTGGGTTCCGGATCCGTTTCGGTACGCAGCGACGCCGGTATCCGCAAGGCGCAAAGCAAAGGGATCGTGGTTGTGCGCTCCAGCCGCACCGGCAACGGTATCGTACCGCCGGATGACGGTTTGCCTGGCCTGGTCGCCGATTCTCTTAGCCCGGCGAAATCGCGTATTCTGCTGATGCTGGCGCTGACCAAAAGCGACAACCCGGATGTGATTCAGAGCTGGTTCCACAGTTATTGAGTCATAGGACTGCGGCGCAGAGCGGAGCGTAAGCCAGCGCTGCGCCGTCAGGGGAAGAAGGCGAATACCGCCATACTTCAGGTTACAGACGCGTTGGCTGCCTTCAATTATTCGGTCCGTTCCCGGCTTTACCTCAGCGGTGCCGTCGCCAGCGGCGTTCAAATCCGCTTGCGACGGATTTGTCGCCCGAATGATTTAACTGAATAAGTTCAGCGGGATTAAGGGGAGGCATCCTGCTTCTTGCCGAAGGCCAGCCGTCGGCCTGACAACGTCGTTCCGACGAGTTGTCCCGCGCTCGCCGCGTGACGAAGCGCATTCATGCGCTTCGTTCATCAGGGGCCGGCGCGTCGCGTTGTTCAAAGCGATAGCGTTTTGTCCCGCAACTTGAATTAGTTAGAGTATAAACTGAGAGACTTTCTTATTGCGCTGCTTTACCGGTATGATTCCTGCTGGCGCAGCGCTCTGCTCTGACGGAGCGGATTTGAAGAATAAAAATGAAAGGACAAGCCATTCAATGACACAGCCCATTTTTATGGTCGGAGCCCGGGGATGCGGCAAATCCACCATCGGGTATAGTCTGGCGCAACTGCTGGAATATGATTTTGTTGATACCGACCACTTTATGCAGCAGAGCTGTCAGAAGACGGTCGCAGAGATTGTGGTGGAAGAGGGATGGCAGGGATTTCGTCAGCGTGAAAGCGAAGCGCTGCGCGAGGTGACGCATAAGCAGAAGGTTATCGCCACCGGAGGCGGTATGGTGCTGGCGGAGGAGAATCGCCGCTTTATGCAGGAAAATGGCTGGGTGATCTATCTGCATGCGCCGGCCTCGGTGCTGGCGCAGCGCCTGATGGTCAGCCCGCAGGCCGATCAGCGTCCCACGCTGACCGGACGCCCGATCGCGGAAGAAATGGTTGATGTGCTGGCCGCGCGTGAAGCGCTTTATCGCAGCGTGGCTCATCATATTCTCGACGCCACCCGCTCGCCGGCGCAGGTGGCGCGCGAAGTGGTGCGGGCGATGGAAGCGGCTGGCCTTATGGCGTCGCCGGTCAGCCAGGGGCAAATCTGAGCGTTTTTCTCTATTCTGCTTAATGATATGAATTTGGATGCCGATAACCAGAGCATACATAACTGCTCGACCAGAGATGGTCAGTCTGTTTCCGTTGGTTTTACGGCGGCGCAAACGCCGGGCGTGCGAATTCACGGACCTTAGCGCACGCGGTGTTACGCCTTCCGCGGTAAGCCGGCTGGCGCAGGGGATGGCGTGACGCCAGTGCGTTATCAACCTGAATAAAATCAACGAGATAATTATCTAAATGATTCGGGTTGCAGGACAAGGCGTGCTCGTTTTGAACAACGCAACGCGCCGGCCTCTGACGGGCGAAGCGCGTAGATACGCTGCGTCACGCGGCAAAGAAATGGCAAATCCGTCGGGAACGACTTGACCAGCCAGCGCATCTGCAACTCGAAGTCTGAACAGGATAAACAGGGCAATCTAAACCAGCGCACAGGGAGGTAACAGATGGTTGGGCGTCTGGCTACATTAATGATCGATCAAACGCCGTCACGCTATCGCCGGCCTGCTGGCCTCAGCCAGTCGGTTGAGCGAGTCATCAATATTGGCCTGTTGGATGAGCTGTCGGACGAGCAAATAAGACAACAACTGGCGGCGAGGGACGGCGACACGCCGTTTTGCGCCTGTCTGGCCGACGGGGTCTCTCTGACTCTCTCCGCCGCGCACGTGGCGCAGCTTCTACAGCATAAAATTAACCAGCTGGATAATGATGGGGTCGGCGTGATTTTGCTGCATGGCTGCGAAGATTTTAGCGGGTTATCCGCCCGCCAGGCGCTGTTAGTTGAGTCGGGCCGCCTGCTGCCGCCGCTGATTAACGGCATTGTGGCGCAGTGCAAGGTCGGTATTCTGGTGCCGGTGGCGCGCCATATTCAGCAGCAGGTCAGGCGCTGGAGCTATCTGGCTGAGCCGCCCTGTTTCGCCGTCGCCAGCCCGTGGCTGGATAGCATGGATGAATTCGCCGCGGCCGCCCGTTCTCTGTGTCGGCAGGGGGCTACCGTGTTGCTGCTGGATTATCCCGGCTACGGCGAACACCATAAGGATTTTCTGCGCTCGTTGCTGGATATCCCGGTGCTGCTGGCGCATTCGCTGGCGCTGCGTCAGGCTGAAGCGCTGGCGTATTAAACTTTTCCTCCGCATCGCATTGCGCGGTCCGCCACGCATTTTGCTGCAATAAACCGTGACAGCGCCACCTTTCTGCTTTTAATATGAATTTTCGCATTTTTTCGACCACAGGTGCTGCGCCATGCTAAGTGTAAACGAGTATTTTTCAGGGAAAGTGAAGTCGATTGGTTTTGATAGCGGGAGTATTGGCCGAGCCAGCGTTGGAGTGATGGCGGCGGGCGAGTATACCTTTAGCACCGGTTTGCCGGAAGAGATGACGGTAATCAGCGGCGCGCTGAAAGTTTTGTTGCCGGGGTCGCCTGACTGGCAAGTGTTTACGCCGGGGGAAACCTTTTTCGTGCCGGCAAAAAGCGAATTTAATCTGCAGGTTTCCGAAGCTTCTTCCTATTTGTGTAAATATCTGAGCTGATCTCCCCGCCGCTTGCGGGGCGCGGCGGACTTAGCATTCGCCGAACGTTTTCCCGTATGCGCATAACGCCGCAATCCGACGGATGTCGGGGGCTGAGGCCCGCCCGGACGCGTCTGCGTCCGGGCCATCCGGCGCCGCTGTTCACCGTTCGCTTTTTTCTCCTGCAGGATCTTCACCCGCCTTTAGACAACATCAGGTATGATGAGGGAAATAATAAGGAGCAGCATATGGGTTATGGTTGTGCAGCGTTAGCGGGATTGCTGATGGCGATCGGTCTGGCAGGCGCAGCGCCGGCGGCCGCCGACAAGGACATCGCATTGACCGATAGCGATTTTGTCGTTAGTCACCAGGGCAGAAAGATTACGCTCGACGGCAAATATCATGATTTCCTGTCCGGCAGCGGTGAAAAAGAGCAGCCGGGCGTATTTGTCGGCGATGTCTTATCGGGCAATGTCAGCTATAAAACCTACCAGTATCATTACGCGCATTACGATCTGTATACCTCGAATCTTTTCTACGATAAAAAGGGCCGCGACGCCGCCGAATATTATATAACGCAGATCGCGTTCACTAAAAATGATATTAAAACCGCGCGCGGAATTTCTCTGGGCGACCCGCTGGAAACGGTGGAAAGAATATATGGACCCGGCAACCGGGCGGCGACGGATGGAGAAACCTGGCTGGCCTACGATCGGGCAGATAAATCGTTGTCATTTCGTATAACTGATAATTATGTTGATAAAATAATTTTAGCGGTGGTCGCCACGGATGCTGGTCAAGCCGAAACGGGACAGGAGCAGGAAAGTATTCGCCTGCATAATGAAAATAGCGACAAAGCGGTAATGGCCGTCTATTCATGGATGAAAGAAAATAATATTACCGATCTGGCGGATGTTTGTCTGGCGTATGAATTTGATGATGAAAGCAGCGCGCAATACTTTATTGTTTCGGTCAGGGAAAATAACCGTCATGAAGAATGTCATGGCGATCCCGATGTTTCGCCGCTGCTATTAACGGTGCGCGTCGACAGAATAAGCTGGCAGTTGTCCACCGACAAGGATAGTGTCGACGGACAGTTCAGACCGGTTAACTGATACGATTAAAATAATCCCGCTATAAATAGCTTTGCACAACGGCGCTACATCTGCCGCCGATGGTTGAACGATAACGGTAGCATGGTTAAAGTATAACTGAATGTTATAATTGTTATTTTTATTGGCTTATCATCAGTTTTGCGTTGTGGCGTGGTCAAGAGCGAAGCGTCACTATGCGACGTTATTTATTCGACCTGCTTTAGGCTACAGACGCGTTGGCTTTGTGACTCGCTCCATCCATGATGTTTGCCCTTGCCGGGATGCCGCCAGCGGTGTGCCACTCTGCTCCCGGCCGATTTGTCGCTCACCCCGCTCACTTACTGCGGTAAACCGCCGGGGATTAATGAGAGACATCCGCTCTCTCACCGAAGGCCAGCCACGGGCTGGACAAATTCGTTGCCGCCGAATTTGTCGCTGCGTTACCGTCCTCCGGCAACCCGAATTATTTTGGCTATATATTCATCGAACTTCAGACGGCGGATGCGCAGGCTGCGTGACCCGGCTCGGTCTTTGCGCCGGCAGATTTTCTGCGGCGTTGGCTCAGGCTAATGTATTACATCATGCATTTGGCTAATTTTTCGCGGTGAAGCAAGGCCCCGTTCACGGCCATACCCGGCTGAAACATATCCGGTTAAAATTTGCCGGGCGTTAGTTATTCGGCAGATAAAAATAACCGCTTATTTTTTTCTTTGACGCGCCAATCGCTGCTTTATTCCGCATATATCCATTGTATTTTCTTATATCAGGAAAATAGCTTAATAAGCTATGGTGATTATTATTCATAAAATAATAATCCGCGGTTAGATAAACCTCTGGCAGAGATGGTGAAATATTTGCGTTATGCCGGATTAACCGATGAGAACAGAATAACGCGCCGTTAGCTGATTACTCCTTTTGGGCCCTGGACTGGCTCAAGGTTTGTAATGTCATGCCGTTATCACGTAACAGAATATTACAACCTGGAGTTTTTATTATGCTTAGATCGACACGTTCTCGCATTTTAGCGGTTTGTACTGCCATTGTTGTTTGTTCTCTTGCGATCAATACCTGGCTGAATTACAGGGTAGCCAGTAAACATAACGAACAATCCATTAATAGTACGCTGTATTCGTTGGCCGGCAGTCATAGCACGGCGATAGGCGACTGGGTTGCCACCCGCATCAAAATGATGGAGTCGCTTTACGGCGTGGCCTTATCGGAGAATCCGCTGCCGGTATTTGAACAGCTGGAAAAGGCCGGCGGCTTTATCAATGTTTATGCCGGCTATGCCACCGGCGCTTCGGTCTTTTCTCAGTCGGAAGGTATCCCGGAGGGTTATAATCCGACGGTTCGGCCCTGGTATCAAGAGGCGGTGAAAGCGGGCAAACCGCTGGTGACCGCGCCTTATATTGACGCCATCACCAAAAAACTGGTGGTGTCGTTTATCGCGCCGGTCGTCGTCGCCAATAGCACGCCGGCCGTGGTCGGCAGTGACGTAACGATGGAGAGCGTGATTGATAACGTGAAATCGATCCAACCCACGCCGTCCAGCTTCGGCATGCTGGTTGACAGCACCGGGCTGATCATTGCTCACCCGGATGAAGCGCTGACGCTGAAATCCCTGAGCGATATTGATGCCGGCCTGCAGCCGGCCAGCGTCTTTGCCGCCAGCGACCCGGTGCCGATGACGGTAAATGGACAGGTAAAACGGGTACATGCTCAGGCGGTGCCGGGGACCGACTGGTATGTGCTGGTGGCGCTGGATGAAAAGGAAGCGACGACCGGTATGCGCTCGCTGCTGTATACCTCGCTGAGTTCGATGCTGATTATTGCCATAATCGCCTCGCTGATCGTGGGCGTGATGATTAGCGCTACGCTGAAACGCCTGCTGCAGGTGCGCGATGTAATGGACGCGATCAGTAACGGTACTGACGATCTCACCCAGCGTTTACCCGATGAGGGGTACGATGAGGTGGCGCAAATCGCCCGTTCCTTTAATCATTTTGTGGAAAAATTAACTACGGTGATGCTGCAAATTCGCGATACCGGCGCCTCGCTGCAGGTGGCGGCGGATGAGATTGCCTCCGGTAACCACGATCTGTCGTCCAGAACCGAATCGGCGGCTTCCAGTATTCAGCAGACGGCGGCGGCGCTGGAGCAAATATCCGCCACCGTCACCCAGGCGGCCGGTTCGGCGCAGCAGGTCAGCAATAGGGCGCTGGTGCTGGCTAAAGATGCCGAGCAGGGCGGGAAAGTGGTGGAGGAGGTTATTACCACTATGGAGGATATCGTCACCGCCTCCGGGAAAATCGGCAACATCATTAGCGTGATTGACGGTATCGCGTTCCAGACCAACATTCTGGCACTGAATGCGGCGGTGGAAGCGGCGCGGGCCGGCGAACAGGGACGCGGCTTCGCCGTGGTGGCCGATGAGGTGCGCGGGCTGGCGCAGCGCAGCGCCCAGGCGGCCAAAGAGATCAAGGTACTGATTGAATCGACCATCGCCAGCGTGGACTCCGGCTCCGTCCAGGTTCGTCAGGCGAATGAAACCATGACCGGGATTGTGAGCGGCGTATCGCAGGTCACGACGGTAATGGCGGAGATTTCGCACGCGGCGGACGAACAGATGCGCGGCATTAATGAGATTAACCAGGCCATGTCGCAGCTGGATTCCATGGTGCAGCAGAACGCCGCGCTGGTTCAGGAATCGGCATCGGCTTCCAGCGGGCTGCTGTCTCAGGCGGCCGAACTGAACTCGGCGGTCGGCCACTTCAGGATGTAGCTGCGCTGCGCGGGGCGGTTAAGCCGGTCCCCGCCAGCGGCGCCGCGAGGTCTGTTCCCGTGGGAAACGGCCCCGCGGCGCTCCATACGCGGGCGTCGGACGGGGCTTAGCGCTGCGCCTCGCCGCCGAGCGCCTCGATCAGATTGCTGATCAAGGCGGCCAGTTCGCTGGTCATCAGAATGAAATCGGCGTCGAAACGCTGCGCGAAATCATCGCGGTCGATGTCATCGTTTTGTTCGCGCAGCACGTCGGCGAACTTCAGCCGCTTGAGGGAACCGTCGTCGGCCAGCACCAGCTGAATGCGCTCCTGCCAGTCCAGCGCCAGCTTCGTGACCAGTTTGCCGGCCTCGATATGCACGGCGATTTCATCGCAGACCAGATCCTGTTTCTTGCAGCGAATCACGCCGCCTTCTTCCAGAATCGCCTTTAACTCCGCCTCATCCTGCAGAGTAAAGCCAGCCGGCGTCTGGCCGGAGCGCACCCATTCGGTCAGCGTCAGCTCAATCGGATTTTCCAACGTTAGCGGCACTACCGGCAGGGAGCCGAGGGTTTTGCGCAACAGCGCCAGCGTGTCTTCGGCTTTTTTAGCGCTGGCGGCGTCGACCATAATCAGACCGTTGTTGGTATCGATCCACAGCCAGACCTGGCTGAAGCGGCTGAAGGCGCGCGGCAGCAGGCTGTGCAATACTTCATCTTTGAGCGAGTCTTTCTCGGTTTTTTTCAGTTTCCGGTGTTGCTCGTTTTCCAGCTTTTCGATCTTTGCCTGCAGCGCCTGTTTGATCACCGGCGAGGGCAGGATCTTCTCTTCTTTTCGGGCGCAGATCAGAATCTGGCCGTTAATGGCGTGCGTCAGAGCATCGCTGTGCGACCCCATGGGCGTAACCCAGCCGCTTTTGGTCATATCCTGGCTGCCGCAGGGTGTGAAGGCGAACGAAGACAACTGTTTTTCCATCTCATCCGCAGACAGGGTGATGTCGCGGCTGAGGCGATAAATCATTAAGTTTTTAAACCACAGCATAGTGTTGTTATCCCGGCAACTGGCGTGCGATCTTGGGCACGCGGTTTATTGATGCAGGGCGCATGATAACCAATTGAAGGAATTGCGCCACTGTTCAACGAAAATTATTGGCTATTTATCCAGTGCTTTAGGCCCGGCGCGCCGCTATTTTTGCCCGTCGCGCACGGCAAATTCAGGGCTTAACTGGCTGATACCGGGTCCGCGGCCTTTCTTCACTTTGATCTGTACCGGTATGCGTTCCTTCATCGCCTCGACGTGGCTGATTACGCCGATGGTCTTACCTGAAGCATTCAGGCTGTCGAGCGCATCCAGCGCGGTATCCAGCGTTTCCGCATCCAACGTGCCGAAGCCTTCATCAAGAAACAACGAATCAATACGCGTTTTGTTGCTGACCAGGTCGGACAGCGCCAGCGCCAGCGCCAGACTCACCAGAAAACTTTCGCCGCCGGACAGCGTACGGGTATCGCGCACCGCTTCCGCCTGCCAGGTATCGACCACCTGCAGGGCCAGCGTATCGCTGCCGTTGCGCAGCAGCTGGTAGCGATCGTGTAGCCTGATAAGCCGCTGATTGGCCAGATACACCAGGTGATCCAGCGTCAGCCCCTGAGCGAAACGGCGGAATTTATCGCCCCTCTGCGAACCGATCAGATCGTTGAGGTAGCTCCAGTCATTGTAATCCTGGCCGGCGCGCTCGATATCGCTCAGCAACTGGCGCTGAGTTTGCTGCTGTTGCTGGTCGCGCGCCATCTGGTTCTGCACCTGACCCTGCTGCAGCGTGTTGTCTTTCAGCGCCTGTCCCAGCGCGGCGAGCCGTGCCCGCACGTCATCGGGCGTGGTCTGTTCGTCCAGTTCCGCCGGCCGTTCGCGCAGGTGCCGCGCCAGCGCCTGTTCCGCTTGCTGGCAGAGCGCGCCGGCCTGGTGGCGCTGCTGGCTGAGCCGTTCTTTTAATTGCTGCAGGGCGTCGCGTTGCGCATCGTCCAGCAGGGCGGCGCGCCAGGCGGCCTCATCGGCGAACGGACTGGCGGCCAGCGCCTGCAGAAAATGTTCGCCGGCTTGCTGGCTGGCGGCGGCGGACTTCGTCTGTCGCTGCCGCAGGCCGCTCAGTTCCCCGCTTAAGTGGCTCAGCCGTTGCTGCGCCAGCTGCTGTTGCTGCTGCGCCTGGCGGCTACGCTGATCATGCTGTTGACTTAACAGGCGCAGGCGATCGCGCTCGGCGATGGTTTGCCGCTCGCCGAACAGTTGCAGACGCTGCTGGCGGGCGTCGCTCAGCGCCTGGGCCTCGAGGTCGAACTGCTGCTGCTGCGCATCCCGCTGACGGGACAATTCAGCCAGCGACTCCTGATGCGCGTCAATCTCGGTTTGCTGCGTCGCCAGCGTCGTCTGAAGCTGTTGTTGATGCTGACGGGCCTCTTGCCAGCGCAGCCACTCCTTGCGCCGCTGCGCCAGCCAGTCGGCCTGGCGATCGCGTTCCGGCGGCGTGAGGCGGCAGTCGGCTAACTGGTCCGCCATCTCCTGTTCCAGCGCGCTTAGCTGCTGCCGGCAGTGTGCCGCCGACCGCTGCAGTTTCTCCTGAGTCTGTTGCTCGTTTTTTTGCTGCAGCCGCGCCAGCGCCTGGTGTTGTTCGGTTTGCTGCAACGCCTGGCGCGCTTCATCCAGCCGCGTTTTGTTTAGTTGCGCCTGTTGCCGAATTTGTTCCCGCTGCTGGCGCTGCGTTTGCAACTGCTGTTCCTGTTGGGCGCACTGTTGCAGCCATTGCCCGGCGGCCGCGTTCTGCTCCGGCGTATAATCCAGCGATAAACGCGATTGTAACGTTTGCCATTGCTGTTGCAGACGGCGATAGTCTTCATCGTTCTGAGCGCTATCGCCGAGCAGCGACCCCAGCTGTTGCTGCAGCAGTTTTTGCCGGGTTTCCGTCTGTACGCACAGCGTCTGTAACTGGCTGGTTTCGTCCTGCAGTTGCTGCAGCCGTTGACGAGTTTCGCTGAGTGCGATCGTCTGGTAGCGTTCAATCGCCGGATGGTGGGTTGAGCCGCACAGCGGACATTCGCTACCGGGCTGCAGGCGCGCCCGCTCCGCTTCCAGCTTAACGATACGCTGCTCCAGTTCGCTGCGGGTTTGTACCTCCAGCAGCAACTGGTTGCTGTGCTGATAGCGCTGGTTATGCCGCGCCAGCTGTTCGGCCAGATTCTGCCGCTGGTCGCTAAGCGCCGTTTGCCGTTCGCTCAGGGTGACGCGCAGCGTCAGCAGGCGCGGAGCCAGTTCGCACAGCGTGGCCAGTTGCTGGCGATCCGCACGCTGCCCGGCCAGCCGCTCGATCTGCCGCTGCAGTTCGCTGAAAGGGAGGCGCTGCTCCAGTTGTTCGTCTTGCTGCTGATATTGCCGCCAGCGCTGCTGCGCCTGCTCCACCGCCGACAGCTGCGCCTGACGCTCGTCGTTCAGCTGTTGCTGTCGCCGGGCCAACTGCGTCAATTCCTGTTCGTTTTGCCGCTGCTGGAGGCCGAGTTCATCGAGCTGGGTCTGCCACTGTTGCTGCTGTTTAAACTGATCCTGCCACAGGGCCAGATTTTCCCCCCAGTACTGGTGGCGCTGATTGCGCTGTAGTTCGTCGTTCAGTTCACCGACGCTGCTCAGATTATGCTCACGCCCCTGTTGCAATTGGTTGAGCTGTTGCCAGCGCTGCGTAACGGAGGCCTGCAGTCGCTGCTGTTCCTGCGTCAGCCTGGCTACCTGCTGTTGCAGCGTATCGATGCGCTGATCGAGCGGCGCGACCTGCTCCGTCATCAGGGTTTCCTGTTGCTGGCGGTATTCCGTATGCTTTTGCAGTTGGTCCTGGGCGGCGGAGGCCTGCTGCGTCAGCGCGCTCAGCGCGCTATTTTGCCGCTGTTCCTCATCGGACAGAGTGGCGATTTGCGCCAGCAGGGCGCTGTGTTCCTGCAGGCAGCGATCGCGATCCAGCTGTAGCGGGCGCAATTTTTCCGCCGGCGCGCTGCGCGCCAGCCGTTCCAGCTCAGCCTGCGCCTGCAGCCAACTCTGCCCGGCGGCGTCGCGCTGACGAGCCGCGTCCATTTGCGCCTGCCGGCGCAGCTCGCGTTGTTCGAACCACTGTTGCTGCGCCTGCGCCTGATGGTGTTCGGCGTTCAGCGCCTGTTCCTGCCGGACCAGTTGCTCGCGCTGACTCTCCAGCGCCTGACGTTGTTCATCGTTCAGCAGTTCAATGCCGGCCGCTCTGGCGTGCAGGGCGTCCAGCCGCGCCTTCACTTCTTTATGCTGCAGGAACACCTGCTCCGAGATCCGTCCGTAAATTTCGGTGCCGGTCAGTTCTTCCAGCAGTTCGGCGCGATCGTTGGCGTCGGCGTTGAGAAAGGCGGCGAACTGCCCCTGCGACAGCATCATCGATTTAGTAAAGCGGCCGAAGTCCAGGCCGGTGATGCGCGCCGTCATCTCCAGTTTTTCGTTTAGCTTGTCGGACAGAATGGTGCCCTGTTCCAGCAGCGCCAGTTCGGCGCGCGGCGGCTGCAGATTGCCGTCGACGGCGTTGCGCGCCCGGCGCTGGCTCCAGAACGCGCGATAGCCGATGCCTTTGACCTCAAATTCCACCTCCGCCAGACATTCGGCGGTATTCCGGGTCATCAGCTCGTTCTGGCTGGCCGAAATGCTTTTCTGCAGACGCGGCGTCTGGTGGTAGAGCGCCAGGCAGATGGCGTCGAGCAGCGTGGTCTTCCCCGCGCCGGTCGGTCCGGTGATGGCGAACAGCCCGTTGCTGGCGAAAGGCTCGGCGGTAAAATCGATCTTCCATTCGCCCTGCAGCGAATTGAGATTTTTCAGACGCAGACTCAGAATTTTCACGCGTGCGGGCCTCCCTGCTGAACGATCTGTTCCGTGACCTGGCCGAACAACTGACGCAGACGCTGGCGCTGGACGTCGTCCGGCGCGATCTCCAGCGCCAGCCTACGGTCGAAGACTTCCTGTACGCTCAGTTCATTCAGCGTTTCTTTATCCTGGCGCGCCAGGTTTTGCTCCCGCCGCTCTTTGCTGCGGCGCAGCAACAGAACCTCGACCGGTAAATCCGCGCACAGTTGTTCAACCTGACGTTGAATATCGCTCAGCCAGTGCTCGGTGGTGATTTCAATATCCAGCCAGACAGGATGTTCACCCTCGTGCCGGCGGAATGCGGCCAGCTGTTGTTCTATCTCCGCCAGCGAACCGCGCAGCAGCGCCATCGGCTGCAGGACCGGAACCGGCAGGGCTTCGACGCGGCTGAGCGTTTGCCGGGTGAATTCCACCAGATAGACGCTTTTGTCTTTGTTCAGTTCGTCAAAGCTCAGGGCGATGGGCGAGCCGCTATAGCGAATATGTTCGCTCTTCGCCACCGTCTGGGCGCGGTGAATATGGCCGAGGGCGATATAGTCGGCCGGCGGAAAAGCCTGGGCCGGGAATGCATCCAGCGTACCGATATAAATATCGCGCACCGAGTCGGAGGTACTGGCGCCTACGGCGGTCAGGTGGCCGGTGGCAATGATGGGCAACGGCAAATCCAGCGTCGCGCGCACATGGAGCGCAGCCTGATGCAGGTGCTGGTAGTACCGGGCGATGGCCTCCAGCAGCGCCTGCTGTTTTTCGCCGCCGGACTGGCCGGCGTGGCTGATCGTCAGGTCGCGTGGCCGCAGAAACGGCACTGCGCACAGGATGGCGCCTGGCTGACCGCGGCGATCCGGCAACACCAGCACCTGTTGTTCGGTATCGTCGCTGGCGCTGGCCAGCACCGTGACGTTCAGGCAGGCCAGCAGTTCGCGCGATTCGTTCAGCGTGGCGACTGAATCGTGGTTGCCGGCCAGCACCACCAGCCGGCAGCCGGTTTGTTGCAGAGACACGACAAAGCGATTATACATTTCGCGCGCGTAGCTGGGCGGCGAGCCGGTATCAAAAATATCACCTGCTACAATAATCGCATCCGCCAGATGGCGTTGCGCCTGGTCGATGAGCCAGTCAAGGAAGGCCTGGTGTTCGGCGGCCCGGCTTTTGGTATAAAAATGCTGACCCAGATGCCAGTCAGCGGTATGAATGATGCGCATGACGCTCCATAGACAGCGTGTAACTAACAGATGACACGATTATAACAGCAGGGCCGATGCTGTCGTTATCAAAACCCGGAACGGGAAGCGGCCCGGCAAAACGCATTGTCGCGCCTGTTGTTTTTCATAAATCTGTCACAAAAGTGACGCATAATGGCGTCCGCACGCTTACAGCGACGATTAAACGGCAGGAATAACAATGGCAAGACGCATATTGGTCGTGGAAGATGAAGCTCCAATTCGAGAAATGGTTTGTTTTGTTCTGGAGCAGAATGGTTATCAGCCGGTTGAAGCCGAAGATTATGACAGCGCGTTAGGCAAGCTGTCGGAACCCTACCCGGAGTTGGTTCTGCTGGACTGGATGTTGCCGGGGGGCTCGGGACTGCAATTTATCAGACATATGAAACGCGAGGCGCTGACCCGCGATATCCCGGTCGTCATGTTGACCGCGCGCGGCGAGGAAGAAGATAGGGTGCGCGGTCTGGAGGTCGGCGCGGACGACTATATCACCAAACCTTTTTCACCGAAGGAACTGGTGGCGCGCATTAAGGCCGTGATGCGGCGTATTTCCCCGATGGCGGTGGAAGAAGCGATTGAGATGCGCGGATTGAATCTGGATCCCACTTCGCACCGCGTGACCGCCGACGAGCTGGCGCTTGATATGGGGCCGACCGAATTCAAGCTATTGCACTTTTTTATGACCCATCCCGAGCGGGTTTACAGCCGCGAACAGCTGCTGAATCACGTATGGGGCACCAACGTGTATGTTGAAGATCGTACCGTAGACGTTCATATTCGCCGTCTGCGTAAGGCGCTGGAAGTCAGCGGACATGATAAGATGGTACAGACCGTGCGTGGAACGGGTTACCGTTTTTCGACGCGCTACTGACAGGTTCAGGCACCGGAGAAACACAACGTGTTAGAACGCTTATCATGGAAGAGGCTGGTGCTGGAATTGGCCTTCTTTTGCCTGCCCGCTTTGCTGCTCGGGTTGTTAATCGGCTATCTGCCCTGGTTTTTACTGGCCGGCGTGTTGTCCACGCTGATCTGGCATGGTTATAACCTGATGCGGCTTTCCTGGTGGCTGTGGGTGGATAAAACCATCACCCCGCCGAGCGGGCGGGGCAGCTGGGAGCCGTTATTTTACGGCCTGTACCAGATGCAATTGCGCAACCGGCGGCGGCGGCGCGAACTGGCGCTGCTGATTAAACGTTTTCGCAGCGGGGCCGAATCGCTGCCGGATGCGGTGGTGATCACCACCGAGGACGGCACGATTTTCTGGTGCAACGGTCTGGCTCAGCACCTGCTGGGCTTCCGCTGGCCCGAGGATAACGGCCAGCACATTCTTAATCTGCTGCGCTATCCCGAATTTACCCGCTACCTGCAACAGCAGGACTTCAGCCGTTCTCTCACCCTGCAGTTGAATAATTCGCGTTATGTCGAGTTTCGCGTTATGCCGTATTCCTCCGGCCAACTGCTGATGGCGGCGCGCGATGTGACGCAGATGCGTCAGCTTGAAGGGGCGCGGCGCAACTTTTTCGCCAACGTCAGCCACGAACTGCGCACGCCGCTGACCGTGTTGCAGGGCTACCTGGAAATGATGCATGACGACGCGCTGGACGACGCGCTGCGTCATAAAGCGCTGAACACCATGCAGGAGCAGACCCGGCGCATGGATAGCCTGGTGAAGCAACTGCTCACGCTGTCGCGTATCGAAGCGGCCACGGTTATCGATTTGAATGAAAAAGTCGATATGCCCGCCATGCTGCAGGTGCTGCAGCGCGAGGCGCAGGCGCTGAGTCAGGGGCGGCACGAGCTGGTTTTCGATATCGACCCGCAGCTGTGGGTGTGCGGCAATGAGGAGCAACTGCGCAGCGCGGTGTCCAACCTGGTGTATAACGCCGTTAACCATACGCCGACCGGAACCCGCATTGAGGTGAGCTGGCGCAAAACGCCGCAGGGCGCGCAGTTTGTGGTCAGCGATAACGGCCCGGGCATCGACGCCAAACACCTGCCGCGCCTGACCGAGCGTTTTTACCGGGTGGATAAAGCGCGTTCGCGCCAGACCGGCGGCAGCGGGCTGGGGCTGGCGATTGTCAAACATGCGCTGACTCATCACGATAGCCGGCTGGACGTCACCAGCGAGGCGGGCCAGGGATCAAGTTTTGGCTTCATACTGCCGAACCGGCTGATGGTTACGTCTCCCCCGGCGATCCGCAGCAGCGCGCCGTCGGCATAAAGGCGCGCCCTCGTCGCCCCGCGTGATGAATTTCGTGGGGCGACGACCCGATCATATCCGCTTTGATTACCTACCGGCTTCCCCTTAAACCGCTATACCGGCGCGCCGCCGCATGCGTCTGAAGCGCAGCTGAGATTCTCCTGTTGTCGGCAGTGGAAATTCGTGTCAGGATAGCGTAATTATAGCCGTCTGGAAGTCTGTTTTCGACGGCCGGCGATGACCTTATTACTTCACTAACCCACGCTGTCTGCCGCGCTTCGCGCACTGCGGACAGCGACTCAGGAGCAAAGCATGGCACAAGCGAAACCCCCGTTCCGGGCCGACGTAGTCGGCAGTTTGCTGCGTCCGGCGGCGATCAAGCAGGCGCGCGCGCAGCTACAGGCCGGCGAGATCGACGCGGCCCGGCTGCGTGACATTGAAGACCGGGAAATCCTGCGCGCGGTGGAACTACAGCGTGCGGCAGGTCTGCAGGTGGTGACCGACGGTGAATTTCGCCGCTCCTGGTGGCATTTTGATTTCTTCGAAGGACTGGATGGCGTGGAAGGCTATGAGGGCGGCCATGGCATTCAGTTCAATGGCGTCCAGACCCGCTCGCGCGGCATTAAAGTGACCGGTAAAGTGGGCTTTAATCCGCAGCATCCGATGCTGGAGGACTTCCGTTACCTGCAACGCATCGCCGGCGACGCTACGGCGAAAATGACCATTCCCAGCCCTGCCGTGCTGCATTTCCGCGGCGGGCGCAAAGCCATCGACAGCGCGGTTTATCCGACCCTTGACGCCTACTTCGACGATCTGGCGCAGACCTGGCGCGATGCCATCAGGGCATTTTACGACGCCGGCTGCCGCTATCTGCAGTTGGACGATACCGTTTGGGGCTATTTGTGCTCCGACGATCAGAAGCGGCAGATCCGGGAACGCGGCGAAGATCCCGAACAGCTGGCGCAAATTTACGCCCGGGTACTGAACCAGGCGCTGGCAGACAAGCCTTCCGATCTGGTGATCGGCCTGCATGTCTGCCGCGGCAATTTCCGCTCCACCTGGATCTCGGAAGGCGGTTATGAGCCGGTGGCCAGCACGCTGTTTGGCGGGGTGAATGTTGATGCGTTCTTCCTCGAATACGATACGGCGCGCGCCGGCGGCTTTGAGCCGCTGCGTTTTATCCGCCCGGGGCATCAGCAGGTAGTGCTGGGCCTGATTACCACCAAGAATGGCGAGCTGGAGCCGGCGGGTGATGTTGAAAAACGCATTGCGGAAGCCGCTCGCTATGTCGACATTAACCAGCTCTGCCTGAGCCCGCAGTGCGGTTTCGCTTCTACCGAAGAGGGCAATAGCCTGACGGAAGAGCAGCAGTGGGCGAAACTGAAACTGGTGGTCGATATCGCCGCCCGGGTCTGGTAGGCCAGGCGGCCCACGCTTTTTACAACGCCGATACCAGTATCGGCGTTTTTTTATATGCATAAGATAAAACAATGACTGTATTTTGCGCGAAAATGGAATTTTACGGCATAATTTTGCGCTGCAAGCCTGTTTAATGCACAAATCATGTTCTGCTCAATGAGTGAAATTGCCAAATATAGTTCCTAATTATTAATGTAATTAAGACGTATATACTGCATTTGCAATGATCTCTTGTCTTTTCACGCTATAAACGTTTTACTTAGCCCCCATTAACGCTGCGCAGAAAATAATCATTATTCTCCTTTTGCTCATTCCATCGCCAGCGCGGCGGAAGGCACTGCGGCAGCGGCTTCGTGTTTCTTCTTTTGGCAATTATTACAGGCAACAAAATACAGGTTATGAGTCATCGTTTAACTTCTAAAGATATCATGGCATTAGGTTTTATGACCTTTGCCTTGTTCGTGGGGGCGGGCAATATCATCTTTCCCCCGATGGTCGGTCTGCAGGCGGGCGAGCATGTCTGGCGCGCCGCGTTCGGTTTCCTGCTGACGGCGGTGGGTTTGCCGGTGCTGACTGTGGTCGCGCTGGCGCGCGTCGGGGGCGGAATCGACGCGCTGAGTTCGCCGATTGGCCGCAGAGCCGGCATCCTGCTGGCTACCGTCTGTTATCTGGCCGTCGGCCCGCTGTTCGCCACGCCGCGCACCGCCACCGTTTCGTTTGAGGTGGGCATCGCCCCGCTGACCGGTACCGGCACGGCGCCGCTGCTGGTTTACAGCATCCTGTACTTCGCGATTGTCACCGGCGT
Organism: Affinibrenneria salicis; assembly: GCF_008710095.1. The sequence continues at coordinate 135,649 of NZ_VYKJ01000015.1, forward strand.
TTCGCTTTATCCCGGACGCCTGCTGGACACCGTTGGCCACGTGCTGGCGCCGGTTAAAATCATCGCGCTGCTGATTCTGGGGCTGGCGGCGATGCTGTGGCCGGCCGGCGAGTCTCTGCCCGCCATCGAACTTTATCAGCGGGTGCCGTTCTCCAGCGGTTTTGTTAACGGCTATCTGACGATGGATACCCTGGGCGCGATGGTGTTCGGGATCGTGATCGTCAATGCGGCGCGTTCGCGCGGCGTAGCGGATGCGCAACTGCTCACCCGCTATACCATTCGGGCCGGGCTGATTGCCGGCATCGGCCTGATGCTGGTTTATTTGACTCTGTTTAAACTGGGCGCCGGCAGCGGTTCGCTGGTGCCCGGCGCGCAGAACGGCGCCGAAATTCTGCACGCCTATGTGCAGTATACCTTCGGCGACATCGGCAGCTCTTTCCTTGCGCTGCTGATCTTCGTCGCCTGTATGGTGACGGCGGTCGGCCTGACCTGCGCCTGCGCGGAGTTTTTCTCGCAGTATCTGCCGTTTTCCTACCGCACGCTGGTATTTATCCTCGGCCTGTTTTCAATGGTGGTTTCCAATCTGGGCTTAAGCCATCTGATCCACCTTTCAATCCCGGTGCTGACGGCGATTTATCCGCCCTGCATCGTCCTGGTGCTGCTGAGTTTCACGCTGAACTGGTGGAATAGCCGGACGCGCATTGTGGCTCCGACCATGCTAATCAGCCTGGTGTTTGGAATTATTGATGGGATAAAATCCTCTTCCTTCCAGCCATTGTTGCCGGAATGGAGTCAGCATCTGCCGCTCAACGCGCAGGGGCTTTCCTGGCTGCCGCCTTCACTGCTGATTTTACTGGCCGCGGTGGTTTACGATCGGCTGTGCGGACGGCGGCAGAGCGTTCACGCGCGGTAAGCATGTCGTTGTTATGAATCAATTTTTTCACCACAGGCCGTCGCCTGTGGTTTTTTTGTTTACAGGACAGGGTTTGTTAACTTATGGAACAACACTCCGCTAAACTCAAACGAGGGCTAAGCGCGCGGCATATCCGCTTCATCGCTTTAGGTTCAGCCATCGGCACCGGGCTATTTTACGGCTCGGCCAGTGCGATTCAGATGGCGGGGCCCAGCGTTCTGCTGGCCTACATGATCGGCGGCGTCGCCGCCTATATCATCATGCGGGCTCTGGGGGAAATGTCGGTCAATAATCCGCAGTCCAGCTCCTTTTCCCGCTACGCGCAGGACTACCTCGGCCCGCTGGCCGGCTATATCACCGGCTGGACCTATTGCTTTGAAATGCTGATCGTCGCTATTGCCGACGTGACTGCGTTTGGCATATACATGGGCGTCTGGTTTCCCGAGGTGCCGCACTGGATGTGGGTTCTGAGCGTAGTGCTGATCATCGGCGCCATCAACCTGATGAGCGTAAAGGTATTCGGCGAACTGGAGTTCTGGCTGTCGTTTTTCAAAGTCGCCACCATTATCGTGATGATCGCGGCCGGTATCGGCATCATCATCTGGGGGATCGGCAACGGCGGACAGCCGACCGGCATTCATAACCTGTGGAGCAACGGCGGCTTTTTCAGCCATGGGATCATGGGGATGGTTCTCTCGTTGCAGATGGTGATGTTCGCTTACGGCGGCATAGAGATCATCGGCATTACCGCCGGCGAAGCCAAAGATCCGCACAAATCGATCCCCCGGGCGATAAACTCGGTGCCGTGGCGAATCCTGGTGTTCTATGTGGGGACGCTGTTCGTCATTATGTCCATCTATCCATGGAACCAGGTCGGGATTGACGGCAGTCCGTTTGTGCTGACGTTCCAGCATCTTGGCATTACGGCCGCGGCGGGCATTCTTAATTTTGTGGTGATTACCGCCTCGGTTTCCGCCATCAACAGCGATGTGTTCGGCGTAGGGCGCATGCTGCACGGCATGGCCGAACAGGGGCACGCGCCGCAGGCGTTCACTCGTCTTTCCCGCCGCGGTATTCCGTGGGTCACCGTGGTGGTGATGATGATCGCGCTGCTGGTGGCGGTTTATCTGAACTATATTATGCCGGGCAAAGTGTTCCTGGTGATTGCGTCGCTGGCGACGTTTGCTACGGTTTGGGTATGGATTATGATCCTGTGTTCGCAGATTGCATTTCGTTTGCGTTTGACGCCGCAGCAGGTGAAAGAACTGGCCTTCCCGCTGCGCGGCGGCATCGTCACTTCCTCCATCGGGGTGATTTTTCTGCTGTTTATCATTGGTCTGATCGGCTATTTCCCGGAGACGCGCGTATCGCTGTATGTCGGCATTATCTGGATTGTTTTGCTGCTGGCGGGCTACGCTGTTCAGCGCAAAATCAACAAAAATCGCCGGCAGGACGCCGAACTTCCCGTTCGTTAAGCGGCTGAACGTCTGACGCCGTACCGGAGCACGCCTTCATCCCGTCGAGTGAAGGCGTGCTGCTTTTTGCGGCGGATTTTAGGCTGCGGGCGGTTTCGCATTACGCGGCGAACGGGGTGATCTCCGGCGGGAAAATGCTATCCTGCTATCTCTATTGTCTCATTAAGATTGATGTAACGATGACTGAATCCGACATTACGCAATTGAGCGCGGTCGTGGGTGAAAAGCTCAGGGCGCGCGGCGCGTGGGTGACCTGCGCGGAGTCCTGCACCGGCGGCTGGGTCGCCAAAGCGTTGACCGATATCGCCGGGAGTTCGGCATGGTTCGACCGCGGTTTTGTGACCTATAGCAACCGGGCGAAGCATGATTTGATCGGCGTGCGCGAAGAGACGCTCAGCCGGCACGGCGCGGTCAGCGAACCCGTGGTGACGGAAATGGCCAGCGGCGCGCTGCGGGCCGCCCGCGCCGACTTCGCCGTCGCCATCAGCGGGATCGCCGGGCCGGACGGCGGCACGGCGGAAAAACCGGTCGGCACGGTATGGTTCGGGTTGTGCGACGGGCAGGGCCGGGCGCTGAATGTGCGGCGGCAATTCACCGGCGACAGAAACGCCGTGCGGTTGCAGGCGGTGGGATTCGCCCTGCAAACCCTGCTGGATGAGTTTCTGCAAAAATAATCTTGATGCTGTATGAGTATACAGTATAATGACGCTATTATTCAGTACACCATGATTAACCGACAGGGCAGAGATAACTTTGCTACTGCATGACAGGAGTAGATATGGCTATTGATGAGAACAAGCAAAAGGCGCTTGCCGCGGCACTGGGTCAGATTGAGAAGCAGTTTGGTAAAGGCTCTATCATGCGCTTGGGTGAAGACCGCTCAATGGATGTCGAAACCATTTCTACCGGCTCACTGTCTCTGGATATCGCCCTGGGCGCCGGCGGTTTGCCCATGGGGCGTATCGTCGAGATCTACGGTCCTGAATCCTCCGGTAAAACCACGCTGACGCTGCAGGTGATCGCCGCCGCGCAGCGCGAAGGAAAAACCTGCGCCTTTATCGATGCGGAACATGCGCTCGATCCCATCTACGCGAAGAAATTGGGCGTGGATATCGATAACTTACTGTGCTCCCAACCGGATACCGGCGAGCAGGCGCTGGAAATCTGTGATGCGCTGACCCGTTCCGGCGCGGTGGATGTGATTATCGTCGACTCCGTCGCGGCGCTGACGCCGAAGGCGGAAATCGAAGGCGAGATCGGCGATTCGCACATGGGGCTGGCGGCCCGCATGATGAGCCAGGCGATGCGTAAACTGGCCGGCAACCTGAAGAACGCCAATACCCTGCTGATTTTCATTAACCAGATTCGTATGAAAATCGGCGTTATGTTCGGTAACCCGGAAACGACGACCGGCGGTAACGCGCTGAAGTTCTATGCGTCGGTGCGCCTTGATATTCGCCGCATCGGTTCGATTAAAGAAGGTGAAGAGGTGGTCGGCAGCGAAACGCGCGTCAAAGTGGTGAAAAATAAAGTCGCCGCGCCGTTTAAACAGGCCGAATTCCAGATCCTCTACGGCGAAGGCATCAATATTTACGGCGAACTGATCGATCTGGGCGTGAAGCACAAACTGATCGAGAAGGCGGGCGCCTGGTACAGCTATAACGGAGATAAAATCGGCCAGGGCAAGGCGAATGCCTGTAACTACCTGAAAGAAAATCAGGCGGTGGCTAACGAGCTGGACAAAAAACTGCGCGAAATGCTGCTGCACAAAGGCAACGATTCGCTGGCGGTGGCAGGTTCGGAAAACGTGCGTGAAGACGCGCTCGATGAAAACGAGAATTTCTGAGGTCGGCGCGTCCGGTATTGTTATGGCGATAGCCGGGGCGAGGTGCGCCCCGGTTGATGCAGAGAAGCGATGAATAAACCACTAAACTACGCCATGAAGGTGTTGTCGGTAAGGGATTACAGTGAAGCAGAAATACGCCGCAAACTTGCGGCGTATTTGTTTTCTGCCGCGGATAAATCCGCGCCGGAAGACGACGACGAACTCAGCCGCGCGCAGATGCAGGATGAGATTGAGCGGGCAGTGGAATACTGTCGGCAAAATGACTGGATTAACGATCGACGCTATGCGCTGCGTTATGTCCACAGCCGCAGCCGCAAGGGCTATGGCGTTCAGCGTATTCGGGCTGAACTCGGTCTGAAAGGGGTGGAGAAAGCAACAATTTCTGCTACGCTGGCGGAGTGTGATATCGACTGGTGCCGGCTGGCCAGAGACGCGGCAGAGAAAAAATTTGGTCTGCCGTTGCCCGTTGACTGGAAAGAAAAGGCAAAATTACAGCGCTTTCTGCTCAGTCGCGGCTTTTTTCATGAAGAGATTCAATCTATTTATATGAAAATTTCCGATTGAATGCATACGGGATTTTACTTCCCTTCGAAGAAAATTTATCTTATTCCCACTTTTTGTTCGTGAGCTGCACGGTAGCGCCAGTCTGGTGCACTATACCTTGCCCACGATCTGTTCTTCATAGCTTGATTCCGGGACAATTATGAGCAAGAGCACCGCTGAGATCCGTCAAGCGTTTCTCGATTTTTTTCATAGTAAAGGACACGAAGTGGTCGCCAGCAGTTCTCTGGTGCCCAATAACGATCCGACTTTGTTGTTTACCAATGCGGGGATGAACCAGTTTAAGGATGTTTTCCTTGGGCTGGATAAGCGCAGCTATTCGCGCGCCACGACCCCCCAGCGCTGCGTGCGCGCCGGCGGTAAGCACAACGATCTGGAAAACGTCGGTTATACCGCACGTCATCACACCTTCTTCGAGATGCTGGGTAACTTCAGCTTCGGTGATTACTTTAAGCGCGACGCCATTCTTTACGCCTGGGAACTGCTGACCGGCGAACAATGGTTCAATCTGCCTAAAGAAAAACTGTGGGTCACCGTCTATGAGACGGATGATGAAGCCTGGAACATCTGGGCCAATGAAGTGGGCGTGCCCGCCGATCGCATCATCCGCATTGGCGATAATAAAGGCAGTCCGTTCGCATCGGACAACTTCTGGCAGATGGGCGATACCGGCCCCTGCGGCCCCTGTTCCGAAATTTTCTACGATCACGGCGATCACATTTGGGGCGGACCTCCGGGCAGCCCGGAAGAAGACGGCGACCGCTACATCGAGATCTGGAACCTGGTCTTTATGCAGTTCAACCGTCAGGCGGACGGCACCATGTTGCCGTTGCCGAAACCGTCGGTGGATACCGGGATGGGGCTGGAGCGTATCGCCGCCGTTCTGCAACACGTGAATTCCAACTACGAGATTGACCTGTTTAAAACGCTGATTGCCGATGTGGCGCGCGTGATTGGCTGTGAAGATCTGTCCAGTAAATCATTGCGCGTAATTGCCGACCACATCCGCTCCTGCGCATTCCTAATCGCCGATGGCGTTATGCCCTCGAATGAAAACCGTGGCTATGTGCTGCGCCGAATTATTCGTCGCGCGGTACGTCATGGCAATATGCTCGGCGCGAAAGAGACCTTTTTCTACAAACTGGTGGCGCCGCTGATCGACGTGATGGGATCGGCCGCAGAGGATCTCAAGCGTCAGCAGCAGATAGTCGAACAGGCGTTGAAGACGGAAGAAGAGCAGTTTGCCCGTACGCTGGAACGCGGTCTGGCGCTGCTGGATGAAGAGATTAATCAGCTTACCGGCGACACGCTGGATGGCGAAACGGCTTTCCGACTGTATGACACCTACGGCTTCCCGCTTGATCTGACGGCGGACGTATGCCGCGAGCGCAACCTGAAGGTGGATGAGGCCGGCTTTGAACAGGCGATGGAGGCCCAGCGCCGCCGCGCGCGCGAGTCGAGCGGTTTCGGCGTGGATTACAATGCGCTGGTGCGCGTGGATACGACGACGCCGTTTAGCGGCTATGAAAAAACGCAACAGCAGTCGAACGTGGTTGCGCTTTACCGTGACGGTCAGCCTGTCGATGAGATCCAGGCCGGCGATGAAGCGGTGGTGATTCTGAATGAAACGCCGTTCTACGGCGAATCCGGCGGGCAGGTCGGCGATAAGGGCGAGCTCAGCAGCGGCCTGCTGCGCTTTGTCGTCGACGATACGCAGAAATACGGCCAGGCGATCGGCCATCTGGGGAAACTGGCGCAGGGCATCTTGCGGGTTAACGATTTTGTCGACGCAATTGTCGACAAAGGGCGTCGTGATCGTATACGCTTGAATCACTCCGCGACGCATTTGCTGCATGCGGCATTGCGCCAGGTGTTGGGTAACCACGTGGCTCAGAAAGGCTCGCTGGTTAACGACAGCTACCTGCGTTTCGACTTCTCGCATTTTGAAGCCATGAAACCGGAGCAGGTGCGGCAGGTCGAGGATATCGTCAACGCGCAAATTCGTCGCAATATGACTATCCAGACCGAAGTGAAGGCGCTTAATGACGCCAAAGCGCAAGGCGCGATGGCGCTGTTCGGCGAGAAGTATGACGATCGCGTCCGGGTATTAACCATGGGCGATTTTTCCGTTGAATTGTGTGGCGGGACGCACGCCAGCCGGACCGGCGATATCGGCCTGTTCCACATCGTCGCGGAGTCCGGCACTGCGGCCGGAGTACGCCGTATTGAAGCCGTTACCGGTGAAAATGCGCTGGCGGCGCTGCATCGGCAGAGCGATTTACTGCAGGATGTCACCCAACTGGTGAAAGGCGATAGCCATAATCTGGTGGATAAGGTGCGTTCCGTGCTTGATCGCACCCGAGTGCTGGAAAGAGAACTGCAGCAGTTGAAGGCGCAGCAGGCCGCGCAGGAGAGCGCTTCTCTCTCCGGCAAAGCCAAAGATATTAATGGCGTTAAGCTGCTGGTCAGCCGGCTGGATAACGCTGAGCCGCAGTTATTGCGCACTATGGTTGACGACCTCAAGAATCAGCTGGGTTCGGCAATAATCGTACTGGCAACGGCTTCTGAAGGTAAAGTCAGTCTGATTTCCGGCGTCACCAAAGACATTACCGATCGGATTAAAGCCGGCGAGCTAATCGGCTTTGTCGCTCGTCAGGTTGGGGGTAAAGGCGGTGGTCGCCCGGATATGGCGCAGGCAGGCGGAAGCGATGTAGATGCGCTGCCGGCGGCACTGGCCAGTGTTGAGCCCTGGGTGACGGGAAAACTGTAAGCAAAAGCGTTATCACGATAAAACGCCATAATACTTTGTTTGATTATGGCGTTTTATTGCCCGCAGGGAAGGGAACTGCGGGCGTACGGGGGCGATCCTGATTATAAGTTTCGGGGATGTCTGATTCTATATCCTGACGTGGTAACAAAAAGCGCAAGCTTTCTCATATCGGCTAAACTTACTACTAGTAACAAACTATGAGTTGGATGGGCGGATTTATCTAATCATCTAGGTTTACGTTTTCACGGTATATGATGGATAATGACAGTGAGACAGAGAGACCCGACTCTTTATAATCTTTCAAGGAGCAAAGAATGCTTATTTTGACTCGTCGAGTTGGCGAAACCCTCATGATTGGCGATGAGGTGACTGTTACCGTACTAGGGGTAAAGGGCAATCAGGTCCGTATTGGCGTTAACGCCCCTAAAGAGGTTTCTGTCCACCGTGAAGAGATCTATCAGCGCATTCAGGCGGAAAAGTCTCAACCCACATCCTATTGATTTACAAAGCGTCTCGTGAGCACGAGGCGCTATTGTATTGTATTTGCTCCTCCCGTCGCTTTTCTCTTCTCTCCCGCTGTTTTTTTCGTTGTCGGACTGCGGGATAACTGCCTGTTTTCCTGCTGATAAAATATGCTTTTTGTTGTCAATCTGTCCGTGTTGGGTGCGAAGTGTGCAAACAAACACGGGATGGGAAAAATTGTTTGACTTATAAGTCCGGGAAAGTAATATGTGCGCCACGCAGTACCGGTGAGCTGTTAAAGAAATTCTTCAGCAGGTTATCAGTAGTGTAGGTGAGGTGGCCGAGAGGCTGAAGGCGCTCCCCTGCTAAGGGAGTATGCGGTCAAAAGCTGCATCCGGGGTTCGAATCCCCGCCTCACCGCCATTTAAAATGCACCCATAGCTCAGCTGGATAGAGTACTCGGCTACGAACCGAGCGGTCGGAAGTTCGAATCTTCCTGGGTGCACCATTTTTTATGGCAGGGTAGTGGTCATCAGGTTGCGATATGTTGTTTACGCGTTCCGCAATGGCTCGATGATTGGGTGTCGCAAACCGGCAGCCAACGCAGAAAAGCTGGCGCAAGTCGATTTATCTGCACTAATAGCATTACGCCGTATTTAATCGATGACGTTTTTAGCGCTCATCAGCGAAAAGAGAAGTTGCAGTACGTCTCAATGCACCCATAGCTCAGCTGGATAGAGTACTCGGCTACGAACCGAGCGGTCGGAAGTTCGAATCTTCCTGGGTGCACCATCACTGCTGTTTTATCCTCGTTTTCATAAATTCTGGCGCATCATTTCTGATATGCACCCATAGCTCAGCTGGATAGAGTACTCGGCTACGAACCGAGCGGTCGGAAGTTCGAATCTTCCTGGGTGCACCATCTTTTCCTCCTCTGTAAAAGTTTGCCGATTTTCCTCATCTTTGCTTAACCATCGCTTCCTGCTTTTCATCGTCGTCTTTATTGCTCGCCGTGCGCTGTCGTTTTTCCCTGGCTATGCTTTCCCCTGTCCGGTGTGCGGACTGAACGTCTCTTCCGTATGCGCGCTTGCGCAACTGGCTTCGCCAGATGAAGCGCTCCTGGCGGCGCACAGCGCGATTAATTGCCTGCCGTTTGCATGGTTATAGCGTGAGCGACAACGTTTTAACTTTACGCTAAAGTAGAACCTCTTTGTTTTGTGCTTACGGGGTGATGATGTACGACCGCTATCAGGGCCTTATCTTCGATATGGACGGCACAATCCTGGATACCGAACCCACTCACCACAAAGCCTGGCAGCAAGTGCTGGGGCGCTACGGGCTACATTATGACGGCGCTAAGATGGCCGGGCTGAATGGGTCGCCTACCTGGTATATCGCGCAGGTTATTTTAGACGGCAGCGGGGTGGAGATGGATCCCCATGCGTTAGCGACGGAAAAAACCGCGCTGGTGCAGGAGATGCTGCTGGACTCCGTTACCCCTCTGCCGTTGATCGAGGTTGTTAAGGCGTATCGCGGACGACGTCCGATGGCGTTGGGAACCGGCAGCGAGCATCAGATGGCGGAGCGTTTATTGCGTCACCTCGGACTACGCGAGTATTTCGATGCCGTTGTCGGCGCGGACGATGTTCAGCGTCATAAACCTTATCCCGATACCTTCCTGCGCTGCGCGGAGTTAATTGCCGTGGCGCCGCAGCATTGCGTCGTGTTTGAAGACGCCGATTTTGGTATTCAGGCGGCGCAGCGGGCCAATATGGCGGTGGTCGATGTGCGTACATTGTGAGTGAAGGCTGGCAACTCATTTCACTGTTCTGGAGCAGCCTGCTGAGTGCTACATTATTACCAGGTAGTTCAGAAATTTTGCTGGTGACGCTGTTGCTCGCCGGCAGCGCGCAGCCGTTCCTGCTGGTGCTTATCGCCACGGCAGGCAACACCCTCGGTGGATTGACGAATATAATTTTAGGGCGCCTGTTACCGCCGGCCCAACAGCCGCGGGGCAAGCCGATCGCGATGCGCTGGCTACAGCGTTACGGAACGGCGGCCCTGCTGCTCAGTTGGGTGCCGGTAGTGGGCGATTTACTGTGCGTATTGGCGGGCTGGCTGCGTTTACCATGGCGCAGCGCGGCTTTTTTTCTTTGCCTTGGCAAAGCGTTGCGCTATATCGTGCTGACCGGAATAACCTTGCAGGGCATGGCCTGGTGGCCATAGTCAGTGACAAATAAGCGCGGGCTGGAGTCCTATGCTGTTAATATGCTTACAAACATTACATTTTAATAACGGGAGGTCGATTTGATCCCGGATATATCGCAGGCACTTTCCTGGCTGGAAAAAAATCCTCAGGCATTGGCAGGTATTCAGCGCGGCATTGAACGTGAAACATTACGCGTGCAGGCTAACGGTCATCTGGCTACTACCGGTCATCCGCAGGCGTTGGGCGCCGCGCTGACGCACTCATGGATCACTACGGATTTTGCCGAAGCGCTGCTGGAATTCATTACTCCGGTAGAGCGCGACGTTGATCATCTGCTGACCTTCCTGCGCGATATTCATCGTCACGTGGCGCGCAACATCGGCGATGAGCGGATGTGGCCGCTGAGTATGCCCTGTTTTATCGCGGACGGTCAGGATATTGAGCTGGCGCAGTATGGCTCGTCGAATATCGGCCGTTTTAAGACGCTGTATCGCGAAGGCTTAAAGAATCGCTATGGCGCGCTGATGCAGGTGATTTCCGGCGTGCACTATAATTTTTCTCTGCCGCTGTCTTTCTGGCAGGCGCGCACCGGCATTCGCGACGCTGAGAGCGGCAAAGATCAGATCTCGGCCGGCTATTTGCGGCTGATTCGCAACTATTATCGTTTTGGCTGGGTGATCCCCTATCTGTTCGGCGCGTCGCCGGCGATCTGTTCTTCCTTTCTGCAGGGCAAGGAGACCGCGCTGCCGTTCGAACGCACTGAAAAGGGTATGTGCTATTTGCCCTATGCCACGTCGCTCAGGCTCAGCGATCTGGGTTATACCAATAAATCGCAAAGCAATCTCGGTATCACCTTTAACGATCTGGATACCTATATCGCCGGGCTGAAACGGGCGATAAAAACGCCGTCCGAAGAATATATTCGTCTGGGCGTGAAACGAGACGGCCGCTATTTGCAACTGAATACCAACGTGCTGCAAATAGAGAATGAGCTGTATGCGCCGGTCCGTCCCAAACGGGTCACGCGCAGCGGCGAATCGCCGTCGGACGCGCTGCGGCGCGGCGGCATCGAATATATTGAGGTGCGTTCGCTGGATATCAATCCGTTTTCGCCAATCGGCGTTAACCACAGCCAGGTGCGCTTCCTCGATCTTTTTCTGATCTGGTGCGCGCTGGCCGATGCGCCGGAGATGAGTTCGGCCGAACTGCTCTGTACGCGTAAGAACTGGAACCGGGTTATCCTTGAAGGGCGTAAACCCGGGCAGACCATCGGCTTAGGCTGCGAAAGCGAGCAGCGCCCGATCGCCGGGGTAGGGAAATCCCTGTTCGCGGATCTGCGCCGGGTAGCCGAAGTCCTGGATCGGGATAGCGCGCAGCCGTATTATCAGCAGGTTTGCGAAGAACTGTTGCCTTGCTTTGAACAACCGGACAGCACTTATTCGGGACGTCTGCTGGCGCAAATGAAAGAACAGGGCAATGGCGCATTTGGCCTGCGCCTGGCCGGGCAGTATCGGGAGATGTTGCGCAGTGAACCGTTGGAAATCCTGACCGCAGAACGGCTGGCGGCGGAATGCGAACGTTCCTGGCAGCGTCAGCGTCAGCTGGAATCGGACGATAAATTGGGGTTTGACGCGTATCTGGCCGGGCAGGAACAGGGTTAAAAAAGAAAAGGCCACAGTCAATGTGGCCAAATAAACATCTCTGATGATAGGGATGATGATAATAAATGCGCGTCTTTCAAAGTATCAGACTCGTATAAAGGGAAAAGGTTTCCCTGCACACCAGAAAAAAATAATTTTTTTTCTATGAGGAGGTGACATATGCCGTTATTAGATAGTTTTACCGTAGACCATACCCGCATGGCCGCTCCGGCGGTTCGGGTAGCCAAAACCATGAAAACCCCTCATGGCGATACTATTACCGTGTTTGACCTGCGTTTCTGTCGGCCGAATATTGAAGTGATGCCGGAGCGCGGTATCCATACTCTTGAGCACTTGTTCGCAGGTTTCATGCGCGATCATTTGAACGGCGACGGTGTTGAAATTATCGATATTTCTCCGATGGGCTGCCGTACCGGTTTCTATATGAGTCTGATCGGCACGCCGGATGAGAAGCGCGTAGCCGAAGCGTGGAAAGCGGCGATGGCCGATGTGCTGAAGGTTCACGATCAGCGTAAAATCCCGGAGCTGAATGAATATCAGTGCGGTACGTTCCATATGCATTCACTGCAGGAGGCGCAGGATATCGCGCAGCATATTTTGTCGAGCGATGTCGGCATCAACCACAACGATGAACTGGCGTTGCCCAAAGAGAAACTGGCCGAGCTGCATATTTAACGTTTAGCGGCCGGCAGGTACCCGAGGCGCCCGTTTACGGGCGCTTTTTTTATCTGCTGCGGCTGGCTGGCGAGGATGCGATTACCAGAGATGCTGAACCACCCGGCTGGCGAAGTAGGCCAGCGTCAGCAACAGGGCGCCGAAAAAGCTGAACCACACCACTTTGCGCCCGCGCCATCCTTCATGGTAGTGTCCCCACAGCAAGAGGATATAGACAAACCAGGCCAGCAGCGAGAGCAGCGCTTTGTGAAGATTTTCCGGGCTGAGAACATCATCCATATAAAACAGGCCGGTGCACAGGGTCAGCGTGAGCAGGACGACGCCTACCTGGGTGATGTGGAACATCTTACGCTCGATGCTCAGCAGCGGCGGCATATCGGCGGCGAAACTCAGTTTTTTGGTTTTAAGCAGGTAGTCGAGCCAGGCGAGCTGCAGCGCATACAGCGCGGCGATGATCAGCGTGGCGTAAGCGAATAGCGCCAGGCCGATATGGATCATCAGTCCGGGCGTGGCTTCGAGATGCGTAATGAATTCTCCGGGCATAAAGCTGGCGAACGCCAGATTGATCAGCGCGAAGGTGTAGATGATCGGCAGCAAAAACCAGCCCCGGTCGCGCGAGGCGACGATGGTCATCACCACGCAAATAATCAGACTGACCAGCGAGCCGATATTCAGCAGGCTTAGATTTTGCCCGGTCTGAACGGCGAAAATACGCTGGTAGAGCGCCACGGCATGGCACACCAGCGCGAAGCAGGCCGACAGCAGCGCCAGCCGACGATACGCACTGTTTTTTCGCAGCAGACTGGGGATGATCAGTCCGAGGCTGAGCGAATATGAGATCAGAGCCACAATAGCGAAAACAGGCATAACAGTAGGTTAACAGCGTTGGCAGAGGAAAATGAACGGTCAGTATAGCCTTAGTCATGGCGGGCACCAACCCTTCTGCGAGGCGGGTAACGAGATCGCCCGGGCTTTCGTGTTATAATCCGCGCAATTCGCGTCGCGCTGGCGACCTCTCTTTACGTTACGTTGAGTATGAGACGATGTTTGAAAATTTAACCGATCGACTATCGCGCACTTTGCGCAATATCAGCGGCCGCGGGCGGCTGACTGAAGACAATATTAAAGAAACGTTGCGTGAAGTGCGGATGGCGCTGCTGGAAGCGGATGTCGCGCTGCCGGTAGTGCGCGATTTCATTAATCGCGTTAAAGAACGCGCCGTGGGTCATGAAGTTAATAAAAGTCTGACGCCGGGCCAGGAGTTCGTCAAGATTGTTAAAAACGAACTGGTCGCGGCCATGGGCGAGGTGAACAGCGAGCTGAACCTCGCGGCGCAGCCGCCGGCCGTGGTGCTGATGGCGGGTCTGCAGGGGGCCGGTAAAACAACCAGCGTGGGGAAGCTCGGTAAGTTCCTGCGCGAAAAACAGAAGAAAAAAGTGCTGGTGGTGTCGGCCGACGTGTATCGCCCCGCGGCGATTAAACAGCTGGAAACGCTGGCCCAGCAGGTCGGCGTCGATTTCTTCCCGTCGGACGCGCAAGAAAAACCGCTTGATATCGTCAGCCGGGCGTTACAGCAGGCTAAGCTGAAATTCTACGATGTGCTGCTGGTGGATACCGCCGGTCGTTTGCATGTCGACGAAGCGATGATGGACGAAATCAAACAGGTCCACGCCGCGCTTAACCCGATCGAAACGCTGTTTGTGGTCGACGCCATGACCGGCCAGGACGCCGCCAATACGGCGAAAGCGTTCAACGAAGCGCTGCCGCTGACCGGGGTGGTCTTGACCAAAATCGACGGCGACGCCCGCGGCGGCGCGGCCCTGTCCATCCGTCACATTACCGGCAAGCCGATTAAATTCCTTGGCGTGGGCGAAAAGACCGAGGCGCTGGAGCCGTTCCACCCGGAACGCGTCGCGTCGCGTATTCTCGGCATGGGCGATGTACTCTCGCTGATTGAAGATATCGAGAGCAAGGTTGACCGCGCGCAGGCGGAGAAACTCGCCACTAAGCTGAAAAAAGGCGATGGCTTCGATCTGACGGATTTTCTGGAACAGCTGAAACAAATGCGCAATATGGGCGGCATGTCCAGCATGATGAGTAAGCTGCCCGGTATGGGGCAATTACCGGATAACGTCAAATCGCAGATGGATGACAAAGTGCTGGTGCGCATGGAGGCGATTATCAACTCCATGACGAATAAAGAGCGCGCCAAACCGGAAATTATTAAAGGTTCGCGTAAACGTCGTATTGCCCAGGGTTCCGGTATGCAGGTGCAGGACGTGAACCGTTTGCTGAAGCAATTTGACGATATGCAGCGCATGATGAAGAAAATGAAAAACGGCGGTCTGGCGAAAATGATGCGCGGTATGAAAGGCATGATGCCGCCGGGTTTCCCCGGGCGCTGATTGAGTTTAGCTTTGCCTGGCGGATAAAACGTAGCTGCCCGATACGCTTTAGATTGCTTTTTGCGCCAAAATGAGTAAAATTTTCGGGCTTTTTATATGACACTGGGCCCCGTTCCTCGATGGGGCCCGGCTGTTTTATTAACTAATGAGGATGTTATGGTAACAATTCGTTTGGCACGTGGCGGCGCTAAAAAACGCCCGTTCTATCAAGTCGTCGTGACCGACAGCCGCAATGCGCGCGACGGTCGTTTTATTGAACGCGTTGGCTTCTTCAACCCGATCGCTACGGGTAAAGCTGAAGCACTGCGTCTGGATCTGGATCGCATCGAACATTGGGTCGGTCTGGGTGCAACGGTTTCTGATCGCGTTTCTGCGCTGATCAAAGACGTTAAGAAAGCAGCTTAATCTGTCACGGTGGTGAAATGAGCAAGCAACTCAACCCGCAGGCTCCCGCTGACCCGCTGGTACTGGGAAAGATGGGGTCGGCTTACGGTATTCGTGGTTGGCTCAGAGTGTTTTCATCCACCGAAGATGCCGAAAGCATTTTTGACTATCAGCCCTGGTTTATTCAGCGCGCGGGCGGCTGGCAGCTTATCGAACTGGAAGGCTGGAAGCGCCACAATCAGGACCTGGTCATCAAGGTGAAAGACGTTGACGATCGGGATGCCGCCAATCTACTGACTAATTGCGAAATTGTCGTGGATTCCAGGCAACTGCCTGTGCTGGATGAGGGCGAGTATTACTGGAAGGATCTTATCGACTGTCAGGTCGTTTCCGTATCCGGTTATCAGCTGGGGAAAGTGGCTGATATGATGGAAACGGGTTCTAACGATGTGATGGTGGTAAGAGCTAACCTGAAAGATGCCTTTGGAATCAAGGAGCGGCTAATTCCGTTCCTGACCGGGCAGGTTATCAAGAGAGTTGACCTTTCCGCCCGGCTGATCGAGGTGGACTGGGATCCTGGTTTTTAAGATTTGCGTTAACGGTAATACCGGTGGAACGATACGATGTGGATTGGGGTTATCAGCCTGTTTCCTGAGATGTTCCGCGCAATTACTGATTACGGAGTCACTGGCCGGGCAGTAAAAAATGGTCTGCTGAGCGTACAGTACTGGAGTCCCCGTGACTTCACTTACGATCGGCACCGTACCGTGGACGATCGCCCCTATGGCGGCGGCCCCGGCATGCTGATGATGGTGCAGCCGTTAAAGGATGCGATTCATGCGGCAAAAGCAGCGGCAGGCGAAGGCGCTAAGGTGATTTATCTGTCGCCTCAGGGTCGAAAACTGGATCAGCAAGGCGTGTGTCAGCTCGCCACTAATCAGAAACTTATTCTGGTTTGCGGGCGATATGAAGGGATCGACGAGCGCGTAATCCAGACCGAAATTGACGAAGAATGGTCAATTGGCGATTACGTTCTCAGCGGCGGCGAATTGCCGGCAATGACGCTGATAGACTCGGTATCCCGGTTTATTCCGGGCGTATTGGGGCATCAGGCATCGGCAGCGGAAGACTCTTTTGCCGATGGTTTGCTGGATTGTCCGCACTATACCCGCCCTGAAATTTTATCAGGGATGGATGTCCCGTCGGTTCTGCTGTCGGGCAACCATGCTGAAATACGTCGCTGGCGGTTAAAGCAGTCGCTGGGCCGTACCTGGCTTAGAAGACCTGAACTTCTGGAAAGCCTAGCTCTGACTGACGAGCAAACAGTGTTGCTGGCTGAATTTCAGCGTGAATATCAAGCTGAGCAACGAGAGTATTAGGGGGCGTTATGGCGTGGGCCATCTCATCCCGAATATCAGTTTACCTAGGGTAAGAGACATATTATGAGCAACATTATTAAGCAAATTGAACAAGAGCAGATGAAGCAAAACGTACCTTCATTCCGTCCAGGCGATAGCGTGGAAGTTAAGGTATGGGTCGTTGAAGGTAGCAAAAGACGTCTGCAGGCATTCGAGGGCGTGGTTATTGCAATTCGTAACCGCGGTCTGCATTCTGCATTCACTGTTCGTAAAATTTCCAACGGCGAAGGTGTTGAACGCGTATTTCAGACGCATTCTCCGGTAGTGGATAGCATTACCGTTAAACGTCGTGGTGCCGTACGTAAAGCCAAATTGTACTATCTGCGTGACCGCACTGGTAAGTCTGCCCGTATTAAAGAGCGTCTTAACTGATAGCGCGCTTTCGCAACATCCGAAAGTTGTTATTTATCGTGGGTTTAGCTTATGGCTAAACCCATTTTTATTGCGGATGACGGCGGGTTTGTCTCGTTGGTCAACCTGGGCCATTATCCCGTAGCCGTAGCCGTAGCCGTAGCCGTAGCCGTAGCCGTAGCCGTACGTGTCTGGCGTTGCGTCGCGGTATGCACAAACGGCCGCGTCGGCACGTCAATGCCATGTTAATCTGCATGTCTCAGGCCGGCAGGCAAAGCCAGTGACCTGTTTCCCTCAACGACAGCCATTGTCTTTTCCCCTTGCTGAACGCTATTTTGACCGTGCAAGCCGCGCGGGAGTTTACTATGATAGCGCGCCTGTTTTGATGGCGATTATCGCGGAGGATGCCCTGACATGTCCCGAAAAGAGATCTGGTATGAAACCCTGCATGCCGGCTTTGGTCAGTACTTTACTATCGACCAGGTGTTGTATCACCAGAAAACCGAGCATCAGGATCTGATCATTTTTGAAAACGCCGCGCTGGGGCGGGTGATGGCGCTGGACGGCGTGGTTCAGACCACCGAGCGCGATGAGTTTATTTATCATGAGATGTTGACGCATGTGCCGCTGTTTGCTCACGGCGCGGCAAAACGGGTGCTGATTATCGGCGGCGGAGACGGCGGTATGTTGCGTGAAGTTTGCCGGCATCGCGGCGTCGAGCACATTACCATGGTGGAAATCGATGCCGGAGTGGTGGAGTTCTGCCGGCAATATCTCCCTCGTCACAACGACGGCGCCTATGATGATCCGCGTTTTCATCTGGTGATTGACGACGGCGTGAATTTCGTTACTCAGTCGAATGAAAAATTCGATGTGATTATTTCTGACTGTACCGACCCGATTGGCCCGGGGGAAACGCTGTTTACTTCCAGGTTTTATCAGGGCTGCGCCCGCTGTCTGAATGAAGGCGGCATTTTTGTCGCGCAGAACGGCGTTTGTTTCCTGCAGCAGGATGAGGCGCTCACCAGTCATAAAAAATTATCGCATTATTTCAGCGACGTCAGTTTTTACCAGGCGGCGGTGCCAACCTATTATGGCGGCATCATGACCTTTGCCTGGGCCAGCAACCGGCCAGCCTTACGGCAGTTGCCGGTGGACACACTGCGTCAGCGTCTCGCGCAATCGAAAATTCAGTGCCGTTACTATAATCCGGACATACACGTGGGCAGTTTTGCCCTGCCGCAATATTTACTGAATGCATTATCGGCCGGTCGCTGATTCAGCATCCATAAGGGGGTGACTTAAATTGCAAAAGCTGAAACTACACGGCTTTAATAATCTGACTAAAAGCCTGAGTTTTTGTATTTACGATATCTGTTACGCGAAAACTGCCGCGGATCGTGACGGCTATATCGCATATATCGACGAGCAGTATAATGCAAATCGTCTGACGGAGATCCTGAGCGAAACCTGCTCGATCATTGGCGCGAATATTTTAAATATTGCCCGTCAGGACTATGAACCCCAGGGCGCGAGCGTCACCATACTGGTGAGCGAAGAACCGATAGACCCGCGCGACGTCGATAATTCCGAACATCCCGGTCCGCTGCCGGAGTCTGTGGTGGCGCATCTGGATAAAAGCCACATCTGCGTACACACCTATCCGGAAAGTCACCCCGGCGGCGGGTTGTGCACCTTCCGCGCCGATATTGAGGTGTCTACCTGCGGCGTGATTTCACCGCTCAAGGCGCTGAATTATCTGATCCATCAACTGGAATCCGATATTGTCACCATCGACTATCGCGTGCGCGGATTCACCCGCGATATTAATGGCGTCAAACACTTCATTGATCACCAGCTTAATTCGATCCAAAACTTCATGTCCGAGGATATGAAGTCGCTTTACCATATGATGGATGTGAATGTATATCAGGAAAATATGTTCCATACCAAAATGCTGCTGAAGGATTTTGATCTGCAGCATTACCTGTTCAACGTCCGGCCGGATGAATTGGACGAGGCAGAGCGCAACCGTATTACCCATTTGCTGTATCACGAAATGCAGGAAATCTACTACGGCAGAAATATGCCGCGGCTGTAAAATAAGGAACGGCTTGCGAGCTCGCGTTAGCGGCGACCGGCGCCCGCGCCACCGGTTTCAGCGCGGCAGGGCGTGGTAACGGTCAATATCCGCCTGCCATTGCCGCCTGAGCTGTTCGGCGTTTTCCACGCTGTTGCAACTGGCGGGGTAGTCTTTCCCCGCCAGACTCAGTTCCTGCAGTTTATCGTGCCGGCACATGGCTTGCTGTCCGGCGACGTATCCGCGTTGGTAGGCGGGGCGGTCAATACTCACATCGCCAAACCATTCGGCCAGCGTTTCGTTATCTTTGATCGCCAGACCGGCGCTGGCATCCTGAAAACCGGCCCGATACCAGAACGATGGTTGTCGATCGGGAACCGACGTCGACGAATTCCGGCAACCGGTCAGCAGAAGAATTACAGCTAACAGATAACTGTATTTCATGTGAAAACTCTCATATTGACGACGGTGGCCTCCATCATAGGGTAGTCGGACAATTATGCGATACCCAATTTTTCTTTCAACGACTTAAGATAGCGCCGGCTGACGGGAATGCGTTTGCCGCTGCGCGTTACCACTTCCGCCGCGCCGTTCTCCATCAGCTGTATCTCGCCCAGCAGATCGGTATTCACCATGTACTGGCGATGGCAGCGAACAAAACCGGTTTTTTCCTCCAGCGTTTTCAGAGAAAGTTGGGTATAACCCGACTGGCTGACACCGACGACGTGTACGCCGCTCAGTTCCGAGCAGAAATATTCCACCTCTTCAACCTTGAGCAGAAAAATACGGTTATGCCCGTGACAGGGGATATGCCTGATAACCGGGTCGCTTATTGACTGTATGTTTTTGTTTACACTCTGACGGCGACGCAGACGATCCAGTGTTTTGGTCAGTCGCTGAGAATCCAGCGGTTTTAGTAAATAATCGAACGCGTGTTCTTCGAAGGCCCGGATGGCATATTCGTCATAGGCGGTGACAAAGACTACCTGCGGCATGTTGTCCGGATCCAGCATGGCAAGCATTTCCAGTCCATTGACCTTTGGCATTTGAATATCAAGAAAGATTACGTCCGGCTGAAGCCGGTGAATGGCCGGTATCGCCTCAAGCGCATTGCCGCATTGCGCCACAATCGCAATATCCTGTTCATTTTCCAGCAGTAATGATAGTTCTTCCCGTGCGGGCTGTTCGTCGTCGATTATGATTGCTTTTAACATCATGCTCCCCCGTTTACGCCATCTTATCATTTTCCCTGAAGTGGCCCACCGTCGCCATTTTTGAAGTGAGATCTGGTTCAGGTTTGTACTGAAACCGGATGAAAAATGCGATGGTAATTTTTTCTTTACAGTGATGGATTGAAATATTTACGGTTGATGGTATGGTGTCAGACATCGCGTGAGAACACGCTGAACCGAATACGCTAAAACAGGAATTGTAACCATCATGATTATGCAAAAAGACTCGCTCAATAACGTCCATATCAGTGCGGAAGACGTTCTGATTACCCCGGAAGAGCTGAAAGCCAAATTTCCGCTGAGCGAGACCGACCAGCAGGCTATCTCTCAGGCGCGAAAAACCATCTCCGATATTATCCATGGCCGCGATCGCCGCATGCTGGTGGTATGCGGTCCGTGCTCTATTCACGATCCGGACGCCGCGCTGGACTATGCCCGTCGTTTACAGGCGCTTTCCGCCGAACTGAGCGACCGTCTGTTTATTGTCATGCGCGTCTACTTTGAAAAACCGAGAACAACGGTCGGCTGGAAGGGGCTGATTAACGACCCGTACATGGATGGTTCTTTCGATGTCGAAGCGGGGCTGCATATTGCTCGTCGTCTGCTGCTTGATTTGGTTGGCATGGGCATGCCGCTGGCTACCGAAGCGCTGGATCCTAATAACCCTCAGTATCTCGGCGATCTGTTCAGCTGGTCGGCCATAGGCGCGCGTACCACGGAATCCCAGACGCACCGCGAAATGGCCTCGGGTCTGTCAATGCCGGTCGGGTTCAAAAACGGGACGGACGGCAGTCTGGGAACGGCGATCAATGCCATGCGCGCGGCGTCGATGGCTCACCGCTTTGTCGGCATCAACCAGTCCGGCCAGGTCTGCCTGCTGCAGACGCACGGTAACCCGGACGGGCATGTGATTTTGCGCGGCGGGAAAATGCCTAATTATCACGCGGAAGACGTCGCCGAGTGTGAGAAACAGATGCAGGATGCAGGACTGAAGCCGGCCTTAATGATAGATTGTAGCCATGGTAACTCAAATAAAGATTACCGCCGCCAGCCAGCCGTGGTGGAATCGGTGATTGAACAGATTAAAGCAGGAAACCGCTCGATTATTGGTCTGATGCTGGAAAGCCATATTCATGAAGGCAGCCAGTCGTCGGAGCAGCCGCGGGATCAGATGCGCTATGGCGTATCCGTTACGGATGCCTGCATTAACTGGGAAAATACGGATGCGCTGCTGCGTTCCGTCCACCGCGAGCTTGGTGCCGAACGAGTCAAGCATTCAGGAGAATAGAGGAAGATGGTAGCTGAACTGACCGCATTACGTGATCAGATCGATCAGGTGGATAAAGAGCTGCTGGCGCTGTTAGCGCGCCGGCTGCAATTAGTCGCGGAAGTCGGCGAAGTAAAAAGTCATTATGGCGTGCCTATTTACGCCCCGGAGCGGGAAACTGAAATGCTGGCTTCGCGGCGTAAAGAGGCGGAAGCGCTCGGCGTTCCGGCCGATTTGATCGAAGATGTATTGCGCCGCGTGATGCGAGAGTCGTACTCCAGCGAAAATGATAAAGGGTTTAAAACCCTGTGTCCGCAGTTGCGTCCGGTGGTGATCATCGGGGGGCGGGGGCAGATGGGGCGCCTGTTCGACAAAATGCTGACGCTGTCCGGCTATCAGGTTCGGGTGCTGGAGCAGGAAGACTGGCCGCAGGCGGAAAGTTTGCTGGCGGATGCGGGCATGGTGATTGTCAGCGTCCCCATTCATCTGACGGAAGAGGTTATCGCCCGTCTTCCCCGACTGCCGGCCGACTGTATTCTGGTGGATCTGGCCTCGGTGAAAAACCGACCGCTGCAGGCGATGCTCGCCGCGCATCGCGGGCCCGTGCTGGGGCTGCATCCGATGTTCGGTCCGGACAGCGGCAGTCTGGCGAAACAAGTGGTTGTTTACTGCGACGGACGCCAGCCTGAAGCCTATCAATGGCTGCTGGAACAGATTCAGGTGTGGGGCGCGCGTCTGCACCGCATCAGCGCGGTCGAACACGATCAGAACATGGCGTTTATCCAGGCGTTGCGTCATTTCGCCACGTTTGCCTATGGTTTGCATCTGGCGGAAGAGAATGTGCAACTGGAGCAGTTGCTGGCCTTGTCTTCCCCCATTTACCGGCTGGAACTGGCGATGGTCGGCCGGCTGTTCGCTCAGGATCCTCAACTGTATGCCGATATTATTATGTCGTCGGAAAGCAACCTGGCGCTGATCAAACGTTACTATCAGCGTTTCGGCGAGGCGATAAAACTGCTCGAAACCGGTGATAAAGCGGCGTTTATCAATAGCTTTAGAAAGGTTGAACACTGGTTTGGCGATTACGCCGCCCGTTTTCAGGCGGAAAGCCGTACGCTGTTGCGGCAGGCGAACGATATTCGCCAGTAGCGCTACATCTATCGGGCGCCGGTTATCGGCCGGCGCCCGATGCATTAGCCTGGTTGTACCGGCACGATATTCTCACTTGGATAGCATCCCAGCACTTTTAGCGAACGGGCGATTGGCGTTAGCTGGCGTAACGCGGCCTGCATCGCTTCGCTGCTTAAGTTTGCCTGCACGTCAATATAGAACATTTCTTCCCACGGGTTGCCATGGATCGGGCGTGATTCCAGTTTAGTCATGACGATGCCGTGTTCGCGCAGCACCAGCAATGCTTCCACCAGCGCGCCGGACTGCTGACCGGTTGCCATAATCAACGTGCTCTTCGCCGGCACTTGGCTGGAAACCTCGATCGTCTTGCGCGCCAGAACGATAAAGCGGGTGATGTTCTGCGCCTGATTGGCCAGATTATGCTCCAGCACCTGTAGCTGATATAACTCTCCGCCGGCTTCACTGCCCAGCGCCGCTACCTCGGGAGAACCGATTTCGGCCACTTTTTCCATCGCTGCGGCGGTACTTTCACAGTACTCGATTTTCCAGTTCGGGAAGCGGTTAATAAACTGGCTGCACTGTTGGAACGGTTGCGGATGGCTGTAAACCGTTTTAATTTGGTTCAGGTCGCTCGGCGTTGCAACCAGCACGCAGTGATCGATAGGATTGCTCAGTTCGCCGACGATAAACAGACTGGTGTGCTGCAGCAAATCATAGACGTCGTTGATCGAGCCGGAACTGGTGTTTTCAATCGGCAGAACGGCGTAATCCGCCTGGCCGGTTTCAACCAGATTGAAAATATCGTGAAACTTGCGGCAACCGCATTCGATGAGCTGGTCGAAATGGCGCGCGGCGTACTGGCGCGCGGCCAGATGAGAATAGGAGCCTTTCGGGCCGAGAAAGGCGATGCGGGCGGAACGTTCCGTTGACTGATTAAGCTGCTGCTGCAGCAACGCCTGCTGGGTGAGCACCGAGTCTTCGATAATCAGCTGGAACAGGCGCGTTACGTAATGGCCGTCCAGGTGGTATTGCTTGCCGGCTTCGGTGAGCTGTTCCAGCAGGGCGCGCTCACGTTCTTTATCCCGGATCGGCCGGTGAGACAGCAGTTTGCTGCGCGCCACGTCCAGCGCCAGCTCACGCCGTTCCGCCAGCAGCGTCAGCAGTTTTAAATCCAGCGCGCTAATCCGTTCACGCAGCGCCAGTAGTGGATTATCCGTCATAGTTTGTACCCGTTTTGGCTATATTCTATATAAAAAAAGCCTCCTGTGCGGCAGGAGGCTTTTTTGTTCGTCTTCGTATTCTCTTTATCGCGACGAAACGCCTCCCCGCTCAGGGAAAGGTAAAGGAGAATACGAAGAAAAACGGTTTACTTATCATTAATGATTCAGACTGATTTAGCGTTCATGTGCGGTAAAGCTAAACGCTGCGCTCCCGTCCTGTCAATAAAAAAACGCGCCCGGAGGCGCGTTTCGGCTAATCGAACGGGAATTTTACTCTTCCTGCTGTATTTGCAGATTCGCTTCTTTGACACAGTCTGCGGCGCGGCGCGCTTCGCTTTTATGCTGTACTTTGTTCAGCTGGCGTTCCAGCTTTGCGATTAGCTCGTTGATTGCGGCATACATGTCGTCGTGCTTGGCGCTGGCGACCAGAGGACCGTTCGGCGTACCGATGGTGGCATCGGCGACAAAACCCTGTGGATCTTTCGAGAGAATAATGTGTGGGTTAATCAGATGGGCTTGCCACTTATCCAGTTTAGTAAGACGGTCTTCGACATGCTGACGTATTGCGGCGGTGATTTCCATTTGCTTACTGGTAATATTGACTGTCATATAACTTACCTCTCTGCCTGTTCCGTCTTGGATAAATTCAGCATACCTCGTGTTGAGGCAAAAATCGTGATTTTAATCATCTTTTTTTCGCCTTCGGCGGGGGCCGCCGCGTTTTCTGTGAGGCGTGGTAAAGATGCGGGGGGAAGTGCTTGAGTCCGGCGGGGAAACTATGTAATTATCAATAAGATTGGTCGCAGTTAACTGGCTGCATCAAGCGCCATTTCTTGGTTTTTCATCCATAAAAAACGGCAGCCGAAGCTACCGTTTCTGTCCTGTCGACGAATCGCGCGATGTCTATCAGGCCGGGTTCACGGCGATAATTTTGGCTACCTTATCGGCCTGTGCGGTGAGCTGCAACTCGCGGTAGGCATTTTCCATTAACGGCAATGCCTGGCGGGTGGCCTGGGTGTCGGGATAATCGCGCAGCATTTGCTCGACGCGATTGACCACCGCGACATAGGCGCCACGTTTCGTGTAGTATTGCGCCACGGACAGCTCGTATTTAGCCAGGCGCTCTTTCAGGAACACCAGGCGCTTGCTGGCGTCGGTGGCATACTGGCTGCCGGGGTAACTTCTGACTAACTGGCTGAAGTCGCGAAAAGCGGTGCGCGCATACTGCGGATCGCGATCGGATCGATCGACGCCGAAGAAACCCTGCAGCGCGCTGTCGTCCAGCGCCATCTGCGTCAGGCCGCGCATGTATAAGACATAATCAATGTTAGGATGTGTCGGATTCAGGCGCATAAAGCGGTCGATCGACGCCTGAGCCAGCGGAAGCTCCGCGGATTTATAATAGGCGTAAATCAAATCCAGCTGTACCTGCTGGGAATAGGGACCGAATGGATAACGGTTATCCAGCGCTTCCAGCTGCGTAATCGCCGCTTTGAAATTACCGCTCTGTAATTGCTGCTGAGCAGTGGCATACAGTTCGGCGGGCGGACGATCGGGAACGGTATCCCTGGAATTACTGGAGCAACCAGCCAGCGCCAGGCTCAACGTGGCTGCGGCCACCAGATATTTCATGCGCATCATGACGTTTTGATTATCCTCAGAATGTTATTCCGGGAAGCTGTCCGTTAAGCTCCCGATTTAGACCAGCGACAATAGTACATTATTTTAAACGGCATCGCCGTGAAAACCCAACGTTAACGAAGAAGCTGCATACACTTATGGCACAACAACTACAACTCACCGCAACGGTGGCCGAATCTCAACTCGGTCAACGTTTAGATCAGGCTTTGGCCGAATTGTTCCCTGATTATTCACGTTCGCGCATAAAAGAGTGGATCCTTGCACAGCGGGTGCAGGTCAACGGGAGCATTGCCGATAAGCCGAAAGAGCGCGTGCTGGGCGGCGAGCATGTGGTTATTGACGCGCAAATCGAGGAAGACGCGCGCTGGGAAGCGCAGGACATTGAGCTCGATATTGTCTATGAAGATGATGATATTCTGGTGATCAATAAGCCGCGCGACCTGGTGGTTCACCCCGGCGCCGGCAACCCGGACGGCACGGTGCTGAATGCGCTGCTGCACTACTACCCGCCGATCGCCGACGTGCCGCGCGCAGGGATTGTGCATCGGCTGGATAAAGATACCACCGGTTTGATGGTGGTGGCGAAAACGGTGCCGGCGCAGACCCGGCTGGTGGAAACGCTGCAGGCGCGGGAAATCACCCGCGAATACGAGGCGGTGGCGATTGGTACGATGACCGCCGGCGGCACCGTCGATGAGCCGATCTCCCGACATGCGACCAAACGTACGCACATGGCGGTGCATCCGATGGGGAAACCCGCGGTGACGCATTATCGCATCATGGAGCATTTCCGTGCGCACACCCGCCTGCGGTTGCGGCTGGAAACCGGCCGCACCCACCAGATTCGTGTCCATATGGCGCATATCAACCATCCGCTGGTGGGCGACCCGCTGTATGGCGGTCGTCCTCGTCTGCCTAAAGGGGCGTCGGACGAGTTTATCGCCGTGCTGCGCGGTTTCGATCGTCAGGCATTGCATGCGACTATGTTGCGCCTTTATCATCCGATCAGCGGTGTTCAGATGGAGTGGCATGCGCCGATCCCGCAGGACATGGTAACCCTGGTTAACGCCCTGAAAGCCGATACCGAAGCGTTTAGCGATCAGATGGACTGGTGACTGTATGATGCTGCTTTATCCTGACTGGCCAATGCCGAAAACGGTGGGGGCGTGCGGCACGACCCGCAACGGCGGACTCAGTCTGGCGCCCTATGCGTCGCTCAATCTGGGCAACCATGTCGGCGATAACGCCGACACCGTGCTGGCTAACCGGCTGCGCCTGAGCGCCGGCGCCGGGCTGCCCGCGCAGCCTGTCTGGCTTAACCAGGTGCACGGTACCCACGTGGCGCGACTGCCGCTCGGTCAGGATGACGGCGTAACGGCCGACGCCGCCTACACCAACCAGGCCGGCACGGTGTGTGCGGTGATGACCGCGGATTGCCTGCCGGTGCTGTTTTGTTCCATCGCCGGCGATGAGGTCGCCGCGGCGCATGCCGGCTGGCGCGGTTTGTGCGCCGGGGTGCTGGAGGCGACTCTGAGCCACTTTCAGGCGCCCGCCGATCGGATTATGGCCTGGCTCGGTCCGGCGATTGGCCCGCAGCAATTTGAAGTCGGCGCGGAGGTGCGCGAGGCGTTTATCACCAGCGATCCCCGCTCTGCCCAGGCATTTCTCCCTCACGGCGAACGTTTTCTTGCCGATATCTATCAATTAGCCCGCCTGCGGCTGCAGACGGTCGGTGTACAAAAAATATACGGCGGTCAGCACTGCACGGTAAGCGAAGCGCAGAAATTTTTCTCTTATCGACGCGATGGCGTGACGGGACGTATGGCAAGTTTAATCTGGCTGATATAACCTATTGAATTAAGGCGGTCCATGTCGTGTAACATTTTACTTCCACTATAACTGGCAAAATAACCTTGAATTTTTTGGGGGATGACCTCATTTAATCTCCAGTAGCAATTTTGAACAGTATATATGGGAGGAGTTATGCGTCTGGATCGTCTTACCACTAAATTCCAGCTTGCCCTCGCCGATGCCCAGTCCCTTGCTCTTGGGCGCGACAATCAATTCATCGAACCCGTTCACCTGATGAGTGCTTTACTTAATCAGGAGGGGGGAACCGTGGGACCGTTGTTAACGGCCGCCGGAGCAAATATTCCCCGTTTACGCACCGAGCTGGATCAGGCCCTGGCGCGTTTGCCTCAGGTTGAAGGCACCAATGGGGATGTCCAGCCATCGAACGATCTGGTGCGCGCTTTGAATCTGTGCGACAAACTTGCACAAAAGCGTGGTGATGCCTTTATTTCGTCAGAACTGTTTGTGTTAGCCGTGCTGGAGTCGGGAACGACTCTCTGCGATTTGTTAAAAGCCGCCGGCGCGACGCAGAGCAGCGTGACTAAAGCGATTGAACAAATACGCGGAGGAGAACAGGTGAACGATCAGGGAGCCGAGGATCAGCGTCAGGCACTGAAGAAATTTACTATCGATCTAACCGAAAGGGCGGAACAGGGGAAACTGGATCCGGTGATTGGCCGCGATGAAGAAATTCGCCGCACTATTCAGGTGTTGCAGCGCCGCACCAAAAATAATCCGGTGTTGATCGGTGAGCCGGGCGTGGGGAAAACCGCCATCGTCGAAGGTCTGGCGCAGCGTATCGTTAACGGTGAAGTGCCTGAAGGGCTGAAAAATAAACGTGTTCTGGCGCTCGATATGGGGGCGCTGGTAGCCGGCGCGAAATACCGCGGCGAGTTCGAAGAACGTCTGAAAGGGGTGCTGACCGACCTGTCGAAACAGGAAGGCAACGTTATTTTGTTCATCGACGAATTGCATACGATGGTCGGCGCCGGTAAGGCCGATGGGGCGATGGACGCGGGCAATATGCTCAAGCCGGCGTTGGCGCGCGGTGAGCTGCACTGCGTGGGCGCGACGACGCTGGATGAATATCGTCAGTATATCGAGAAAGACGCCGCGCTGGAGCGTCGTTTCCAGAAGGTGTTCGTCGCCGAGCCAACGGTCGAAGATACCATCGCTATCCTGCGTGGTCTGAAAGAACGCTATGAGTTGCATCACCATGTACAGATCACCGACCCGGCTATCGTGGCGGCCGCTACGCTGTCATACCGCTATATTGCCGACCGTAAACTGCCCGATAAGGCAATAGACCTGATCGATGAGGCCGCTTCCAGCATCCGTATCCAAATGGACTCGAAACCCGAGGCGTTGGACCGGCTTGAGCGTCGTATCATCCAGTTGAAGCTGGAACAGCAGGCGCTGAAAAAAGAAGCGGATGACGCCAGCCGCAAGCGGCTGGAACTGTTGAGCAGCGAGCTGGAACAGAAAGAACGAGAATATTCGAAGCTGGAAGAGGAGTGGAAGGCGGAAAAGGCTTCACTCACCGGCACGCAAAATATCAAGGCGGCGCTGGAAAACGCCAGAATCGCGCTGGAACAGGCGCGCCGCCAGGGCGATCTGGGCCGGATGTCCGAGCTGCAGTACGGTAAGATCCCGGAACTGGAAAAACAGTTGGCCGTTGCGACCCAGGCTGAAGGTAAGAGCATGCGCCTGCTGCGTAACCGGGTCACCGATGCGGAGATCGCGGAAGTTCTGGCGCGCTGGACCGGTATTCCGGTATCGCGCATGCTGGAAAGCGAACGTGCCAAATTACTGCGTATGGAAGATGAACTGCATCAGCGTGTTATCGGTCAGGACGAGGCGGTGGAGGCGGTGGCTAACTCGATTCGCCGCAGCCGCGCCGGGTTGTCCGACCCGAATCGGCCGATTGGTTCTTTTCTGTTCCTTGGGCCGACCGGGGTTGGGAAAACCGAGCTTTGCAAGACGCTGGCCACCTTCCTGTTCGATAGTGAAGACGCCATGGTGCGTATTGATATGTCGGAGTTTATGGAAAAACATTCGGTGTCCCGTCTGGTCGGCGCGCCTCCGGGATACGTTGGCTATGAAGAAGGTGGCTATCTGACGGAGGCTGTTCGCCGTCGTCCTTATTCGGTGATCCTGCTGGATGAAATCGAGAAGGCGCATCCGGATGTATTTAACATTCTGCTGCAAGTGCTGGATGACGGACGGCTGACGGATGGGCAGGGGCGGACGGTGGATTTCCGTAATACGGTCGTCATCATGACGTCCAACCTGGGGTCCGATCTGATTCAGGAGCGGTTCGGTGAAATGAATTACGGCGAAATGAGAACGATGGTGCTTGATGTGGTCGGCCGTCATTTCCGACCGGAATTTATCAACCGTATCGATGAAGTGGTGGTGTTCCATCCGCTGGGTCGCGCGCACATCGCGGCTATTGCAAAGATCCAGCTGCAGCGACTGTATAAACGGCTGGAAGAACGCGGCTATAAGGTCACCATTACTGAAGCCGCGCTGGAGCTGCTGGGTAAAACAGGCTTCGATCCGGTATACGGCGCCCGTCCTTTGAAGAGGGCCATTCAGCAGGATATTGAAAACCCGCTGGCGCAGCAGATTCTGTCCGGCCAGCTAATTCCGGGCAAACCTGTGGTGCTGGATGTGAAGGACGACCATATCATCGCGGTTCAGTAAGATATCGGTAGTTTGGTTGCGACAGGCTCAGAATGTGATTCTGAGCCTGTTTTTTTTGCGTTTCGGTTTAATAAATAGACAAAAAATGTCAATTTGATTTAAAAATAACCGGTTGGGCATTTTTTTGCATTTAGCGCTTGTCAGGCGGCGAGAAGTCCCTATAATGCGCTCCCACTGACACGGCAACAGCGATTACGCAGTTGTACGGTGAGTAAGAAGTCAGGCAATAATTACTTGACTTCACAGCGGAAA
>NZ_VYKJ01000016.1 GCF_008710095.1 Affinibrenneria salicis
GCACTAATGAGGGCAGAGAGTGCGGATGTTCATCAGGGCTCACGAAGCCGGATATATGTGTGTGGCTACTTTGTCAGAAAAAGATCTGCCCGTACTTGTATCGGGGAGGTGTCCATATAAGCTATTTAGCATTTCAGGTTCTATCGCCGGAGGACGAAACGGAAATTTTGGCGCTAGTAAAAAGTCGAATGGGTGGTGAACTATCAGTAATTTAGCATCCTGCCGATTGCCCAGTGCTGTATCAATGGTACAGGGTATGGCGGTATTTTTCAGTTTTACTACCTCAGCGAAGGCGATAGAAGTGATCTATTCGTGGGAAGATAGAAAAGCATTGTTGAGTGGCAATTTTGTGATGAAAAACCAGTCGCTTGTTCTGCCAGCTAGGGGCGTCAGTGTCAGTCTTGTTGAAGAGAATTTTGCCTAACTATAAACAGCTGAGAGTTATGGAGCGACGAGCACTTGATTTTGCGTGTTTGGTTGATAGATGGCGCAGGTAATGACGAACCAAAACATTCTCATAAATTTCTCCGTATCGGTTAATCAATCGGAGCACAACACTGTTTTTCCCACTGACCAGTACGTCGGACTTTGAGCTGTCTGATCCTACCCACGAATAGTGGACACGCTGTTAAGCGAGTAAAATCGTTAACAAGGTGAACCATGACGCAAGCAAAATCTGTGAAGAAGACATCCCGTAATCAATATACCCCGGAATTTCGCCAGCAGGCGCTGGCGCTGGCTGAGCGCATCGGTGTGGCCAAAGCTGCCCGGGCGCTCGGCCTGCACGACTCTCAACTCTACGTCTGGCGCAGTAAACAACGTCAGCAGGGCTCCACCTCTGAGCGTGAGCAGCAACAGGCAACAGAAATCGCCCGCCTCAAGCGCCAACTGGCCGAGCGGGATGAGGAACTGGCCATCCTCCAAAAGGCGGCCACCTACTTCGCCAGACGCCTGAAGTGAAGTACGCTTTTATACACCAACATCAGGCGGCGTTCTCAGTGAAAAGCCTGGCCCGGGTGTTGCGTGTCTCGCGCAGTGGCTGAAGCGCCGGCAATCCTCCTCGCTGCGGCAGATGCGCCGCCAGCAGTGTGATGAGCGGGTGGCGCAAGCTTTTATACAGGCAAAACAGCGCTATGGCGCGCCCCGTTTGACGCAGGCGTTGCGTGAAGCCGGCCATGGCTGGAACCGTAAAACGGTGGCAGCCAGTCTGTGACGTCAGGGATTACGGGCCAGAGCGGCGCGTAAGTTCAAAGCCACGACAAACAGCCGGCATAACCTGCCGGTGGCGCCGAACCTGTTGCAACAGGACTTCAGTGCAACGGGGCCGGACCAGAAGTACGTTGGGGATATCACCTATCTGTGGACAGAGGAAGGCTGGCTGTACCTGGCGGTGGTTATCGACCTGTATTCGCGTCGGGTGGTGTGTTGGTCAATGTCGGAACGAATGACGGCGGAACTGGCGTGCAATACGTTGAAAATGGCGCTGTGGCGGCGAAAGATGCCGCGAGGCGTGATAGTTCATTCTGACAGAGGTAGCCAGTATTGTTCCCATGATTATCAGGGTGTTATAAAAGACAATGGACTGATATGCAGTATGAGCGCAAAGGGCTGTTGTTTTGATAACGCCTGTGCGGAAAGCTTCTTCCACAGCCTGAAAGTGGAGCTAATCCACGGAGAGAGGTTCAACACGCGGGAGGAGATGAAATCGGCGGTATTCGAGTATTCGAGATAGACTACAATTGGCGCCGACGGCATAGTGCCAACGGCGGGCTAAGCCCGGTGCAATTTGAGGAAAGAAACCTCGCTTAAGGCTGTGTCCACCGTTGCTGGGCAAGATCAGTCAGGAGTAACGATACGCTTAAAGACGACAAACCAGATTACGTATAACCTTAATTCCTTGCAGTTGTTATCATGTTCGACTTAGCACCGGTTATCTTTACGAATCTGTTCGATATGAATGGCAAGAAACATCACTTCTTCTATTGTTAATTCATACTGATAGTGATTCAGCAGATGCGCTTTAATCTTTTCCGCACATTCCCACGCTTGACTATAATTGATTTTGATCGCAGAGTGTAAATTGGTATCGTCATCCTGAACCGTAGAGCGGTTCAGCATCCGTTGCGCAAAGAACTTTAGATGAGTAACAAAGCGATGGTAACTTAAGTTATCCTCTTTATACTCCAAATTGAGCTGATATTTCGTGATATCCAGAACTTCATTTACTATTTGAGTAATGTGGATTACTTCTGGCATTTCATGACCGAGTTGAGCAGTGACCAGATGTAATGCAATGAAGCCCGCTTCATCCTCAGTCATTCTGACGCCAAGACGATTGTCAATGATATCAATCGCTTCAAGACCCAGTTGATATTCTTTAGGATAAAGACGTTTTATTTCCCATAACAATACGTTGCGGATATTGATGCCTTTCTTATGGCGTTCAAGCGCGGAGTAGCAGTGATCGGTAAGTGAGATATAAATATTTTCCTGCAATTCCCCCAGTTTTTGCTTTGATACGTTGATAATACGATCGCATGTCGTCATCACTTCAATAGGAATCTGGCCGAGTAGCTCGCTTAATCTGAACGTGATTTCATCATTTTTTAAAGAAAATATTTTTTCAACTTTTCTGTCATCAAGCATATCGTTGGTTTTTTTTTTAAATCCTATGCCGAGCCCCATAACGACCTGCTCTCGATGGTTTTCGTCCAAGACCACAACAATGTTGTGGTTAATGACTTTGGCAATTTTCATCATAACCTCAGAAAAAATCTGAAAGATTCAGGTTTACCTGCCAATAAAGTAACAGATATGCATGCTAAAATAGCACTTTATTTTTTTAATTCAATATGAAGCAACATCCAGTATTTTCATTCAACTAAGCCGGGAGGTTAGAATAGTCGCATAACGGAAAAATAGGAAATGAAGTGTTGAAAATAACTTCATTCCCAAGATAACGATTATTTTAGGTGAGCCGTTCCTTCCTCCAGGACGGATATTTGCAATATCGTTTGTTCATCAGAAACAAATTTTTCTTTACCACTCACGATGGACTCATAAAGCATATCATAAATACGTCCATAATCGCCTACTTCGGAAGTGACTTTCTCTTCATGATAAGTACCTTCATCATCATAATAAATGATGGTTCCATAGTCGCTGGGATTATCTACGCCAAAGTCGTCGTGATCGGGTAAGTAAAAAAGTTTTAAATGTTCTTCCTGCCGATCTTTTTTCTCTTTGATGAACATTCCGTGTTTGCCATATACGACAAAACTGGGGCGTTCTTTTACTCTGAAGAAACTGGATTTTACCGATACTTTAACAATGCCGTAATATAAGTCCAGATCAAAGTAATCATTCATTCTGCCCTCGCCAAGCAACTGGCGAACATCATAATGAATACGATCGGGATTACCAAAATAAGATAATACTTGATCTAATGTATGACATCCATGACCGTATAGGTAGCTATCGATCTGTGCATAATTTTTACATTGTTCCGGGAAGTAGGGACGATAATAGTCATAGTGCATTTCTACTTCCAGCAGATCGCCTAATTTTCCTGATTCAATGACTTTCTGGGTAGTAAGAAAATCACTGTCCAATCTTCTGTTTTGATAACATTGAATTACTCGATTTTTGTTTTTCGCCAATTCGAATAATTCTTTTGCCTGGCTGGTGGTGTGAGTGAAGGGTTTTTCCACCAGACAATGCTTATTGGCATTAAGAACTTGTTTTGCCAGTTCGTAATGGGTGACGGCGGGCGTACAGATCACAATCAGATCAATATCGGCATCATTTAACAGAACATTAATTTCGTTTGTGTATGTGACATCGGGGATCTCCACCCAGTCTTTTTTCCCTTTATTGGGGGAGTAAATCGTTTTTACATGAAATTTGTCTTTTCTCTGTAATACAAAGGGTAAATGGTATCTATTGGTACTTTTACCATTTCCGATATAACCGACGGTAAGCATCTTATTGCTTTTCATTCTTAATATCCCCCTTTATTGATTCGTGCGGAATCAATAATATCCAAGGCTTGTAAACTGACGTCCAACATAGCATGAGCGCGCTCATAATCCAAATTATCTATGATATGAGAAAATGTTTCAAACTCATAATATAGTCGGTGTTTGTTATCGTTACTATCAATTAACTCCGATTCACCCGTGTTTTTATTCAGAGTGAATGATTTAAGAACGTTCATAGAGCTTTCTATAGTAATATTACCTTCAGTTCCTTGAATCGATATCATAATCGGCGCTTTACAATCTTTTGCGCCAATGCTGGACACTTTGAATTTACCATAGTCTAAATAGAGAATCCCGCTGGTGTCGACGCCTTTCTCTACATTTGAAAAGTATTGCGATGCTTTTGGCGAACCGAATAATCCAATAATGGAATGTATGTTATAAATGTTCAAATCCATTAATGCGCCGCCATGCTTTTGCGCATCGAATGCTGGATGAATTATACCTTTCTTGAAATCTGCGTATCTTGATGAGTACTGGCTGTAATTAAATTGAGCGATTTTTATTTCACCCAATATCTTGATTTTTTCTTTCAGTAACGTAAATGCAGGAAGGTAATGAATATTCATTGCCTCAAGAATTATCAGGTTGTTAGCCTGAGCGATCTGTTGCATTTCAATAAGCTCGGATTTATAAGGAACAATCGGCTTTTCAATAATGACGTGTTTTCCTTTTTCCAGCGCTTGTTTTGCAAAGACGAAATGTAAATGATTCGGGAGAGCGATATAGATAGTGTCGACATCGCTCTGTAGCAAGCTGTTATAGTCAATAAAAACATGCTCAATTCCATAGGCATCGCTTAATTTACGACCTTCTTCAATCGTGGCTTCTGTTGCCAAAATAGCGACTAATTTGATATCCAACTCGTTGACCGTGGTCAGTAAATCATTAACGATCATTCCGGTGCCGATAATTCCAATTTTCATAGATTATCTCTGCTCTTTATTTAAAAATCTAAATGGATTTTCATTAATCTTCAGGGTCATTCCATCCCAAAACTAATGTCATGGTAAAACATAGTATGAAAGACATTACCGCCGCAGTTACCGCGTAAATTAAATTGGCATACTCGCTGCTTTTCATAAACATTAATATCGCTACCAAAGAGGGCACGCTGAATGCATATGCTTTAAGTGACACCACACCGATAAAGATACCCGTTATCCCTGACCCAATCATCGTTGCAATGAAGGGCTTGCGAAGTTTTAACGCCACGCCATAAATAACGGGTTCGGTTATGCCGGATATCGCTGCGGTGATGAATCCGGAAATCGAAATGGCTTTCAGATTGGTATTTTTAGTTTTCCAGGCGACGGCCGCACTGGCGGCGGAAAATCCGATATTTACCGCCAACATGGCCGGTAATACAATGGACTCGTGTCCGCTTGTTCCCATTGAGCTAATCATATAGGGCACCATCGCCCAATGCATGCCGGTAACGATAAAAAACGGCAATACTGCTGAAAAGATACCCAACGTCAGCCAACTGAAACTTCCCTGGCTGGCCGAAATAATTACCGACGCGATCCCCGAGCCAATAATATTTCCCAATGGCGCCAGCAGAATCAATGAAACAGGGACGCAAACTAGCAGTATCAACATGGGTTTTAAAATTGTTTTAGCCCATCCTGAAATATACTTATCGGCAATAGGTTCTATGATAGATAAAAACCATACGATAAGAAAGGCGGGAATAACTGACGAAGCATAATGCGAAGCTACCACAGGAATGGTTAAAAATGACGAATTCCCTTGTGTAAACATCGAAATAAGATCAGGATGAATAAGAATACTCACGGTGGCGACTGATAACAACGGGCTGCATTTCATCCTCACCGCAGCCGAATAGGCCACCATGATAGGCATAAAGTAAAATGCCGTATCACTGATAATGCTGAGGATCTTGATCGTGGGATATTCTGTCGATATATTGAATAAGTCCAAAAGCAGGATAACTATCTTAATCATTCCGCAGCCAATAAGCACCGGCAGCAGGGAGCTCATGGTTCCGGTAATAACATCAAGGATTGCGTTGCCAATTTGTTTGATTGACAACGATTTGCCGCGTTCTGATAGGTTTTCTTTTGGCAGGACTAACTGGTCAGCATTATCATTTACTGATATTAATTTCATTAAATCGGCGTAAAACCGAGATACATCCGTCCCAACTATTATCTGATATTGTCCGCCTCGGCGGGATATCCCCATTACGCCTGCGATATTTTTAACGCGTACATCGTCAATTGTATCGTCATTTATTAATACAAATCTTAAACGTGTCATGCAATGGGATAGTGAAACAATGTTCTCGACTCCACCTATTTCACGCAGTATGGCTGATGTTGAGTCCACCGTTTTCATAATAAAAACCCGCCTTTATTTTTAGGAAAAAAAAACCTGATTTGGCGAAATTCCTATTGAAATAGAAACTTCGCCAAATCAGGTTTTGCCCGCTATGCAGCCACAATCCGCTTTGCAGTCACAATCCACATGTATAATTTAATAAAAAACTGGTATTGACAATGTAATCAACACAATATTGTGATCAAGGTCTCATCACTAACTGAATATATGTAGATATCTGACTTACATCGATGTGGCTTCCGTGAAGGGCGTATTAAATAACTTAGTATATTGTGGTGACGACGCTAATTAATTGAATTTTATTGAAAATGAAAGATTTTAGGTTGAATGTGGAGAAGCGTATCTTGGGTCACTGTAGAGAACACATCCTGATTTTTGCAATCTGTATCAGATGAAGCCTTATCGGAATTTCGGGGATCATGACGTAATCACAGAAACAAATCTGTGGACTTCGATTTACTGTGTTGATGGATAACAGGAATACTCGCCTCCTTCGCTCGCCGGTCAGTCTCTATAGCTGGTCGTTCATAACGATTGGAGTGCCATTCATATCGAAGGAACGACATAAATATTGCGGCTTAGTTGAATAAATCGAACTTTTAGGCGATTGGCGGATCTTATCACGAAAGTCGTTTCAACAGTGGGCTGCCATGGCAAAGCAAAAGTTTAAAATTTCCAACTGGTCTGCCTACAACAATGCGCTCAGGCAGCGTGCCTCCCTGACTGGGTGGCTCGTGCATGGACTGATTGTGCTCACCCTGAAGGTCGTGGCCGACCGTTTCACTACACCGATATGGCCATCACAACGGTTCTGATGTGTTTAACCTTTCGCTCCGGGCATTACAGGGCTTCATTGACTCTATTTTTAAATTAATGACCTGTATTATGTTGCCCGGATTACTCTCTGGTCAGCAAACGAGCAAAGGGCGTCAATATCAGTATAAAAATGCCTACCCGTGGCGAAATCTCCCACCTCGACATTGACGCCACCGGACTGAAAGTCTTCGGCGAAGGCGAATGGAAAGTCAGGCAGCATGGGGCTGACAGGCACAGAGTATAGTGCAAGCGTCATCTGGCCGCGGACAGTACAACGCATGATATTATCTGTGCCGATTTATCGCTCAGCGGTACGACAGATGCGCAGGCACTGCCGGGACTGATTAACCAGACCTACCGGAAAATCAGGGAAGCATTAGCTGACGGTGCTTATGACACCCGTTACTGTCATGATGGGTTGCTGAGGAAAAAAATCAGGCCACTTATTCCGCCACGAAGCGGTGCGCACTACCGGCAGACAAGTACCAAGAGTGTAACCGCGCCGTGGCGAATCAGTATCTGAGCGGCAGTAATGATACCTGGAAAAATAAAGCTGGTTATCACCGGCATTCAGTGGCAGAAACGACGATGATTCCGAATCAAAACCCTCTGGGCGGTCATCTGAGCCTGCGGGATTATGACGCGCAGGCAGGCGAAGCGATGGCAATGGTTAAAGCGCTTAACCGGATGACGTTGTTGGGGATGCAGGACAGCGTCAGGATCGCATAACGAGTGCATCGGTGGGAACCCTGCTGTTGGCTGGCTCTGAATTATTCAACAAAGCCAGATATTGCATCAATTTTCTCGGAACAGCCATCAGGTAAATCAGAGCGTTGTTTGTTACGCAGAGACATAATTGCAATACGTTTCATGAATATGTGATGTATCCAACCATAGGATAATATCTGCGGTCGGAAAACGTAGATCGAATGTTCTGCGATGATAACTACTTTCACATTTCCAGCGAGAATCTCTTATCACTCTGCTACTGAACTTACTTGCCATTAGTTTAGGCCAATTTTGCCCTCATGTCGCGATGGATCTCTGGGGACCGGCCTGTTTTCCCCTATTTGGTGCCTAATGAAGATCTTCCAATTTATGCATTTTATAAAATAACAATACGTTTTTTTGGGGGGAGCAACGTTATGAGTAGGTTAGTTGAAGAGAAAAGTCCAGAAAGGAACTTGTGTTTTCATGATGTAGTCATTCGTTGTCGCCAAATAAAAAAGGTGTATTACAAGGAGAACAATACCTGAATAATAATTTTCCTTTGGTTTTTCTTGTTGTTATTAAATTGATGATATATGGAGACATCTTTAATGTCAAATGTATTCGATGTATTTTTGTATATAACATTGTCCTTTATGAGTTTCATTACCTCATTAATTTTATCTTGTATTGAGTTGTTCTCAGTTACGTGAATTCAATGCTTAAGGTGAAAATGAGGAAAATCAATATCAGGCCTCTCTTTCCAAAACGAAGGTGGAACACTCTAGTCAGATAAAAAACCATAATGAATGAATTGCCCTCCACGTTTTAGTGCATAAGATGTGCACATAGCATCATATCCACCCACACAATCAAGTACGGCGTCAACACCATCTGATTTTTTATTTAATTAAGTTCATTATAGTAGTTCCTATTGCCAAGTATTATGATGCTGTAGACTGTGTAATTATTAATAAAACCTTTTTCAGGCCTATGTCTTATGATGGTTATTTGGTTTTTTTTCATGCAGTTGGCGATGCGAATAAGCATTCTTCCAATCGATGAATTAGCCGCATTAATTATAAGATTTACGTTATCTCTAAGTGGTAATCTTTCTGACGTGATTAATAATGCTGTCATGGAATTAATATGACCGATAGCTGCTTGTTGTTCTGATATATCATTGGGGATAGAAAAAAAACATTTCGCCTAAATATTTCTACTGGTTTGCCAGGCCCCCATGCTGCCAATAGGTAATATGAGCTATTTTATATTTAGATCCGTTGCCGATGAACCAATATTACTGATTCTACCTACCCCCTCAAAGCTAGGAGATAAGTGGGTTTATTCTCGATTTATATGCTCAGAAAATAGTGATTAAATCTGGTGAATTAATGGTGAAGAATCATTCTCACTCGTTCCATATTCGGTAATATATCTTCACAGTTACACGTTGATTCTATTTCCCGGGGTCTCTTACAATCGATCTTGTATACTCTTCTCTATACATATTAGTATCCTCCCCCATATGTTTGTTGATTTTATCATTTGCTATAGTATGGCGGAATAGTCTTTTTATAAAAATCTGGTTGTTATGAATAGTAGGATACTCATTATTATATAATTCAATCTATTGGTGGTGATTATTTCTTATAATCATGTTCTCTGATGTTGAATATTTTGTTATAACTGGTATTGTCAGTGTTTTTATATGAAATATCCACTTCTATATATAAGGTGTGTTGGATTTTTTTTTCGCCAGAAAATAATGGCTCATCGCCTAATCCGGTTAATAACCAATTCAAATGTTATCATCTTTCCAGTTTCATCTGTAGGCTATGTTTATTTGTTTCGGGAAATTGTTGCCTGGAGCGGATTTCTGTTGGTGTGTGGCATTTTAATAGAAATAGATTGTAAGTTAGATGTTTCTCATGTTTGGTGCTCGCATTATATTAAATAGCTTCGCATAATAGCGCTACACATGTAGATCATAACAGGTCTCGCACGATTAGACGTGAAGCATCAAGGTGAAAGTTATTTTATTTAGATGTTCACATGTATTTCTTAAACGCCCCCACTGTAATTGAAACCGTCACCCCCAGCAGAAATGCCGCCGGCAATAAAATCACGCAGGGATTGATGGAGGACGGCAATGAAAGATAAATCATCCACGCCAGAAAAAACGTCGGGATAATGGTTCTTTTGGCGTGATGATAGATAAAGCCGGACTCGTATCCACAGCCGAAACGGCGAATATCACGACGCACCAGTCCGTCAACGATCCCAGTCAGCGCCGCGAGGATAAAGAGTAGAGAGGTTAATAGCAGAATAAATACTCTCAGTACAAAGGTCAGCGTGATATAAATCGTTGCTTTGACATAACTGTCTAACCAGTAAAACCAGTCGCTGTCTTGTTTATGGCGTAGCTGTTCCAGCCAGGGAACGAATCCGGTATCCATAAATACCCACTGCCATGTTTTACCCAGAATAATATCCAGTTGGTTCACCGGATCCGACATTAGCAAACTCCGGGTGACATTTTCCGCAAACCAGTTTAATTCCGTCTCCATCATTATACGGCTGTGTTCCGCGCCTTGTTCGGACCAAAGAAAAGCGATCCCCAGCCATTCAACAATCAGGCTGAAAAACAACGAACCGATAAGCGCTGCGCAGATCTTTCCCAGACTCGACAACAGCGTGGAAAGTACTCCTTTTGGGTGGGCAACAGGCTGGTTCGGGGTCTCACTCATCCATTCCTTCCTGTAGTGTGGACAGCAAATCTGCATGATGGGGGACGGTATCGGGGAGTGTTGCGCTATTCCACCATTGCTCCCCGGTACGATAACTAGCTTTCATATATTCCGTCAGTTGCAGGACACTGTCTGGCATAAAGGTGTCGTCAATTGCTGCGGGTAGCGGCATCCTGATTTTCCATAATTGCCCGCCTTCCAACAGAGCGAAAGCTTGTCCTTTCGGAAGCTGGATCAATGCAGCCGGGTCGATAAGCGGCACGCTGACGGCACTGACGCGATCCTGAGTATTGCTGATAAAATCCGATTCATGATCGGGATTGGAGGAATCAGTGACGCCCGAGATGACCGTATTGGTCAGCACGTCCACATTGTGTAACTGCGCGGTCATCAGCTCTGCAGTGGCGGTTTCGCGCACGCGCAGCATGATCAGATTGTTGAAGTTGCCGATAACCTGCCGGGCTTTTGCCGCATTGCCGAGACGAGCTTCAATATCACTCAGCGTTTGGGTGTAAGCGGTGACCTGGATATTTGCGCCGCCGCCTTTGTTAATCAACGGAATAAATTCATCGCCCATCAGTTCGCTGAATTCGTCGCAATGGAGATTAATCGGGACTTTTGTCTGGCTTTCATCCTCAGGCAGGCCATCATTGACGCCGAATTTATAAATATATCCGGCAACGCTGACCAGATCGGCGAACATACTGTTACCCACGGCGGCGGCTACGTCGGTATCGGATAATGCGTCCAGCCCCACGTACACAATACCGCGCTTACGGATGATCTGCTGCCAGTCGAATATCGGGCGGGGATCGTCCAGATCGCTGTACGAAGGGGCCAGTAATTGCGCCGTTTTCCCGGTAGTCAACTTTTCTAATAACGGCAGTAATGAGGCCACGATTTTATCAAAATACGTCTTATCATAACGCACCGCTGAGCGCAGACCGTCCAGAATGGGATCATAGAGCCGTGTTGCGGCCAGATACTGCTCCAGCGCCACGACATAGTTATCCCGACCCTGTAGATTACGCGGCGTATTTTTGTCGGTCACTTTCCCGGCTATCTGCGCAATAACATCCCAGGCTTTGGGTTCATGTTTTGGCAGGTAATACTGCGCATAGCGGATAAACAGATCGTCGATATTGATAACGTGCCGGGAGATTTGCAGGTAGTCCGGTCGATGACCCAGTTCAATCAGGGCGCGAGCGATAATATTTACAAATCGCCACGCAAACTCTTTAAATGCGGCGCTATCCCCCTCGCTGGAAAGCTGTCCAGCGATACGCCCGGCCACTTCAGAGATACGGCCAAATCGCCCGATGGCGTTATAGCGCGCGCTGATATCCGGCCAGCCGAGATGGAAGACGTAAAATTCATCTTCGCGACCGGCGCGTTTCGCTTCAGCGTAAGTCCGGCGCAGTAAATCCGCGTCACCTTTCGGATCAAAAATGATCACGACCTCGCCACGGCGGATATCTTGCGTAATAAACAGTTCTGCCAGCCGGGTTTTGCCCACGCGGGTGGTGCCCATGACCAGAGTATGACCGACACGCTCGCCCAGCGGCAGGGTGACGTCGGTTTCATGCAGTTCGATGCCGTGCAGCAGGGGGCTGCCGCCAACCGGGGGCAGCGGGCGTACCGGGTTCAGCCAGTGGTTGTGGGAGAGACAGCGTCGGACAATAGGAAATGGCGCATCGCAGACTTTTTCCAGTTTCCGGGCCTGTTGATACAACCAGTGAGGATGCACGTATTTGGAGACTTCCGGTCGTCGGCAGGTATGCAGGCGCTGGGTGTGTTTTTGCTCCCAGCGAAATCCGCGTCCGATAAACAGCAGGTGGCGGCTGACCGGCACCCGATCGCTGGACATTACATAACACGGCAGCCGGCGAATATTGCGTCGATAGCGCAAAATGGTCAGCCCTTGCCGTCCTCTGAATCCGGCAAACAGCAGAAAGCCCCCGGCCAGCGGATAGCTGACGGAAGGCGAGAGCATCAGTGACCACGGCGCGACCAGACAGATGGCGCCTGCCGCCAGACCCGCTGCGGCGCTGTAGAGTTCCACTGCCGGACGCAACAGGGTTTCGATGACGTGACGGTCGCTCATTGCGACAGCCCGGACGCCGTGATGAGCACCGGATACGCAGCCAGTTGCAGACGCTGCGCCAAATCGTCGCCGTTGACGGGGAGCAGCGTAAGATCGCCCGCTTTTTCACGCAGTGCGCGTAAACGTTCTGCGGACGCCACGCTGACGACCAGCCCGGTGGCGTTCAGTGATGTCAGCTTCGTTTTGTTTTTACCCAGCCATTGCACAGAAAGGGGGTCGTCGCCGATTAAAAACAGCGGTGTCATGCCCGGCAGCGACAATCGGCGCGGTGTGACGGGGCCGGGATGCAGACGTGAGGAAAGAACGGGGAAAACGGCTTCCGGTAAAGGAACAGGAAGTGCGGAAGAAGAGGCGGGTGCGTCCGGTTCAGGCGCAATGGCGCTGAATAGCGGGGCGGTGGATTCGCCGCCAAGATCGGCGATGACGATCGGTGACGCGCCAGCCTGAAATGTGGTAGCAAGCAGAACGATGGTTGGGGAAAAGGCTTTCAGCATGGCATGAATTCCTTATTTTCTGATTTCATGAGTTCATGGCGGAGATTACAGGTGACGGAAAACCTGCTGGCGATAGCGTTGCGCCGGTTTTCCGCCTGCCGGGCGGTGGTAGCGTCCGACGGCTTCGGGCCAGCTCTGCCATTTGTCGTAGTGGCGGCGCAGCAACGTAGCGGTGAGGTGCAGATTGGGATACGGCGCAAGCGCCTCACAGGGATGGGAAAAATGGTGGCCGTTCCAGCCGAGATTGATTTGTCCCAGTCCGGCATCAATGCGCTTTGGGCTGGTGGTGCGCAGGAACCGGTGCAGGGCGGCGCAGGCTTGCTGTCGGGTGGCATAGCGGTAACCTTTTCCAGCTACGTTGAGCGTCCATGGCCATGGTCTGAC
Source organism: Affinibrenneria salicis (assembly GCF_008710095.1). Next base: position 13,661 of record NZ_VYKJ01000016.1, read on the forward strand.
GTCCTGCGCCAGGCGGGCGCCGCTTTCCGTCAGCGCGACGGCGTAGAGAAGATCAGCCGGAACCTTGTTCAGCCAGGCGACCTGCCGGTAGCCATAGGGAATATCCGGCGCCGCATGGACGGACAGCGCGAACGGCAGCAAAAACAGGGATATCAGGGTGTGGTAACGGGCAGCCATGCGTCCCCCCGGCGTTCGAGTACCGCAGGCATTTTCCCCTGGCCATTTTGCATCCAGCGCCCGCCGTCATGGTTGAGGGTAATTTCCCTGCGCTTCACCCGCGTAATATCAATACGTTTGCTGATGGCCCAGCGCCGCAGGCGGGCATCATCGTTGTTGCTGTCGACCAGATAGAGGTCGAGCGGATGGTCGGATTGAAGCAGGACGCTGAGCCGGGTATCGCAGGCCGGACAGTTTTCCGACACAAAAACCGCCAGACGGCTGTCTTCATGCGCAGTCGGGAGCGAGGCTGCGGCTACCGGCAGCACATCCGGGAAGCGGCGTTTCCACGCAGCGTCGTAGGCGCGTTGAAACGCCAGCTCTTTTTCCACCCGCTGAAACTCTTTTTCGACCAGCAGGTCGGCGTATTTACGGCGCTCGGCATCGGTGGCGGCCTCCACGCCGAGTGTGGTGAGCGGATCGAGATCCGGCGACCAGATGCCGCGTTCGCCGCGTTTGAGTTGTTCGTAGCGCGTCCATTCTTCCGGCGTCAGTCCCCAGCGTTGTGCGCCTGAGAGCGTGGACAACGGTTTTTCAGCGCTGCGGGTGGTGTCCGTGGCGGTTTCGGTGGCGGCCTGCGCCAGTGGTATGGCGCAGGCGAACAACAAGGGCAGGATTTTCATGTCGCCTCCCGTCAGCTCATCAACCGGTCGGTGGGCGCGCGTTGAAAACAGACGGTGCGGGTCACTTCATCCGTGTTCATAACCCATGCCTCTCCGGCAATCACCCGGAGCGCATCGTCTATTCGCATTGGTCCCATTGAACGCTGGATATCGGGCAGGGGGCTGGCAAATAGCTGCCGCGTGTCACGGGTCACGGGCAGACACAGTCCGTAGCCGGTGCCGGAAAGCCAGGCGCGCAGCGCATCGCCTCGGGTGGCGGTCGGCCGGTTTTTCTTTGGCGCGGGAAGGGCATGGCTTGTCACCTGACGCAGTGGAAATGTCAGTGTTTCATCCGGCGTCAGACTGACCAGCGTGTATCGTGCGGTATGCACGACTTCAATGGGCGCGGGAGTGGCGGAGATGCTCTGGGTGTGGGTTTCGGAGGGCGTAACGGTGGCCGTCTTTGCTGTACAGGCTGACAGGATAAGGATTACGGTGATGGGCCATAAACGGGATTTCTTCATGATATGCTCCGGTAGTGGGAAAGGCCGGGACAGAATGAAAAAAAACGCGGGGAAAAGCGGCAAGAAACTAAAATCCTGACGTTGGACATTTTATCCTTTGAACTAAACTAATATGACTTAGTCCGTTAGTTCGTCTGGAGGTATTATGCAAACAGTGAACATTCATGAGGCGAAAACCCATTTGTCCCGGCTGGTTGATATGGCCGCGAAGGGGGAGTCCTTTATCATAGCCAAAGCCGGTAAGCCGTTGGTCAAAGTAACGGCATTGAGCGCGCCGGAGCCTCAGCAGGAAAGGCGGTTAGGGTTTATGGCGGGCAACATCAACGTGCCCGATGACTTTGACCGGATGGGCGAAGGGGAGATTGAGCAGCTTTTCGGCGGTGACAAATGAAATTTTTACTCGACACCCATGTGTTGCTGTGGGCATGCCGGAAAAACTGTCTTCATCAACAGCGAAGTTGCTGGGTTCGCCGGAAAATGAGCTTTTTTCAGCGTAGTCAGTCTTTGGGAAGTCGTCATTAAGCGCGGGCTGGGACGTGACGATTTTCAGGTCGATGTGCGATTGCTGCGCAGGGGGCTGCTGGATAATGGTTACAGCGAATTACCTATCGCCAGCGAACATGTTGTTTCGGTCGAGAGTCTGCCTGCCGTTTACAAAGATCCTTTTGATCGTCTGTTGGTGGCGCAGGCGACAATGGAGGGCATTACGCTGTTGACCACCGATGCGCTGGTTGCACGGTATCCCGGCCCAATACAGCAAATTTAGGCGACGTCTTTCACCTGTAATGGCTATGGAAACCTTTACTGAATCATTATTTTTTCATGTCATGACGCATCATAAGAATGACGTCCGTTAAGACGTAATGGGGTTACATTACGGGATATACGAATTCAGGATTGATTTTGCGCAGCGAAGTATTCAACGCATAATGGATGCGCCGGTTGCTGTTTTAAGAGAACGGGGAATTAGCTTTCCAATAATATCGTCAGGCATCCAGCTTTCAATAATCACTATGCCGGCGCAGCTGCGCAGTTGAGCATGACGTACAGCAACTTCCTCTATGCTATTGATGTTGATCGTGGTATCGCTGCCACATGATTTTTCCATCGTTGCTCCTCAGGTGTTTATGTTGTCGAAGTCATGACGGCTATTTCACTTATACCACCATGTATCAAATTGTTCGGCGAAATTTGCCGCCTGCTGGAGATCTGCACCGAAATGTTGTGTGAAATAACCTTCGGGCGTGGCGTAATTTACCCTGCAGCCATTGTTATGGCACTCCATTACGGCTGCGTTGGTCTGGTATTTTTGGGCCAAACGAATGAGATCATCAAGCTGGAAGCCATGTTGCAGCGCGGTGACCAGCATGGTCTGTACCGCCTGCATTTCAATATTGTACAGGCACTGGGTCAGGTTCTGGATGTTGGTGTCGGTCATGGGGGCTCCCGCAGGGATAATGAAAAGAGGATTTCCGGTTTGCGCTCTCTGCTTGGAGGAAATAGCAGAGATAGGGACGCTGTCAGCGACAGCAGACTGCCGGCGTAGTGAATCTATTCCGGGAACAACGCTGAATAAAAAACTCACATTCGGTTAAATAAGAAAACTGCCTGCTTTCGGCAGGCGGCTTATTATTAAAGAGATGCTGACAGATAATTACTGATCCGTGCTCCCAGCCATTTTATAACCGGAACCGGCATTGAATTGCCCAGCGCTTTATAACGCGGAGAATCTGGACAGTCCTGCGTCGTTTTCCCCCTCCAGGGAATACGCGTGTACTGATCGGGAAAGCCCTGCAAACGTTCATACTCCACAGGCATCAGGCGGCGAACCGCATATTCACTGATGACGGCATGCAGGGTATGCGACGTATTATACAGGGGGTAGCACAATTCAGCCGAGAGGCCCGTATGATGCCCGCTATTTTTTGGGGTACGATGAATAATATTGCTGGCAATACAGGTCGCCGGAAAGACAACCAGATCATGCGCATCTTTATAATCGCAGGCATTACAGGTGCTGCTGATAGGGCTGGCTTTGTATTCACCTAATCGCTGTTTGTTATAGACGATCGCGGACATGCATTTCTCGTCAGTACCTGCCGCAGAGGTTGGGGTAATCGTCGTCCGGACGCATCTGCCCGGCGCAGGATCCCTGCGCACGCTCGGTAACTCAAACAATATTTCGGCGGGATCGACGTGTTCTCCAGCACTTGCGATAACAAACAAACGCTTGCGGCGCTGGGCGAGTCCGAAATGTTGGGCATCGAGCACTCGCCATGCAATGGCCCTGTGGGCGCCATACACACAACCTGCGCGGGGCCATTTGGGAATATGCCGACGGTATTTTTTCGACCAGCGCCAGAATGCCGAAGATTTTTGCGGCGTGGGTGGGAGACCGGGTCTGAATGGTATATCCGTGCCAGCCAGTCCGGCAAGGAAATGCCCAAAGGCGTTGGTGGCGTCACTGAGGACTCCGGGAACATTTTCCCACAGGATGAGTGCGGCATGTTTATTGTTCTCCTCTCGTTTAACATCAATGGCGTCAGCCAGCCGGATATACGCCAGAGTAAGTTGTCCACGCGGATCGGCCAGACCCCGTCTCATGCCGGCCACGCTGAAAGACTGGCAGGGTGTGCCTCCAACCAGAATATCCGGGGCGGGAATATCACCACTCGCGATCCTGTCGGCGAGCAGCGTCATGTCGCCGTGATTAAGGATGCCGGGCCAGCGATAAGCTAATACTGCAGAAGGAAAAGGCGCTATTTCACTAAACCAGAGTGGTCTGAAGTGCAGGTTCTGCCATGCAACACTGACAGCTTCAATGCCACTACAGACAGATCCGTACGTTAATGTATTGTTTAATGTCACTGTTCCCCTCCGTATGGCTGGGATGCTCATGGCATTCGGTTAGGCAGCTCAGTGGCTGTGGGTGAAGTGATTGATGGTTTTACAACGCGGACACTTGATATGAAGGCTGGAGAATGGACCTGCAAAGGCCAGCAGGCGCTGACATTGCCCACACCGCAGGGGGTGTTCAGTTTTCTTTTCCGTCATGACTCCTCTCTTCGATAAGGATATGAAGTTGCATGATGAGACCATGCAGAGAAAAGAGGTACTAGAAATTCAGACTGCCGGCGCGATAAATATGGAAAGCGCCCGTTAAGGGCGCTGACAGGTGTTTGCCTGGAAATATAAGTGTAATAAATTCCCGGATATGATCTTACCAATCATACCAATCCGCATATGAGGAAGCTCACATGGAAATGATGCTGTGGTGGTCGGATTATCTGGACATCAGCCGCGAAGGATATGTCGCGCCGTATATTTTTGCGCGACAGCATAAGGCCGCGGGTACAGCCTGGCGGTTAATTCTCTGACAGGAGCAGATCCTGACGAACGGGATCTGCTTCTTTGCTTTCTGAAAGGTTTTACCTTCGTATTTTCAACGATTAATCGGGAAACGTCTAAAATTATTCCGGCAGAATATTTTTAGGTCGTTACCTATCAATACGGGAAGTTTTTTAAAGGAAAACTTATCGTCATAGCGACGATAAAAAATCTGCACCATAGGATGGTTTTCTGCCGACACGACACTGCGCCAGAACCCGATATTCCGGCTAACTGCACCAGTTGCCATCCGTCGGGAAAACGCAAGGTTGCACCAGAGACAAGAATCATCCATCGTTTCAACACCCATAAACCTGCGCCACATAACGCCCGCGCCCGTCGCCGTGGCCCAAATCCATCGCCGTCAGCGCCAGCGCCTCTTTTTCACTGAATCCCTGCGCCAGATAATGACGAATGGCATCCTGCGCCCAGGCGTAGCGCAATGAATGCGGGGAATATGCGCCGGTCAAGCCGATACGCGACGCCTGACCGTGCCAGTATTTCATCGCAGTTTTCAGGTCGGGCCTGTCAATCAGCTTGCCGTTGCGGCTCTCTGCCACAGCCAGCGCATTTTCCAGCGCTTTTCTGACTGCGCCAGCATCCAGAATTACCGTTTCGCGAGGCCGTCCGCCTTTAGTGCCGAACACCACGGTAAGCCGGGTTTCGCCGCGCTCCAGCGCCTGTTTCCACGTCCTGAGCGATTGCGCACACTGCACTGCTTCCTGAGAGCGCAATCCCATCAACCTTGAAAGCTCCAGCGCCGCTGCCATCCCGGTGTTTTTTTCACGAGCGGTTTCCAGCGCCTGCCGGTAATGCTCCGCAGTAATGGCCTGCCGGGTGCCGTTACGGGATGCGCCGGATAAGCCGAGAGATTTATTGGACAGCCGTTCACTGGTGGCTAATCGATCACGCCCGGCTTGCTTCAGCAGACAGCGGAGCGCCGCCATTTCGTTTTGCAGGCTGCGTTTCTTTATGCCCTGCTCCAGTCGTTCCCGAACGTAATTCTCAATATGTCGGGCTTTCAGTTGCTCCACCCGGCGGATCTGTACATTCTGTTCCAGCAAGCGCTCACAAAATCGCTGCGCCAGCGCCATGCGATCGTGGACGGTTTTATGACTGCCGCCCGCCTGCCGCGCCAGCGTTTTCATTTCCTGCTCCAGAATGCCCATTTTCTCTTTCCCCTTTTCATGATTGCCGCAACTCCAAAATCTGATACAACTTTTCCCCGGCGCGTAGGCCGATAGCCCCTGATATTCGTCGGGGCTGCGAACGATACCTGAGCGCCGGGGCGGCAGCCGTTGAGGTGTTGCGGGGCTTCGGTTGTGCTCTCTGAGCAGCCGCCAGCGTTAGCTGGTTATCCCCCGGATCGTCCTGATCCCCCTCCGGTATCGGTTCAAGTTCTCCTGTGAGTGAAAGTGGGTTGAATCACGGTGTCAGAATCCCGCCGTGCGTTGGCGCAGTTGAATTGTCTGGTGCAGTAACATGGCGCTGGTGCGTCACTTTCCCGCTCGGCGCGGTTAAAGTGACGCACTGGACTGGCGCAGTGAGTGAAAATTGAAATTTTGGTGCAGGATTGCGGTCACGCGACAGCAAAGCCTACGTCAATGCAGGCCGCAGCCCGTTATAAGGGAGCTGACGCTCCGGTTCAGGGAGCGTCAGTATTTACAGTACAAATCCGTAGTGAGAACCATCCGGCAGTTCAACATCAAGGCGCAGTTTGCCGCCGGTCGCCTCAACGTAACGTTTAAGCGTGGACAGTTTCAGGTCGCGGCCCGGTTTTTCCATACCGGCAACGGTAGGCTGCCTGATGCCCAGAGCCTGCGCCATTTCAACCTGTGTTTTTTGCACTATCTCACGCAGTTCGGCAAGGTGGATGTTGAGCAGGATGTCCGCCGACATCGCCTGAGCGTCGGCCACGACTTCCGGTTTTTCATCCGCAAGAAGCTGTTCGAGCGTTCTGCCCATCGCGTTACTCCTTATCATCTAATGTCTTCAGATAATTCGTGAATTCCCGGTCAGCAACCGGGATCATCTGGTCATAAAAACGTTTTTCATTGCCGACCTTGTTACCGCCGCAAAGCAGAATGCCGGTTAGGTAAGGATCGAAGGCGAAAAACACCCGTATCGGATCGCCCCGGCTCTGAACGCGTAGTTCTTTCATGTTGCTGTAGCGAGAGCCTTTAATCGTATCGGCATAAGGTCTGGGCAAACCCGGCCCTTTTTGCCGCAGAACGATAAGCGACGCCAGCACGTTGGTTCGATCGATGGTACTGAGTGAACTGAACCAGCCGTCAAATATGTCCGTTGTTTTAATCGTCCACACAGGACCTCCTTATTAATATAGCGTAAAGCCTATATAGGTACAAAGCGATAATGAAGAGACTGAAGTCGCCCAAGGCGAAATGCATTCCTCTTTACCGGGAAACTAAAGGCGTATTCCAGTCATCATTACATGTTGTGTAAATGCGTCGTCGCTTTGCGGCGCAGGCCTCAAAAACAGCGGGAAGGTGAAGCAGAGTAGAGAATGACCTTAACCGCAATGCGGTCCGGCATTTTCAAAGGTTGATGCCGGTAAAAAGGCGACCATCCTGATACATCAGGCGCTTCTCTCAGGTCATGAAGCATTTTGTGCCGGTGGGATATTACTGCTCAGCACAAGGTGCAGATAAGAGAAAACTGTTTTTCCCTTTTAAAGGATTATTGGTCGATTTTTGGCAATCTGATAAACAGGAAACGGCGCAGAACCCGTATCGGATCTGCGCCGGTGGAACATCAATGGTAGCGAGAAGGCCAGATTTGCTCAGGCGCGACGCCCAGCGCTTCAGCAATCAGCCTTTCCCCTTTGGGCCAGTGTTTTGTCAACGCATTCGCCAGCGTGGAAGAGGCCAACCCTGCGTTACGCGAAACCGCTGCCATCGACGTTCCGCGCTTTTTCAGCGCCGCAATAATATCGGCGGGATGCCAGTCCTGTTGGTTCATGCGGTCACCTCATCAATGCATTTCACGCCGTCAGCAGTGCGTATCCAGCGCGGAGCTTTCAATTCAGCGGCAAAGTAATCAACCAGTTCTGCCAGGAGCCAACACAATTGTTCTTCCGCTTGTGGCGGAAACATCCGGCAAAGCAGAAGCTGAGTCAGGGTAAAACAGTAATCGCAAAGCGTATCCGCATCAGGGGCAAAACGAGGAGAGTTTGTGGGCAAGGTATCAACGGTCAGACTGTCTATCAGGTGAGGCGGAATAGGATCGCGCAGGCCCGGTTTTAACAGCGCAAGCGCGGCGGCGAGCCTTCCGCACAGTGCCATTTTTAGCGCCGGATCGTAGCTTTCTGCCTGAGTCTCTGCGAGCTTTTCGCAGCGGTCTGCCAGTACGGTGAAATCCGTGGCGGCGCTGAAAGGAACGGTAAGTAACGGGTGAGTCTGGGTGAGGATTGTAGCCATATTGGCAGCCTCCTGTAACGGGTAATCAACCCACCACCGAAGAGACCAATCTTGTGGGTGGTGGACTGGACGGAGTTGGTCTTACCGGCGTTACAGGAACCGGCGCATCTTTCGATGCCCCCGCCCAGCCCACCATAATTCAATAGTTGTGCTGGATTTACGGTATAAAAAAAGACGCAAGGCGCGTCATATACCGCCTGTAACAATTCGGGAGACCAATCCCGGCACCTGATTTTGCAGATGCGCTTAAAAGATACTGCTTTCTGTTAGCAGTAGCAAGCGGGGTTTTTAGAGATAGATCGCAGAAAATAAAAACGTTATTGATGAGTCTATAACCAGCTAATAAATAACGGTTTGAGTGACGATGTAGCCTATCAAAAATATAAAAAAACGCTCATAATACCTGACGTCAGGTTCTCTGTGTTTTCTTGTTACTATGTTTTTTTTGATTGCTGCTCATGTTCATAAATGTCGATGGCTCTATATGCAAATATTCCTTACAAGAAATTAATAGTGACATTTTGAGTTTTTTTGAGGATCTCTGTGTAGCCAGAAAGACAGATTGGTGACATTATCATTCATTCAAATAAAAAGATACTTATGATTATAATAAAAATATGAAATATTAGTTCTGCAAGAGCAAATGATTAAGATTATGGTGTCCGGATTTGCGGAACAGATTGAAACATATCCCGAACTGAACGATTTCATCTCAATACAGAGCTATACAGCTTTATCTTATGCGGCACACTTAATTGTGTGCGATGGTTTTCCGCAATTTCCAGCGTTGAATAATATACTGCGCGATTATTTAAAATGATTATCCAGCGCTATTTCCGAGGAGACAATAACGCTTGTCCGTACATTAAAACATGCCGTTCTGGTTGGCACTGGTTTGCGGCACGGGCTGCACTACGTCCCAATGTTCTACAATCTTCCCGTTGTCAACGCGCAGGATATCGACAACAGCATTTCCAGTATCTTGCGGATCGTTTTTAGCGAAAACATGCAGATAGACCAGATCGCCGTCGGTCGAGGTGCGAATGATGTGGCTTTCAGCATTCGGATAACTTGCAAAATAGTCCCGGAGCGTGGTTATAAGCGCTTCCCGGCCTGTCGCGATGAACGGATTATGCTGGATGTAATCTTCGCTCAGATATTGATACGCCAGATCCACATTGTGGTTGATTAAAACGGCGGTATAAAACTCAATCACCAGCGCCCGGTTTTGTTCTTCCTGAGCCAGGTTTCTTTGACTGCTTTGCGTTAACTCCGTCGGGGCAGGTGACTGAGCTTGCCTCTGGGTACAGGCAGACAGCGACATCGTCAGGCAGAACACGCAAGCAATAACAATAAATCGTGGTTTCATCTTGTTCGCTCTCCAGTTCGACAAAAATATCGGCTTTCCTACCGGAATCATACCAGCATCGTGGCCAATTCCGTCGTATATATTTGGCGGCGTCTTCCTGTCAGGATAGAAAGCCAAGCCTGGTCAGATGGTTGACGGGGGAATGTACGTTTTCTTCATGGTGCGAAATTCGCCATGACCAGGTGTCCGAGGCCTACTTCGGTATAGATACGCCGTGGGGGCGCATAACCGGGAGGCTGGGCGGGACTCATCAATTCATCGATGGCGGCGTTGCGGCGCACACCTCGGTGTGATCTATCCTTGATTTAGCACCCATCTTGTTTTCAAATCAATTAACGAAAGCGAGGTCACTATGGCAAGACAACAATATACCCCGGATTTCAAGTGCAGCGTCGTGGCATTACTGTTCGAAAGCGGTAAATCCGTTGCGCGCATGGCACAGGAGTTCGATATCAAAGAGAACACATTCTACATCTATGGACTATCTCCGTTTTGCAAGTACTGAATCTAGTTTTGGGTTGTTGCTTACATCTATCCGGCATAAGGAAAGCCTGTGCCCAAATGGGTAATCCGCACACAATCTCCTCAACAACTGGACGGCCTCTAAGGCCAGTGTAAAAATCAGGTTCCGATTGTGCAGGTGCAACCTGTCACCATTTATCAGTACGCAGCAACTTTTCTGGCTGGGTATTAACTTCCGGCTGCTTGATATTCGGTATCATTTCTCAGCATCGACCAGATTATTCTCGCGTTCTTGTTAGCTAGTGCCACTGTCGTTTTATTAAACCCTCGCCGTTCCTTTACCCACTGATGCTGATAGCCATCAGTGTTATTCTTGGCAACCCATGGCGCCATGAATAAAAAGTGTCCGTAAATGCTTGTCGTCTTTTTTAGTCATATTCATTAGCACTTGCCTGTCGCCACTTGAGTGCTGTCGAGGAACCAGACAAAGCCATGCGGCAAAGTGACGACCATTTTTAAATTCAGTTCCTTTGCCAATCGCGGCAACAACAGCCTTGGCCGTTTTAGGACCAATACCTTTAACTTTGGCAATGCGCTGACAGGCATCTGATTGCCTGAATACAGCATCGATTTCTTTATTAAAAAAGTTTATATGACGCCTAATATAGTTAAAGAGATCATAGAGTTCTGCAATTGTTCTGCGTATTCTTGTACTGAGTCCATTTTCTGCATCGTTGGATGCATCAGAGACACTGCTATGGCCCGTGTTTCATTACCGTCATTTTTTGCCCACGGATAAAGGGTTTTACATATGAAGGGTTGATGACCTTTACTTTATGCCCCAGTTTTTCAAACTCTCGCTGCCAGTAAAATGCCCCTGTGGATGCTTCAATGGCAATCAAACAGACCGGAATATTAGCCACCGTCTGGAGTAATTCTTTTCGGCCGATACGGTTTGAATAAACCGGCTTACCGACCTGGTTTAACCCGCAGAGCTGAAAGACATTTTTAGCCAGATCAATACCCGGAAATATGATATTCATGGTAACTCTCCTGCTGAACGTATTTCGTACAGTTAACCGCAATGGGGGAGGAGGTAGTCCATCCCATTGACTGGAAAAAAACGTTATCAGGATCAGAAGGATGTTGCTTTTTCTAATTCGCCCCACCTATCCGAACAGAAACGAGGAATTCGCCGTCTTATAAGCCAAAATTTCCGAACTGGAAGAGGATAAACCTATCCTGAAAAAAGTGGCGGTGTTCCTGGCGCGGGAAAGCTGCTGAGATACGCTATGGTCGCTCAGTTACCAGCTTTCCATGCCGCAACCTGTGGACGGCGGAAGGCTGGCTGTATCTGGCGGTGGTTATCGACCTGTATTCACAGCGGGTGATTGGGGAGCGATGTCGGAACTGATGAAAGCGGAACTGGTGTGTTATGTGCTGAAAATGGCGCTGTGGCTGTGGGAGATGCTGCGCGGAGTGATAGTGTACCCAGTACTGTTCCCATGACTATCAGGAAGTTATGAATGATAATGGTCTGACATGCAGCATGAGTGCTAAGGGGGGCGGCTATGACAACGCCTGTGCGGAAAGTTTTTTCCATAGTCTGAAAGTGGACGCTATCCACGGGGGAACAGTTCAACACGCGGGAGAAGATGAAATCGACGGTATTCGACTATATTAAGATTGATGACAACCGGCATCGGCGATATAGCCGCCAACGGCGTGCTAAGCCCGGTGCAATTTGAAAAGAAACCTCGCTTAAGGCGATGTCCACCGTTACTGGGCAAGATCACTGACTTGCATCCAGTATCTCGCGGGCGATCATTTCCCCTTCTCGGTCGGCGTCGGTGGCGATAACCATGGATGAGGATTTCTTCAGGAGTTTCTGGATGACGGTAAACTGTTTTTTTTGCATCTGCTTTCACCGCCAGTTTCCACTGAGCCGGAATGACTGGTAAATCTTCAAGCGCCCGTTTTTTATATTTGCATCATAACGTTCGGGTGGCTCCATCTCCAGCAGATGACCAAATCCTCAGGTGACGGCAATATTTTTGCCGGTGAGGCAGCCATTACCTTTTTGCGTCGCGCCGAGGATACGGGCGATATCACGGCCCTGGGACGGTTTTTCACATAAAAACAATTTCATCGTCGCTCCTGAAAAAAAGCGGGCATCAGGGGATGATGCCCGAACGGGCGGGGAACCCATGTATTACGGGAAGGAAAGTCGTGTCAGAGTAATAACGACAGGATGTGCGCTACAGGGGAAACTCAGTTTGGGATAGAGATGAAAAATGCCGGGAACGGTCTGCGCGAGTTTAGCGTCATCAACAGGCAATGGTTCCCGGCTCTGGCAGACAAATAGATAGGGTGTTATCAATCATGTTGGAGAGATTTCTCGACAGCAGAAGGTCATAATAAGCTCAGCAAACTTCCAGCAAAGGGGGACACCCTATGAGCAATAATTTCAATCTCGGGGGATTTATCTGCTGAGGCGCGCGACAAAATTAATGTCGATCTTGCTGCGAGCGGCGTCGCATACAAAGAGCGGTTGAATTTGCCTGTCATCCCGGCACTGGTCGAAGCGGAACAACCCGAGCAATACAGAGCCAATTTGCGCGAGCGATTACTGCACTACAGGGAGATCAGCAAAACGTTGCCTAAAGGTACAGATCTCGCCTATCAGAAAATGGCGGAGACCAACAATAAAACGTAATCACTGATTTCGACGCATGTATAAAAGAGAAAAAAAGAACCCTGCCGGAATGGCAGGGTTAGTGTGAGTATCAGGCAACCAGTTGTTTAGCTAAAGCAATTTCAACCGAATCACCGTCAGAGTTGAGAATATCCAGGCCGGACTCCGGCACATCGCCCGCGGTGCTTTGCGCTACGGCGATTTTTCGTGCCATCAGGTCGAGACAGGCGATTTGCGACGTCGCGGCATAGCCGAGATAAATCACTTTTACCGCCCGTTTCTGCCCGATGCGCCATGAGCGGCGCGCCGCCTGAAGCAGGGTATAGACGTTAAATCCGGTCTGCATAAACACGATGGTGGGAAACTCCAACAGGTCGAGCCCGGTTTTTACCAGCTCCGGGTTCGATACCAGCACGTCGATGCCCTTGTCTACCTGTTCAGCGACCCAGTCCTCCCGTTGCTCCGGGCTGACGGTGGCGCGCAACACGGCGACTTTTAGCCCGGCTTGCGTCAGCAGGGCTTTCAGCCGCGAGGTGGTATCGCGGGTGCCGCTGTAGGTGGAGTACGCCAGTACCTTACGGCCTGCGGCTTTCTCCGCCAGACAAAGAGCAATCAGTGCCTGCTCTTTGGGCGTCGCCTCCGTGGCATCGAACAGCGCGGGTACGAATGCCAGCGTGTCGCGGGTACGCGGATGTTTCACTACTTCCGGGCGGAAGCAACACTCCGGCCAGGCCAGCAGCACATTGAGCACCACGCCCAGCAGGGTGGTATCCCGCTTTGCCAGCGCCTGACGCAGCATCGTCGTCAGCGAGACGGACAGTTTCGTGTAAGCATCGCTTTGCGTCTCCGTCATCGCCACTTCCCGGAATTCTTCATGATAAGGCGGCAGCACGTCGCGGCCCAAATCACTCAGTTTCAGAAAAACGGTATAGGGCAGCAGGCAACGCAGCACGCCTTTTGGGCCGAATCCCGGCGCCTTGGATACCCGGACAGCGGTTTTTTTCCCTCTGGCGGTTTTATGCGCCTCACGGTTGTTTTCGGAGAGAACCTCCTTTAACACGCCGTGATCGTGCATAAACCGCATGCCGGCGGCGGTCAGGCTGCCGTTGCGGCCGGGGCGATAGCCTTCTTCCAGCATCCTCCGGGTCAATATGCGAAACAACAGATAAAAAATGTCGTCCGCATATCCCCCCATCAGCGTGCCGGTCAGCAGCAGGATTTTTCTGACGTGACTGGCCAGAACGCCCATCGCCTGTCCCTGTGCCGAACTTGCGCCCTTGTACTCATGCCCTTCGTCCACCACCATCAGGTCGAACGTGTTTTTCGGTAAATGGCGCTTGATGTATTCACTGGCCTGGTAATTTCCTTCGCCGAAGCCGAATTCAACATTGGCCATCGCACGCTCCATACGCTGAGCCTGCCGGTCGGAAAACACCAGTTCGCCGCTGTTGTCCATCAGGTTGATGAACTCGTAGAGGTTATCGCCGAGCATGGACGCCAGAAACGCGTCGCCAAAGGCATTTTTCAGTTTTCTGGCCGTCGCATCGCCAATGGTCGGGATGCGTTTCAACGCCTTATTCACCATCTGAGACTGTAAATCATCAGGCAGGGCATTCGGGCGCATCAGCGTCCACAGCGGCGTCTGGCAGTGCGAGCATTTGCGGGGTTTTTCTTCCTGTTGCAGGTGGTTTACTGCAAGCCAGTTGCCGTCCGTATCGGTAATGCGCTGACCGCAGTCGGGGCAAACGCCTAAGGGGATGCCCTGCCGGCGCCGTACCGCGCAGGCGGGTTTCCAGTGGTAGCCCATGCGCATCCGTACCCGGCCCAATATAAAAAACTCCGGGCCGGTAGCGGGAACGTGAAGCTGTTCGCGCAGCAACATCAGCTTGATGAGCGTATCCGGGCCGTTGAGCACCCAGATACGGGCATTTTCAATGGTCTCCAGTATTTCCCGCCGCCACTTGTAAACCAGATGCGGCGGCGAGAGCACCAGCGTGCGGCGGTAGCCTTCGCGGTACAGCACCGCCGCCGTGGCTATGGCTAGCAGCGTCTTCCCGCAACCCATTTCGCCATTGATGATGGCGGCATGTTCGTTGCGATCGACCAGCAGTTTTACCACCGCCTGTACGGTATCGGCCTGTGCCGGGAACGGGCGGCGTTTCAGCGCGTCCATGACGGCCTGCCTTTTCAGATCGGGCGTGCCGTCATAAACGGGGGGTAGGGACTGGTTCAGCGATGCCAGCAGGCTGTCGCCGAATTCGTCGATAAACTGGTTCAGTGGAAAAACAACGGGTGAAGTCGTTGAGGGAGATGTCTCGGTCATGGTCATGTTCCTTGAAATAAAAAAACATCGGGAATGTTTTTTAACGCCGCTTGCGGCGGCCTGGCAGGGTTACCTACAGGGATGTAAGCCATAAAAAACGGGACAGACCATTCCCCGTCGGGAACGCTGTCCCGTCAGGGTGAGTGAAGTGATAAAACTCAGGGGTGAACGGAAATCACGGTCTCGCTGCGATCGGCGCAGGTATTGATGACCACCATGCGGATGCCATTAAACGGGTGGAAATAACAGGACAGCAGGCTGTTGTCATATTCCAGCGCATAGTGATTGGTCAGGCGTAATTTTCGGGGAACGTCGCCCCAGTCGCCTGACGTATGACGGCGAAGCAGCCGTTGCAGGTTTTCCGTACTCAGTGCGTTTTTATCGTCATTGAGCAGAACGTTGCCGCAGGGAAAGACGGTTTTGTGCGTGAAAGCCGGAAGGCTCAGTAATCGATGTGTCATGATAAGTTCCTTGAACGTATTGAGGGTGGCGGGTTAACGAATGGCGATCAGTTGTCCGAACGTTTCTGATCCCGGCGTCATATCCCAGGCGGAAATAGCCGGAATGAAACGATCCGTCATCGTGATGGTCTCGGTAATCTCACCCTCGTCGTTTTCAGTGAATTCGGTTTTACGGTCTTTCACTTTGTAGGTGTCGCCGCGAACAACCAGGGGGCGGCCCGATGGCGAGGTGATCACGCCGGTGATCGCGCCCGCGGCCAGTGCCAGTGCGAGATGCCAGCGGGAAAGTTGTTTTGCCGGTGGTCGTAGTGGCTGTGGCTGGAGGCAAAGCTCGGTGGAGAACGCAGGCCATAGCCCTTTCAGTTGGCTCATTTCCTCTTCGAGTTGAACGGGTTCGAGCGTGACGCGGTAAAAATGTTTCAGTGTCTGTCGGACGGTGGGGACGCGGTAGGGTACTGACCAGGCATCGGGCAGCGCCGGTGCGGTCTCCTCACCTTGCCCGACACGCAGCAGACGTCGCTGGAGTTGCTTTACGGCATTGGTATGTTGCTGATGCTGGCGGATCCGGCGGCCAAAAATCACCACCTGCTTAAACTGATCCGTGGCGGCGGAAAATAGCCGCACATCCGTAAAGCTGTTTGCCAGCCAGCCCGCGAATTCGCGATCGAGCGTGTAGTACGGGATTATCAGCACCAGAATGCCGCCATATTGCAGATTGCCCAGGGTGCGCTGATAAAACAGCTTTTCCAGCCGGGCGCGGCCTTTGTGGTCGGTTTCCTGTTTCCCATTGACCAGATCGCCGTAGGGTGGGTTAAGAAACAACAGCGAAAAGGCCTGTTGAGAGATAACCGTGTCCATCAGATCGCCGTGCAGTGACAGATCGGCCAGGGTGGCGCAGTGCGCGGCACGCTCTGCATCGTATTCCACGGTACAGGCCTGGACACGCTCTTCGTCCAGATGGCAGGCGATCTCCGTAATGGCGACGCCTTCGCCGGCGCAGGGATCCAGCAACCGGAGCGTACCGGTGGGACTATCCGGCGTCAGCGCGGTGAGAATACGCTCCAGCGTGGCCTCGTCGGTGGGGAAGTAGCCGTTGCGCACAAAATTGCGCGCCAGGCGGGGGAACATAAGCGCCATAGAGGGTTTCCTTGTGATAAGTGACATGTTGATAAGGAGCGTACCCGGCAGGGAAGGTACGCTCGTGGCGTCATCAGGCCGCGAGAGGCGGGGCGGATGATAAAGGCGAGTCGGATGAAGTCCGCAGTTCCCCTCGTGAAATGGCCTGACTCATCAGTTCAGTCAACAGGGGGATATCGACGGACAACCGCCAGCCGGACAGGCCGCCATAGCCGCCGGGCAGCGGGGCGAGCATCTGTGAGGTTTGCAGGATGTCCAGCACGATAGTCTGCCAGTGGTCCAGGAGCGGCACTGAGCAGGTTTCCCGAAGCAGCGCCCAGGCGCGCTGGCGCCACAGAGGATCGTCTTTGGCGGTCAATAAAATGGCCTGATGGTTAGCTCTGTCGGGGATCCGGCAGCGTTTATCGAATAACCAGAGATGCACCAGCGTGCCGAAGCGTGTCTGGCCGTGTCGTGACGTCCGCTTGTCCAGATTATCGGTATTGCCGGGAAACAGCGTATGTTCATGAAGGGCGACATCGGTCAGCGTCAACTGCGTCAACGCCTCTTCATTTTTGAGCGTCATCCGCGCCAGCAGTTCCTGAATCGCGGTATCGCGTCCCCAGACGGACAGGAACGCCAGTGAACGCCGTTCGTCGCAGACGTAAGCGTCAGCCATGATGTGGGGACATTCGTTAAGTCGTAGCAGAGATGCCATGGGAAAACCCTCCTTTCGGTTGTTAACAGGGTTTTCCCCAGTCGGGAAAACCCGACAGTGGGTGAGATAATGCGGAAATTACGACGTGGTTTCTTCTGCGGGAACAGCCGTTTTAATAAAATGCTGCTCCTGAGCCCTGAAATCGTAGCCGAGCCGGGACAGCCGAGCCTTCTGCTGGCGCAGCACCTGCCGGGGGGCGGTGGCATCGAGTTTAACGATGTCGCCCAGCGGCCAGAGCGGGCCAAACAGTTTCTGGTCATCGTCTTCCTGCTCCGCCGACGTCGGCACCACGAATTGCGGGCGTCTGGCGGCGGTGTTTTCTGCTGGCGTCGGTTCGATTGCTTTTCCCGCGGGCGTTTCCGGTTGCGGCGACTGCGCAGGCTCTTCTTCATCCAGCGGATCGTTAACTGGCGGAGTGAGTTTCTGTTCGTCGCCGGGCGTCAGCGCCTCATCGGTGGCAATATTCATGGCATCAAGGCGAACGCGCATTTCAAAACCGGAGTTTGCGCCGTAGCTCCATGAATGCAGGTAAATTTTGCCGATCACAAACTGGCCTTCATAAATACCGGCGGTATATTGCTCCAGTTCGCGGTTTTTAACGGAAAAGCTGCCGATGGCGGTTTCCAGCAGGCCAACGTTAAAATCGCCGTTTCGCCCGTGAATGGTTCTGACCACCAGTTTCCCGGCAACCATCACCGGGGCGGTTGAGGTGTTGTTCATAGTCAGTCCTGATAGTGGTTAATGGGGAGAATAAAACGTTATTCTCCCGATAGGGTTGGTGAAGGGATCAGGCGGCGGCGGGTTGGCTTTCTTCAGCGTTTTCCCGGTAGACTTCAAAGCCGTCAATCTTGATGGTGGTGATTTTGATCAGACGGCCTTTAATCGAGCAGCCTGACTGGCCGCTTTTCGCGCCTGACTGGTAGGTGAAAACTTCAGGGTAAATATCGCCGACAGTAAAAGCGATAAGCACCTTCTGTTTTTTACTCAGCGCATCCTGGCAACTTCCCAGCAGGGAGGCGGCTTTTTCGTTATAGACTCGAACGTCAATATAACTGTATTCAGGGGAGTCCTTCGTACCGCGCAGGGCGGCAATGGTGCATGCCATAAACGGATCACCGCGTTTGGGCGTCACGGTGCGCAGACGGTTGACATAGCCAATGCCTCGGGTATGCAGATCAAAATATTTGTTTTCGGTGGTCATGGTCTGTCTCCATAAATATAGATATGGGAGACAGCCCCGCTGGGGAGTTGTCTCCCGGCGGGGGTAAGGATATGAGTGAAGGATGACGACGATATGCTTGCAGGCATATTGCTCATTTTCAGTCGTATTGAGCATCAGGCGAGCATCACCAGAGGTGGACAGCTTGCAGCTCTGCTGTACGGGCCATCGCAGGGATGGGTAAAGCAGGCACAGTAAACAACGGCAGAGATTATTCGGGAAGAAAAAACTGTTTTTCGAAATGAAAAATTAAATGCCGCATAAAAAAGCCTCGCTGAATAATAGCGAGGCAATGAACTTTTAATTATTTTAATGCGGTGATGGCGATTTCTTTATCAGAAAAAGAGACTGCAATATCGCTGCGGTCATTAATGGCGGACTGTAATGCGCTGTGCTGTGCGGATATCTCTTCGACGCGATCATTTTCGCCGCATAGCGTATTTAAGCGCTCACGCCATTCATCGGACTCCTGCCTGTCAGGGCTGAATCCTTCGGCATAACACAGTGTAATCCCGCGTATTGGCATCATATAAAGTCCCTGATCTTTTACCAGAAGGACTGAACAGTTATATTTTATTGCATCCTGAATGACGGGAATAAGCGTTTCAGATTTGAAGATGATGTTTTCTTTCATGAAGAATTCCTTATGAATAAGATGGAATGTGTTTGTGACGGTAAGCCAAATAAGGGGAGCGCCTGTTTAAACCGCATCAGGCGTACAGGGGAGAATTAAACAGTATGAAGTTCCCTCTGCCGTTGTGTTGACAGAGGGATGTCGTATATCATTTTTTACGTGCTTTTAACTCAAATTGCGTGTCGGTGAACGTCACGACAAGATGACTTCGGTTATCTGTCACGGCTGAGAATACGGAGCTGTTTATATCAATAAATTCTCCGAAGTCATCTCCGCCGCAGATAGCGTTTAATTCATCGTACCATTGGTCAAATTCCTGTATGTCGGGATTAAATCCCTCTGCATAGCACAATGTTTTTTGTCTTCCTGTGCCTGTGTCTCTCTCGCCTTTTTCAGCCATCATATAAAGACCATGATCTTTTACCAGAATAATACGGCATTTGTTTTTTCTGGCCTCCTGAATAACCGGGCTGAGTGTTTCTGATTTAAAAATGACGCTTCTTTTCATGGTGATTTCCTTCATAAATTAAATGGAGTGTGTTTACGGCAACGATGCAAATTAATTGCACCGCCTGTTTTCAGTTGCATCAGGCGTAGGGGATGAACATCGTATTGCTACGGGTAACTTCCAGTTCGCGTTACCGGGCGCCATAAGGCGATGTTGCCGGGAAATTAAACCGGCGAAGCAGAAAAATCGACAGAAGAAACCCTATTCAGGCAGGCGTAAATTATTCACTTATTCGCAGATCCCGGTGTAAATACTGTGGCAGGGTTTACCATCATTTAATGCGGCAATATCATCAAACAGCTTTCCGCCGTGTTTTGAAAACGCCCAGCCGCGGTATGTCTGGATACCGTGGCTGTCGAGGCTGATTTTATAGGTATCTTTTTCCGCTTTTCCCGGATCGCGGGTGGAAGGGAAAAAGGTCGAGTTGCCGCGCGTGGAGCAGGCTGCGACAATCCGCTCCCACTGCGCTACGCGTTCGATCTGTTCCGGAAAACGGCGGAAAATCACGCCCAATTCTTTTTTTCGAGCATGGATACAGGGCATGCAGCCCACTCGTGCGCACCCCAGTTGGTAGAGCGGATTCGGCGGAATGCCGTGACGTCTTGCCAACGAAAATACGTCCTCATGCGTCCAGTGCAGTAAAGGACGATAGACGTGCAAGCCCATTTTATCGCCCGTATCCTGTTCCAGTTCTGGCAGTCTGGCGCGGAATGCGGATTCCTGGGCGCGCACGCCTTGCCAGCTAATCACATCGTCATACCGGGCCAGCAATGGGGTGATTATTTGCTCGTCAATGGGGCGATGCTTCAGTTCAAATGTGCAAAACCGGGCGCAGGTGCTGGGAAAGCGGCCTTTCAGAATACATAAATCAAGGAAGGGAATATGACGCGGATACATTTCTGCCAGGGCATAGTGAATACGTTGTTCCGCTTCCTGCGGCGTAAAATGATATTTTTCAACCAGCTTTTGCGGCCAGATTTGCTGAATATAATGGCGCTTGTTGATGATACGTTGCCGAAAATCAGCCCTGACGCGCATCACGACGCCCAATTTTTGCTCCAGCACAGAGAGATAGTCATAAGTATAAGGATGTTCATGACCCGTATCGGCAAAAACGACGGTCGCGTTTATGCCCTGTTCGCGAGCCAATAACCACAATGCCAGCGAATCTTTGCCGCCCGATAAGCTGATAACATGCCGGACTGAATCTGTTGGAAAATTTTTATGTGATTGCATGTAGGTGACCTCATGGAGACGAATGAGATCGGTTAATTAACCGCTGCGAACCGGCACGGTCTCGTATCAATTCAATACGGTAAAAAAAGAATGACGCCCGTCAGGGCGTCACCAGAGCGAGTTACTCGTTATTTTCCGTTTCAGGAGAGGATCCCGGTTCTTTGTCTGTATCAGGTTTACTGCTCAGCATGTGCAGCGTGCCGTTAATATCGATAACCACCTCGGTGGACAGCCGCTCCGCGCCCAGGTTGTCCTGCCATTTTCTGACTTGTAACCGTCCTTCCAGATACACCTGCGTTCCTTTTTTCAGGTGTTTTGCCGCGATTTCCGCCAGTTTGTTGTACACTACAATCCGGTGCCATTGGGTGCGTTCTTTGGTTTCCCCGGTTTCCTTGTCTTTCCAGATATCCCCGGTGGCGATCGAAAAAACGGTGACTGGCTGCTTATCCGCTGTATAACGCACCTCCGGATCCTGTCCCAGAAAACCGATCAGGCAGACTTTATTCAATCCACGTTGGGCCATATTGATTATCCTCGTATTGATATGTTGCAGGGGAGGCTGACGCCGATAGCGCGGCTGAACGGGCGTCAGCCATTTTGAGGGAGCATTCACGGATCTGGCACAGCAGAAGGTGGTTATCGACATCTGCATGTTGAAGAGGATCCGAGCCTGTTCGATCGCCAGCAGCGCGTCCCTGATTTGCGGCGGTTGTGAGGCGTCCTGTAGCAGCGCGCGCCATGCCGGTGTGCCGGAGCGATTGTTCTGCTGATTGCGCCAGCGCAGAAAATTTGCACCAGAGCGGGCTGGCCCACGGCATAACAGCAAGGGTAAGTTTCGTAACGGCCAGCGCCAGGCACGGTGAATGATCCGCGTCTGTAGCTGGTGCAGGGTCGCCGCCGCGTCTGCCGCAGATTGCGCTGATAATTGCGGCTCCCTTACCCTTAAAAGGCCTTTTAGACAGCTTTCGTAAGCAAACCAGTCCTCGCGGGTCAGCGCCTGGTATATGGAGGCTGGATCAGTCATCGTCGTCTCCGGGCTCTGTCGCAGTAACCGTCGATACGTCAAGGTCTGGCCCATCGGCGGAAGGTTCATCTGGCGCAGAGGCCGGAATATCAGCCACAGGTTCAGGTCTATCCTCTGAGGCAAACCGGAGCGGTGGCGCATAGGCCGAGCGTCGGGAGCCCTTAAAGATATCGTCCGGCACGGGACCGGCTAATTCTTCCGCCGCCTGTGCGCGGGCATTGCCGTCACGGATATCCTGCCGGGTAACGGGAATACGCCGGTATTTCTGGGCCAGCACAAAAATACTGCGGATCAGGTTGCCGCCGCGCTGACGAATGTCGTTGAGCTCCACGCGGTTAATCAGCGCCATGTGATTCGCCAGCATCAGGTTGCGCATCAGCTTGTCGAAATCGGTCAGCAGATAGACGGCAATAAACCCTAACTGGGAAGCGGCAAACACCGGGAACCGCGCAGGCTGGATACTGAGGCAGCTTTCAACGGTCATCATTTCCGGGATCTGGGCGAATACGGCGTCCATACTGCCGATTAATGCGTTCATTTCCTCCCGAGCGGACAGTAACCGTTCTTCCAGCCTCAGCATCCAGATATCGGCATAGGGGTTGTCGGTGATGGCATCCAGGCGGAGGATATTCATGATATTAAGGAAACGCGGCATCCCGATGATGCCGTGGACATCTTCTTCCGGGTTTGCCTGGCGCCCCTGCCACAGCTGGGTCGCCAAATGGGTGTGCAGTTCAATGGTGATGGCGCTGCGTAACGGGCCGCTGGTGAGACGGTAATTATCCCGGCTGCTTTGCTGTTCGTTTTCGTTCATGAGAGGCTCCTGCAAATGAAGGAGCGGACAGGGTGTTACAGTTTATTCTAGGGTGATATTGCAAAACCAATTATAAAAATGAAGGAAATGGGCTGGCTGGTTTGATAGGTTATAATTTTGGTTTTATTCTTATTGATAGGAAACGGTCTAAAAATATTCTGCCAGAATATTTTTAGACCGTTTCCGTTTGAAAGTGAGATATTAATCGGTAAAAACTATGTCTATCGATTGCACTGATAAGAAAAACACGCAGAGAAAGAAACTCCCCGCCTTTGGGTCGTCTTATTCTTAGCGCAGCTGGCGCTCAAGCTTTGCCTGGCAATCAATACACGTTGTTACGCCGGGCAATGTCCCACGCCGTTTGTCTGGAATGCGTTCACCGCATAGCCGGCAGTAAGACAATGATGGCGTTGCAGCAGGTCTGAAACGGTTTTTTTCGATAAGCTTTTCCAACTGCTGCTCATTGAGTTCCTGATCGCGATCGATTTCATCTGGCATGTGATTTCCTCCTGTCCGATGCTTCTTTTTCGCAAAGCGTGATGCGGTTCCAGACCACGGTGAGCGACGGGCCCTCATCTTGTGATGAGAGTTCTTCGGTAACTTGCATCATGATGTCCAGCGCGTTGAGCGAGTCGATGTTTTCCGGGCGTCGTTTTTGCCAACGAACCCAGATTTCAGCATCGGTATCTTCATCCGGGATTTGCGTCCGGCCCTGAGAAATAGATATACCTAGCAACCGGCGTCGGGCGCTGATTTCATTAGACGACAGGCCAAAATACTGGTTCAGAAGCTCAATTGAACCGCCCAGACAGATGGCCCGGTTAATCTGTTGTTGCAGGAGTACCTCCTGACGGGACTGAGCCAGGATCTGGCGTAGAACTTCGTGTTGGATCGTGACATTCATAAACTGCGCGGACGCCCGGCTGACAATGAACAGCTCGTCTAGGGATAACTGATTGATGGCGTTCATTTCGTCGTAAGTGAAACCCAGCGCTTCGCAGTAGCGAATGTTGCCTTCTTTCAGCGCATGCAGTACGTCAGTCAATACCGCGTAGTTCAGTGACGGGATCATGATGATGCCTCCTCCCGTTGTTTCTCATGCAGGCGGCGCAGCAGACGGATCAACTGGAAAATATTTATGACCACATCGTCGCCAAATCCGGCTGACGTCATCGCGGAGCCCAGTAATAAATGCTGCCACAGTGACGCGGCTCCCCCCATTTTTTGCGCCAGAAAAGACAGAAGTTGCCAGTAGGTACGAGCCTCATTCGACAACGGGCTGTCTGGCTCTGCCAAATCAAAGCCGTTTTCCTGCGAGGGTTGTATCAGATGTTCCAGACCGGCTTTTGCCGCCAGCCCCCATGCCGTTTGTTCGGCAAGCGATGGCAGATTTTCGGTAGTGTCAAAGACAGGCTCGATATCCCATCCAGCCTCCGGGCGTTCCAGGGGCGATATCTCCGCCGGATCAGTATCGGTGATATTCCCGCTTTCGCTTTCCTGTTCCTCTTTCCCTGCAGCATGGGGCTTGACAGAAGGGGCGGATCCGGGTTTTGCGTGAGAATCATAAAAAGGTTCGTCATTTTGTTCCGGTACTTCGTCCGCCGTATTTCGGGGTGTTGAGAGGACCGTTCTGACCTCTGGTTGATAACGGCGTTGCTCGTTGATCTCAGGGAGTGTTGGGGTTGGTGATCCCAATAGCGCTTGGCGTTTCTGAGCCCCGGCATCGGTGATCAATGCCACGGCATTGTAATCGATCTCCAGCGCCTGGCTGATAAGTCCCGTTAGTTCGTCCCGAATACCGTCATACGAGAAACCCGCCAGCGGGCCATTAAAGGGGATAAGAGCCATAGCGAAGACATCATTAAAGTCAGGTTTGCCAGCGACAGATTGATACTGGGTATCCCAGAATTTTGATGTGCAGGCGCGCAGCATTAACAACCTTTCAATGGTGGTTTTAGGCAGGCCGCTGTACAGCAAATCCGGAATATGAGGCAGGAGATAGTTAATCGTCGCTGTCATTCTGCTGTATACCGACTGGTGGATTGCATAGCCGGCCTGATCAAGTTTCTGGAGTAATTCTGTTTGGGACATCGCGCCATAGAGCGACAGGCAAATATCAGCCGCTTTTTGTACGGCCAGGGATTTTTCAATAAATGTCAGCGAACCGCGCAGATCATTCTCGACCAGATGACCGAGCAGACAGTGTAAATTACCGCGCTCTACAGGACCGGACAGCCATTTGTGGAACAGGCAGGTGATATCCCAGAATACTTTATCCTGCGTCTCCAGCCAGAGTTCATTCAGAATAGACAGTCGGGTATTCCCGCCATTGAATACAATATAATGGCTTTCGCCTGGTCGTTGGGTGATTTTCGGAGGATGGTCGAGCCCGCGGTTTTTAATTGATGTCTTGATTTCCTCATAATAGGGATTCCGGATAATTCTGGGATCGAGTTCAAAGGCCCTGAGTTGGTCCAGTTTCACGGATAAAAGGGTACCTTGATTATCTTTCATCATCCTTTTCCTCTGAAAAAATGATTAACGGTTGGCTAATTTAATATTGATCCATTCATCAATTTCAGATTCGAGCCAGGCTACGCTGGCCGGACCTATTTTGACCGAATGAGGAAAGTTGCCGCTTTTCATATACAGATATATTTGCGAGCGTTTTAAACCGGTTTTTTCTTCAACCTGCTTTAGTCGTAATAGCTGATGTGATGTCATAGTATCCTCCTGTGGCAGAAATGGGTTATGTCCGGAAATGACACGACAACACAAACAGGAGCAGGGATAAAGTTAATGAACCCGTATTAAGGATTGGAAAACCCTTAATACGGGGTTCAGTCAAATAATGCTTATCTTGATGATGTTGATACCCCAAGGAAAGATGGTGAGCCACGCTCAAGAGCAGTTTTTAGTGTCTCGCCGCTTAGACGATCCGTTATACCGTCGGCTAATGCCCATTGTTCAAAGATGGACAGCAGCTTGTAAGGCTGGTTAACCAATGGACTGATGGCCTCATTATGCTTGCAGGAGAGCCAGAACAAGCGCGATAGCGGGGTGGATATCCGTGTTGTAGAAGTTGATATAGTTTTATTTTTCGCCAGTATCTGGATTAATTTTTCAAGCTCAGTATGGCGGAGAACGAAACAGGCATCTAGAGGTAGGGCGTGGAGCGGAAAGTGTTCTTTTCGACAATATTTATTTATGTTGTGAAAGATAATGCGATCGTGAATTTGGGGGGCGATGTTTTTAGGTAGTAGTTTTATTTGTTTTTTCATCCTTTCTTGCCATGTGGTTTCTTCAAATACCTGAAATATTTCTCCTGAAATGATAGTGGAAAAACCGTAGTTTATTGTGTTTTTCTCTGTCATCGGCGATGGAATACTCAACGATTGAGCTAGTAAATGTTGTATTAAAATATATTCGTATCCTATTAATGGTGTGTCAAGGATTTTGTTTTTAGAAAGAAAGTACTCTCCCTCAGTGTCGATAATTAAATCTCTTTTATTAATGAAGCAATCTTTTTCAAGCAAGCAAAGTCTATGGGTAAGTTTGTTTTCTGCTTTTTTTAATTTTACTTTGTTATTTAAGGTTTTTACTTTTCTTAACCTAACAGGAGACTGAAAATAAATGGAGAGGTGTATTTTCCCACATAAGGCATCTCGATAAATATCTCTTTTTTTTATTTTTATATTCGTCGATAGAGTAGCTATTTTGACTGCTTCTCTTATTGTAACCCAGTCAGGTATTCTACTGATTGAATAAAATGGTTTGTCGTGTTTTTTCATAATGCTTCTCCTTCTATATTACGAGGCTAACTGTTTTGATAGTCATCAATTCCCTGTTGTTTAATGATGTTAGAATGTATTTTTTTCTAGAAAAATAATTAAACTGAGTGAAAAATTGTCTTGTTGACGGTAGTTTTCTTTAATTGGATAACAGCTGATTCGTTGGAATATCAACATGGTAATGTATTATACGTTCACGTTATCAGTGAGTATTTTCTAACGAGGATTTAGGAGTTTAATTTCATATATAATAATTGGTTATGTTGATTTTTTGCATTTTTTCCTGTTAGAGCTTCCCTCTCGATTGCTGCGTATTGACAACAATGAAACGAAACAGTATCGTTTCGTTATTGTTGATCTATCTCATACTGTATGTAAATAACAATGTGACGATCTGTACGAAGGTGCGTTACCGGTGAATTGATTTCATCCTGTCTGAGGCGCTTTGGCTAGGCGGAATATGCCCTCCCGTAACGGAGCGATTTGATGTATTTTTTGTGCTAAATATCATGATGTTAGGTTGATCTTAAGTGCGTGGTGCAGCCTGTTGAGTGTTCGCTCGAACGGGTTCACAAAGAGGGGGCGGGTCACTACAGCACGAATGATGGATGTGTTTTTCTGGCTCCAGGGACGATTCAAGATTGACGGCCCTTGAGCTTCCTCACTTACGTTAAAAAAGGACTATGCAATGAAGCACCCCACCGATTCTTTCAGATTGACCAGTTGTTCCGTATCGGCGGCATTGGCGATGTTTACCGTTTCGCTGTCCTGGGCGCCGATGGCGGCTGCGCAAACTGCCAAGCCCGACGGAGATGGATCTTCAACATGGGCATTAGGCGCGGGCGTTGCCGTTGTTCAGAAGCCTTATCGCGATATTGATACTGATGTTGTTCCCTTACCGCTATTTTCGTACGAAAACAGATGGATTAGCGCTTCTGTTCCAAAGCTGGACTTAAAACTCCTTTCCAATGAATCCGTTACCCTGAGCCTGAGGGCCAGATACGCCGGGGACGGCTATGATGCGGACGACTCCCCGTTCCTTGCCGGCATGGATGATCGCAAGGGCAGTATATGGGCAGGGGGGGCAATGATGTGGAAGACGGGCATCGTCGATCTTTCGGCGGAAGTTCTCGGCGACGTTTCCGGCAATAGCAAGGGCTCTCGTGCAAAATTGCAGGCGGAGCGGCGTTTTTCCTCCGGCGCTTTTGGCATAACGCCGAGGTTGGGCGTTGCGTGGGTGGATAGCAAATTCGTTGATTACTATTATGGCGTGAGGCGTTCAGAAGCGCGTCCAAACCGCGGTTTTTATGAGGGGGAGTCTGCCACCAATGTTGAGGCGGGGGTGCGCATGGATTACACTCTGGCGCGGCGTCACACCTTGTTTCTTGATGCGAGCGCCACCCGGTTCGGCAGCGCCATCAAAGATAGCCCGTTAGTCGACAGTTCAAGCCAAACGATGGTGAGCGTCGGTTATCTCTATCGTTTTTAATCAAACTTGATTTATCGCTCATGGCGGGCCGTCGCCGTGAGTCTCTTCCTGAGAGCGGTTGACAAATACGCCCTGTCTATACAGGGCGATCTGTGTGCTTCGGCCGCCGTATCCGGCGGCGATGGATAATCAGCCGTCAATCGCCAAAATCGCCATAAACGCCTCGCGTGGGATTTCCCGTTTTGAAAACCCGATGTTGTGTTTCTTATTTTCGCGTTGCTTGCGAATGAGCCGTTTTTTCTGCGAGAGGCTGCCCTGAAATCCTTGTGCCAGCGCGCTTTTGCGCAACGGTGGGATATCTTCCCGCGCGATGAAGCGGTTTTCCACTTTTGCTTGCACCGGCACCGGATACAGCTTGCGCGGGATGACGTACTTCAGCGTTTTCACGATTTCGGACGCCCGCGCCCAGGCTTTTTGTCGGGCGATGATAAAAGAAAAGGCGTCCACCAGTTGGTTATCGAGATAAATATCGCAACGCACCAGATCGGCGCGGCGATAGCCTGAGAGTTCGTAATCCAGCGTGGCGTAGCCCTGGGTGAGGGATTTGAGCGTATCAAAAAAGCCGAAAACCATCTCATTAAGCGGGATCGCCCAGGTCAGACGCACGGCGCCGCCGTCCAGATAGCGCATATCCACAAACTCGCCGCGCCGGGAGGCGCAGAATTCCATCATGGCGCCCACATAGGTATCCGGGGTATGAATGGTGCTGACGACATAAGGCTCTTCGACGTAATTCAGCACGTCTTCGCCCGGAAAATGAGCCGGATTATCGACGCTCAGGCATTGGCCGTTATGTAACCAGACGCGATATTCAACGCTTGGCGCGGTGGCAATCACCGAGATGCCGTATTCCCGCTTCAGGCGCTCGCGGACGATATCCATGTGCAGCATCCCCAGAAAACCACAGCGGAAGCCCGCGCCCAGCGAGGCGGAGACTTCCGGTTCAATGTGCAGCGCCGCATCATTAAGAGACAGTTTATCCATGGCGTTGCGCAATCCTTTCAGATCGTCATCCGCATCGGGATAAAGCCCGGAAAACACCATCGGTTTCATCTCCTGATAGCGGGAAACCGCTTCGGTTGCGGGATTCGCCGCCAGCGTCAGGGTATCGCCGACGCGGATCGCGCCCGCATCTTTAATTCCGGCGGCGATATAGCCCACTTCTCCGGTATCCAGTTTTTCACACGGCTGGCGTGCGGGTAGGAAAGCCCCGGTTTCAGTGACCTCAAAGCGAAAACCGGATGACATGAAACAGAGAGCATCGCCGGTGTTGATGCTGCCGTCCACGATACGCACATGCATGATGGCGCCGTGATAAGGATCGTAATGGGAGTCAAACACCAACGCCCGGAGCGAGGTGTGCGATTCGCCGAGCGGGGAGGGGAAATGCCGAGCGACGAACGCAAGCACGGCGGCCACACCTTCCCCGGTTTTTGCCGATACCGGCAACACCGTGCTGATATCCAGGCCGGGAATGTCGGCCAGTTGCTGCATCACGCCGGCGATATCGGCTTGCGGACTATCAATTTTGTTCAGGACCGGCAGTAGGGTCAGGCCATGTCGTCGAGCCAGATTGAGATTGGCGATGGTCTGAGCCTGAACGCCTTGCGCGGCGTCAATCAGCAGTATCGCGCCTTCGCAGGCGGCCAGGCTGCGCGAAACTTCCGCGGAAAAATCGACGTGTCCCGGCGTATCCACTAGATTGAATTGATACTGGCGGCCCTCATCGCTCTGATAGCGCATACGCACCGTTTGCAGTTTGATGGTGATGCCGCGTTCACGCTCAATATCCATGGAGTCGAGCAGCAGTTCCCGCATGTCCCGCCGGGCCACGGTAGAGGTGAGTTCAATAAAACGATCGGCCAGCGTGGATTTACCGTGGTCGATATGGGCGATAATGCAAAAATTGCGAATGGAGGAAAATGACATGGGAATGGCCTTTTACATCACTGTTCCGCTTATCAACCAGCACGGTTAATCAAGCGAACAAAAAAATCCCACTGAAGATTGACTCAGTGAACGCATAATCAAAACGATGTAAAAGTAGATAGCCGGGGCGGATGATAACGCATTTCACTTTTGCCGCGCAAGCGCGCGGCAAAAGTGAACGCCGACGGTTATGACGATGCCGGCTTGCCGACCGGCATGGCGAGATCGCAGGTGTGCGCCGCGGATGTCTCTGCATAGGGCGCCGACCAGGCGGACAGCGGCAAAGGCGGTTGCTGATGAAAAATACGTTTCATCATCAGCTTCAATTCCGTCAGGCTGGGCATGCCGCTTGACCAGGCGGAGGGAACCACGGTGACCCATTTCCCATCGGCGGCGCATTCGGCCATTTTGAAACGAAAGGTGTACTGCCCGGCAATCCCCATTCGTAAGTCGCTGACGACCAACGCGTTACCGATGATGTCGTAACGCAGCCAGTCATTGGTAAACCAGCGCAGCCTGTCGTGCAGCGGTACGCCGTTTACGATGTGCGCGATATCGGGATGAAGCGGAAGACGAATCCATTCTGGTGGTCTATCGTCAAACCAACTGCTTACGGATTCGTAGTAGTGGCCGTCCGGGGTTTTGGCGATGACGCGCCATATCAGAGCATTGAACGGCATGGACACGGCGCGTAATTCCGTCACCGCGATCCCCTGATTGCGCATGGCATGGGAAACCCGCTGTTCAGCCAGCATGCGTCCGCCCATCCCAAAAGCAAGGTAGGCGGTACTGAGCGCCAGCGCGACGGATAATATACGGATACTGCGGGTATTAAGTCCTTTTCGCGCGGCGAAAACCACGGCAGCCAGCAACGGTAGGGTGTAGGCGGGGTCAATGATGAAAACCGCCGACCAGCTTTCAGGCACGGCGGGAAACGGCCAGAAGAGCCGGGTGCCGTAGACGGTAAACGCATCCAGCAGCGGGTGGGTGATAAGGACCAGCCATAAGGTGAAAAACAGACGTCCACGGCGATAGGGCGCATCGGGCCAACGCCGCCGAATCAGCCAGGTCAGCAATCCCGCCAGTCCGGTCAGCACAAAAAGGGAATGCGTAAAACCGCGGTGATAGGTCATCGCCGACACCGGATCGGCATAAGGGATGAGTACATCCAGATCCGGCAGGGTTGCAAGCGCGGCTCCGTAGAACAGGGCGCGCCGTCCCTGCGTCCGCCCCAGCAGACTGCCTTGTATTGCGCCTCCCAACAGAGCCTGTGTGACGGAATCCATGGTGATGATCCTTGCTTTTATCCAGTGGTTATTGTCCGGCGATACGCGCCGAATGAACATGGGCGGCATAGCCTATTGCCCGTCGTTTCGCCGTCGGGCTGACGGCGCCCGCCGCGCGTTCATTCTTTCATCATGGCGTCATTCTGGATGACTCAAGGATACGCACAGCTTGCATACTGATATCAAGCATAGTGTTTGCCGCCGCCGTGTCGTTGTCATCGATGATTTCATTGAATTTTTTAAATTCATAAAAGTGCCGGTGTTTTCCCTGATTAAAGTCCAGCTCTTCTGATGCGCCGTCATTCCGGTTTATTGTGAATTTTGTCATGCTATTGAGCGGCGTTCTAATAACGATATTTCCGGTTGTGCCCTGAATGGTATTGATTATCGGGGCTTTGCAATCCTTTGCGCCAATGCTTGATACTTTGAAACCCGGATAATCAAGAGAAAGTATCCCGCTGGTATCCACGCCCTTCTCTATATTCGCCGAGTAGCTGAATGTCTTCGGCGAACCGAAAAGTCCAATGATGGCGTGGATATTATAGATGTTGAGATCCATCAAGGCGCCGCCATATTTTTCCTTGTCGAACGCAGGGTGGATAATTCCTTTTTTGAAGTCGTCATAACGGGACGAATACTGGCTATAATTAAGTTGAACGATTTTTATATCGCCAATGTCGTTGATTTTATTTTTGAGGTCGGCATAGGCCGGGAGATAGTGAATATTCATGGCCTCAAGAATGATTAAGTTATTGTTCTTCGCCAGTTCATACAAGGAGTAAAGCTCGGCAAGGTGCGGAACAATGGGTTTTTCGATAATAATGTGCTTGCCTTTTTCGAGGGCTTTTTTGGCGAATGTATAATGTAAATGATTGGGCAATGCTATATACACGGCATCGCAGTCGCTTGCCAGCAATAAATCGTAATCGGTAAATACGTTGCGAATACCGTATGTTTGGCTCAATGCCTCGCCCTTGCTCTGGGAGTGTTCTGTGGCAAGAATGGCATCCAGAGTCAGGTCGAGTTCTTTGAGGACGGGTAAAAGCTCCTTGACAATCATACCAGTACCAACAATTGACATTTTCATATGTTCTTCGTGTTACCTCTCGATATGGCCGTTTTGCCGTTGTCTTCTTTTTACCCGAAGTTCGGCGTGGAGTAAATTTCAATGACGCCCGGCTTGCGACCGGACACTTTCGCCTATAGCCAAAAATAACCGGCCCAGCGCCGTCAATGTTCTCGCTTGCGGGCACCGAAGAACCATCGATGGATATGGCCGACATGATTTAAAATATATTGTTTCCAATGTTGATGCTTTTTAGTTGTTTATCAATCCAGCGGATTTAACTAAGCTTTTCTGTCGATCTTCAAACTACTGTCCCCGTGCATCCGGCCGGATAACACCTGCAAGGTAAAACGTTATGCGTCATATCATCAAAATAGTCAGCGTTATGTTATTAATGGCTTCCGCCTGTTCTGTCCATGCCGCCGATGTGGTAACGGCGCTTGGCCGGGATTTTACTTTTCCGAACAAAATTGAAGGATTACCGCAAAAATTGTCGGATTTCAAGGGATTACAGATAAACACATTTACCACCAGTGACGGCGTCAAGCTGAGCTACTGGGAAGCGGGAGCAGGCGATCCCCTGATTTTTATTCCCGGCTGGTCGGGGAACGGGGCGGAGTATGTCAATATTATGTCTCTGCTCAGTAAGCAATATCACGTTTATGTGCTTGACCCACGGAATCAGGGGTTGTCGCAAAATGTGGAGTACGGCAACCGATTGTCGCGTTACGGCGCCGATCTTAAAGAGTTTACCGACCATATCGGCGCAAAATCCGTGAACCTTTGCGGCTGGTCGATGGGGGCGTCGGTCATCTGGTCGTATATCGATCTTTTCGGAACAAAAAATATCAACAAGCTGATTTTTATTGACGAACCGATTTCTATCTACACCCATTCGGACTGGTCGGAAAAAGAGCGTCTGGAAGCCGGCGGAATGACGACCTCGCCGGAACGCATGATTGCGGCATTTACCCAGGGCGCGGCGACCAATAATCAGATTGTGGATATGGCCGCAATGGAACGTTACGCGGCGATGGACTCGAAATATTTTCAAAATTCAGAGGCGCTTGCGCGTGAATTCATAAAAAACGATCCCAAATTTCTCTCGCTGGTGCTTTTTGACCATGCAACAAACGACTGGCGTGACGTGATCCGCCATAAAATTAATGTGCCGACCGCTATTTTCACTGGCGATTACAGCCATAACGTTCCCAGTCAGCAATGGATGCATTCCGTTATTCCGGGATCGGAATTGTTTGTCTACACGAAAGAACAACAAGGGGATCACTTCCTGGCGTTCAAAAATCCGCTGCGTTTTACCCAGGATGTCGTGACTTTCCTTAATAAATCGAAGTGAAACGCGCTTACGATGCCGGCGCAACGGAATTGCGCCGGCCGTAAGCGCCCCGGCGGCCGGTTCCAGGCGCTGGACAGCAGCCGGAGCGCGTTCTATTGGGACCGCCGCCGGCGTTTATCCAAAATCCTGATTTCTCCGGCCGACGCGTTCCTTCCAACCAGACGACGCCTTTATCCCTTATAACCCTTTTCCGTGATGCCCATAGAGGCGACGCGTTGTCGCCTTGCCTACCGCCAGGTTTTATCGTGACTGCTATCCCAAATTTGAACAGGGATGGTGTAACCTTAAAAGTAATCGATTACATTTTAGTTGTGTTTTTTTGTAATCGATTACTTTTACCTGGTGAGGCTGAAAATGATGTCAACAACGGGAAGTAGTGAAAGGGCGGGCGCGCAGCATCGGTTTATTGTGCCGCGGTTATCGCTGATGATGTTTCTGCAATTTTTTATATGGGGAAGCTGGTCGGTAACGTTGGGGCTGGTGATGACGCAGCACAATATGTCATTGCTGATTGGCGACGCGTTTTCCGCCGGACCGATAGCCTCTATCCTGTCGCCGTTTGTGCTGGGAATGCTGGTTGACCGCTTCTTCCCGTCGCAAAAAGTGATGGCGGTCATGCATGTGGCCGGCGCGGCCATTCTGTGGTTCGTGCCGCAGGCGCTGATCAGCGAAAACGGCACGCTGCTGATCGCG
Organism: Affinibrenneria salicis; assembly: GCF_008710095.1. The sequence continues at coordinate 48,017 of NZ_VYKJ01000016.1, forward strand.
TTGTTGTTCGGCTATACGCTTTGTTATATGCCGACGCTGGCATTAACCAACAACATCGCCTTTCACAGCCTGAAGGATATTGATAAAACCTTTCCTGTGGTGCGGGTATTCGGCACTATCGGCTGGATCGTCGCCGGCATTTTTATCGGCGTGACCGGTATTTCCTCAACGGTGCATATTTTCTCATTGGCGGCGATATGTTCTATGGTGCTGGCGGTTTATAGCCTGACGTTGCCGCATACGCCGGCGCCGGCCAAAGGCTTGCCCGTGGCGTTGCGCGATCTGCTCTGTGCCGATGCGTTTGCCTTACTGAAAAACCGGCATTTCTTTATCTTCGCGCTGTGCGCCACGCTGATTTCCATTCCTCTCGGTACATACTACGCCTATACAGCCTCTTATCTTGCCGATGCGGGGGTGCAAGACGTCAGTACCGCCATGTCTTTCGGCCAGATGTCTGAAATTTTCTTCATGCTGGTGATCCCGCTGTTGTTCAGACGGCTGGGGGTGAAATACATGCTGTTTATCGGGATGTTCGCCTGGTTTGTTCGCTACGCGTTCTTTGCGCTGGGAGTGAGTGAAGAAGGCCGCTGGCTGCTGTATATCGGTATTCTGTTGCATGGCGTCTGTTATGACTTCTTCTTCGTCGTCGGTTTTATCTACACCGAGCGTGTGGCCGGGGACAAAGTCAAGGGGCAGGCGCAGAGCATGATCGTCATGTTTACCTACGGGATTGGGATGTTGCTGGGGTCGCAGATTTCCGGCGCGTTGTACAACGCATTGGTGGCCGGTCAGACGGTGCCGCAGGCATGGGTGACGTTCTGGTGGATCCCGGCGGTTGCCGCAGCGGTTATCGCGCTTATTTTCCTCTTTTCGTTCAAATATGACGAGAAAGAGAGGGTTTGAGTATTCGGAGGTGAAATGAAAACCATTAAGGGGCCGGGGATTTTCCTGGCGCAGTTCATCGGGGAGCAATCCCCGTTTAATACCCTCGAGGGGCTGGCGGCATGGGTCTCTTCTCTGGGATATAAGGCGCTCCAGATCCCTTGTAATCATAAAACGATTTTCGATCTGGAACTGGCCGCCGCCAGCCAGACCTACTGCGATGAGGTTAACGGCAAACTGGCGCAGCATGGCCTGGTCATCAGCGAGCTGTCCACGCATCTGGAAGGGCAACTGATGGCGGTGCATCCGGCCTATAACGATGCGTTTGACGGTTTTGCGCCCGACGCGGTGCGGGGGGATAGCGCCGCCCGCCAGGCCTGGGCGGCCGGCATGCTGAAACGGGCCGCCCAGGCCTCGGAACATTTGGGGCTGCGGGCGCATGCCACCTTTTCCGGCTCTCTCGCCTGGCCGTATATTTATCCCTGGCCGCCGCATAATCAGACGTTGCTGAGCGAAGCGTTCCATGAACTGGCGCGCCGCTGGCGGCCGGTACTGGATTGTTTTGACGCGCATGGGATCGACGTTTGTTATGAAATTCATCCTTGCGAGGATTTACATGATGGCGCGACCTTCGAACGTTTTCTGGCACTGGTGGATCATCACCCGCGCTGCAATATTCTGTTCGATCCCAGCCATCTCTATCTGCAACACATGGACTATCTGGCGTTTATCGATCTCTATCACTCGCGCATCAAAGCGTTTCATGTGAAAGATGCCGAATTCACCGTCAATGGGCGAAGCGGCGCCTACGGCGGTTTTCAACGCTGGTCGGACCGCGCCGGACGCTTTCGCTCGCCCGGCGATGGCGCTATCGACTTCAAAGGCATTTTCAGCCGGCTGACGCAACATGACTACGACGGCTGGGCGGTGCTGGAATGGGAGTGCTGCCTGAAAGACGGCGAAACCGGCGCGCGCGAAGGCGGCGAATTTATTCGCCGGCACATTATACCTGTCGCCGATCGCGCGTTTGACGATTTCGCCGCGGCAGTGGAGCGTCGCGCCGACGTGCGCAGAATATTGGGTATCGCGCCGGGGGAAACGTCTCATGATTAATGTCGGCATTATCGGCACCGGTTTTATCGGGCCGGCGCATATCGAAGCGATCCGCCGTCTGGGGTTCGTCCGGGTGGTGGCGCTCTGCGACACACCGTTAGAGGTGGCGCGCGCCAAAGCGGCGCAGCTCAATGTCCCGCATGCGTATGGCGATGTGGACGCGTTACTGGCGCATCCCGGTCTGGATGCGGTGCATAACTGTACGCCGAACCACCTGCACGCGGACATTAACCGTAAGATCCTCCGGGCCGGCAAGCACGTTTTTTCCGAAAAACCGCTTTGTATGACCGCGGATGAAGCGCGAGAATTGGTTCAAATGGCGCAGGAGGCCGGCGTGGTGCACGGCGTCAGTTTCGTTTATCGCCAGTTCGCCATGGTCCGTCAGGCGGCCAGCATGTTGCGTCATGGGCAGGCAGGCCGTCTTTTCTCGGCGCACGGCAGCTACTTGCAGGACTGGATGCTGCTGGAAAGTGATTACAACTGGCGCGTCGAGGCGAATATCGGCGGCGTTTCGCGCGCGGTGGCGGATATCGGCTCTCACTGGTGCGATACGGTACAGTTCGTCACCGGACGGCGCATTACCGACGTCATGGCGGATTTATCCATCGTCTGGCCGACCCGGAAAGCCGGCGTGCGGGGCGGCTCGACTTTTACCGCGCGTCAGGAGGCCGGCGGCGATGAAGACCTCCCGGTCACCACGGAGGATATGGGGTTCGTGCTATTTCGTTTTGATGACGGCAGTAAGGGGGGTTTTCATGTTTCGCAGGTCTGCGCGGGCAGAAAAAATAGCCTGAGCTTCGAGGTGAACGGCAGCGAGGCGTCGGTGGCCTGGGATCAGGAAACGCCGCAGAAACTCTGGGTGGGGCATCGCAGTCAGCCTAACCAATGGCTGTCGGACGATCCCGGTCTGATGGAGCCGGATGCGGCGGGGTGGGCGCACTTTCCCGGCGGTCATATCGAAGGATGGCCTGATGCGTTTAAGAACATGATGTTGCAGTACTATTCCGCTATTCGTAACGGTAAAACGCCGGCGCCGGATAGCCGTGGGTTCGCCACTTTCCATGACGGCGCCAACGTGATGTTCATCATTGAGGCGATCATCAAAAGCCATCGGCAGCAGCGTTGGGTCAGCGTCGCTTCCTGAACGGATTTCCCGATGCGCAAGGATGGCGTCGGGCTTTGATTCAGTCCCCCGTTAAACTGTGATAGCCTTCCCCAATAAGTGGTTAATTCCAGGATATGTCATTGTTATGTCAATTCAGAAAATCGCCAGGCTTGCCGGGGTTTCAGTGGCGACGGTTTCCCGTGTGCTGAACAATATCGATACGGTAAAACCGAAAAACCGCGAACGCGTACTTCAGGCTATCAGCGAGAGTAATTACCAACCCAACTTACTGGCGCGCCAGCTCCGAACCGCCCGGAGCTCCATGATTCTGGTGATGGTGTCGAATATCTCCAATCCCTTCTGCGCCGATGTGGTGAAAGGCATTGAAGAGGAAGCGGAAAAAAACGGCTATCGCATTTTATTGTGTAATTCCGGCACGGATATTCAGCGTTCCATATCCAGCCTGAAGCTACTCTCCGGCAAGATCGTCGACGGGATTATCACCATGGATGCGTTCTCGAAACTACCGGAATTAACCACCATGATCGATCGCATGCCCTGGGTTCAGTGCGCCGAATATGCCGACGACGGCGGCGTCTCCTGTGTCGGGATCGATGATATCGATGCCGCCGGATTTGTCATCCAGCATTTGATCACGCGCGGACGCGGCCGTATCGCATTGATTAACCACGATCTGAGTTATAAATATGCACGATTGAGGGAGCGGGGTTATAAAATGGCGCTGGAACGGCAAGGGCTAACCTACCGCGCCGTCGAATACGCCAGCGATCTCACCTTCTGCGCCGGCAAAACGGCGATGGAGAATCTATTGCGGGGCGAACGTCGTCCCGATGCCGTGTTTGCGGTTTCGGATACGCTGGCGGCGGGCGCGATGCGCGCGATTGAAGAGGCGGGACTGTCCATCCCCGATGATATGGCGATAGTGGGGTTTGACGGCACGGAACTCTCGGAGATGGTATCGCCGCAGTTAAGCACCATCGCCCAGCCATCCGCCGACATCGGCCGCAAAGCCGTGGGGCTGCTGCTGAATAAAATCAATAATCCCGATTCGCCGGCGGAGCGGGTCGTTCTGGACTGGCACTTTATTTCACGGGCCAGCGTCTGACGGCGCACCGCTTATCAGGTTACACGCGTGGCGCAGAGCATTCATATCAACGTTGCAGCAAGGGCCGCTCTGAGGTTTTTATATAATATTGTAATTATGCTCTAGGGATACCGGTGCGCATCGTGTGTAATAATTAACCATGTCACCCCGCTAGTTTTTGCTGCGGCAAGAATGCTGGTCTAGCCGAGCGAACTCCGTAGTATATTGATTACGGGATGCCCTTTTCACAGATTTTGCTTGCGTCATGGTTCACTATATGAACGCATCCCGTTTGCAAGGCTTCAATTGTGTTGACGTTGATGGTCGGTTGTAGCTCTATATCCGACCTTGGCGCAGCCGGTGCTGCGGGCCTCGATGAGATCCGCTGACTCACGCCTTATTCCCTGAATGAGCTTAAAGTTCAAAGGACCATCCAAGTTTAGTTAGTCATGGTCTTACCTGTCGTTGCTATCTCTACGGCTGCCCTCGCAACCTTTCAGTATTCATCCTTATTTTGAAAGAGTTAATGTTTATCAGCCCATACCCTTCAGAACGGCCTGATGCTGATGTGTTTTTTGTCGCAGGTCCAGTTATGTGCCGATAGGGTACATACTGTACGCGCTATCTTGTTAGCCATCCCCAGCACGGTTACGCTGGCTGGCCGTCTTTTCATCAGCTCTGTTACCCATGGATTTGGCTCTTTCGTCAGCAGCGTCGCTGCCCTTGTACCATGGATAAACAGCGTCTTCAGACAGGCATCACCGCGTTTACTGATGCCCGGGAGCCGCACCTTGCCGCCTGTACCAGTTTGATCAGGCACCAGACCGATGCAGGTCGCGTGAACGGAAGGTTCCCGCATCTATCATCATGGCGACAGCGGCGGTAGTGACCAGCGGGCCAATGCCCGGGATATCCATGAGCCGCTGACAGGCTTCATTCTGTTTCGCCCAGGCGGCAGGCAGTTTTTCAATGCTATCTATCTACATATCAAGGTCGCTGAGCCGTCGGTACTGGTCTTCAATCTGGTAAATAAGGAACGGCGGCAGATTTTCCTTCAGATGTTCATGTACCTCAGGCTTCGTCTTGTCCAGTGATAACCGGCTCTTACGCACCGTTTCGCCGAACACCGGCAGTAATCCATGCAGCACGTTGAGCTGTGCGGTGCGGAACTTCACCAACTGACGACGCATTTTCTGCAGCGACAGTGCGGCCTGCGGCTCTTCAGTTTTGACGGCGACAGCTTTAGACGGTTGCTGGATCGCCATCTAGATAGCGCGGCATCCATCACGTCATTTTTGTTGCCCATTATGAAGGGATTGACGAATTTGCCCTGTAACCTGAAGCAATCTGACCTTATGCCCTAGCTTTTCCAGCTCACGGGCCCAGTACTGATAGCCACCGGGGACCTCCATAGCAATCAGATAAGATTCACGATTGCTGACATATTCTAGCAGTGCTTCGCGCTTAATCTGTTTATCGATAACTTCACCGGTATGCTCATCAATGAAGTGGATCTGCATCAGATGTTTTGCAATATCGATGCCAACAGGGGAATATTTCATCTTGCTGCTCCTCCAGTTATCGGGGAGCTTTATGCGTACCGTATTGGGCATCATGATGCCGTAAAGCTGCGAGGATCCATTCCTCATCTGCTGAACCCTTCGCCGCTCTCAAATAGTTGGGATCAGTTCATCTCACTCATTGCTACGATTTTACTGGATTAATAACGTGTCCACTATTCGTTGGCAGGATTACTGGAACGATGTCGACCGGGAGGAAAAACGGCGGATATACCACTAGGGAAATGGCAATTTCAGCATCGATGGAGAACAGATCAAGCTGGGTGAAAGGATGTTTAAATAGCGCTATCTCATGAATTAAGTCACTAGCCAATGGCTGGCGCAGGCTCTTACAGTCAGAGCTGTACATTTCGAAAATTCCGCTTAAGGGAAACCGGAGCGGGCTTTCTGCTAATCGGCGTCATTACCCTCAGCTATCCAATCCCACCAGTTACGCTTCTTCGACACATACTTCTCTTCAAACCTAAACCTTTGACACCATATTCGGCGTCATTTCCTCCATATCGAATGCTTGCCGCGCGGCTTCGACCGCGGGCAGATAGCTTCGGGTTCATGCGCACAGTGCCTCGATGGGGTCTTTAAGCGTTCGGCCCAGCGGGGTGATTTCGTATTCAACGGCAATGGGTGAAGCAGTGATCACCCAGCGAACAACAATACCATTGCGTTGTAGCCGCCTGAGGCTTTGCGCCAATGACTTTTGGGTGATGACTTTCAGCTCGCGTTTGAGCTCATTAAAGCGCAACGGTTTTTCACATAGGGAAGCGAGGATCAGAACGGGCCATTTATCTGCAATTTGCTCGAGTAGCAGACGATGAAGGCATTGAGTGGCGGAACAGTCTTCCGGTTTTTTCAGCATAGAGGTTCCCTCAGGGAAACCAGGTGGCGTTGAGGTACCTGATTGACGAGTAATATGCATAATATACTATGAACGACGCCAACCTAACCGGAGAGTTAACCTATGACCTCATCCAAAGCCGACATCCTGTTTCAGCCTTTCCATTTGAATAATCTGGTGCTGAAGAACCGTATCGTGATGGCGCCCATGACTCGTTCATTTGCAACTGACGGCGTGCCTGATGAAACAATTGCCGCCTACTACCAGCGTCGCGCCGAAGGTGATGTGGGCCTGATTCTCTCTGAAGGTACGGTGATAAACCGGCCTGCTTCACGTAATGACCCCAAAATCCCCTTTTTTTATGGTGAAAAAGCGCTGGCTGGCTGGCAGCGCGTGATCGACCATGTTCACGCCGCCGGCGGCAAGATGGGGCCGCAGCTGTGGCACACGGGGTCAGTCAGCAGTTTTCTGACTGACTGGGTACCGGATACCGAGGTGGAAAGCCCATCAGGGCTGATTGCTCCAGGTCAACCACACGGTGTGGCAATGAGCGATGAGGCTATCGCCGACACCATAGCTGCCTTCGGTCAGGCTGCGGCCGAGGCCAAACGGCTGGGCTTTGACGTGGTGGAAATCCACGGTGCACACGGCTATCTGATCGATCAGTTTTTCTGGTCGGGAACCAATCAGCGCACCGACGGCTACGGTGGCGCAACCCTGAAACAGCGTGCACGTTTTGCATCTGAGGTAATAAAGGCCATGCGCAAAGCGGTTGGCCCTGATTTCCCGCTTATTTTGCGCGTCAGCCAGTGGAAGCAACAGGACTATGCAGCGCGTCTCGCGTCAACGCCTGAAGCGATGGCAGACTGGCTGGTTCCGTTAGTTGACGCCGGTGTGAATATACTCCACTGCTCTCAGCGCCGGTTCTGGGAACCGGAGTTTCCCGATATCGACGGTGAAGGCGGGTTAAACTTTGCCGGTTGGGCGAAGAAACTGACCGGTGCAACGACCATCAGCGTTGGATCCGTTGGCCTTTCCAGCGACTTTATGGGCGCCTTTGCCGGTGAGGATGCCAAACCCGCCAGCCTCGATAACCTTATCGAGCGCTTGGAACGCAACGAGTTTGATCTGATCGCCGTGGGGCGCGCATTGCTGAGCGATCCGGACTGGGCAATCAAAATCCGTACGGGTAACCACGCAGCGCTGCAGGATTTTACCGTCGACGCGTTAAAGACGCTAATCTAGCAAACTGACAGTGCAGTGGTGAGATCTATGAGGCCCGGGATGGGCGCGGCACCTGGATTTGCAACCAGTGCGGGGCCGGTGACGGCCTGAACTTGGTGGAAAAGGTTTTATCGCTGTCGGCGAAAGCGGCGGCGGAACGGGTGGCCGACCTGCTGTTGCCGCTGGTTAACTGCGCGGGGGATATCGTCAACGTGCAATTGATTAATGCCGCCGGGGACAAGCGGACCCTGGCCGGGGGCCAGGTCAAGGCGGCCTGTCACTGGCTGGCGGGCCAGGATAATGCCGTTATCTGGCTGACCGAAGGCTACGCCACCGGGTTGTCCGTGCACCAACTGACCGGCGAGACGGTCTGCGTGGCCCTCAGCGCCAACAACCTGGCCGCCGTGGCGCAGGCGTTGCGCGAATGTTACCCGGACGCGCGGCTGTTGCTGGCTGCCGAGAACGGCACCGGCCAGACCCGCGCCGTAGATACTGGGCGACTGGAACGACGTGTACCAGCCGCAGGGCGCGATTGCGACGCAGGCGCAGTTGCTGGCGTTCAGCCAACCGGCCGTCACCAGCCCGTTTGATGCGCTCAGCGATGCCGACCTGAAAGCTATGAGCGCCAGCGAAAAGGCCGAGCTGTTGGCCGCGCATTATGGCAATATGCTGGCCGTGCCATCGCTCGGTGAAGAGATTTGCCGCTACGAACACGGGGCATGGCAGGTGTTGCCGCACCGCCAACTGTGCCGGGAAATCGCCGCGCTGTTCCAGACGGTGCGCGCGCCATTCTCGGCGGCGGGCATCAACGGCATTCTGGGCACCCTCAAGCTGATGGTGCCGCATATGGGCGAACTGGCCCGCCGCCTTATCGGCTTTCGTAACGGGGTGTTTGATACCGTCATCGGGCGGTTTTGCTGCCACCGCCAGGAGAACTGGTTGCGCACCGTCAACAGCGTGGACTATATCGCGCCCAAGGCCGGGGATAATCTGGCCGAGCATGCGCCGCACTTCTAGCTCTGGTTGACGCGGGCCGCCGGACAACAGGCCGAAAAGTAGGAGTGTATCCTCGCGGCGTTATTTATGGTGTTGGCCAACCGCTACGACTGGCAACTGTTCCTGGAAGTGACCGACCCCGGCGGCAGCGGCAAGAGCGTGATGGCCGCCGTCGCCAACCTGCTCGCAGGGCAGGACAATACCACCTCGTCCACCATCGATACCCTGGAGTCGGCGCGCTCGAGTGCTCTTCCGTGGTCGGGTTCTCGCTGATTATCCTGCCCGACCAGGAGAAATGGAACGGCGACGGCGCGGGCATCAAGGCCATTACCGGCGGCGACGCGGTGGCCATCGACCCGAAATACCGGGATGCGTATTCCACGCACATTCCGGCGGTCATTTTTGCGGTCAACAACAACCCGATGTGCTTTAGCGACCGCAGCGGCGGCGTGTCCCGTCGCCGGGTGATCACCACCTTCCCGGATGCGATACAGGCCAATAAGCGTGATCCGCAACTGCTGACAAAAATCCGCGGTGAACTGGCGGTGATCGTGCGCCACCTGATGCCGCGCTTTGCCAACCCGAACGCGGCGCGCGCGTTGCTCCAGGCGCAGCAGAACTTGGCGGAGGCATTGACGGTCAAGCGCCATGCCGATCCGCTGGTCGATTTTTGCGGCTACCTCGCGGCGCTCAGCATGCCGGTCGGGTTGTACATGGGGAACGCCAATATTCGCCCGGCCAACCCGCGCCGTTACCTGTATCACGCTTACCTGTCGTTTATGGAGGCTCGCGGGCACCAACACCCGATGAGCCTGACGGTGCCGAATACGCTGTGTGAGTATGAAATCGTGCTGTTGAAACGCAAGACTAAGCAGGGAATGCAAACCAACCTAGCGTTGCGTGACGAGAGCGACGCCGACTGGCTGCCGAAGTGCGACTAACTGGCAGCGGTGCGATGACTTTAAACCGGCGAAAGCCGGTTTTTTTACGCTTATATTGCGGGGCTTACCGATTTATTACCGCTTAAATATCTTGTTAATATATAAAACAGTGTCTTAGTTATCATTGTTCATGACTTGCACAAATATTTTTGTTTTGTACGCATAATTGTGTATTTTATATTTATCTAAGTTTAGTGAATTCTAAAATAAAATGCCTGAAAACAGTTTAGCTCAACTTAAAGAAAGCGCCCAGGCAGCTTCAGGTTTGCTCAGGTCAATGAGTAACCCCAGTCGGTTGCTGATCCTCTGTATGCTCATTGACTCTCCCGGTACGTCTGCGGGGGAACTAAGCAGAGTGGTCGGATTGAGTCCTTCTGCGACGTCACAACATCTTGCGAGGATGAAGGCGGAAAATCTTATTGAATGCAAGCGGCTGGCACAGCGAATGAATTACTTCATCAAAGATGAGTCGGTTCGGAAGCTGGTAACAATCCTGAAAGAAATTTACTGCCCGGAGGTAGGACAATGAGTGATAACACGGCTTCACCAGCCCAGATCCAGCGCCTCAGAGAGCGTGGGGCTGTCATCGTTGATATTCGTGAAACGGATGAGTTTCGCCGAGAACATATTGACGGCGCCATTTCTCTGCCGCTAACAGAAATTCAAGCGGGCAGACAACTAGAAACGGCTTCAACACGCTATCCGGTGATTTTTCATTGCCAGGCCGGTACCCGTACAAAACAAAACGCTGATGTCTTGGCCCGTATGGTGAAGCCGACGGAGTTTATGATCATGGACGGTGGGATCAACGCCTGGAAACAGGCCGGGCTGCCCACGGTACAGGATAAAAAACAAACCCTTCCTCTGATGCGACAGGTGCAGATCACTGCCGGGAGCCTCATTCTGGCCGGTGTAATTGCGGGTTACGGTGTCAATCCCGGTTTCTTTCTCTTGTCCGGTTTTATCGGCTCAGGGCTCATTTTCGCCGGCGTCAGTGGCTGGTGCGGCATGGCAAATCTGTTGGTAAAAATGCCCTGGAACAGGCAATAACAATACCCGATGGGTGATTGCGGCGCATAGCACTAATCCTGGCCTGGCGTGCGTACGAAAATGCAAGACTAAGCCCGGAGGCGATAAACCCATCGGGTTGTTAATTGGCGACGGCGAAGCCGATTTGTTACCGAAGTGCGACAGGGGGTAACTTCCTTTCACTATTGGTGCTGCCGATCAATAAGGTGTTATTGATCTACAGAACCCATTGGAGGCTATTACAGCGGGCGGCCTATAGTCGGATTGAACACTGCGCCGCCGCCCAGCACCTGGGAACCTCAATGGCCGCGTCCACATGCGCATTCTATAATATGTCTTCACCACACCGGCTCCGGCCGGTTTTTTTGTGGTGTGCCGGGCATGCTCAGCAGCTAGGGGGTGAAAGTCCCCTGTCCAGCTTGATGGTGGCGAAGGACTAGCGAAGCGCAAGGGCGTCGTCGTGAGGCGGGGTCTGAAGGAAGCGTGGAGCAAAACCATGACCTGACGAACAGAAACCCGATACAAGACCTACCCGGCTGGCGGAGCAAGCCAATGATTGCAAAGACCATAACCATCAAGAGCCGGGGTGGTAGATTGGGCAGGTGTGTGGCGAAAGCGGCAGAGCTTACCCCGGGAGGCCTGTCCAGCGTTCTGCATTCAGAACTGGGTGCATCGCAAGGTGCGCTGACCTGCGGACAGGAGTCAGCAGAGGGCATAGTAGGACAAGGTTGTCTGAAGGCCCGAACGGTAATGAGTGACGAGTATCAGCAGAGGTTCTGACCGGTCATGCAGCAGAAAACGCATTGCGCCCCTATAGCGGAAGGACGGGGTGAGGCCCCGGAAGGTCGTTGTCAGGGGGCTGAAACCGTGCAGGCACCGACGAATGGAGAAAGTCCGCCGTCAACCGCATGGCTGATGGAAGCCATCTGTGAACCCGTCAATCTCAGGCAAGCCCTGAAAAGAGTAAAGGCCAATAAAGGCGCGGCAGGTGTAGACGGTATGAGCGCAAGCGAACTGCCGGACTATCTGAAGCATCACTGGCTGGAGCTGAAAGCGCAACTGCTGTCCGGCAGTTACCGCCCATCCCCTGTGAGAAGAGTCTCCATCCCGAAACCCGGCGGCGGCGAACGCCTGCTGGGTATTCCGGCGGTGGTGGATCGCTTTGTCCAGCAGGCGACGATGCAGGTGTTGCAGAGGCAGTGGGACAGCATGTTCTCTGAGCACAGTTACGGGTTCCTGAAAGCAGGCGTGATGGAAGCAGGGCTGGTAATGCCGATGACGGAAGGGACGCCGCAGGGTGGACTGCTGTCGCCGTTGTTATCGAATCTGCTGCTGGACGACTTCGACAGGGAACTGGAGAAACGCGGGCTGAAGTTCGCTCGTTACGCAGATGACTGCAACATCTACGTGAAAAGTGAACGGGCAGGTAACCGTGTGATGGCGGGGCTGACGCGCTGGCTGAGCCGGAAGCTGAAGCTGAAGGTCAACGCGAAGAAGAGTGCGGTAGCGCGCCCTGACACGCGTAAGTTCCTGGGCTATAGCTTCAGAACGGGCAGGAAGGTGTGGTGCGTGGTGTCGCCGGAGTCGGTAAAGCGGTTCAAAACGCGGGTAAGGGCGCTGACGGGGCGTAACACGGGAAGGAGTCTGGAGCAGCTAATCCGGCCGTTGAAGCGATACCTGACGGGATGGAAAAGCTACTACGGTCTGAACCAGTGGCCGTCGCTGATGCGCCCGCTAAACATGTGGATAAGGAGCAGGCTACGCTGCGTCCTGTGGAAACAGTGGAAAACAAGCCGCAGGCGCTTCGAAGAGTTACGTGTTCGCGGAATAGGGAAAGAGCTTGCGGTGCAGACGGTGGGAAGCTGCCACAGTCTCTGGCGAATAAGCTGTAGTCCGGGGCTGAATATGGCATTACCAAACAGTCTGTTCCTGAAACTGGGCCTGCCGGAGTTATAGTCAGGTGACGATAAACTGAACTGCCCCGGAAATCCTGGAGACTAAACTTTTTGAGAGAGGTAAACAGGATGACCAAAAATATGCGTTTTTCCCCTGAGGTCCGTCAGCGGGCCGTCCGTATGGTTCTGGAAAGTCAGAGCGAATACCATTAATTATGGGCAGCCTTCAACTCCATTGCCCCAAAGATTGGCTGCTCGCCGGAGATGCTCCGCACCTGGATTCGCCATCATCTGGAGAAACGCAGCCTGCGTCACTAGCGCGATGAGCGACTGAAGGTGGATATACGGCGGGTGTACGATGAAAACCACAGTGTATATGGAGTACGCAAAGTTTGGCGCCAGTTGCGTCAGGAGGGTATCAGCGTGGCCAGATGCACGATCACTAGGCTGATGAAGGTCATAGAGCTTGCTGGTGTGCGCCGGGGTAAAAAAGTGCGCACCATGGTTAGCCGGAAAGACGTTGCCGCAGGTGACCGGGTGAACTGCCAGTTCGTGGTAGAACGGCCGGAGTAGGTGTGGGTGGCTGATTTTACCTACATGTGCACCCGGCAGAGCTTTGCATACGTGGCCTTCATTATCGACGTGTTCGCCGGTAGTATGGGGTTCGTCGTCGATGGAAACGACGTTCGTGCTGGACGCCCTGGCGCAGGTGTTGTGGTTCAGATGCCCCTGCGGTGGCACTATCCATCACAGTGATAAAGGCTCCCAGCATGTGTCGCTGGCGTACACGCATCGGTTTAAGTATGCAGAATTTCTGGTATCGACCAGCAGCACGGGTGACTCATACGACAACGCGATGGCAGAAAGCATCAACGGACTTTATAAAGCGGAGGTGATCTATCGTAAGAGCTGGAAAAACCGCGCCAAAGTGGAGTTAGCCACGCTGGCGTGGGTGGACTGGTATAACAACAGACGATTACTGGAACGACTGGGTCATATCACGCAGGCAGAAGCAGAACAGGCATATTACGCTTCCATCGGAAACGGTGATCTGGCAGCCTGAGTTCAAAGACAAAATACTCTCCCGGAAAACCGGGGTGATTCAGTAACCAATCCTGCATACGATAATTTTAGTGATTTTTTTAAAACATGATATTGAGCTAGACATCATTCATGAATTGTGAAATGCAAGCCCTATGCCACTGGCTTATATTCCTTAAAAAGGAATATAAGCTGAATTAAAAAAGTCACAATCAGAAATGCTCACGTTTATTGTAGAGACATTCAGTGTAACAATTATTATCCGGATTTTTTGAATTGGGTTGCTCAAAAAATTTAGGGAGTTTCAGTTATACTTATCTATGTCAACAGTTTTCTCGTTCACCACAATCAGTTCCACATCATTCGCTTCAATAAGTTTTAGTATGTTTTGTGGGGGGAGTTTATCTGTAATAATATGGTCAATGTCCGACCAGGTGCATGACTGATACATCAGTTGAGTGTTGAATTTGCTAAATGAGGTAATGCAGATAACCTTTTTTGACTGTTTCGCCATGGCTACTTTTTGCAGTGCATCAAGTTCCGTATCTGTTGTTATTCCTGCTTCAGATAATGCGCTGACGCCAATAAAAGCTTTGTCAGCATGGTATCTTTTAATTTGCTCTATGGTTGTATTGCCTAATATAGCATGAGAGTAATCATCAAATCCCCCTCCCAATATGGATATGCTGATCCCTTTTTTTCCAATAATCTCACTTAGTACTTCAATAGAGTTTGTAATAACACATACCGATGAGGGTAATTGGCGAGCAAGGGCCACAGATGTGGTGCCGGCATCAATGAAAATGATATCTTTATCATTAATGTTTTTTGCAGCCCAAGCTGAAAGTAGTGCTTTTTCAGGGCTACACTGTGTACGTTTAACATAAGGGTATTCAACACGTTTTTCTGCCAGAATAGCGCCGCCACGGATGCGCATAATATGCGGGAGTTGAGCAAGTTTAACTAAATCCCGGCGAGCGGAATCAGACGAAATATTATATTGCTGGCAGATGTAATCAAGAGTCACTTTTCCCTGCATTTTGATTAGCTCTTCTAACTCGATTAACCGTTCTTCTTGTGTCATTAACATATTCCATTCTTTTTATATGTAAGGATAGCCGATTGATATTATCTGATAACGTTGTCTGCGTACATGGACGATTGGTAGGCCGGATACTTGTGTTCTCAATGTAGCCTTCCATTCATTCGCTTAAAAACACTTAACAATGCACCTGTGTATAGTTAAAAAACAACTTATTGCGAAATAAATTAAGTGAATACTTAATTTTATGTGATTTTTATCACAAATAAGTAATGAATTGTAAGCGCTCCATCTTTTTTGCGTATCTTATCACGGAATCCCCTTGTCCGTGCTGCCAGTATGCAAATGTCATACAGATGCATGTAACCCGAGAGGACATACACGATTTACCAGATACTCTGGTGTACAGGGGAATCCCACCGGTTCATCTAATGTGTCGTGGTTGAAATAGATCGCCTTTGTCACTTACTTATCTTTCTATAAAAAGAGGGCTGAACGATGAACAAAATTTTCCTGTGTTGTGCGGCTGGTATGTCGACAAGTATCGTCGTAAATAAAATGAAACAAGTTGCCAGTTCTAAAGGTATTGAGGCGGAAATTATTGCCGTGGCGATGGAAGAATTTGAATCGACCATTCCACATTTTGATTGTTGTCTGTTAGGACCACAAATTAAATATAAGTTTGAGGAATTTAAAATCATTGCGCAGCGTGAAGGTAAACCTATCGCCATTATCAGCAATATGGATTACGGCATGCTCAAAGGCGAAAAAATCCTTGATGATGCACTGAAACTGATCCGCGACGCTAAAACCAACCCAGTGCAATAATTTTACAGGGTATTATTATGTCGAACGCATTTTTTAATTTTATTGAAAATAAAATCACGCCCGTTGCCGCTATCGCCGGAACACAACGCCATATAATGGCGGTGCGCGATGGTTTTATTGGCGCTATGCCCTTTATGATCGTTGGCTCTTTTTTACTTATTTTTGCTTTTCCGCCTTTTTCGCCGGATACCTCGTTCTTTATTGGTAAGCTGTGGTTATCCGTTGCCCAAGAGTATTTTAACGAAATCATGACCCCCTACCACATGACGATGGGGATCATGGCCTGCTATATCAGTGCGGGGATAGCTTATAACCTGGCGCAAACCTACAAGCAGGATACTTTTTCCTGCGCAATGCTCTCCCTGATGACCTTTCTCCTGATCTCGTCGCCCTATAAAGAGGGTTCACTCCCCGCGGCCTTCCTCGGCGGATCGGGGATTTTTACCGCGATTCTGGTGGGAGTATTCTGCGTCGAACTGGTCCGCATCCTGAAGGTATATAACATCGGTATTAAGTTGCCAGAACAGGTGCCGGATAAAATTCGCCACTCCTTTAATCTGCTAATCCCGGCGATTGTTATTATTTGCACGATTTATCCGTTGAACGTGGTGCTACAGCATCAGTTTGGCATGCTGTTGCCGGAGATCATCATGACTGCCTTCACCCCGCTGATTTCGGCGGCGGACTCCCTACCGGCGGTTCTGATTGCGGTCTTACTCTGCCAGGTATTGTGGTTCTCAGGCATCAACGGTGGGGCGATTGTCGTCGGCATTCTGCAACCGTTCTATCTGATCAACCTCGGACTGAACCAGACGGCGCTAGCCAACGGTTTGCCTATTCCGCACATTTTCGCTGAAGCATTCTGGGCTTTCTTCATCAATCTCGGTGGCTCAGGTGCCACCCTGGCGCTGGTTCTTCTCTACATGCGCAGTAAAGCGGTGCACCTTCGTGCTATTGGTAAGCTGTCGGTGGTGCCGGTCTGCTTCAACATCAACGAACCGGTCATCTTTGGGAGCCCGGTGGTGATGAACCCCGTGCTCTTTATCCCCTTCATTATCGCCCCGGTGGTGAACGCCGTCATCGCCTGGTTTGCCACCACCAGCGGCCTTATTGCCAAAGTGATCTCGCTAGTTCCCTGGACCACGCCCGCTCCGGTTGGCGCAGCATGGGGGGCTGGTTGGGTCATGAACAACACACTGTTAGTTGTGGCGTTGATTGTTATCGACATATTTATCTACCTGCCTTTCTTCAAAATTTACGAAAAGCAGCTTCTTGAGCAGGAACAAGATCAGGAAGTGGCAACGGCATAAGCCGTTCCTCCCGCCTTCTTATATTGAGTGGAGACAGAACATGGATATGGAATCAACGGTAATGGAATTGATCATCAATGCAGGGGAATCGCGCAGCTATGCGATGGAGGCTCTGCGTGCCGCCAAACGTGGCGAGTGGGAGCAGGTAGCGGCGAAACTTTCTGCCTCAGCGCAAGCCTCAAAACGTGCGCACGATGTTCAGACCATGTTGATTGGTCTGGACGAAGGGTGCGGCAAGGTGCAGGTCAATCTGGTGCTGGTCCATGCGCAGGATCACATCATGACCTCCATGTTGGCACGTGAGCTGATTGAGGAAATCATTGACGTCCAGCGTCAGTTACAGCGTTAACCCTTTCTTCTTACTGGAGTAAAACATGACATTTCCAAGTGGTTTCTTGTGGGGCGGCGCGGTTGCGGCCAACCAATGTGAAGGGGCCTGGAACATTGACGGCAAAGGGCCGAGTATCCAGGATGTCACCCCTCAAGGGGTGATGGGACCGATGACGGCACAGCCGACGGAAGATAACCTGAAGCTTACAGGGATCGATTTTTATCATCGTTATAAAGAAGACATTAAACTCTTTGCCGAAATGGGGTTTAAGATTTTTCGCACCTCAATTGCCTGGTCGCGTATCTTTCCCAATGGTGATGAACCGCACCCCAATGAAGCGGGACTTGCGTTTTATGACGCCCTTTTTGACGAGTGCCATAAATACGGCATTGAGCCATTGGTAACTCTTTCGCATTATGAAACACCGCTGCATCTGACCAGGGAATATAACGGCTGGGCGAACCGGGTGCTGATCAGTTTTTATGCCCGCTATGTCACCACGGTGTTTACCCGCTATCAGCACAAGGTGAAATACTGGCTCACCTTTAATGAAATTAACTCGGTGTTACATCACCCCCTGATGAGTGGAGGCATCGAAACGCCTAAGAATGAGCTGAGTCAGCAAGATTTATATCAGGCGGTGCACCACGAATTAGTGGCAAGCGCACTTGCGACGAAGATTGGCCGGGAAATCATGCCGCAGGCAAAATTTGGATGCATGGTTTTAAGTCTGCCCATTTACCCGCTGACCCCAAATCCCGATGATGTGATGGCCTGTATGCACGCCGACCACCGCAATGATTTCTTTGCCGATGTGCACGTGCGCGGTTATTACCCCGGCTATATGAAGCGCTATTTCCGTGAGCAGGGTATTCATCTTCAGATTGAAGAAGACGATATTCAGATCTTGACTCACACGGTCGATTTTCTGTCTTTCAGTTATTACTTCAGTACCTGCGAAACCGTGCAGACCGGTGTCGATGGAGCTACAGGGAATTTAATTGGCGGTGTTAAAAATCCGCACTTAGCCGCCAGTGAGTGGGGCTGGCAGATTGATCCGCAGGGGCTGCGCTACATCTTAAACAAATACTATGACCGCTATCAGATCCCGCTGTTTATTGTGGAGAACGGCCTGGGGGCGAAGGATGTGTTGATAACTGACAGTGCGGGCGAACCCACGGTCAATGACGACTATCGCATCCAGTATTTGCGTGAACACCTGGAGCAGGTCCATGAGGCCATTCTCGATGGTGTACCGGTCATGGGCTACACCACCTGGGGCTGCATCGATCTGGTCAGTGCCTCTACAGCTCAACTATCCAAGCGCTACGGGTTTATTTACGTCGATCGCGATGACGACGGGAAGGGCTCATTGGCGCGCTACAAGAAAAAATCCTTTTACTGGTACCAGAACGTTATCCATTCCAACGGTGTTGAGCTTTAAGCAAGCAGATTTGATTTTACTAATCCAACTGCACTTCTGCGGGGGACACAACGAGGTGGTAGATGAAATTAGGCATTCTTGGCACGGGCATGATCGTCAAAGATTGGCTCTTGACGGTCCACAAGCTGCCCTTTAGGGCTCTTGCGATTTTAGGTACGCCGCAAACGGAAGATGAAACACGTGAGCTGGCGACACGCTACCAGATTGACGACATTTTTTTTGATTACCAGGCCATGTTGGACAGCGATGTCGACACGATTTATGTGGCGTTGCCGAACCATTTGCATTTCCTGTTTGCCAGCAAGGCGCTGCAAAAAGGTAAACACGTCATTATCGAAAAGCCCATCACCACCAGTATGGATGAGCTTAGTACTCTGAAGGGGCTGGCCACAGAGCACAATGTCATCATGCTGGAAGCGATGAATATCCATTCTCTGCCGGCCTATTTATCACTTCAGTCGCAGCTGGCTAGTATCGGCAACATTAAACTGGTGACGCTGAATTACAGCCAGTACTCCTCGCGTTACGATGATTTTATGGCAGGCATTGTCCACCCGGCCTTTGATGTCAGAAAGGGGGGCGGGGCGTTGATGGACATCAATGTCTATAACCTTCATTTCGTCGCCGGACTGTTTGGTGAGCCGAAGGCGGTCAATTACGTTGCCAACGTGCATAACAACATTGATACCAGCGGCATGATGTTGCTCGATTACGGCGACTTTAAATGTGTCTGCATTGCCGCAAAAGACTGTAAAGCCCCGACCACCTCCCTAATTCAGGGAGATAAAGGTAATGTGCAAATACCCCTGCCGGTTAACCAAATGACAGGTTTTGATATGGTATTGAATAACGGTGATCGCGCGCAGTTTACTTTTAATCGTCGTGAACATCGCCTGCTTTATGAATTCCAGACCTTTATTTGCATTATCGACACACTGGATTATCAAGCTGCTGCACGCCTACTTGATGTAAGCACCATTGCAACGCGGATGATTGAAAGTGGTAAAAAACAACTGATTGTGGAGTGAAACAGTGACAACGAAATTAATTCTTGGCTTTATCGGCAATGGCAAAAGCGCTAACCGTTATCATCTGCCGTTTATTCTTTCGCGTGCGGATAAAATCCTCACCAAAACCATTTATTCTGCCACCGCAAGTCGGGACAGATGGCCCCAATTACCGGGTGTGACGTACACCGATAATCTGGATGTGCTGCTGGGCGACCCGGAAATACAGGTAGTGGTGGTCAGTACGCCGTCTGCACTGCATTATGACTTTGCCTTGAAGGTATTACAGGCCGGAAAGCACTGCGTTGTTGAAAAACCCTTTACTCATACTGAGGAAGAGGCGCAAACCTTATTTAACGTGGCGAAAGAGAAAGGATTAATGGTGCAGTGTTATCAGAATCGCCGTTTTGACAGTGATTTTCTGACCACCCAAAAAGTCATTGAATCCGGCAAGCTAGGGGATTTACTCGAAGTAGAAATGCATTATGACTATTACCGTCCGTCTGTTCCTGAATCGGTTAAAGAGTTTAGTGCGATTAACTCATATCTGTATGGTCACGGCTGTCACACCCTCGACCAGGTGATTTCGTACTTTGGTGTACCGGATCACGTCCGTTACGATGTTCGCCAACTGCTGGGCGACGGGCGTATGAATGACTATTTCGATGTGGATATGTACTACGGCACGTTGAAGGTCTCAGTGAAATCGAGCTACTTCCGTGTCAAAGAGCGCCCGAGCTTTGTGGCATACGGAAAAAAAGGGATGTTTATCAAGTACAGCAAAGATAAGCAGGAGCATCATCTCAAGCTCTTTTATATGCCCGATAACGTCGACTTTGGGCAAGATGCTCCTGAAGATTACGGCGTGCTGACCTGGATGGATAATACTGGTGTCTATCATGAAGAAAAAGTGGTCACAGAGCAGGGCGATTATGCCCGCTATTATGACGCGCTTTATGAAACCCTTATTAACGGCAAAGAAAAATTAGTGAAAGATGATGAAACTTTGCTGCAAATTAAATTACTGGAAACAGGGATTTCAGGTTTGAATTAACCCTTGTTTGTTCCATCTGGTTGTATTGTGAACTTTTAGCGGTACAACCCTTTTTTATAATAAGACCGACCATAATAGGTTATATCACCTGTGCGCCCATTACGCCTGTAAACAATAACTAAATAAGTTTTTCATTATAGGATTAATATGAACATTAAACCCGTGCTCTACCTCTTTACATTAAGTGCCTCTTCTTTATTTGTGGCGAATGCGCTTTATGCCGCACCGCTGACGCTTGAAGAACGTGTGGCTATCCTCGAAAATCAGCTCTCCTCTAATATGAAGGAATTGGATGCGACCAAAGCACAGTTAAAAAAATACGAATCGGCTAACCTGCCCACTACGGCGAGAAATGAAACAAAGTCTGTTTCGGTTATAACCTCTGATGTTGCCTCGATGACTTTAGCAGACATAAGTAAATATGTGAAAGAGGATATCGGTTTTAATTACTCAGGTTATTTCCGCTCTGGCTATGCGGCCGGTAACCGGGGGGCGGCGAAATCCTATGCTATTGGCTCACTGGGGCGCTTCGGTCAGGAAAACAGCTCCTGGTATGACCTTGAACTTTCGCAGCGCGTTTATCATGACGGTATTAAAACGGCTAAAGCGGTGGTGATGCTGGATGGCAACGTCGGCGGACAATACAGTGCTGGCTGGTTTGACCGTACCTCCGATAACCTGCTGCAATTTTCCGATATCTATCTGACCACGCGAGGTTTTCTGCCTTTCGCGCCGGAGGCGGATTTTTGGGTCGGTAAACATACGCTGCCGAAATTTGAAATCCAGATGCTTGACTTCAAATACCACAAGTCAGACTCCGCCGCCGGTATTGGGCTGGAAAACTGGCAACTGGGGCCGGGTAAGGTTAATGTCGCACTGGTGAGAGAAGATCTGGATGCGCATGCCATCGACAGTAGCATGGATCAGACCCAGCAGATCAATACCAATACTGTCGATGCCCGTTACACCGGGATGCCATTATGGAATAAAGCCACTCTGGATCTCTTTGGTCGCTATTCTGCCGCCAACAAGACAGACCAGAATAAGCGCGATGAAAATAATGGGACTTACTACAGCGTGAAAGATGCCTGGCACGCTGGGGCAAGGCTAACACAAAACTGGCAAAACGGCGGTTTTACCTATTTGACCGCTCAAATGGCGAACAACTCCATTGCCAGTGGCATGGGGCTGGTAACCGATTCCAGCGCTCTCTATGGCTACAATGGTCAGTATTATGGTGAACACACGAACGGCACGGCCTGGCGCGTGCTCTCGGAAGGGGAAAACTACCTGTTGCCGAATGTTGTCATCGCACATGCCCTCGTGTATGCCGCAGGCAATGACATCTATGACTATTACACAGGTGCTCACACCGACTTCCACTCTACCCGCGCGGTGATGCGTCCAGCCTATATCTGGGACACCTTTAACCAGACAGGAGTTGAGCTGGGGTGGTTCGATCAGCGCAACAAAGCAGACGGGGAGAGCTATCGTGAGTCGGGACTGAAAATGACGCTGTTCCACACCCTGAAGGTGGGCCCCAGCATGTTAACCTCGCGCCCGGAAATTCGTTTCTTTGCTACTTATCTGAAGTCTTTTGATAACGAGATAACTCAATTCACCTTTAACGACGATAAAAAAGATCAGTTTACCGTTGGTGCTCAGGCAGAGGTGTGGTGGTAAATCATCGCTGTTTGCCGATGACTGAGTGCCGTTAATCTCAATTGCTTGTAAAAATAGTGACTGCTCCCCGCCGTATACGGCGGGGAGCAGTCACTTCTCATGTGGTTACGTATGTCATCGGGTATTTACGGGGATGACCAGCCAGATTCATTCCTTTTGATTGCAGAATAGCTGTAAAGTAGTACATCTGGGAGGATAATCAGCCTCAATACGAAATCGGTGGGGACTGATGTATCTGCAGTATGTGGTACTGCATCTTCTGACCTGTTGAGAGAAATATAGCGAATCGTACACTCGTCCATGATGGTGGTGCGAACGATATCCAGGAGTCTGTATATAAAGCAGAACTTCTGGCATCGACCGGAAGCACGGGCGACTCATACGACAACGCGATGGCAGAACGCATCAACGGACTTTATAAAGCGGAGGTGATCTATCGTAAGAGCTGGAAAAACCGCGCCAAAGTGGAGTTAGCCACGCTAGCGTGGGGGGACTGGTATAACAACAGACGATTACTGGAGCGACTGGGTCATATTCCGCCGGCAGAAGCAGAACAGGCATACTACGCTTCCATCGGAAACGGTGATCTGGTCACCTGAGTTCACAGACAAAACACTCTCCCGGAAAACCGGGGCGGTTCAGTAATCGATGATGCACAGTATCGAAGTAATGGGGCAGGTCTCCCTCAATAACCCTGTATCCCCGCGTTTCTCTGCAGAATGTGAGTTGTAATTCTAGCGTGCGGATCGCTGGTGGACACTAAGTTCCGGACGGAAGCCATATGAGCGCGTATTAAAATCGCTCTCCCCGATGGATCGATTGCTACCAGCATTGCCCCTGAACAATACGGTCCCGTAATTTGGGGCTACAGTGGTGATTGTTTTTTGAATAACTTGATGTGGGAGAGCTAAATCTTTTACTCAGGAAATTTGTGCACATAAGCACGCATGAAGACTTCTACCGCGCGTGAAACAATATCCGATATTTGTCTTTCGCTTAGCTGAACAGTCACATTGTATAAGCCTGCTTCATTTATCTCAGATTCCAGTAAGCCAAAATAATGACAGGCGGCAACATGGGGATCCGAACTGTGGAAATAGCCTTTCTCAATCAATGGGTTGAAATATTGTTCAAGATGGTAAACTACCCGCGCGGAACCTTGCTGGTAAAATAACCGGCCCACATCAGGGTTTGTTGAGGCAGCAATCATCATCCGCCGCACGGCAAGTGACTGCGGCGTATGAAAACTGGTAAGGATGTACTGTCCAAATTTGATTAGTGCGTATTGGCAGTCTTCTTCATGATCGGGAAAATTCAGCGAATCTATAGCGTTCCCTGAAGGGGCACTAAATTGAGGGTCATGTCCGCTACGGTACAAAAAATTGATTATTTCGCCATCATGTTCTTGCGATGCCTTGGTTATCAATGCAGAAAACAACGACTCTTTCGAGTCAAAATAGCGGTATAGCGTCGATTTTGCGCTACCAGAGCTTGCTGCTATTGCGTCCATTGTCGCGTTTGCAAAACCGACTTCAAGAAAGACATCTCTTGCTGCAGTTAAGAAGGCGTTGCGAATGTTTTCTGTTTTGCTTCTGGGCATTAATGCTCCATCGAATTTCTTATCGCAGATTAATAAAAGTATAACACCGAAACGATGTAGTATCGTTTCGGTGTTGTCAAGCTACATTACTGTCGATCATACGATCAATCAGTTAAGTCGCTGATGTTGTTTATATATTGACTTTAAATCATGTTTTTAATGTAATATCTCTTGTGTCTGTAATGCATTTTATCTGCTTCACTTTGCAGCTGTTACTGTTAAATTGCGGAAAAAAGCAACTGTGCCTGATTCTAGCCAGACACCAACTCCGCCTCGCTGGTTTGCGCCCAGTTTCAAATCGTTGACGATTAATGACGGTGTCGTTTTTCTGTCCAGATAGAGTACTGCCTTCTGTCCGGTTACGACAATTTTCATGTGTATCCAGCGCTCCATGCCCAGCTCGGCATAGCTTTCATACTTTTCCGGCGATTCTTGTCTGAGTCTGTCAAATTTGTAATCAGGGTAAGCGACATACTGAACGCTGTGATTGCGCCGAACCTGATCCTCCGCAATGCTGTTCGTGGGGCGCAGATAAATACTTTCAAAGCGTCCGTCGCTGTCAATGCGGAAAGTCAAACCGATGAACCCTCTGGCGTAGGCCGGAGCCTTTTCCACTAGTTGACTAGCAACATCGACTTCCACCACACCGTCGCCAAAATCAAGCGGCAACCATGCCATAAAATTTCGGTCGGCCAGTTTTTCCTTTTCTGGATCCTGTATCGCCGAAGAAGGCATGGTCATTTTAAACGCCGGCTCGCCTTTGAACGCGCTTTGTTCAAGTGATACACCGGAAAGCGTGAAGTTCCCGACGGCAAGGCTGGCCGCGGCGCCGGCGGAAAAAAATTCAGCGGCGCAGAACAAGCCGAGAGAAAAAGGTAAGGTGCGTATCAGACTCATAAATTCTCCGGTATGCTAATTTAATTGCCTAAGCTAATGGTATGACATCAATTGCTAATTCGATATAAAACAATGGATTCCATGTGATGATAACCAGCGGTGCTCCGGCAGATAAAGCGTCATTTGGATTGGACTCTGCAAACGTTTTGTAGGGGATGAACTAATGGGGTTGAACCGGGGCTCCCTGTCTCTTCGTTCTTTCGCCGGGCAACGGGTTGCTATTCGATAGCCATTTCGGTCAGGATCCATTGGATAACGGAGTTATGTCGCGGTTTCCAGCCTAGTTCCTCGCGGGCGCGCACCGATCTGACCCTGCTGTTGGAACCTAATGAGTAGCGGGCCCGGGTTTGACCCCATACCTGTGCAGCCTGTTCAATCGACCAGCTTTCCGGCCCTTGGACGCCGAGACGTTTCGCCAGCGTCGTCCCTAATTCAGCAAAGGATGATTCTCCATTCTCGACAAAATAGAATGCGCCTGATGACGCATTTTTCAACGCCAGCCGGTAAAGTTCGCAAAGATCATCTATATGGACGTTCGACCAGATATTCACGCCTTTTCCAACGATGCGCATTACGCCGCTCTCCCTAGCCTGATTAATGAGCAGCGGGATCTGTACGCTGCGGGTGCCTGGGAGCTTTCCCTCCCCATAGATGAGGCTGTTGCACAGAACTATGCCGCGTATTCCCTGTGCTGCCAGTATTTTTTCATCAATCGCCCTGCGTGCCTGTTTTTCCGGCGTTATCAGCAGCGCGCTGTTCTCATCAAAGCTGGTGTCGTTGACTTTATTGCCATCACTCATATCGGCGATAACGCTGGTTCCGCTGGTATGGATGAGCGGCTTGCCGCTGCTGCGAAGCGCTGTCAATAAGGTTTCCACGGTATTCCGGTCATCGCTGTTGGCGGCATTGATGACGGCATCGGCCTGCTGTGCCTCGCGGGTGAGCAACTCCCTGTCGTTCAGGTCGCCGAGAATGGGTTCGATCCCTCTGGCCGTCAGCAGTCCGGCCTTATCTGGATTACGGACCAGCCCTCGGATGCGGTGTCCGGCGCTGCGTAAATATACTGACAGCGAGCCGCCAATGTATCCTGTTGAACCGGTGATGAAAATCTTCATTTCGGGCCTCCTTTTCATCGGTAATTATATAACGCCGCATGGGTCAGAACCGTTGTTCACGGTTGAACAACGGCCTGATATAGACACAAGAAGGGATAGGATATAAACAATCCTCAGCCTGATTTTTTCAGCGTCTCGGAAAACAATTCACCGGAAATGGCCCAGTTCTCGGTCTTCACGTCGTTAAAAATAACGTATACATACCGCGGATCGACATTGGCATGTTCGGCAATGGCGTCGGTGACGGCTTTGGCTATCGCAGGTTTGGCCTCATCGCGGCCTTCGAACATCTGGATGTTAACTACGGGCATTATTTGATCCTCTTTCAGCGTTGGAACGATTCTGGTTTGTCAGGTCATCCTGATGGCTCTTTTATCCTAGTGCTAACTTTCAAGTTGATAAAGGTGCGAAAAGAACACGCAGAGTAGATGTAAATTCTACAATCAGCCGAAAGCATTCGCTGCGGAAAGGCTGACCAACTCATCAATGATAAATCTTACGCCAGGTAAAAGGTGGCGCGAACGGGGCCAGATGACGTTCAGTTCCGTGGCCGAAGGCGTTAGCTCCGGCAGCAGCGTAACCAGCTTGCCTGCTTCAATATCAGGCCGTAGTAAGGATTCAGGGAATTGCACGATACCGGCCCCCGCCACGCAGGCTTCAATCATGGCGTCGCCGTCGCTGATCTGGTGAAAAGGCGATGGATTGAACTTTACATCCTGCCCATCGGTGCCTTTAATCAGCCAGCTCAGCGGCTTACCGCCGCGCCAGGCCATAATGCAGCGCTGTTGTTTCAACTCGTCAAGGGAACTCGGTATGCCGTACTGCGCCAGATACGTGGGAGAGGCGCACAGAATCAGGCGTTGCTCATTCAGTCGCCGCGCGATCAGGTCCGTACTGTTTTTCAAAGGGCCGAAGCGGATCGCCAGATCGAAACCCATATCCAACGGATCGATAACCCTGTCATTAAAGGTAAGCGTGAGTTTCAGATGAGGATAACGCCGGCACATATCCAGCAGGACAGGCAGCATGACGGAACGGCCAAATGCGGCGGGCATATCAATCCGCACCAGACCCGACGGTTCCGTGAGCTTTGAACGCAAGGCTATTTCCGCCGACTGTAGTATATCAAGCGCGCTCTGGCAACTGGCCAGATAAGCCTCTCCTTCCGTAGTCAGGCTGATTTTACGCGTGGTGCGGTGAAAGAGTGGCGTTCCCAGACTGTGCTCAAGGCGGCTGATGCTTTTACCTATGGCTGATTTTGTAATGCCAAGCTGTTCCGCAGCTTCAGTGAAGCTTTGTGCGTTGGCGGCGGCGACGAAATGGACGATGCCACGGAAAGATTCGGTCGAGACAGGGATAGACATTTTACCTATACGCCTTTTTATTTGCAGTTCAGCGGATATTTTATTCTAGCGAAAACGGCATACCGCGGGCAGTGACAAATGAAGTCGTCCCCCTCGCCGACACGGGGCTGCATTGGGATGTCTCGCTGGCGTAAATCCCTAATCAGCTCATGAGTCCACCGTCTCTTGCCCGAAATGTTCTGTTGCGAAGGCCAGAAAACGGCGCAGTTTGGGGGTTAGTCTTCTATCCGGCGCATACATCAAATGAAAAGGGCGGGGGGGGATTGTATAATTGGGCAATACGGCATTGAGTCTGCCCGCCTCAATATGCGGAATAACCAGTTCGGAAGGCTGCATAACCACGCCAAAACCGGCCAGCGCCGCGCTGATTAAGGCTTCGCCGCTGTCCAGCAGCAGGCGGCCGCTCACGGGGATAGATATGCTTCCCTCGCGGCCTTCAAAAGTCCACGTCGTTCGCAATGACGTATGCGTGAAAATCAGACATTCATGGTGCAGCAAATCTTCCGGAACATGCAAGGGGGAGGCCGAAGCAAGATAGGAAGGGGAAGCGCAGATCATAAGGGTATAGGGCGCCAGCTTTCTCGCCATTAATCCGCTGTCCGCCAGTTCCCCTACGCGAAAAACGGCATCGTATCCTTCATCAATCAGATCGACATATCGGTTAGTCAGCGTCAGTTCGATGGTGATTTCGGGGTACTGATTGATAAAAAGTGGCAGTTTTTGTGTTAGAGCATTGATGCCGAACGTTACTGGCGCATTAATTTTAAGACGACCTCGGGGGATTATTCGGGCTTCTTCCGCGAAGGATTCGGCGGCTTCGACTTCAGCAAGAATGATTTTTGCCCGCTCGTAAAAGTGGTGGCCTGCTTCTGTCAGGCTGTGCTGACGAGTGGTTCTGTTCAGTAGACGAACACCTAAATGCTGTTCAAGTACTGAAACATGCTTTCCTACAAGCTGTGGCGACATTGTCAGTGCATTGGCCGCTGCCGTAAAAGAGCCGAGTTCAACTGCCTTAACATAAACAGTCATACTGGTAAGACGGTCCATTGGAAACAACCTGTTTTTACTTGTGAAGAATAACACTACTTTATATTGATAATGAGAGTCGACCCTAAAGAGGCATTTGCAATGCATTACACGCAAACTGTTTAAATCAGGTTCATTGCGCCCTTGTGCTGGTAGCTAACGAGGCAAATGTAATGGTATCCCATCCGGTGGAATGGGCGTCAGCGCGTAGCAGCGGCATAGCCGATGCTATGCATCGGGTTGTAATATGGCTGGGGGGATCTTGAAAACGAGATTATGTCTGCGTGGTTGACCTGCCAGATGTTGTCTCGGTCGCGGAAACGATGGGGGAACGGGTGCAAGACGATAACAGCGAATATTTGTGTAATGTGCATTGACGGAGCTTTTACTCACTGCTCAATGAGCATGAAGCCGTGCGAATGGTTAACTGACTATGTCCGTTTCGTCCAAGCCACTGCCACACTGATTTATCCTTCCTGTCGTCATCGTTGACTTTGTCGCACACTCTGTGCATAGCTGGCGTAGTTCGCTATGGTAGAGTGACTCTCTGGTATAAAGTTATACAGACATGATGATTTCCGCGGGGCAAAATGATAAAAATGAAGTGGTCAACTAAAACTGGACCGTTGTGCGGATTCAGAAACTCCTGGATAGAAATTGCTTCCCCCATCCGCTGGGTGCAGCGTTCTGAGGGCCTGATTTTGTTGTGGAATAATTCTAGAACAGTGGTGGTGTCGAGCAAATGAACCGTGAACGGAATATTCTGACACCACGCGCCTTTGCTGAAGTAGGGAGTACTTCCGGTGATCGTCTCGCACCCGGTACGAAACTTGTTCTGGGGATCTTGGTGGTCTCGACGTTCGTGGTCGTGCTTAACGAGACTATCATGAATGTGGCTTTGGCAACTCTCATTGTCGACCTCGGTATCTCTGCAGCGACAGCACAGTGGCTTACGACTGCATACCTGCTCACTATGGCGATCGTGATCCCTGTCTCAGGCTTCCTTCTCCAGCGTTTCACCGTTCGCCAATTGTTCATCACGGCCATGTCGCTATTCACAATTGGCACCTTAGTTGCGGCCTTGTCCTCAGGTTTCGCCATGCTCCTGAGCGGACGTATCGTGCAGGCGGCGGGCGCTGCTGTTATGATGCCCTTGCTCATGACAGCAGTAATGCACTCCGTGCCAGCACGACGACGGGGTTCTATCATGGGCACTATATCGATCGTAACCGCAGCAGCGCCCGCGCTCGGACCTGCAGTGTCTGGTGCGGTGCTAAGCGTATTGGACTGGCCATTCCTGTTCTGGACAGTATTGCCGATTGCTATGACGACGCTCCTCATTGGCATCTTCCGCTTGCGCAATGTAACCCAGACGCGCCGCGTTCGTATCGATGTGCTCTCGGTTATTCTTTCCGTTTTTGCGTTTGGCGGCATCTTGTTCGGGCTCGTTAGCATCGGTGAGTCCGCGAACGACGTGACGCACATTAATCCGCTGGTCCCCCTTATCGTTGGCGCTGCCTTCCTGCTTGTATTCATCATTCGGCAACGATATCTCGCTCATCATGACCTTGCGCTGTTGGATTTGCGCACGTTCCGGACGCCTCAGTTCTCGTGGGCGATCATTGTCACCGGTCTGGTGGCGATGACTTTGTTCGGCACGCTCACTGTTCTCCCTCTCTATCTGCAGAGCGTGCTGGGGATCGGCCCATTTGCCACCGGCCTGCTGCTGCTGCCTGGTGGGGTGCTTCTCGCGGTACTCTCACCGCTCGTCGGGAGTCTGTACGATCGGGGCGGTATTGGTCCTCTTATCATGTCCGGGGCAGTTCTACTGGCGTTATCACAGTTCGCTTTCGTGCTGGCGCTTGCTCAGTACGATTCCTCACTTTCGGCGATGATTATGTTCACTGTGATGCACATCGCTTTGGCCTTTCTCTTTACTCCTCTGATGACTGTGGCCCTCAGTTCGCTCCCCGCCGTGCTTTACTCGCATGGCAGCGCGACCTTTTCAACCGTGCAACAACTGGCTGGCGCAGCTGGCACGGCGACGCTTGTCACGCTCATGACCGTCGGCTCCACCCGCGCTGGTGGGGAAAGCAACATTGCCGCCGGCGTGCGCGACGCCTATATTGGGGCATCCGTCATCGCTGTCATCGCTGTCATCTCTGCGGCGGTACTTGTATTGCTCGTCCGGCGACGTCGTTCTCGCAACTAGCATGGGACGAAATGCAATCCTCGCAGAGGACTTCACACTCTCGAGTCTTGTCATCATCCCTCAACTGAGTCGCGCCGGCTGGCAGGTATGCGAAGTCACCTCGGCCCATGTCGCCGCCACCTCGCCCGATGTCAAGGATGTATGCCAAACGGACCTTAAGCAGACCAGTTGGCCTCCGCCGGACAAGGAGGGCTATACATGGCAGAAGCTCAGGCCCGTTCCCGTCGTCACTGTCGGCGGCATGGTGGAGAGGAGGTGACGAACTTAGCTTTGTAGTCAATGCTTGCGTTTTTAGGGAGGCTCGGAATTTACCTGCAGATATGCCTGCTGGGTGGTGCTACTGAGGGCATCTTTGTGCGTCGGAGATACCAGCGCTGTCGGGTGGGGGAACGTCTGACTATTAAGCCGTGCCGACTTATCGGCATGGTTTATTTATGGATACTGTCGGCGTGGTCGTTACCTGCAGGGGGACTGTAAAAATCAGCAATCAACAAGTAAGTAGCATCTCTAACACGCTCACCACCTTCATCTGTTTTCAGGTCGCCGGATGTTTTTTCCCTTCTGCTTGCCGCCACCTACGAGCTGGCTACTGGCGCAACAGAGGGTGATCGTTCGCCCCAACAAGCAGGCTAGGGTATGTCCCTTAACCTCCCTGCATACCAAAAAGTGATGTAGTAATCATTCCCGGAATGTGATTTTTGGTTGAATACTGAGCATTTTTAGGGCGATTTTTATCGCTTAAAGGTGTTTTTTGCAAAGTCATAACAATGCTGATCTGTACAAAAAACAGTTACGGGACACACCCTAGTTCCCACGTAGGCGAATACGCCATTCACATGTTGCCCATACCTGCGAGGGGAAAGGCCAAAAACACCATCTTGATGCTTATCGCCATCGCAATAATTTTGCATTAAAACACTGTAAGCAAGGGCCGCTTGGAAAATGGTAAATATCTCACGCTAAGACTGTTTTTCAAACGTTAGCGCGGATATTCCCCCTGCAAGCGGCCCGGAACGCAGGTTAACGCAAGCTCCCCGGCAGGGAGGGATGTTACCCCACGATATCGGGAGGCTTATAGTCTTTTGTCTGGTAATCAATCATAAAGCCAGCGGCCCTCCTTGGCGGATTCGATCAACATACCAACGGTTAGAGGTTTTGGTGGTGCCTTTGGTGTAAATGCCTCAAATAACCCCTTCTCATTCGGAAAATAATCAGTGAAACTTATGTCTTGCGTACTGATACCAAAACTTTCAACGTATTCTGTAAGTAGAGCTATAGCATCCTCACTGGCAAGCTTCACGTTCCGCTTTAGATCAGTATCGGGAGTGATTACAAGGAATCTCTTTGCAAAAAAGATGTGACCATCATACTTTTTAATCAGTTCAATTACACGTCGCTCAATGCTCATAATGATGGCTATCCTCTTCATGCATAATAAGGTTGTGATGGGAGACTGCTTCATTATCTTTTGCACCAAAATGGTCGGAAATCTTATCAACAAGCATCCAGAATAAAACGCCCCTTGACTAGAGCCCACCGATTCCCCGTAAATTTACGTGCCGTTTAGTTCTTTTGTTGTATCCATACATGCTTACTCTAAAGTTAAGGTTATCTAATCATAACTCCGTCATATCAGACCCAGAATATAAATTGTCGGCTACCCTACTTTTTCAAGCGCGCAGTCTACGTTTCTGGGCTTCCCGCTTTACCTGTGGATAAAAAACAATCAAACATGTATCTATTACCAACAATAGGAGTAGGGTAATCAGGCAAGAGTGATTTTCTCTTCTTCACCTGTATGTTTTTTTGCCTACTTTTTCTGTGGGCATTTTTTTCTTTTGAAATCATGATGTGATAATATTTCCATGATATTTAAATGTAAATCCAGCCGCCATTAGCTCAACGTGGCAAGAGCATTGCTTCGTGACAGGAAGTAAGAGCCGGGGTTCGAGACCTCGATGGCGGTCCAAATTGATTATCGTAAAATTGACATTCACTCAGTTTTTTTGGGGGGCTACACCACAGAAATTTTCAAGATTGAGCTCGCTACCAAGATCGTTTTCCACTGGCGAAACATGGGGTGAAAAATTTAAAAAACGATAGATTTCAAATAAATTCCAAACTGAAAAATACCAATTTATAGTAAGGTTGCCTTTCATCGAGCAGAGAGGTTCACCAGTCAATGCTATTTACGACAATATTAATAACCGTGGTGGTAATCATTCTGTTTATCGACACTATACACACATATTCAAATCGAAAGGATGCTGTAAAATCCGCTTTCAAGTTTTGGTTCTTTGCCATTGGTGTGGCTGTTTCTTCAGGGATTTTCGCTGATGCTCTATATGACTGGCTAGCCTGTAGATAAGTCAGCATGGTTCACGGGACCATGTCACACGCAATAATCCCAGTCTTTTGTTACTTGCGTATGGTGAAGAATTGTTTCACCTCAAGAGGTGGTAACGCATAACGCCACAACATTTGAACAATCGATTCTAACGTCTCATCAATGTAACATTGAGAGGTCAATCGCCAAGTCTGTTCTTCTAATCTGTCTGCGATAGCTGATAACTAATCCTCAAAAGATTTCCCATCGGATGAAACGCGATCGACTCGATAAGATTCATCCGGTAACTATAAATCAGGCACGGCCCACGTCGGGAAGGGGAGAGCAGGATATTTCACTCAGACTTAGCCTTCCGTTCGATCGTTTCAATCCCACTCATCGCATTTTCCAAACCCGGTGTACACTGGTGTGCAGTCGGACGTTACGGTACTGCCGTTGCTGGCTCCAGCAATACATATCAATCCGCTGAGAGCGGCCGAACGCTGTCGACGGGGGGATAACGTCGGGCATTTAAACGATCAACGCCTGGCAATGTTATCCATTGCCAGGCGTGGGATTTTGTCAGGTCTGCTTGAGCACAACATAAACAGATACGTTAGACAGGCAAAGAAACCCGCCGTAGGAAT
Organism: Affinibrenneria salicis; assembly: GCF_008710095.1. The sequence goes on from NZ_VYKJ01000016.1 coordinate 81,649, forward strand.
TAAATCAGAGCTGGCTCGATCATAATAGGATCGTATTTAGCTACATGGTGTTTGTGAACCGGCGTTTCCAGGATCACCTTCGCCCGATGGTCCAGCCCATTTGACGACAGTTTGTCATGCCGCGCCAGCACCACTTCCAATGCGGTGACGAAATGTTCGTAATAGCGCCAGTCGTCTTGGGTAAAACCGGGATTGGCGGCTTCCCACTGTTTTATCGTTTCCGTCAGGGCTTCCTGAAACTCCGACCACGCGAACTCGCCGGCCTCGCAGGCCGCGACGGCGACGGCGAAGGCGCGCAGCTCCCAGGGTTTATTGAAGGGGGCCTGTCCCTCGCGATGATTCAACGCCGTGGCCAGTTCGCTGTTATCCGTGCTGATGATAGGGGTCATGAGACGCCTCCGATATGGTTAGACGGCGGTGGCCGGACCCGTCCCGATCAGGGAGTCGCGGGTCACCAGAGCCGCCAGTTGCTCTTCGGTCATGCCTTCGGTATTCGCCGGACGCAAGGGCAGAACCCAGTAGCGGATCTCCGAGTTGGAATCCCACACCCGTATTTCCGTCGAAGGAGGAAGTTCGAAGTGGAAATCCTCGCTCAGCACTTTACGCGGCTCCCGCACGATCCTTGAGCGGTAGGGCATGGACTTATACCAGTTCGGCGGCATGCCGAGCACAGGCCAGGGGTAGCAGGAGCAGAGGGTACAGACGATCACATGGTGTACGCTATCGGTGCACTCAAGCGCAATCATGTGCTCGCCCTGCAGTCCGCCAACATCGAGCTCCTGACAGGCTTTGGTCGCATCAGCCAGCAGACGCTGTTTGAAGGCGGGATCGGTCCAGGCTTTCGCCACCACCTTCGCGCCAAGATGAGGGCCGATCTCATTTTCATAAAGATCGGCGAATTTATTCACCCCGTCCTCGGACATCAGGCCTTTTTCAATCAGGATGGATTCAATCGCCTTGACCCGGGCGGCGATCTCTTCCTCCGTTTTCTGGGTGTGGGCCAGACTCACTCGTGTCATAACGTCAACTCCTTATTTAGCCAAAGTGATGTAGGGTTCCCAGGCATCGGTACAGACGACGCCGTTCGGCTCAGCCGCCTCTTCGCCATACAGCTCCGCGTTGGTAAAACGCAGGGTATAGAGGTGTTCTGAAGTTTCAGGCAGTCCGTTACCCGTGGTGTCCGGATAGACGTGCGCCCCGTGATACATGATGATTTCACCGGTTCGCCCACGGACATAGCCCGCCCGGCGAGTATGGTGTTTCGGCACGCTGGCATCGACCGTCACGCGATCGCCTACCTTGAATTTGGGTTGGGAATCCAGCTGGCGCGAGGTTGAAAAACCATTGCGGACGGCCCATTCAGCGAAGTTGACCAGCTCCGGGTCTTTGTTGGGCGGCAGCGGCACCTGAGGGTAATGAAGGTAATATTCGGTACGCTTTTCAAGTTCTTCCTGGGTCCAGTAACCTTTCTTCTCGCCGATCTGCTCGGTCGCTTCTACCCAATGTTCATAATAGAAGGCCGTGAGGTAATGGAGAGGATGCAGTTTTTCAAGATGGCAGCGGAACTCGTCAAGCCCGAACATGCCGGCGCGCGCCGCGAAAGGAAACATCGCATAGGCGGCTTTTTCCCATTCGGCATGGTAAGCCGGTTCCCATTGGGTCGGGCCGACGGGGCCCATCCCGTCCATCCCGCCAACGTCATGTATTCCGTTCATATAACCCCCTTATCGCATCGGGATTCGGATTTGACTGGCGACCACCCCGAAAATGGCCATCCAGCGGCGGGATAATCCCGCCAAAACGTGTCGAAAGTCGTCTACCCTCAGGCAAGCTCAGGCCAGTCGGAAAACGGCCACAAAGGACCATAAAGAACAAGATAGGGCGTTAACCTTCCGCATGCTTTGCTGTGCCGGTCACGGGATGGGCTGACAGAGACAAGTTCGCCGCGCGGCGCAAGCCAACGCCCTGTGTCTCCGTCAGACGCCGTGGTTACGCCCGTCGGTCCGTCATAGCGCAGGCGCCCTGAATCGCAGCAGGGCGGCGCCGTCGAACGGATCGACCAGATAGTGGGCATGAACGCCGAATGTGCTGAGCAGCAGTTGCGGCGTCAGAACTTCGCGCGGTGGCCCCAGCGCGATCAGCCGTCCCCGATCCAGCACCGCCAAACGATCGCACAGCAGGGCATGGTTGAGATCGTGCAGGGCCACCAGCGTGGTGACCGGTAAGTGGCGTACCAGCGCCAGAATGGCCAGTTGATGCTGAATATCCAGATGATTGCCCGGCTCATCCAGCAGCAAAATTTGTGGACGTTGGGCCAGCGCCTTGGCCAGATGCACCCGCTGGCGCTCGCCTCCCGACAGGCTGTGCCAGCGCCGGGCGCTAAGGTGGGCGGCGCCGACATCATGCAGCGCCTGGCGCACGATGGCCTCCTCTTGCGCGGACCAAGGGCTCAGCGCCGACAACCATGGCGTGCGGCCCAGCGCAACGACGTCAAAGACGCTGATGACGTCCTCGGTGTCAGCCTGTTGTTCGACCATGGCAATCTGGCGGGCGCGGCTCCAGCGTGGCCAATCCCGCAGGTCTTTGTCTCCGAGCTGGACGGTTCCGCTGTCAGGTTTTCGCAAACCGCTCAGCAGCTTGAGCAAGGTGGATTTACCCGAACCGTTGGGGCCGACGATGCCGAACGTTTCTTCATGGCGTACCGCCAGCGCGATATCCTGCAACAACACATTGCCACCTTGTTGGTAACTCAGATTGGCGCAGCTGAGCACAACCGGTTGAGGTGGCGAGGGGACGGCGGTCATCGCATTCTCCTTCTATCGAGCAAGATCAGGGCAAATACCGGCGCGCCGACCAGTGCGGTGATCACCCCGACGGGGATCACCTGTCCGACTATCAGCGTGCGGGAAAGGATGTCGGCCGCGATCAGAAACAGTGCGCCGCTTAGTGCGCTTAATGGCAACAGATGGGCATGCCGGGTGCCGGACAGCAGACGAACGGCGTGGGGAATGACGAGCCCGACGAAACCGATGGAGCCGACGATCGACACCATAATGGCGGTCACCAGCGCTGCGCTGCTGATCAACAGCAGCTGTATCCGCCGGACGGGGATGCCTAGCCCCGCGGCCGAATCAACGCCGAAGGTGAATGCATCCAACGCCCTGCGATGCCACAAACAAACGATTAGCCCCAGCAAGGATATCGGGACCGCCAGCCAGACCGAAGACCAGCGAACGCCGCTGAGGCTGCCCAGCATCCAGAACATAATGCCGCGCGCCTGTTCAGAGTTGGCCGACTTGGTGATTAAAAATGCGGTCAGCGCATTGAACAGTTGCGAGCCGGCGATACCCGCCAGAATGATTTGCGTCGCCGGGGCCGAGGCGCCGCCGGCCCGGGCCAGCAGAGTGACGAGCGCAAAGGCGGTGATGGCGCCCACAAAGGCCCCGCCGGAGAGGGTGAGCACGCCGGCGCCCAATCCGAATAATGCGACCAGCACCGCGCCGGTCGACGCGCCGGCGGAGATGCCGAGCAGATAGGGGTCGGCCAGCGGATTGCGCAGGAGCGATTGCAGTATCACGCCGCAGGTCGCCAGGCCCGCGCCGCAGGCCCCGGCGACCAGGGCGCGGGGCAGGCGGTAATTCCAGATAATCCCTTCGTCGATGGGATCCAGTATGTAGCCCGCCGACCCCAGTTTATTGACTATCGCCTGTACGACGACGGTGAGCTTTATCGATGTTTCGCCGATGGCGACGCCCAGTAATATCGCGGCGATAAGCGCCAGGCAGGCGATAAGACTGACCATCCATTTTCTGGTCATTTGGGCAAATCCGCGTTTTTGGCGATGGCGGAAGCGATCGTTTCCAGGCCGCCGAACATTCTCAGGCTGGCATGCATCGCTTCGGCGTCCAGGATAATGATGCGGTTATTCTTGACCGCCGCCATGTTGCGAGTGACCGGATCGTGTTGCAGAAACGCCAGTTTTTTCTGGTGGTCATCGGCCGGGAAACGACGGCGATCCATCCGGGCAATGATGATAAACGTCGGGTTGGCCTTGGCGATGGTTTCCCAGCCGACAGCCGGCCACTCTTCGTCAGACTCGACGATGTTGTGTACGCCCAGCGTGTTGAGCATGAAGTCAGGCACGCCTTTGCGGCCCGCGACAAACGGATCGCTCTTGAGATCGCTGCTGGAAAACCAGAAAAGCGCGCTGGTGTGGGAGAGATCCTGCCGCTGCGTCATGGCTCTGGCTTTGGCCAGTCTGGCCTGCAGCTCGTCATTCAGTTGTTGACCGCGCGGCTGCACATCGAAAATCGCCGCCAATTGGCTGATGCTTTTATACAGACTCTCAATGCGGAAGGTTTCCTGGCGCGTGCCGTCGGCGCCTATCAAATTATTTTTACCTTCGCAATCGGCGGGCATCACGTAGGTGGGAATATTTAACTCGTCAAATTGCTGACGGCTGCCCACCACGCCTTGCGGGCCAACCATCATTTCAAACTGTGAGACCACCAACTGCGGCCGTTTGCTTATGACGGTCTCAAATCCCGGCGCGTTATCGGCCAGCCGCTCAACCTTGGCGTTCTGCGCCTGGTATTGCGGCAGCACGTTGTTAAACCACAGCGACGTTCCCACTAATTTGTCGCCCAGTCCCAGGGCATACAACATCTCGCTTCCCGTCTGGCCAATGGTCACCACTTTTGTGGGCGCGCGCTGAAAGGTCAGCGTGCTGCCGCAGTTCTGCAACGTCAGCGGAAACTGGGTGGCTGTGGCCTGTGCGCCGCACGACGCCATCGCGCAGGCCAGCAGCAGCGACCGCCGGTAGCGGCCCCGCACGGGATGCCGGCGGCGGGTGAAATGGGGGAAGGAGAAGGGCAATGCATGGAAAAGCGAAGAAAATTTATGCGGCATGATATCTCCATAGCGTCAGTGCTTGTGTGTAACCCGCGGCAGGTGCAGTAGGGATCCGGGCATACGCATTTGCTACCCGGCCGTGCGAAAGGCGCCGCGCGGTCGGGTCGCTGAATTCGGCGTGGCATGGATGGCAGAATCAACCCCGTCGTCCATGCTACCGCGTTTTAGAACTTGCGCCAGTCTCCCGCCGCTTCAAACGCCGACGCTGCCTGGTAAAGCGTACCTTCGCCATAGTGACGACCAATCAGCATGAGCCCCACCGGCAAACCATCGACCAGCCCACAGGGAACAGAGAAGGCCGGATGACCGGTAATGTCCTGTGCCGCGGTATTGCCGAGCATTTCAAATGCCCGCGATATGTATTGAGTAACGGAACAGTCTTTCTCAGGCAGAGGTTGCGCGGTGATAGGAACGGTCGGCATCACCAACACATTATAGTTTGCCAGCTCGCGGTCATAACCCGCACGGGCTCTGCGTGCGATGTTCTGTGCCTTGGCATAGTAGCGGCCGTTGTAGCGCTCCAGTCCGTACTGTCCGACGAACATACAGATTTTGAGCGAAGCGGACAGCGCTTCGGCCTGGGAACGCCATTGCGCCTGTTTATCCAGCAGCGCCACGTCATACTGACCTTTCCAGTTAAACCCCATGCCGTTCCCGTGCATCATCTGCATGGTCAGCCCTTCGCAGCCGATCGGCGTCCAGAGCGCGCCCGCCAGTGTATGTTCAGGGAGCGATATTTCGTCGACCGTGGCACCCAGACGTTCAAAACGAGCAATGGCTTCTCGGACTTTGTCCGCGACGCGCGGATCCTGATTGGCGAGCTGGAACCCTTCGGTCACAATACCGATCTTCAGGCCGTCCACGCCGCGGTTCAGAAACTCGGTATAGGATTGCACCGCGGGCGCATACTGACGCGGATCCAACCCGTCGGCGCCGGCGATCGCTTCCAGCATCAATGCGTTATCGCGGACATTGGCGGTAATCGGGCCGGCATGATCCACTGTGGCCTCGATCGGCATAATACCGGTATAAGGCACCAAACCATGGGTGGGTTTCATGCCATAAGTGCCGCAGAATGCCGACGGGATGCGAATGGAACCGCCCTGATCGCACCCTATGGCCATGTCGACCTCACCCGAGGCCACCAGCGCGGCGCTGCCGGAGGAGGAGCCGCCGGCGGCGTAGCCGTGACGGTTGGGGTTGTGCACCGGCGCCGGATGGGAAGTATGGCTGCCGCCGGAAAGACAAAAGTGCTCGCAGGTGGCTTTACCGCTGATCGTGGCGCCGGCATCCAGAAGACGGGTGACGACGGTGGCGTCATAAGAAGGCACGAACCCCTCAAGCGTGGTGGAGCCATTCATCATCGGTACGCCGGCCAGGGAAACGTTATCCTTGAGCGCGACGGTGCGGCCAGCCAGCTTGCCGGCGCCGGCGCCTTTCACTTCGGTTTTGTAGTACCAGGCATTCAGCGGGTTTTCTGCACCCTCGGGGCGATAACCGGCCTCGCGCGGGTAACGCGTCTCGGGGATATCATCAGGCAATTCGTCAACCAGGTCATAGGCGTCGAAATTGGCTTGCATCAGCGCCAGGTATTCACTCGCCAGTTCCGGCGTCAGTTGGATGTGCAGGCGGTCGGCGATCTCTTGCAGTTGTTCGGGCGTGGGGCGTTCAATAGCCATGTTATTTCCTTCATGAATGCGGCGCTTCATCAATAGTTCGACGAATCCGCCCTAGGGGTAGATTGAAAAAGGGGTGATCAGTTCTCAGATTGCGCATCGCGCATCATCCCGGTTTGTGCATGACAGTTGATGTATTCGAACATTTGGTGGCGCGCATCGGAGACGGAAACTTCGTGATAGAGCCGTAGTTTTTGCAGTCCGGTGACGACGCGGAAAAATGTGGTGAATATGCGCAGGTGGGTAGGGTGGGATTCCGCCCATCGCTCCAGCTTGTCGAGCGAGCGCCAGTAGCCGATATCGTAGGCGATATCCAGCAGATTGCCGTCCAGATCGATGTTGCGCACGAAACGGTTGCTGTAGCAGCCCAGCGCCTGACCCTCGTCGCGAAGAAAATCCATGCCGTCCTGCAGGGGGGGCAGCATCTGCTTAAAGTACAGCTCGCGTTCTTCTTCTCCGGCGTCGACCCAGTCCTGTCCGGAACGGATCAGCGCGATATTGTCATGGCCCTGCACCACAACGCGGCCGCCTTTGGCGGGATCGCCGGACAGGAGGCGCAACTCGCTCGAAGGTTGCAGCCAGTCGGTTTGCGAGAGCGGGATACGATCGCGCACCGAGCCCCAATAGCCGTGCTCCTGCACTTCGTCGCTGATGTTATCCATGATGGCGCCGACGCCTGGCAGATCTTCTTTGAATGCATACAGGGTTTCGAACTGGTCGGCGCGCGGGGCGATGATCTCGCGGAAATAGCCCAGCCCTTCGTTCAGCCGTGCGTCATCGGCCCACCAGTCGGCGATCGACGGCGAACGCAGCCAGCGGCAGTATGCCGCCGGATCGCGCCAGTAGCCGACGACGATGAAATTGCCATAGCCCTGAGCGTCGACATGGTAGGTCATATCGTGATTCCCCGGGCCGTCGTCGACGCTAAAACTTGAGACGATGTGGCGCATGGCCTTCAGGGCCGCATCACGCTGCTCTTCAAGGAACTGCACGCCGAGATAGGCCATGACCACCTGTGTGAGGCTTTCATCGGCACGGCCCGCGAACATGGGAAACGGCGGCTGATAGTCATCATGAACACGGCGGGACAGTGTCCGGGGGCATTTCAAATGTTTGTCGATTGCGGATTCCATAAGGGCTCCTGATTGATGTTCAATAGTCAGCTTACCGAAGAGAGCGGACAGGTATGACCGGTCGCCGCCGGCGCACGCGGCCGCTCCCCGACCTGGTTAATACTATGTAGGCAGACGATTCGGGATGCTTGTTTCACCGGGACATCTGTTTTGCTAAAAAGGACAACCGTACCCCGATTCGTTGTTCGGGAGGGCATTACCCTGGTGTAACGCGACTGTGTACGGTACTTGGAATTGAACGTTCCGGGTCCGTCGACCCGGTAGAGATTAAAACAGTTTCATAATACGCAGCGTGGTGCTGAAATCGGTCTGGAACCCGCCGTCTACGCTGATGTCGCGCTGAACCAGCCACTGCACCTGCAAATCGGGCCGCACAAATTTCGCCGTTTGCAAACGCACCTGCTGTGAGCGTGTGGCGGCGCCGTTCGCTGAACCGTCCAGATATTGGGTACCGCCCCAGTTTTTGGCGTAACCGACGGCGAAGGTCCAGGTTTTGTCCTGAGGAGGAATATAGGACAGCCATAATTGCGCCTGATAGCTGTTGTCCTGTGAAAGCGTGCCGTCACCCCGGCTGACGGCGTCGTCATTGTCGCCATACCAGGTGGTATCGAATGATGCCTGTGCGATAAAGTTATCGCCAAGCCGCTGGGTTCCGCCCACCTGAAAATCAAACTTCCAGCGGTTTTCGCCTATGTTCAGCGTCTCCCCGGCATCGTAATTGCCCATAGGGAGATAGAGATAAGGCACAATGGCGAAAGTGGTTCCGGAAGTTGAATTATTGATCAGCCAAAGGGGCGCGGTGAGGATCGGATCGCCCAGCCCTGATGTTGAACTCAGTTCCGTGCCGGCCAGCTTGCCATCATAGAGTCGTCCATAGGGTAATAATACTTGGGGCGCCAGGGTAAATCCGCCGACGTCCATATAATGGACATAACGGAAAATACCAATCATTGAATTCAGCCGAGTATCATCTTTAATATAATTGCCGCCGACGGGTTTATAAGTGTCGCGATGGGCATAGGTGAAATAGGAAAGAAAAGCGTCGGTGCCCACTGGTGCAGGAACTAAATCCAGCGAATCCAAATCCACCGCCTGGGCGGATTGAAAAAATAAGATTGCAGCCAAAGGAATAACATACCGTCGGCGCCAGCGAGTAGATCGCATCATCGCGCTGAGACCTCCTCTTTTCATCGTCTCAGGATCGCGGTTAGGATATTGCAAACGATTACCTTTGACTGATTTCATGATTAACCCCCACGTTTAAAACGAAATAATGACTGCGGCCTGTTAGTGATTTCAGACCATAAGATGTGGTTATTTCTTTCGTCTTGCCTGCCTGTAGATGAAGGCACCGACGCCATCAATGGCGGAGTAGAAAATTGATTCCGCTCCTGATTGACACTTTTAACCCGAGAGTGCTATTACCGCCATGGCTCAAATGGACAAGGGATGTACTCAAAAGGACAGTTTGCCCAGGGGGAAGAAATCCGGTGAAAAAGATCGTATATCTCGTTGAGTTTCGCGTAGGCGGAATAAAAAAAACGACAGCGCCTGTACAGGTCGCTGTCGCTCAGAGGCGGGGCGATAAGACTCAGGACTGGACGATTTCCTGTTTCAACAATGAACTTGGCGCATAACCGAATGCTTGGCGGAACGCCCGGCTGAAGTGGGAGAGATCCTTGAAACCGTACTCCATGGCTATCTGAGATACGCTGCGCGCGCGTTTATCCTGCAGCGCATGGCGACAGGCCAATAGCCGTTCTTGCCATACCATGGCCATGGGCGTTTTTTGCCGGGCGGAGAACGCCCGCACCACGGTGCGGGGGGATACGTAGTGCGCTTTCGCGATCATATCCAACGACAGAGCGTCATCCTGTAAATGGTCGCGGATATATTGCACGATTTTTTCATACAGGTTGTAATAGCGGTCGCTCGCGTTATCGTTATCCGCGACTTGCAGACTAAAGACCAACATGTCCAACATCATGTCGAAATACCTGATAGCCATGTCGTCATGGGTCATCAGAAGGGAATTTGAACTGGCTTGCAACAGCATCTCCCGCAGCGGCGTCATGCCTGGCCGGCTGGCATCCAGCGAGATGGCGGTGAATTTCTCTACGTTAGGGATGCGCCGCATTAACAACGGGCGGGGAATACGCAAGATATGCAGCGCTTGCGAGTCGATGTTGAAAGTGAATTCTTTGGCTGAATCATACAGTACCATACTGCCCGCTGGCAGTACGGCCTGCCGGCCACTTTGTTCGAACCAAGCCTGCCCCCGCTGCACCAGTCCAAGCCAAAGATCGTCATTGGGGCCGCTACGTAGCTCTTGTGCCCCCCGTTTCCAGTGATGTGCCGGTGCATTGAGCGTAGCAAGCGAAAGGGACTTGATTGCCCGGAATTGCATGTATGCCAGAAAGCCGCTCTTGGATACCGGCCGATTCGTTGCCTTGAGGCAATGACGACAAACGACCTCTGTCCAGTATTCAAAACGCTGCTTGTCAGCCATGTTCTCAGTTGAATACACGATGGACATATTCTGTCCTCCACAACACTTTTTGAGAAATGGTGTGTACACCGCTATCAGCGTACGCTTTCATATAGCATGGTATAAGCAAAAACTACGCCAATTATTCTGTTTCTGATGGGTAGATGTAATGTGTTAAAAAAACAATTAATTATGTAAGTTTGGTGTGTATGAATTCGGATTATGTGCGGATTGCCACAAATTTTATAATGTTTATTGTAGTGCAACTGCACTAAATTGCTGTGCAACGTTGGTAGCTATCGGCGGGAATTGACTAACATCCCGATAACTATTTCATAGTAACGGGTAGTGCAATAATAACGGTAGGTAAAAAATATTAATTTTGTATTTTATGTATGATTATATTTTGTTTTTTTGTATTTGTTGGGGGATTGTGCTGGTTTTTGACTGTCCGATAGTTTGGTATCCGACCGGTAGATAAGCAGATGAGAAGCTATCCTTGCTTGCAGAACATTTTCAAAATGACCTACAATATGGCCTACAGCGATTATGAATGGTAATGAGTTTTGTTACTTATCATATATATAGATGATAAGGTCGATTTCCGTCCGTTCCGCCACTAAATAAAAAGCCCTGAGCTGTTGCTCAGGGCTTTTTGCTTACTTATTTATTCCCTCCTGTGTTAATGTATTTTCTCTGCAGTCCGGTTTCGGTGCATAGAAAGTCAGCCATAATGTTCCTGTGAAAAAATCGTATCTGACCCAGGCCAGATCACCTGGCGCTATCTTCTTTATTGCCATGCTGAAACGGAATCGCGTGCAGGAAGCATGGTTTTACCAGGGAACCGGTGTCCATAGCACATTGTCTCCAGGGACATGTATGTCGCCGTGCTCCTCTGTGTTAAACATGGCGGTATACGGATCATTGATTCCGGGAAAAGAATTAAGTAGCGACAAACAGGCGAGAACGTGCGGAAAAAAACATATGCGATGAGATATGTCGCTGGTCAGCCAGCCGAACGTATCTTTCAGCCGACAACCATGGGGAATCAGACGGAACGGGTAATTGCGAATCCTCTGTTACCCGGCGCAGGCCCTCTGCGAATCATGGTCTGGAATATCTTTAAACAGCAGCGCATGAACTGGCTATCGGTATTGCGTGAGACGAGCAGAGATGCGCAATTAGTCCTGCTGCAGGAGGCGCAAAGTACGCCCGAACTCATTCGGTTCGCCACGGCCAACTATCTTGCTGCCGATCAAGTACCCGCGTTTGTTCTGCCGCATCACCCGTCCGGCGTGATGACGCTGTCCGCGGCTCAGCCCGTTTATTGTTGTCCGTTGCGGGAGCGTGAACCGCTGCTGCGTTTATCCAAATCTGCTCTGGTGACGGTCTATCCGCTACACGATCATCAGCTACTGATGGTGGTGAATATTCACGCAGTGAATTTTAGTTTTGGCGTGGATGTCTACAGCAAACAGCTTGATGCGATCGGTGAGCAAATCGATTATCACCGGGGGCCGGTGATGCTGGCCGGTGACTTCAATGCGTGGAGTCAGCCGAGAATTAATGCGCTGTATCGTTTTGTCGACAGGATGCAGTTGCAGGAAGTCAAATTCTCTGACGACCGCAGAAAAAGAGCTTTTGGCCGCCCGCTGGATTTTGTGTTTTATCGCGGGCTGGGCGTGTCCGATGCGCTGGTGCTGGATACGCGCGCTTCCGATCACAACCCGCTGCTGGTCGAGTTTCACTCCGGCGCGCTGTAGCGCTCTCCCTTGTCAGCGTTTTACGTATGTTCCGCCATTCACTGTGAGCATTTCTGCAAAGTAAAACCCCCTGTCGGCGCGAGGCCTGACAGAGGGCTAAGGTCATTACCTGGTTTGTCTGTAATGTTGTTACGAGTCCGGCGTTAATTTATTTTTTACATACAGCGTGAGCTTATCGCCCGGCTGAATATGCATATTTTTGTTAATCACCGTATTCCAGCGCATTACATCGTCGATATCGACACCGTGACGCCTGGCGATACTGGCCAGAGAGTCGCCTTTGCGCACCTGATACGTGATGCTATCCTGAACGCCGGTAGCCGCCGCCACCTGCAGTGTCTGACCAACCTTGAGCGAGTGAGCGCTGCGCAGGTTATTGCTGGCGATAAGTTCTTTCTCGCTAACGTTCAGGCGTCTGGCGATTGATGACAGCGTATCGCCGCGTCGTACCTTATATCCGCCAACTGGCGCGCTGTTTTGCGCCAGTCTGGTCGATGGCTGAACGATATTGCCATCCGCCAGCGAGTCCTTCAGCTGTTCGACATGGGTTTTCGGCACCATAATATAGTGCGGGCCGTTCGGCGCAGTGACGTTTCGCTTATAACCCGGGTTGAAGCTTTTCAGTCTGGTCAATGACAGACCGGACATCTCCGCCGCTTGAGTCAGCGCAATCTGCTGACCGACTTCCACTCTGGCCAGCGCCCGGTTTTCATCGGGCGTCGGCAGAGTGATGCCGTACTGTTTGCTGTTTTTAAGAATATCGCTCAGAGCCAGCATTTTCGGTACATAAATCGACGTTTCGCGCGGTAAAGCCAGTGCCCAGAAGCTGGTTGGCCGGCCTTTCGCTTTATTGGCCTTAACGGCCTGTAAAACGCGACCTTCACCGCTATTGTAGGCGGCAATAGTTAATAACCAATCGCCGTCAAACATACGATTCAGGCGTTGCATGATATCCAGCGCAGCCTTCGTCGACGCAACGACGTCGCGACGTCCGTCATACCATTGGTCCTGTTTCAGACCATAATTGCGCCCCGTCCCCGGCACAATCTGCCATAGCCCGGCGGCATTGGCGGAAGATGTGGCGTGAGGGTCAAAAGCGCTCTCCACTATGGGTAGCAGTACCAGTTCCATCGGCATGTTGCGTTGCTTAATCTGCTCGACTATCCAGTACATGTACGGCTCTGCCCGTAATGTTACATCGTGGAGATAGCTCTTATTCTTTAAATAACGCTGTTTTTGTTCGCGGATCCGGGCGTTATCCGGAACCTCCATCTTCAGCTCGTCGCTAATGAAGTTCCACAGGTCTCGTTGCGCGAAGCTATCATCATCATCAAGCCATCGCGCCGAGGTCTCTCGACCAACACCCGTGTACTTTCCTGCTTCACGTTGACCTGCCGAAGACAGACTCTGCGCATGTTGGTTGGGTTGCGAGGTATCCTGGGGAGGCACCTGGCAACCTGCCAGCAAGACAGTGGCGATGAGAATCGCTTTTGCCTTCATATGTGTGTCAATGGGTTGCTTAAAAGACGAGCAATAATACTTTGATTAGGCTATCGGTACAACAAAAACCTTCAGAAGCTATCCTTCTTACTGCGCAGAAGCGCAAATATACGCCAGTCCTGTTCCTTACCAGGTTCAATGTTTAGTTTTCTTTGTAAATCAGCGTCATGGCAACGTAAAAAAAGATTAATTACGCGTTCGGATTTTAAAGTCACAGGTAGACTTGCTTGTCCTTTCTCCCTTGACCGTTTGATCTCGCGCAGTGATGCTTCAATCGCGCTGTTTTCCGGCCAGACGGCGTGAGCGAACGTAATATTTGACAAGGTATATTCGTGCGCGCAGCACACCAGGGTCTCGTCCGGCAAGGCGGCAAGCCGCTGCAGCGAGTGATACATCTGTTCCGGCGTACCTTCGAATAGCCGTCCACAACCGGCGGAGAATAGCGTGTCGCCGCAAAAAAGATACGGTTTTGCGTAGTAGGCGACGTGTCCGAGAGTGTGACCCGGTACGGAAATCACAGAAAATTCTGAATTTAGCAGCGTCAGGCGATCGCCATCGGCGACGATGTGGGTCGAGCCCAATTCTTTTGTTTCTTCCGGGCCAAAAATGGGAATATTTTTATACTGTTGTTTGATTTCGGCTACGCCGCCGACGTGATCGCGGTGATGGTGGGTCAGTAAAACGGCATCGGGGGTAAGGCAATGCTCTTTTAACGCCCGCAGAACCGGCTGCGCGTCGCCGGGATCGACGATAATGCAGTGTCTGTTCTGGTCGCTTAATAGCCAAATGTAGTTGTCCTGCAACGCTGGAATGCTGATAAGATTCATGACATACCTCATTTCAATATGAGCCAACAGAAGAATATAAAACATGAAACCTGCGCAAATATCGCAACCTATTGCCGCCCCGTCGTCCTGGGCGGAGCTTCCGTGGGGTGAATACTACCGGGAAGCGCTGGAACAGCATTTGCAGCCATGGTGGCCGAAGATGTTCGGTTTTCATCTGTTAAAACTGGGTGGCCTGAGCACGGAAATTGCCACCAATCAGTGTGCTATTTCCCATCAGGTCAATGTTAGCTCGCAGGGCGAAAATCTTCATGTGATCGCCGATCCCCGGCAACTGCCTTTTACGGCAAAATCGGTGGATGCCTGTTTGTTGGCGCAAACGCTGGCATATTCCGCTGACCCGCACCGCATTTTGCGCGAAGTCGATCGCGTGCTGATTGATGACGGCTGGCTGATCCTGAGCGGATTTAATCCTGTTAGCCTGTTGGGCGCCGCCAGACTGCTGCCCGGCCTGCGCCGGCGACAGCCTTACTGTAGCAGAATGTTCAGCCAGACCCGGATAATCGACTGGCTAAGCCTGTTAAACTATGAGGTGCTGTACTGCCATCGTTTTCAGGTGTTTCCCTGGAGCAGGAAGAAGAGCGGATGGAATACCCATTTACCGCTGTTCGGTTGTCTGGGGCTGATTATCGCCCGTAAACGCACTATTCCTTTGACGCTTAACCCGCTAAAACGGCGCCTGGTGAAACCGGCGCTGAGCCGGGCGCTGGGGGCGACGAAAAGTTATCGTCAGCCGCCGGGCTAATCGGGCTGGTAACCGGTATCCTCTAACTGCGGCGAGCCGGCGGCCTGGCGAGCGAGTTCGTCGCAGCGTTCGTTCTCGGGATGCCCGGCGTGACCCTTCACCCATAGCCAGTTGACGCTATGCCGCTGGATCTCTTCGTCCAGCTGTTTCCACAGGTCGATATTGCGCACCGGCTTTTTATCTGCGGTTTTCCAGCCGCGCTTTTTCCAGTTATGGATCCAACTGGTGATGCCCTGACGTACGTACTGGCTGTCTGTGCTTAGCGTCACGTCGCACGGCGCGGTGAGCGAGCGCAGCGCTGCAATGGCGGCCATCAGCTCCATGCGGTTATTGGTGGTGAGCCGGTAGCCGGCGCTGAGCGCCTTTTCATGTTGTTTATAGCGCAGCAGAGCGCCATAGCCGCCGGGGCCCGGGTTGCCCAGGCATGATCCGTCGGTGAAAATTTCTACCTGTTTACGCATCTCTGGTAGACTCTCCCTTATGGTAAATCCGTAAGTCTGACATAAACGAATATGATGAGCACTGAAATTACGCGGCAGATTGTCCTCGATACCGAAACCACGGGTATGAACATGATAGGTGTTCATTATGAAGGACATAAAATAATCGAAATCGGCGCGGTTGAGGTTATCAACCGTCGTCTGACCGGCCGGCACTTCCATGTTTATGTTAAACCCGACCGGCTGGTTGACCCGGAAGCCTATAACGTACATGGCATCAGCGATGAGTTTCTGGCGGATAAACCAACCTTTACCCAAATCGCCGACGATTTTCTTGATTTTATTCGCGGTGCCGAGCTGGTCATTCATAACGCGTCGTTTGATATCGGCTTTATGGACTATGAATTCCGTCTGATGCAGCGCGATCTGCCGAAGACGGAGACGTTTTGTAAGATTACCGATAGCTTGCTGATGGCGCGTAAGCTGTTTCCGGGCAAGCGTAACAGTCTGGATGCATTGTGCGATCGCTATCAGATAGACAATAGTAAGCGTACGCTGCACGGCGCATTACTCGATGCCGAGATTTTGGCGGAAGTGTATCTGGCGATGACCGGCGGTCAGACTTCGCTGGCGTTTTCCATGGAAGGCGATATTCGGCCGCAGGAAACCGGTCAGCAGGATATTCAGCGTATTGTCCGTCCGGCTTCGTCGTTAAAAGTGATCTATGCCAGCGAGGAAGAGCAGGCTGCACATGAGGGCAGGCTGGATTTGATTGTGAAGAAAGGCGGCAGTTGCCTGTGGCGCGCCTGAGGCGCAACGTTTCAGCACAAAATAGTGCTCGAGTTGAAATTATAAGCAAACAGAAAGAGTTAATTATAAAAATCATTGACGCGTTCGCCAACGGGCTTTAGTATTCATCCCGCTCAATGAGCGCAGAGTGGAGCGGTAGTTCAGTTGGTTAGAATACCTGCCTGTCACGCAGGGGGTCGCGGGTTCGAGTCCCGTCCGTTCCGCCACTTATCTATTCCGGGATGTTCCTATACATCTCTGGATGAATGAAAACCGTATCGCTGTCAAAGGCATACGGTTTTTTTTCGTCTCTATGATACCCTCTGCATATCGGGGTATCCGGCGCGAAATGGCCCACAAAATGGCCTACGCGTAGGAAAGAGAAATTTCGTAGGCCATTTTTGTTTTGTGGCTGAGAAAGGGTTGCGGATACAGGACATTACACCATTCCCGTCGTTTGGTTTTTAACGACAACTAAGGAGTGAATGATGACCGCAACACACCGCCTGCTTTCTGCTGTCACAGTACAAAAAGCAAAACCCGCCGCTAAAGATTATGAACTGCCTGATGGTCATGGCCTGACACTTTCCATCAGGACTACCGGTAAGAAAATCTGGCGTTTTCGTTACCAGCGACCAAATTCCTCAACGCGTACCAATATCACGCTGGGCCATTATCCCTCCATGACGCTGGCGGCCGCGCGTACCCTTCGTGATGAATATATCTCGCTTTTGATCAAAGGTATCGACCCCAAAAAACAGGAACAGGACGAGGCTGAGCAGGAAAAAAGAGCCAAAGACAGCCTGTTCGTTAATGTGGCAACGAGGTGGTTTGCAATTAAAAAAACCAGCGGTATTTCCGAGATTCATGCCGGCGATATCTGGCGTTCACTGGAGCGGGACGTTTTTCCGGTAATTGGACAGATAGCCGTGGCTGACTTGAAAGCGCACACCCTGATCGCTGCGCTTGAACCGGTACGGGTACGTGGTGCGCTGGAAACCCTGCGCCGTCTGACGCAGCGTATCAATGAAATCATGGTATTCGCGGTCAATTCCGGGCTTCTTGATGCCAACCCGGCATCCACGATTGGTAAGGTGTTTGAGAAGCCGAAGAAACGGCATATGGCAACCATTCGTCCTGAACGTTTGCCGGAACTAATGCAGCGCTTTGAAACGACCAATCTAGGCCTGATGACGCGCTATCTGCTGAAATGGCAACTTTTGACATTGGTTCGTCCCGGCGAGGCGGCCGGGGCTATGTGGCGTGAAATCGACATGGAAAAAAAACTCTGGACCATTCCGCCAGAGCGTATGAAGAAGCGCCGTGAACATCAAGTACCGCTGCCACCGCAAGCGATGGTGCTACTAGAGCGGCTTAAACCGTTTAGCGGGCACTCGGCATTCCTTTTTCCCGGCAGGGGGAAGCGTAGCAAGCCGATGAACAGTGAAACGGTCAATAAGGCTTTACATCGCATGGGACTGGGGGGGGAACTGGTATCGCACGGTTTTCGGGCCTTGGGCAGTACGGCCATGAATGAAGCCGGATTTTCACCGGATGTGATTGAAGCCGTGTTGGCGCATGTCGATACCAATCAGACGCGGGCCGCTTATAACCGCTCCACATATCTCTCGCAGCGTGTTGAGGTTATGGAGTGGTGGGGGCGAAAAGTTAATGAATCGGCACGCGCAGTAATGCTGTAGCAGAATTTATCCAGTGAGGGCGGTCCATTGTTGAAAATGGATCGCCTTTTTATTTCCGGAGACGATATTTTCTCGTGGAGCAGTATTTTCCCTATTGGAACGCTGGCCTCATCCTATAGGTTGGCTTGGATAGGTTAGTCATTGCCCTCCAGTATTACCTGCGGGGAGGGAGGCGCTCATTTCATTACCTCTTATTTTAAGAGAGGCGAAGTGTCTGGTGATCTATGGGGCTAATCTAGTGATCGACCACTGTCGACCCATAGCTGCTGGAGGGGAACGACAGATAGCGGCCGAAGCGGCCAAAGTATATTACAGCAATATAATATAGTGGTGCGCCTAGGAGGTTGTCGTCCGTAACCCTAGACCCAGTGTTTTTTCTACAAGAAGCCGAAAAAGACGACTTACAAAAGGACTTTATAAATGAAGAAGGTGAAATCTGCACTTCACCATTGGTGGCCAAGGTGTGTTTCCAAGCATTGGGCTAACTCTGATGGCTTTACGCATTGGATCACCCCAGATCGGTAGCTGTCAACGAAGTTGACACCCTTATTCGTTTTTATGCTGCCGTTTTCAGACCAGTTTCTGGCTTCTCTGGATTCAACATCACCACCTCGACCCGCTGCCATTGACGGCATGAA